>JBKDXR010000081.1:0-52796 GCA_046306055.1 Flavobacteriales bacterium
CGGGCTACGCCGGGGTCTTTTCCGGGCATCCGTCGTTGCTCAACCCTTACAGAGCGTCCAGCTATGCGCGGGTCTCGCGCCTAGGCTGCCCGCAAAATCCCTCCGGCTCGCTACCAAAAACTATTTTGAGATGGCTTCTAGTCAAGGCGAGTTGCGCCTATTCGACCCGTCGGGCAGATTGGTGCGCATGTCTCGCTACGCGGCAAATCAATCGGGACGGTTCGATCTTAATGTGGGCCATATCGCACCAGGCGCGTACGTTCTCAGTATTTCTGAGGACAAGGCCAGCGATGCAACGATCGTTCGTCTCATTATCCAGCCTTGACCATGCGCTTCTTGGCAGCCATGGTGGGCTTTGCCTGCCCATTGGTCATTTTAGCTCAATGGCAGACATTGGGTGGTGGCTTGAGCAACGGACCACGCTCGATGATCTATGACTCGACAGCAATGCGACTCTTGGTCGGCGGGCAATTCAACTATGCCGACGGGATTCCGGTGCATGGTGTTGCACAATGGTATGGCGCGTGGAACGCTTTGGGCACAGGGGTGGTTCCCGATGCGAGCGCCACTCCCCTTGGGATTGAGCTGTATCACGATACGCTTTACGTCGGTGGGTTTTTCAACCAGATGGGACCCGGTCCTGGTACATCTCGGTTGGCTCGCTTCAACGGCACCGACTGGGAAAGCATAGGTGGATCGGGAGCAACAGGAGTTGTCTGGGGAATGCGAATATTGAACGATGAACTACATGTGCTCGGTATCCTCGATTCTGTGGCAGGCATTCCCGTTCACAATTGGGCCATTTACGATGGCTCTTCGTGGCGCACAGGCGATACGGTCGATTTCATGACCGCACCCCAGGGCCTCAGTTCCATTGCCCAGTACCAAGGCGAGATCTATGTCGGAGGTAATTTCAATACGGCATCTGGGATCAACGACATCGCGAAGGTCACCCCTGCGGGTTGGGAGCCCGTGGGCAGTGGTATTTCATGCGATCCATGGGTGAACGACATGGTGGTGTTCAATGGGTTGCTCTACGTAGGCGGTGAGTTCTGCGAATTCGGCAACGCCAATGGCTACCTTATGGCTTGGGATGGCACACAATGGCTCGATCCCTTCCCGCAGGTGGAATGGACCAGCCAGGTACGCGACTTGGACATCGTGGATGGGAAACTGATGATCGCCGGACAGGTGCGGCCGGTGGGCAGCAATGCGTATTACGGCATCTGTTATTACGACGGCTCTGACCTGTGCATCTTCGGAGGAGAACCGCGCTTCATCACCGAAGTGACCGGCCATGGCGATACGGTCTATTGCGCATTCAACTACACCCTTGAAGGGAACCCAGGTGGCACGGTGGTGAACTACATCGCCAGTTGGGACTTGAACAATGCGACGGATACCTGCTTCGCTATTGTCCAAAGCGTACCGGGGGCGACCACGACATCCAATATAGCGGTGTTCCCTAACCCGGCAGCCGATCAAGTCCAGATCCAACTACCAGTAACATCGCCTAATAGCCGTGGCCACCTCAACCTATTCGACCCCTCAGGTCGCTTGGTGTACAGTTCGCGCTACGTGGCTGATGTGTCAGGCCGCTTCACGTTGGACGTTAGCGGTATCTCACCAGGTGCTTATGTGCTCAGCATCTCTGCGGGAAAAGAAACCAAGGCCACGGTAATTCGACTCATCATCCAACCCTGACATGTCTTTCGCGGCCATCCTTGTGAGCCATGCAGCTCAATTGAGGTTGAGATACGCCCCCAACCCATGCAACCCTCCTTCCCGTCCATACCCGCTTTCCTTGTAGCCGCCAAACGGTGAGGTGGGATCGAACTTGTTGTAGGTGTTGGCCCAGATGACGCCCGCGCGCAACTTGCTGGTGAGGTTGAAGATCTTGCTGCCCTTGTCCGTCCACACGCCGGCGCTGAGGCCGTAGGGGGTGTTGTTGGCTTTCTGGATCACCTCGTCCACGGTGCGGAAGGTCTGCACGGCGAGCACGGGACCGAAGATCTCCTCCTGCGCGATGCGCGCGCTCTGCGCCACGTTGAGGAAGAGCGTGGGGCGGCACCAAAAGCCGCGAGTCGGCAAGTCGCAAGTCGGCGAGTACATCTCCGCTCCATCGGCTACGCCGATCTTGAGATAGCGGTTGATGGTGGCCAGTTGCTCCTTGCTGTTGATGGCGCCGATGTCGGTGTTCTTATCGAGCGGATCGCCCACGACGAGGGAGCGCATGCGGTGCTTGAGCTTGCGGATCACTTCGTCGTGCACGCTTTCCTCCACGAAGAGGCGGCTGCCGGCGCAGCACACGTGGCCCTGGTTGAAGTAGATGCCGTTGATGATGCCTTCGACGGCCTGGTCGATGGTGGCGTCGGCGAAGATGATGTTGGCCGCCTTGCCGCCGAGCTCGAGCGTGGCCTTCTTGCCGGTGCCCGCGATGCTCTTCTGGATGAGCTTGCCTACGCCGGTGCTGCCGGTGAAGGCGATCTTGTCGATGCCCGGATGGTTGACGAGCGCCGCGCCCGTGGCCCCCGCACCGGTGATGATGTTGACGACGCCATCGGGCAGTTCGGCTTCCTGGATGAGCTCGGCGAGCAGCAATGAGGTGAGCGGTGTGGTCTCGGCGGGCTTCAGCACCACGGTGTTGCCGCAGGCCAGCGCGGGCGCGATCTTCCACGCGGCCATGAGCAGCGGGAAGTTCCACGGGATGATCTGCCCCGCGACGCCCAATGCGCTCGGTGTTTTGCCCGGGAAGGCGTAGCCGAGCTTGTCGGCCCAACCGGCGTAGTAGAAGAAGTGCGCGGCGGCGAGCGGCACGTCCACATCGCGGCTTTCACGGATGGCCTTGCCGCCGTCCATGCTTTCGACCACGGCGAACTGGCGGGCTTTCTCCTGCAGCAGGCGGGCGATGCGGTAGATGTACTTGGCGCGTTCGGCGGCGGGCATCCTGCTCCACACATTGTCGTAGGCCTTGCGCGCGGCCTTCACGGCGGCGTCCACATCGGCCGCGTTGGCTTCGGCGATGCGCGCGATCTTCTGCTCGTTGGCGGGGTTGATGGTGTCGAAGTACTTACCGCTCTTCGGCTTCTGCCACTTGCCGCCGATGAAGAGGTCGTACTCGCTCTTCAGGGTGAAGTGGTCCTTGGATTCGGGGGCTGGGGCGAGAGCCCAGTCGAACGCTTGCTTCTTCGTTGCCATGGTTAGCGAAGGTAGAGAGTCCGTTCCGCGTGAAGGGCTCAGGTGTCGGTCGTCACCTCATCCCATTCGTCGGCATAGTATGTGATCCAATTGAAGGCGTAGTGTTGTTCACGGACGGCACTAAGGATCAATGGCGTTCGTTGTTGACCGTCCAGATCCTCCTGCCGAGCAGCCCAATGGAGGCGATAGGTGAGGTCGGCAAAGTCCAGGACCTCCGACACCGGACGCAGCTTGGCTATTCGAACGAAATCGGTGGGGTCCGATGTCAACTCGGGAATGAACTCGATCACCTCATCGACCTGCACCTCCTTGGTGGGCAATTCGATCGACGGGAACTTGCCGATCGCCCATAACATGACCCAAATGCACTCGGTACGCCAGCTAATATCTATTGCCTCCTGCTTGGCGAGCTTTCGACCGAACTGGTCCTGCTCCTGTGGAGAAGCAGTCCGCCAAAGTCCGGTCTCTTTCAGGAACTTGACCACCTCGGCTCGTTCCTTCGGCACCTCGGCAACGAGATTCAAATGGGCCAGGACCAGGATGCGTGCGGCGATCTCTTGTGCCGTCCGGATCCGTACCTCACTTTCTTCTTCGATCACCGGCAGATGGTCGATGACCGGAATTCCGAGCGAGCGTAGGCGAAGCATGCTCTGCCGCTTTCGTTCTTCAGCTGTCTTGAGCTTATCGCGGCCACCGAACCATCCCATGACTTAAGCAGTACGGACGTAGTCCTTGGATCCGGGGGCGAAGGCCCAGTCGAGAGGCTTCTTCTTGGCCATGCGCCGAAGCTAGCTCGGGGCCAGCAGGTGCTCCTACCGCTTCACCACCCGCACCGGCGCCAAGTCGAAAACACGGGCAACAGACGCCTACCCTGTGAAAAACACGTGGGTACACCCTGTGAAAAATCACCTGTTCAAGGCCTTTCCAGCGCGGGACCTTTGCTGCCATACCGGCGCCCATGACCAAGCAAGAAACACGAGCCGAACGTCAATGGCGTGGGACACCGATCAACACCATCATTTGGTGGGTGGCATTGATACTGTGCATGACGTGCTTGCTGGGGTTGAACACCCTGCTCGACCCATGATAATGGCGGGGTTGACGATCGCACCGGAGCAAAAGCAATTGATCTCCCCCGTCCCGAGGCCCGGCGGTCCATCCAGACCGACCGGGTCTCGAATTTCCGGGGGGGCGGGTCGATCGATGCTGAAGTGATCCCCGCTCTGGTAGTGCCCGTCGGCCTCCTTCTGGAATTGCATCAGGATGTCGCCTACCTCCGGCCTTTAGGTTCGCGAGGCTGCGGCGCCGAAGCGGAACCAGCAGGGTCAGTACACGCTTGGCGGGGTTGTTGTGCGGGCGATCAGACGCCTGCAGCAATACGCGCGGCCTCAGTGCTCCAAGCCACCGAGGCGCCTGCTCGGAAGGGCACCACCGTATCCCCATCGAAGGGGAACGCATCGGGCACAGGCCATTCGCGGCGTGTGAGCGTGATGCGATCGGTGTTGCGCGGCAGCTGGTAATGGTCCGGTCCATGGAAACTGGCGAAAGCGTCGGGCTTGTCCAATGCCCCTGCGCGATCGAAGACCTCTACATACAGTTCGATGGCCGCGTGTGCCGTATAGATGCCCGCACAGCCGCAGGCCGTCTCCTTGGTGGGCCGGGCGTGCGGCAGGCAAGTTATGTGCCAAGGTTCCCTTCGCCTGCATAAGGCGAGCCCCGAGCAGACCACGTCGGTGAAGATCACCTTATCGCGCATTCCCTTAAGCTGGTCGACGGCGCCGAGGCGGATGCCGGAACGCTCCGACAGGTCGTATTGGAACGTGAGCCCTGCGGCTGGTCCCCGGGGAGGGCATCGGTCCTGTCGATGGCATCGTTATCACGGAGCCAGGAGAGGCCGGGCCCGGCCTGCGCACCAAGCTCGAGCGGGGTTGTTGGGCGCTCACGTGCTGCCCGGTCAGCAGGGGCAGGGCGATGAACGGGATGTTCTCGTGCTTCATGGTCATGCGCAACTGGATCGTGAGCGCTGAAGCTGAACGAAGCATAGGTCCATTCAAGTAAAGGCCACCCCGGCCGCTGGACGATCCGACCGGGATCGCAGTTCGCGCAGGTTGGGCTTACCGCGTGGTTGATGCCACGCTATCGCATGATCACAGCGCGCAGCACAGTGCGAACACCGTTGTTCTGCAAGGCAAGCCAATTCGCTCAAGTGGCCAGCGCATCGAATTCCAATTGCGCACTGTTGCCGGACATCGTGCCTTGGTCCAGTAGGCGGCCATCAGTGGAACGCACCTGCCATTGTGTGCTTCCGGCGAAACCACCCACATGTACCGTACCGGTGGAAGGGTTCGGGTACAGGGTGATCGCATCCTGTCCGCTCTCCGCAACTGCGGAAGGACCGGTCGGGCCGATGTGGTGTGCACGTACTGTCTGCCGCGGGTTCAGTCGATGATCGTCCCAGGTGATCGTTGTGCTGCCATTCCACTTCGCGGGCGTACTTCACCCTCCTCAGGTGGTGCAGGATCTCCCTGCCCCTGCGGATGCCTGATGTTGAAGGACACGATCGCACCGCACTATCTTGGTCACGACCATGTTCCACACCATCCGAACACGCGCGCGATGCTGTTGGCTTCAGTTGGCCTTGGCCATGGGCAGTACGGTCCTGGGGCAGGAGCTCCGTGTTGTGGACCTTCCGGTGCCCGGCTTGGACGATGAGCGCATCCGTGCGCTCGCCATGGACCCCAAGGGCGCGCTGTGGTTGGGAACGGACCGTGGGCTGTTGCGCTTCGATGGAGGTGCCTTGGAACGTTACGAGAGCGACCCGGCGGATCCCCGTTCGATCCCCAGCGATGCCATGTACGACGTGCTCGCGACGGCGGACGGATGGGTCTGGGCCGCCACGCCAAAGGGCATCTTCCGTGTGAACGCCCTCACCGGCGAGCGCGACCGGATGCCCACTGTGCGCGACGACGGCTCGTCCATACCGATCGAATGCCTTTCGCTGAGCCCTTCCAGCACCGGGCTTTGGGCCTTCATGGGGCGGGGAGGCCTGTATCATCTGGCCAACGGCGATACGGCATTCCGCGCGGCGAAGCACCCGCAGGGCGATCCCCGACGGCCTGTGGGTGGCTGGGAGGCTCCGGACGGGCACTTGTGGTATGCCGACCGCAATGCCGTGCGCCAACGGGACCCGAACACCGGACAGGAACGCATCTACCATTGCGCACCCCTCGGGCAGGATCCGAACAAGGTGCTCCTGCTGGACCTGGTGCCGGACCAATACGACCCGAACACGTTGTGGTGCACGAGCTGGGGACTGGGCCTGCTCCGGTTCAACATCCCCACCGGCACGTTCACCGCCCACTATCTGCACCTTCCGCTCGACGGGCTGCGGAACATCGTTCGCGACGTGGTCCAGATGGGGCCTGGCAGTTGGTTGCTGAGCATGGATGATACCCTGCGCCTGTTCGATGGGCAGCGCTTCACGACCGCACCCCAGGCCCCCGTGTCGCTCGGCCTGCTGGTCGATCGGGGAAAAGCCTACATCGGCTCCATCGGCAAGCTCCTGCTCGCAGCGCCGCCGGCCGCCGACGTGGAGGTCCTCAGCGGGTTGGACCCGAAGGGCAGCATTCATGTGGCCGGCACGTTGGAGGACGATGGTTACTGGGCGGTCCGGTTCTACACGGACCGCAAGCTGATGCGCACGGACAGGAAGGGACGCGTGCGTGAGGAGATCAGGTTCCCAACGCGGAGCACTATGTTCGAACCGTTCAAGCTGATGGTGTCGCAGCATGGCCCTGCCAGGGGCCACGTGTGGGTGGGCGCCACGAAAGGGCTGTGGCTGCATGTGCCCGGAAGCGGCACCCTGCAGGAGGTACCACTGACGCCCGATGGCGGAGAAGAGGATCCCTATCCGTACATCCTGGACCAGGCGGAAGATGCGCGGGGCCGGCTTTGGTTGATCACCAGCACGCATGGCTTGCTCCGCCATGAGCCGACGGATCACCGCACGGTCGTTGTGCCCATGCCCGAGGACGCGACCATGGCGGACCTCATCTCGATCACGCAGCTGGACAGCGGCCACATGCTCGCCACACGGCGAATGGGAGCCCCGGTGGTCATCGACGTGAACGACCTGGTCACCCTCACCCTTCAACTTACCGACCGACAGCAGATGGGGGACGTGGAAGGCGCGATCGCGATCCCCTCCGGGGACCTGATCATGTATACCCGCAGCATGGGGATCTGGCGCTTGGAACGTGGCGCTTCGGGAACGGCCTGGCGCACACGTCGCCGCTGGTACCTGCCCGATCGTCCGGTGCTGCAGGATGCGACCTGCGACGGTCAGGGGCGTGTGTGGCTCAGCTCCGATCGTGGCGCGTTCCTGCTGGATGCCCGCAGCGACCTGCTCCACCCCTTGAACGAATTGATCGGTGTGCCATCGCGCATGACGGGTGAACTGGCGACCACCACGAACGGCGACGTCGTGCTCACGGGAAACGGCGTGGTCCGTTGTCCCGGCAGCTTCGAGCCCTTCACTGCGCCACGCAACCTCCTTCTGCGTAGCGTTCGGGCGAACGACAAGGACCTCACGGAAGCCTTTTCGCAAGGCGTGGCCGTGGAGCTCCCCTTTCATCAGAACAGGCTGACCATCACCTATGGTTGTGTCGCGCTGCTTGACGGGAACACCATCACCTACGCCTATCGCTTGATACGGAATGGCACGGCACAGCCGTGGACGCCGATGGACGATCAACGGCGCACGGACCTCATCGGACTTGCACCCGGCGACTACACGTTCCAATTGCGGGCAGAGGGCCCTTCGTTCCTGCCGGTCTTCACCGAAGCCGTGTTCAGCGTGGCCACACCGTGGTGGGCCTCCTGGTGGGCACGCCTTGGGCTGGTGGTGCTCGGGGTTGCGATGGTGAGCCTGCTGACCCGGAAGGTGCTGGCCGCGCGCTACCTGCGGAAGCTCCAGGTGGTGGAGAAGGAACGCGAGGTCGAACGGGTCCGCATGCGCATCTCCCGCGACATCCACGACGGTATCGGCAGTGGGCTTACCCGCATCATGCTGATGACCCGCAAGCTCGGCGGCGATCCGCAACAGGCGCAGCGTATCTCCCAGGCCAGCACGGAACTGGTGCAGGAGCTGGGCGAGATCGTCTGGACCGTGGACCCCCGCAACGATAGCTATGGGTCCTTCATCGCCTACATCCGGAGCATGCTGGCCAAACAGTTCGAGCACCTGGACATACAGCTGATCTTGGACCTGCACTGCGCCGCTGCGCACCGTGATCGGATCATCGGCCCGGAGCTGAAGCGCAACGTGTTGCTGACCATGAAGGAAGCAGTGAACAATGCCTTGAAGCACAGCGGTGCCAATATCATTGAGGTATCGCTTGACCTGCAGCATGATCGACTGGCGCTCCGAGTGAAGGACAATGGCCGCGGCTTCGACCCCACCACGGTGCGTGAGGGAGCCAATGGCCTCATGAACTTCCGCAAACGTGCGGAAGCGGTGCATGGCGAGGTGCAGGTGAACAGCGGAGCCAGTGGTACGGAGGTCCTCTTCACCGCGCCCGCACCCTCCACGAACATGTGATTCAGTGGCCTGAACCATGCCGATACCTTCGCTGCCATGCCCATCCGTATAGCCATCATCGAGGACGATCGCGACATGCGCATCGCGTTCGAGGAGGCCGTGTGCGATGGCGCGGACCTGGACCTGCGGGGCAGCTACCCCAGCGTGGAGGCCTTTCTGGCCCGGCCTGAGCGGTTGGAGGACCTCGACGTGGTGCTCACCGATATCCACCTGACCGGGCAAAGCGGCATTGAGTGCATCGCCCAATGCAAACCGAAACGACCGCAGCTGCAGTTCCTCGTGATCACCGTGTTCGAGGACAACGTGCATCTCTTCAATGCGCTGGTGGCCGGCGCAACAGGGTATCTGCTGAAATCAGCGACACCGCCCGAGATCGTACAGGCGATCCAGGACATCCACCGGGGCGGGTCGCCCATGTCGCTCGCCATCGCGCGCATGGTGGTGGCCAGCGTGCAACAGAAGCAGGTGAACGTAGCCTTGATGAAGAGCCTCACCCCTCGTGAGAACGAACTCGTGCAGCTGCTCGCCGAAGGGTATCCCTACAAGGAGATCGCGGACCGGCTCGGCCTCAGCATCGAAACGGTGCGCACTTACATCCGCGCCATCTACAACAAGCTCCAGGTGCACAGCCGCACGGAGGCGCTGAATAAGTTGTACGAGCGGTAGGCAGACCCCCCCTCCACGAACATGTTATGGTGAAGGTGCTGGTGACGACGGAGCTTTGCCGGCATCAACCCCTGCTCCCCGATGCGCCGTCACTTCCGCACCCTCTGCACGATCACGCTCCTCGCTTCCCTGGCCGCTGACCAGGCCGTTGCACAGAACAATGATGACTACCGAAGCGCCGCCTCGGGCGATTGGGGCAACGCGGCCACCTGGCAGCGCTATACCGCCGGCACCTGGGTCGCTGCAGCGTTCGCGCCTTCGCTTGCCAGCGGCGTCATCACCATCCGCACTGGACATTCCGTCACGCTGTCGCCCGGCAACCTGACCATTGACCAGACCGTGGTGGACCTCGGCGGTACCTTGAGCACCGGCCTGTTCGCGAGCTTGAACGTGCAGGACGGCCAAGGCATCGACCTGCTCATCAACGGCACGTTGCTGCATTCCACCAATTACCTGAACGGTCCGGGGTCCATTGTGGTGGCCAGCGGAGGCGTGTTCAGCTGCTCGACCGGCTACATCGGCTCGGATGCCGTGCTGGAGATCCAGAGCGGAGGATCCGCGAGCAGTTCGGGTACCTTCTACCTCGGTGGCACCGTGAACAACGCCGGCACCTGGACGATGCTCAACGGACGCCTGACATCGACGGGCGGTGGCGCACAGGTCTTCAACAACCTGAGCGGCGGTGTGCTCGCACTGAACGGCTGGGATGATCCGGCATTGGGCCTCTCCTTCATCACCGTGAACAACGCGGGCACGATCGAGCAGAACAACAGCCCCGCGGAGTTCACCTGGTGGGTGGCAACGCTCAACAACAGCGGCACCGTGAACGTGAACGGTGGCAGCTTGAAGCAGAGCAGTGGGACCATCACGAATTCGGGGGTCTTCGCCTTCGATTCGGGTTCGGCACTGCGCCTTTCGGATGGCACCTTCACCAACAGCGCCGGCGGCTCCCTCAACGATCTGCCCCACCTGATCGTCGAATACGGCACATTGAACCTCAACGCAGGCAGCACCTGCGATGATCTGCCCCTGATCACCCAGACCAATGGCACCATCGATGTGGAGCAACCCCTGACCGTGCAGCAGTATGACCTTACGCAAGGCAACTTCACCGGACCGGCCGAGGTGTCCATCCCTCCGGGCGGGGTCTTCAACCTCACCAACGGGTATGTGAACTCGGATGGGCTCCTGCATCTCTCCGCAGGCGCGACAGCCAGCACCAATGGCTTCGCCTTCCTCAACGGCACGATCAACAACGAGGGCACATGGACCATGCAGAGCGGGCGTACCCACAGCAATGGTTCCGGCCCGAACGTGTTCAACAACCTGCCCGGCGGCACGCTCAACCTGAACGGCTGGGATGACAACGACTTGGGCTGGACCTTCACCAACCTCAACAACGCAGGCACCATCAACAAGAACAACGGATCCGTTCAGTTCAGCTTCTGGAGCACGGCGTTCGTCAACCAGGCCGGTGGCGTGTTCAATGCGTTGGACGGTGTCACCTACTTCAGCAACGGCAGCTTCGGCCCTTGCGCGGGCACCTTCAACATCCTGGCGGATGCGACCCTCGACGCCGACATCGACCTGCGCTTCGCCGGGGCCACGATCGTGAACGACGGGGCCATCATCGCGCCGAACGCCGTGATCCAAGGCCCCGATGGATCGGCCCTCAGTGGCGCGGGCCACATCCACTACCTCCGCATGAACGGCACGGCCGACCTCACCCTCGGTAGCGATCACCGCGTGGATTCAGTGCTCACGCTCACTGCGGGCCGGATCGTCGCGGGCGACCATGACCTCTACCTGCCGCGCGTGGCGTCCAACAGCCTCGTTGGTGGCGGCGCCTCCAGCTACGTGCTCACGGCTGGCACCGGTGGCTTGAAGCGCGCGGTGAACGGCACCACTCACCTGTTCGCGGTGGGAACGGCCACCTCGTACCTGCCTGTGACCATGGACTTCGTGACCGGTCCCGCAGAGAACTTCACTGCACGGGTGATCAACGCCGTGAGCACCGCATACGACCAGCCCGGTGTGGCCACCGGCATACCGGTCACCCAGCACAACCTGCTCAACACGTGGGTGATCACAGAGGAAACGCCCGGGGGCAACAACGCACAGCTCACCTTCCAATGGAACGCTGCGGACGAGGGAACATCCTTTGACCGGAACGCCTGCGCAGCACTTGCCTATGACGGGCTCGCCTGGGTGGTGGTCGATCCATTCGCACCTGCGCAGGGAAGCGGCCCCTACACACAGACCGGCCTCTCCTTCGATGGCTTCCGCGAATTCACTGTGGGCGATGCAGCTTCGTTGGCGCTGACGGTGGGCATCGACGAAACTTCCGGCACCTCCTCCGTGAGCGCCTTCCCCAACCCCATGACGGACCGGCTCACCATCGTGAGCGACGGCGACCCGCTGCGCGCATTCGAACTGCATGATGCCACCGGACGGCTGGTGCGCTCGGGCACCATCAATGCGCAGCGGTACGAGCTGGAGCGCAACGGGCTCACCCCCGGCGCGTATGTGCTCAACGTGCGCACGGCACAACGCGCGCGCACGGTGCGCATCGTGTTGGATTGAATGCGAAAGGACCGGCACGCGAACTGCATGGCTGGCGCATGGCTGCCAAGGGATGAGGCCTGCTGGACGCAGGACGGAGCTCCCGGTGAACAGCCTCAACCCACCTCCACGCTCCACCCCACCGTGCCCCCCGCTCGGAAGGGCACCAGCTCCTCCCCATCGAACGGGAAGGTGGCGGGTACGGATACCTCGCGGCGCGTCAGCGTGATGCGATCCGTGTTCCTGGGCAGTTTGTAGTGATCGGGGCCGTGGAAGCTGGCGAAGGCCTCCAGCTTGTCCAATGCCCCGGCGCGATCGAAGACCTCGGCATATAGTTCGATGGCCGCGTGCGCCGTGTAGATGCCCGCACAGCCACAGGCGGTCTCCTTCGTGGGCCGGGCGTGGGGCGCGCTGTCGGTGCCCAGGAAGTACTTGGGGTTGCCGCTCGTGGCCGCCGCCACCAGGGCCTCGCGGTGCGTGCCGCGCTTCAGGATGGGCAGGCAGTACAGGTGCGGACGGATGCCGCCGGCCAGCATATCGTTGCGGTCCAGCAACAGGTGGTGCGCGGTGATGGTGGCACCCACCTTTGGTGAAGCAGCCTCCACGAACTGGGCGGCATCCCGCGTGGTGATGTGCTCCAACACGATGCGGAGCTCCGGGAAGCGCTGGATGATCGGCGCCAGGTGCCGGTCCAGGAAGACCTTCTCCCGGTCGAAGATGTCGATGTGCGCATCGGTGACCTCGCCGTGGATGAGCAGCGGGAGGTCGTGCTTCTGCATGGCCTCCAACGCCGGGAAACAGTGTTCCAGGGCCGTGACACCTGAATCCGAGTTGGTGGTGGCACCGGCGGGATAGAGCTTCACGGCGGTCACCACTCCGCTCTCCTTCGCCAAGGCGATCTCTGCCGGTGCGGTGCGGTCCGTGAGGTACAGCGTCATCAAGGGCTGGAACGAGCTGCCTGCGGGCACAGCGGCCATGATCCGTTCGCGGTAGGCGATCGCGTCCTTCACCGTGGTGACCGGCGGCTTCAGGTTGGGCATGACGATTGCCCGACCCATATAGCGGGCGGCATGCGGTACGGTGGTGGCCAGGGCGCCTCCATCCCGCAGGTGGATGTGCCAGTCGTCCGGGCGGGTGAGGGTGATGCTGTCCATGGGAACGGAACGCGGTCGCTGGAAGGTGCGCTAATCGATGCTGAAGTAGTCCCCGCTCTGGTAGTGCCCGTCGGCCTCCTTCTGCAACTGCATCAGGATGTCGTTGGCCAGGCTGCTGGCGCCGAAGCGGAACCAGTGCGGATCCAGCCACTCAGGACCGAGTTCCTCCTTCACCATCATCAAATAGTGAAGCGCCTGCTTGCTGGCACGGATGCCACCGGCGGGCTTCATGGCGATCATCTGTCCGGTGCGCAGGTAGTGGTCGCGGATGGCGTGCAGCATCACCAGCGTCACCTCCATGGTGGCGGCGGGATTGATCTTGCCCGTGCTGGTCTTGATGAAGTCGGCGCCGGCCGCGATGGCGATGTCGCTGGCGAGGCGCACTTTGTCGTAGGTGCCCAGCTCGCCGGTCTCCAGGATCACCTTCAAACGGGCATCGCCGCAGGCCTCCTTGATAGCGGCGATCTCGTCGAAGACGAAGTTGTGGTCGCCGCTGTGGAACCTGCCGCGACTGATGACCATGTCGATCTCGTCGGCACCTTCGCTCACGGCGAACTTGGTATCGGCGATCTTCACGTTGCGCGGGGCCTGGCCGCTCGGGAATGCAGTTGAAACGGAAGCCACTTTCACCCCGCTATCGCCGAGGGCCTTCTTCGCCACTTTCACCAAGGAAGGATACACGCACACGGCCGCCACCGTGGGCAGGCCAGGAAGACTGTCGTGCGGGTGCATGGCCTTGAAGCACATCTGCTGCACCTTGCTCGGCGTGTCGGCTCCTTCCAGCGTGGTCAGGTCGATCATGCTGAGGGCGAGCTTCATGCCCTGCACCTTGGTCTCCTTCTTGATGCTCCGCGTCTTGATGCGGGCCACACGCTCTTCGATACCCACCTGGTCGATGGTGGGCGTGGTGCGTGGCTGGGGGACAGTGGGGCGAACAGGGGTCTTCACGGCCATGGCAGCAGGTCCCGCTGGGCGGAACGTTCCAAAGATATCCCGCAAAGGAAAGGCCCGCACGGGGCGGGCCTTTCACGCATGGGATCGTTGTGTGCTTACTTCAGCGTGAAGCGAATGGGCAGGTTGTACTGCACGGTAACGGGCTTGCCACGCTGCTTGCCGGGCTTCCAGGCGGGCATGGCCTTCACCACGCGGATGGCCTCCTCATCGCATCCTCCACCGATGCCACGCAGCACCTTGGCATCGCGGATCTTGCCGTCCTTGTCCACCACGAAGGTCACGTACACCACACCGGAGATGCCGGATTCCTGGGCCATCTGGGGGTATTTGATGGCCTTGCCCAGGTACTTGAAGAGCTCGGCCTCACCGCCCTGGAAGCTGGGCATTTCCTCCACGATGGTGAAGATCTGCTCCTCTTCCACCGCTTCCTCCTGGCGCTGAACCACCTCCACCTTGGTGTCCTCCTTCACTTCGTTATCGAGCTGTTCCACCTCCTCCACTTTCTCGTCATCCTCCACGATCTCGATCACCGTGGTGGGTGCGGGCGGGGGGGGCGGGGGCGGGGGCGGGGTGGCGCTCGGCGGGATCACTTCCTCTTCCAGAAGGTCGAGCTGGAGCTTGCCCATCTCGGTCAACTTCTCTTCGAAGGCGGTCCACTCGAATGCCACCAGCGTTATGGCCAGTGCGGTGAGCAGGCCGATGAGCATGAAGCTTGACTTGCGCCGTTCAAGATCGGCCTCGGGATTCTTCTTGGCTTCCATGGTTCCTTTTTTCTTCGGTACCCGCGAGGGGTTTCAAGGTTCAAAGCTATACAACCCGTTCCATTTCCCGGGCCCGTTGCCTGTTCAATTGCCACCGCAGGTAGATCATCCCCAGCAGGGCACCCACGGTATTCGCCACCAGGTCGTTCAGGTCCCCGTGCCGCCCAAGTGCCTCCAACTGCTGCATCCACTCGGTCAACGCACCATAGGCCACCGTTAGTACGAAGGCGACCAACAATGGCCTTGCCGGACGAAAGGCCTCAGCACGGGCCGTCCGGAACCCCTGCACCAGCAGCACCAGCAGCACACCGAACAGAACGGCATGCACGGGCTTGTCGAGGTTGAGCAGGTCCGTCCAGTCCCAGGAAGGCACTGCCTCGCCGGGCATCAGGCACAACACCAGGATCAGCAGGGCCCAAGCGATGGCCGGACGCAGGCCGCGCATGGCGCGCACGGGATCAGGCGCCCACTTGTGCGGCGTACTGCTCGGCGGTGAGCAGGCTCTCCACCTCGGCAGGATCGCTCAGTTTGACGCGCACCATCCAGCCTTTGCCGTAGGGGTCGCTGTTCACGGCTGCGGGATCATCCGCCAGGCCGGGGTTCACCTCAAGCACGGTGCCGCTCACGGGCATGAACAGGTCGCTCACGGTCTTCACCGCCTCCACGGTGCCGAACACGGCCTCGTGGGCCAGTTCCTGTCCTTCGGTGCCGATGTCAACGAACACGATATCACCGAGCTCGCTCTGGGCAAAGTCGGTGATACCCACGGTGGCCTCGTTGCCTTCGACACGGACCCACTCGTGGTCCTTGGTGTAGCGCAGTTCCTGCGGAATGTTCATGGCTGTTGGTGTGCTGGTAGCGGCCAAATGTAGAATGATCCCGTTGCTTATTGGGTCAACGTGAAGCGCAGGCTGATCCCCATACTGGAATTGGCCGAGGGGAAGGAGGTCGAGATCACCGGCGTGTTCACCACACGCTCATAGAAGGCCCGCACGTTGAGGCGCTGGTTCAGCACGTAGTCCGCGCTGGTCTTGATGGAGAGAATACGCTGGCCGGCAGTGACCTGGTTCTGCAGTTCCTCCATTTTGCGGATCACGGTGAGGTTGTCGCGCATGCTCAGGTCGATGCGCAGATTGAGGTCGCTGTCGGGCTTCTTGCCTCCGAAAGCGAAGGGGAACTTCACCTTCTTGAAGCGATAGCCGGTGCCGATCACATACTCCACACCGGCGATCTCCGTGACCTGGTAGTTGGTAAGGCTGAGGCTGAGGTTGCGGTCGCGGTTGTATTCGAACTTGGCCAGCAGGCTGTTCTTCAAGGTGGCATCGATGCCCAGCAGCGGTCGCATGACCTCCTGGATGGTGACCACTGTGATCTGGCGCTCCGGAATGAAGTTGCCTGCGGCGTCCACCTCGGCACCACCCGGGACGTAAAGCATGTTGGTCTGGAAGTTCGAGATGTTGAAGGTGGAGCGGTAGCTGTTCTTTAAGGTGAAAGTGCGGAACCATTTACCGATCAAGGGCAGCTTGGTGAGGCCATCGTAGGTGATGTCCCAGTTGGGTGCCGGGGCCTGCTTGAAGGGGTTGAGGTTCACCGAGGCCGCATCACGTCCTGTGTAGGCCGCAATGAACGCCGGGATAACGACATCCTGGTTGGTGGCGCCATAACCGGTGAAGTAGCCCGTTTCGACATCCAGCAGGGAACCCTCGGTGGTGGCGCCCAAGCGCTGGCTGATCACCGGTCGGTTGGCCAGCAATTCCTCGAAGTTCGGGTTGGCGTAGCTGTTGCCATCGTTGCGGGCAAAGGCCGTGCGCCAGTTCAGCATGGTAATGCTGAAGTTGCCGGTCTCCTGCGGACTGTCGTTCACATAGTCGCCCAGATCATCATTCCAGCGGAAGAAGGAGACACTGTTCTCCGCGATGGTCCGGTTGGCGCTGATGTCCACCCGCATGCCCCGGAAGGGCTCCAGCGAGAGCCGTGCGTTGATCGTCTCGGTGCGACCGGTGGCGTATTGGGTGAAGATGGACGGGGTCTCCACCAGCCAGCCGTTGCTTGCGGCCGTTCGGGCGAAATCGCGGACCGGGTCACCGCTCAGGTTGTGGTTCTGCTGGCCCAGGACGAACCCGAACCCCGGCGCCCCGAAATCATCCATACCGATGATGTTCGTCTTGCGGTCATAACCGGGCAGCAGGGTGCCGGAGTTCTGGCTGTAGGTGAAGGTGCCGGTGCGGATCATCATCAGCAATCGGGCAGCACCCTCCAGCACATTGATCTTGGAACCCTGCTTGTTGTCCGGGTCCGGCTTGGCGGCCGGGTCGGTCGGCTTCGCGGCGTTCTGGGGCTTGGCGCCGGGCCGCGAACGCCCCTTGTCGTTGATCTTCTTGAGGTACTTCGACTTGTTGTACAGGTTCACGAAGTTCAACTGTCCGTTGAAGCTGATGTTCTGCGAGTTCTGCACCACGGCACCGAGCGAATCCTGCGTGAACGGTGCACGGTCCCACTGGTAGCCTGCGGTATAGGCCGTGTTCGCGGTGATCCAGTCCGTAAGGGGGAACTTGTCCAGTGGCAGGGTGTAGTTCAGGGTCACCGTATGGTCGTAGCGGGTGACCTCGCCCCAGTTCGTGATGCTCGTGAGCACACTGTCCTTCCACAGGTCATACTCGTCCTGGTACTTGGGGTTCACGCGACCTGGCGTTTCGCCGATCACCGCCATGTTGTTCGCGTTGAAATCCAGCTTCAGCGACTTCGTGATCTCGTAGCGGAACCCGTACTGGCTGTTCCAGTTGAAGTTCTTGTTGTAGGTGGCCCTCGGCGGGAGCGTTTCGATGTCGGGGTTCGGCCGCACCTGGCGCTCCAGGTACATGCGGTCAATGGAGGTCCGCACCGACACCTGCTTGAAGCCGATGTTGAAATTGAAGTCGCGCACGAGCTTCAGCCATTTGCTCTTGTCCACGAAACCAATGCCCTTGAAGGGCTCCACCACCACCGGCCGTGGATTGTGGATGTAGGCCAGCGAGCCCCGGTAGGTACGCGTGTTCTCAAAGGCGGTGTTCACATCGAAGTATTCCTGGTCCGAATAGGCATAGGTCAGGCTCAGGTTCTCCACGTCCCACAGGTGCTCCTTGCCACTGCTGCCCTGGCCCCTGTCCTTCCGTACGTTGGTGAAGTTCAGGCTTCTTCGTCGGGTGTAGGTTCGCGATTCCTTCAGGCGTTCCCTGCGTTCCGCGGGTGTCAATGTTCGCGTGGCCTCGTTGAACTCGATGTCCGGGTTGAGCGGATCGAACTGGGGGTTGCTGACCTGCTCGGAATAGCCCACGTACATGGGGATGCGCACGTTGGTGCTTTCGGGCAGGAACTTGCCCAGTTCCAGGTTGGCGGCCACGTCCACGCCGTACTTCGTTTCGCGCTGGCGCTCGCTCACGCGTTTGTCGATGCTGCCCCAGAACGGGGTGCTGTAGTTGCCCGCCACGCTCACGTTCCCGAGATCGGCCAGTTGCGCGTTCATGCGCGCCAGGGCCGCCCAGCCTCCACTTTGATCGAAATCCGTGAGGCGCAGTTCGTTCACCCACACCTCCAGGCACTTCGCAAGGCCGTTGTCGTTGTTCCAAGGGTTCGACTCCTCGCCGTCCTTCTTCGGGTTGCGGATCCCGATCATGATGGTATTCATCTGGCTCAGGTTCGGGCTCCCCTTCACGAAGATCCGCCGGTCGCCTTCGGTGCCCATGTAGCGCTGGTTGCGCGCAAAGCCTTCCTGGTCGCGCCTTATCTTCAGATCGTTCAACTTGGCGAACTCGATCACCATGTTGTTCGCTTCGGGCCATACGCTGTACGGATCGCGGTTGAAGAAGGCCGAGGGCTGCACGGGCACTTCGTACTCGTAATAGTTCGCCTCCAGGTCGTTGCCCAGTCGAACGAACACGGTGGCATCGCCATACGCAATGGGCTGCGAGGGGTCTGAACTTTCGGCGTGGATGAACATGCGCAACTTCTTGTAGCTGCGGATATCGAAGCTCACGTTGCGGAAGGCGGCCCGTGCATCACCGTCACGCAGGTTGCACACCTTCATCTGCAACGACTGCTCGTTCAGGTTGCGCAGGTTGGCGCTGGCCACATCCACCTCCGTATTGATGTCCGGCGGCAGCACGTAGTTGATCGGTGTGCGGTTGCCGTTCTCCTCGATGTTCACCGCGGCCACCTCGAACAGCGTGGGATCCGGGTCGCCACCGGGCACCTCACCCGGGGTCTCCAACGTCTGCAGGTACTTGCGCCATTCGCCCCGCACGAACTCCAGACGGGCAAAGCGCAGGGTCACTTCCTGTTGCCAACCCTGCAGGTACATGCGCATGAAACGGATGCTCCGGAAATCCTGGATGCCGTTCACCGCGCGCTCGGGCATGCGGATGGGTACCTTGAACTGGTACCAATACACTTCCTTGGCGCCTTCGGGCGTGCTGGCCGTGGCCCGTATGCGGTCGGTGATGAAGTTGCGGCCCACCACCATGTCCTGGGGAAGCAGGCTCACCTTGTAGTGGAAGTAGCTCTCGGCCTCGGCGAGGTTCTGGTCCTGATTGAAGTCCTCACTGCTCGGAATGGTGGTCTGCTGCGTGGGGTAGCTCTCGGGGCTGTCCTCGTCGGTAATGGAGTTGCCCTCGGGTGCGTTGAACCGTTTGTAGCGCTGCAGGATGTCCAACTGCTGGCTATCGTAATCGCTGCCGCGGAAGAAGTGGTAATCGTCGTTGCTGGGGTCGTTGTTCCACCGCTGGCGGGCGCTGGGCGGAAGGGCATTGAGGTAATCGTCGAAGAAGCTCTGTTCGTTTCGCTGGGCGGCGTCGGTCTGCACACTTGCCAGTCCATCGAGACCCACGTCCTGGAACCGGTTGCTGTTCTCCTGCGAAAGGGCGAAGGCGTTCACCACGCTCTGGGTGGTGGGTACCACGCCCCAATTGGTCTCTTCCGTGGGGGATGAAACATCGCTCAGGTTGTTGGGCAGTCCGTTCTCGAAGAACTTCCTTCCGTCGCGCTGGATGTCCTCGCTGATGTTGCCCAGGTCGATGTACAGGTAACCTCCCGTACTGTTCACCGAGTTCTCGTTGCTGGCCGGTTCACCGTTGCTGTTGCTGGTGTTGAAGAAGGGGTCCATCAGCCAGAACTGCACGATCTCGATGTTGCTGCTCTCGAAATCCGTGGTGGTGATGCGCCGCGTGATACCCGCCCAGTTCTCCGTGGGATCGAAAAGGTCGCCGTTGGGGTCCAGGTCCGGGGTATAGTTGTAGGGGCCGCGTTCGCTCGGGTAGTAGGTCAGGTCGAGCACCGGGATGTTGGCCGGGGTACCCGCGGGCAGCTGGCGGTTGGGGAACACCTCCTGCTCAAGGATCTCGCGCATGCGGTTGTCACTCCGCATGGCCGGGTCGTTGGCAATGTGCTGAGGAGTCAGGTTGTTGTTGCGGAAAAAGAGCGGGTCGATGACGTACCAGGCCAACTGTGCGCGACGGAACCCGTTGCTGAGGTCGTTGATGCGGTCGCCCTCGGGGAACAGATCGGGCAGGCCCGATGGAGTGGCCGCATGGAACCAGAGGCTCTGCGTGCGCAGATCGATGGTGCTCACACTGCCTTCGAAGTCATCGATGTAGCTCGTTCCGTTCTGCCCGATCGCCCTGCTGTGACCGGGGATCAGGTAGGCCCCTTCCATGCTGGCCGAGAAGTTGCTCTCCTGCTTGGTGGCGTAGAAGGGCAGCTTGTCCACCATGTCCGTCAGCCATTGCGAGCTGGTCTGCCAGTTACCGTCCAGCCCGATCACGGTGTTCGAAATGGGCTCCTCACCCACGTTCACCTTCTGGGTCAACGGACGTTCGTAGAGGTTCATGATGGTGCCGCCCACCACCAGGTCCTTGCTGAAGTTGTAGTCGAAGCGCGCCCCGGCCAGTGTCTTGGTCTGTATGCTGAAGAGCGAGTTGCTCTCCAGGGCGATGTTCACCGGTGTACCGCTCTCCAGGATGCCCTGGTTGAGGATGCGCACACGACCGAGGTTGTAATCCACCGTGTAGTCCTGGTTCTCCACCAGCTGCACGCCACCCGCGGTCACGGTCACACTGCCCTGCGGAATGTTCACGCTGTTCAGCGAGATCACATCACTGCTTGCGCTCCGGTAACTGCCTTTCAGTTTGAAGCGGTTGAGACCGGGCAGGTTCTGGGCCGCCACCTTGGTGCTGTCGTACAGCGCGCTGTAGACAATGGCGCGTCGCACGGGCTCGGGTTGTATGGGGTTGTTCGGGTCGGGCCCGATGAGCTGTGCGTCCAGGTAACTGCCAAAGGGCTCCAGCACCGGGAAGAACACGCGTCCGTTCTGCGAGTTGATCGTTCCGCCCACGGTGGCGGCCCCGTCGATGTAGTCGAACCAGCCATCGGGGTTGGGTGCGTTGTTGGGGTCCAACCGGTCCATGCCCAAGGTCTGCAGCAAGGGGATCTGGTCCACTGGTGCGCGGGGGACATAGTTGATATCCACACCGCTCACCGGGTTGTTGTAGATGAGCTCCAGGCGGAAGTTCTCGCGGTTCACCTGGAAGGCGCCCAGTGAGTACACGTTCTTCATCATCAGGTCCCACAGCGGTATGCGCGGGTTGGTGATGGAGGCCCGCAGCAATTTGAGCATCAGGGCCGCGGGAGGGGCCACACCATCGGTGGAGAACTCACCCACCTGATAGGTCTGTCCATTGAAGGTGTACTGGTAGGCCACCGCCAGCACCTCGTCGTTGTTGAGCGATTGGTTCAGCGTGATGAATCCCAACCTTCCATTGATGGTGTATTCGTTGGGGCCGAGCAGGCGGGCACTTTCCACCTTCTCAAAGTGCCGTGCGGCCACCAGGCCCAAGGCCTGCAATGCACCGGTGGCACCCGTGAAGCCGCGGATCCCAGCGTTCGCGCTCACAAGTCCGTACAGGGAGTTCTGCGTGTTCTGGGCCTCGCTGCCGGGTGCGTCCACCAGCAGCCCGGAAGCCACCAGGTCCGCGCTCACATGGCCTGCGGCCACCGCCTGCGCACTGGCATCCTCGCCAAGGTCGGTAAAGGCCACGATGTTCCGCGTTTGCTGGAAGTCCTGCCGCATGTTGGTCACCCACACCTCCACCCGGGTGATCTGTGCCCCCGCGTTCACCAAGGGCAGTGTGCGCAACGCGTTCTCGTATTGGTCGCGGAAGAAATAGCTGAGGAAGTAGTGCTTGTTGGCCTCGTACTCGTCGGCCTTGATGTCGAAGTTGGTGGTCTGGGCGCCGCCCTGGGTCTGCACATTTCGCCGCTGGCCCTTCTCCTGGCTGAAGATGGCCGTTGCGGTCAATCGCCCGAACCTCAGCTGGGTCTTCAAGCCGAACAGGCTCTGGCTTCCTTGAATAAGCGTTCCGCGCAAAGGCAGGCTCACGTTGCCCGCCTCGAACTTCTGGATGATCTCGTCCTCGTAACCGGTGTAGTCCAGCTTCACCTGGTTCTCGAAATCGAAGGTGGCCTGGGTGTTGTAGTTGGTGTTGATCTTCAGCTTCTCACCGATGTTGCCCACCAGGTTGATCTGGATGCGCTGGTCGAAATTGAAGGTGGTGATGCGCCGCTGGTCCACCGGGATCCGGGGGTTCTCGGTCTTGCTCACGTTCACCCCGAAAATGACCTCGGCCGAGCCTCGGGGCTTGATATCGATGGTGTTGCCCCCGAAGATCCGGTCGAACATCTCGCCACGCACCTTGATCGCCGGGATGAGACGTTTTTGGGCGCTCTCGCTGTCCTGTTCCACGCGGTCCAGCCAATAGTTGTCCATGGCCTTCGACATGTCGTAATTGAGGTATTCCTCCAACGACATGTTCATGGGCGGCCGGTAGTTGAACGACCCGCCCACCGTGCTCTCCAGGATGTACTGGCCCGTGACCGGGTCGTAGACCACGTTGTTCTCAATGTTCTCGGGGTCCTCCAGGTTGATGCTACCGCTCGGCGGTGCACCCGGGGTCACGGGATCGGTGATGGGATAGACCAGCTCGATCTGCGGGCTGTCCACCTGCATGTACTCCAACCCGAACGGCGATGCGAAGCCTTCCACCACGCCCAGCACCACCGCCGCCAGCACCAACAGCGCGCGAAGCGGCCATCCGGTAAGGACCAGATGGACAAGGCCATGCGCGCGTTGAAGCACCGTCACGAGGTCAGAGGTTCTTGAGGGTGAGTCGGATCAGTTCTTCGAGACGAGGTTGTTGGGGCCCATGCTCCTGCATCACGGCATGCAGCGCCCGTTCCGCCTTCATGCGGTCCAGGCCCAGGGAGACCAGTGCCGATAACGCCTCCGCCTTCAGTGTATTGCCCCCGACCGTGGCAGTTCCGGTGGAAGGAAGCGCCGTGCCGGCGAGCTTGCCTTGCAGATCGGTGATGATCCGCTGGGCCAGTTTCGGGCCGATGCCCTTGATGCCTTTCAGCACCGATTCATCGCCGGTAAGGATGGCCGTGTGGATGTCCTGCGGGCTGCGTTGCCCCATGATCGCCAGTCCCAGCGTTGCGCTCACGCCCTGCACCTCGATCAGCTGGCGGAACAACCTGCGCTCGTCGGCATGCAGGAATCCGAACAGGCGGTGCTCACTGGAACCTGAGCGCACATCCACGGACACGGAATAGTGCACCAACAAGCGGACCCGGCCCTGTGCAGGCAGACGTTCAATGGCGCTCTGTGGCAATTGCACCAAATAGCCCACACCGGCACAGTCCAACACCACGTGGTCCTGTCCGCGCTCCAATAGCTCCCCGCTCAGGCTGTCGATCATCCTGTCCCTTTCCGCTGAAATAGTCTGTTCCGAAGGGAGTAAAGTAGCCTTATGGGCGCTGGGGTTTTCGCGAAGGGCACGAAAATAAGGGAAGCAACGGATCCGGCACCATGACAACACACCTCCTGGCACCCCTACTTTACGGCCATGGAAAGCAAGCGTCTCGTGGTGCTGAGCGGAGCCGGGGTCAGCGCCGAGAGCGGACTGCGCACCTTCCGCGACAGCGATGGACTGTGGGAGGAATACCGGATCGAGGAGGTGGCCACTCCCGAGGCTTGGGCACGCGACCCGGAGCTCGTGCTGCATTTCTACGATCAGCGACGCGCCCAAGTGCTTCACGCACAGCCCAATGCAGCACACCGGGCGCTGGCGGGCCTCGAGGCCCATTTCCACGTGGACGTGGTGACCCAGAATATCGACAACCTGCATGAGCGTGCGGGTAGTACGCGCGTGCTGCACCTGCACGGCGAGATCATGAAGGCCCGCAGTACCGCCGATCCCGGCCTGGTGGTTCGATCGAACGGCCCATCACTGAGGCTGGGCGACCGTTGTTCACTGGGATCCCAACTTCGACCTCACATCGTGTGGTTCGGCGAGGAAGTGCCCTTGATGCCCCTGGCAGCATCCATTGTCCATCAAGCGGACCTGCTGATCGTAGTGGGCACATCACTACAAGTGTACCCAGCCGCAGGATTGGTGCACGCTGCTCCCGCACATTGTCCAATATACCTGATAGACCCTGCCCCGGTGCGCATCGAAGGCCGACCGGTAAGGCACCTAATGCGTTCGGCCAGCGAGGGCATACCCTTGCTGGCCGAACACCTGGTTACGGGAAGACCGCTGCCTTAGCGGCTGATCACCACACGTCGTGTGGCCACCGCACGACCGCCCTGCACCACACTGGCGAAATACACACCAGCAGCGAGGCCGTCCAAGGACAACACCACATCCCCTTGACCATTGCGCAGGCTGCCCTGAAGCTCAATGGCACCCAGTGCGTTGTGAAGGGTCCAGTTCACCTGGCCATTGACAGGAGCGCCCGAGAAACGCAAGGTCACGTTCGTACCCGTGGCAGGGTTGGGGAACACCTCAAGACCCGTTGTGGCCGCGGCAAGCTCCTGCTGACCCACGGCGTTGACACGTGTGTCGAAAATGATGTCCACATAGGCCGTGTCCGTGGGGTCGTCCATGGCGAACCACACGAAGCGGAACTTGGTCATCTCGGCCGTGCCCGTGGGATAATAGTAGGCATGGAACCCATTGAACAGCACACCGGGCTGGAGCGTCTCGGACAGGTCCGAGACCCAAGTGGGGCGCGCGTTCGCATTCACCGGCAGATAACATTCACCCCAGCAAAAGGTGTTCTGTGTTCCGGTCACAGGCTGCACTTCATAGCGCTTCACCTTCAACGAGCGCTGCGTGGCGCCGTTCAGCGTGACCGACAGGCTTGCATCCAACTCATACGTGCTTGCAGCGCCCACAATGGCCAAGGTCTGTCCATTGACCACATTATTCCCGTATTTCAAGGTCACCAGGTCAACGGCAAGGACCGAGGTCATTGCGCCCATGGCACAGGCAAAGAGGGTGAAGCGTGTTATCATCTGATGAGAGCGCAGGTTTCAAGGACCTGGCTTGGCAAAAGTAAGGCCCCCGAGGCTCCCTTACGATCGGGACACACGATCTGCGAGGGCAGGTAGGATCCCAAGCAGGAACACACAACAACGTTGAAGAGATGGATGATGGCCCTACTTTCGTCAGCGTCCAGGTCGGGATCCTTGTTCAGGCCCCCCATTTGAGACAACCTATCCTGATCAGTCAACAACAAACCCCGATCGAATGAAGAAGTCCTTACTCCTGCCAGTTTTCGGCCTGCTGGCCTTGGGTAACACCGCCTTCGCGCAGTGCCCCACCGGCCAGACCCAGGTCTCGGTCTCGATCACCACGGACAACTACGGCGAAGAGACCTCCTGGACCCTTACCGGCCCCGGCGGCACGCCTGTTTATGCCTCCGCAGGCAACCTGGCTGATGCCACCACGATCCCTGCTGTGAACGCGTGCGTTCCCAACGGCACGGTGGTCATCTTCAGCATCTTCGATTCCTATGGTGACGGCATCTGCTGCCAGTACGGCACCGGTTCCTACACGGTGACCGCCGGTGGCAACACCGTAGCCTCCGGGGGGGAGTTCGAGTCCGAGGAGATCACCTACTTCCAAACCGGCCCCCAGGCTGCACTGGACCTGGCGGGACTGAGTATCGGTCTACCGAGCGTAGTGGCCCAAGGCAACCAGACCATCACGGGATCCCTGCGCAACTTCGGCACCACGGCGATCAGTTCGTTCACGTTGAACTATTCCATTGATGGTGGTGCACCCGCCGTGGCCCAGGCCATCAATGCCAACATCGCCCCTGGCGCCATCTACAACTACACCCACAACACCCCTTGGAACGCGACCACCGGTTCCCACACCGTTGCCGTATGGGCGACCAACCTGAACGGTAGCACCGATGGCAACACGGCCAATGACATGGTCTCCACCTCGGTGAACGTGGCCACCCAGACCGTGCAGCGCAAAGCGCTGATGGAGCAGTTCACCAGCTCCACCTGCCCCCCTTGCGCTTCGCTGGAGGCGAATTGGGGTGTGAGCACTTTCGCCAATGCGAACCCGAACATGCCCGGCTCCAACCAGGCTGCGATCAAGTACCACCTGAACTTCCCCTCGCCCGGAAATGATCCGAGCTACAACCCCGATGCCAACACGCGACGCACTTATTATGCGGTGAATGGCATCCCGAACCGGTTCATGGATGGTACCTCGTTCAACTCGACCGCCGCATCGGCTCTTACCGATGCCCAGAACCGCCCTGCCTTCATGTTGATCCAGTCGTCCTACACGATCAGCGGAAACACAGTTAACGCGAGTGTAACGGTGACCCCTTACGCCAACTTCACGGGCAGCCACAAGTTGTTCATTGCCGTGGTGGAGGACTCCTACAACTATGCCGCCAGCACTACCAGCCAGGATGTGTTCAAGTACGTGATGCGTAAAATGATGCCTAACGGCAATGGCATCACCCTTGCCAACCTGGTCGCAGGCGAACCTCAGACCTTCACCCAATCGTACACGTTCAGCGGGCCCCCTGTTGCCCAGAACGGCTACAACCTGTGGACCAACCTTGACAACTGCACCCTGCTGTCCTTCGTGCAGAACGTCTCCACGAAGGAGGTCCTCCAGGCTGATTTCGCGGGCATCAGCGCTCCTGTGAGCGTTGCCGAGAACGAGCTTGACCGCACCACCCGTGTGTTCCCCAACCCCACCAACGGCATCCTCTTCGTGGACTACGAACTGCCTGCCGGCGAGACCGCCCAGGTGGAAGTGTTCAACATGGTGGGTGAGCGCGTGATCAACACCACCCGCTCCACCGGCAATGGCCTGCAGCGCGAGACCCTGGACATCAGCAGCCTGAGCGAGGGTGTCTACTTCGTGAACATCAGCGCTGGTGGCCTCCGCGCCACCCGCAAGGTGACCCTCACGAAATAAGTCATCGCCCTTTTGATGCCCTGAACGAAAGGTCAGCGATCCGGTGCGATAGTTGCATCGCGATCGCTGACCTTTCGATTTGGCACCTCCTACACGACCCACATGAAACACTTCACGCTCCTCCTCTCCTTCCTCCTTGCGTCCCATTTCACCGTTGCGCAGAACCCCTCCAAGCTCCCCAGTGTCACCGTACAGACCATGGAGGGCAAGAAGGTGGACACCCGCACGCTGAGCAACGACGGCAAGCCCATGATCATCAACTTCTGGGCGACCTGGTGCGCACCCTGCAAGAAGGAGCTCAATGCCATTGCGGAGAAGTATGCCCAATGGCAGAAGGAGACCGGTGTCAAACTGGTGGCCGTGAGCATCGATGATGCGCGCAGCATGAACCGGGTGAAGCCCTATGTGAACGGGCAGGATTGGGACTACGAGGTGTACCTGGACCCCAACGGCGACCTGAAGCGGGCCCTGAACGTGAACAACGTGCCCCACACCTTCCTGGTGAACGGCAAGGGCGAGATCGTGTGGCAGCATAACAACTACGAGCCCGGCGACGAGAACGAACTCTATCGCAAGGTGCTCGAGCTCTTGGGCCGCAAGTGATGCAGCGTCCCTCCTTCCTGCGCCAGGCGGCCGCCTGCCTGGTGACCGCGGGTACCTTCACCACGGTGCACGCGCAGAACGATGGTGGAAGCCTGCACGGCAACTTCAGCACCGACGCCCAATACTACCTGGAGGATTCCATCATCGGTGCGGTGATGCCCCCCCAGAAGCTCGCGGCGAACGCGTGGACCAACCTCATTTACACCAACAAGAACTTCGAGGCGGGCATCCGCCTGGAGAGCTATGAGCCCGCTCTGGCGGGTTACCCGGCCGGCCAGCCCTACAGTGGCACCGGAGTAGGCTACCGGTACATCAAGTACACGATGGCCGACCTGGAGGTCACCTTCGGCAACTTCTTCGATCAGTTCGGACAAGGCATGGCCTTCCGCAGCTACGAAGAGCGCTACCTCGGGGTGGACAACGCCATGGACGGATTCCGGGTGCGTTACAAACCCTACCCCGGGGTGTACCTCAAAGGCCTTGTAGGCCAGCAGCGCTTCGGCTTCGAGAGCGGCTTCACCAAGGGCGTTGGCATCGTGCGCGGTGCCGACGTGGAGCTCAACCTCGCCGAGATCATGGACACCGCCTGGACCAGCGCGAGCAACCTCATCATCGGCGGCAGCTTCGTGAGCAAGTACCAGGCGGACAACAGCAGCCAGCTGGTGCTGCCCGAGAACGTGGGCACCTGGGCCGCCCGGATCCACTACACCTCGCCCAAGTGGGACCTCTACACCGAGTATGCCTACAAGATCAACGACCCGAACAACCGCAACGGGTTCATCTACAAGCCTGGCCAGGCCATGATGGTGAACGCCACCTATTCGGTGAAGGGTTTTGGGGCGAGTGTAGGGGCGCATTCCTTCGACAACATGTTCTACCAGAGCGACCGCACCTCGCCGTCGGCCTTCGACCTGAACATCAATTTCCTGCCCCCGCTCACCAAACAGCACACCTACAACCTGCCTGCGACGTTGTATCCCTATGCCACACAGCCCAACGGGGAGGTTTCCGGCCAGGGGGAGGTGTTCTACAAATGGAAGAAAGGCACCAAGCTGGGCGGCAAGTACGGCACCAAGCTCGCCGTGAACTACTCCGTGGCCTATGCGTTGGATACCACGGAACTGGGCGCGGCCGACGACACGACCCGTCGATTGGGCTATACCAGCCGGATGTTCGTGCCCGGTGACCGCATGTACTTCTCCGACTTCAACATCGAACTGCGCAAACGCGTGAGCGAGACCCTGGAGCTGGCCATTACCTACCTGAACCTTGTCTACGACATCGACATCATCCAGGGCAAACCCGGCAAGGCCAAGGTGTATGGCGACATGTTCATCCTCGAAGGCCTGCACACCTTTGATGACCGCACCTCCCTGCGCTTCGAACTGCAGCACCTGAGCACCAAGCAGGACCAGGGGAACTGGGCCACGGCACTGGCCGAGCTCACCTTCAGCCCGCACTGGTTCCTGGCGGGCATGGTGCAGTACAACTATGTGGGCAACGAGGACCTGGAGGCCAAGGGCCAGGAACCCCTGGCCTACCCCCTCGGTTCGGTGGGTTACATCCGCGGCGGCAATCGTTTCCAGTTCAACTACGGACGCCAGCGGGCGGGCATCTTCTGTGTGGGTGGCGTGTGCCGCCAGGTCCCTGCCTCCAACGGCCTATCCCTCTCCATAACCAGCACGTTCTGACGCTATGAACCGATATCTGCACCTGCTGGCCGGCCTGGTCGTGCTCATCTCCGGCTGCGACATCGTGGAGGAGCCTTATGGCCCTTCGGACAATGGCGGTGTACCTCCTCCCGTGGAAGGGGTGCGTCGCCGCATCCTGCTGGAGGACTTCACTGGCCACCGATGCATTTACTGCCCCGAAGCGGCCAGCATCGCGCAGGACCTGGAGGAGGACCCGACCATCGGCCCCGACCTGGTGGTGGTGGCCCTGCATGTAACGGATTTCTTCGCCGGACCGGTACCGCCCCTTGGTGACGGCTACTACGACAATGACTTCCGCACCGAGGCCGGGACCACCTACACCAACCAGTGGCTTCCTCCGGGAAGCGGGCTGCCCAAGGGCATGGTGAACCGCGTACCCTACAACGGGGCCCTCATGCTGGACCGCTTCGCCTGGGATGCGGCCATCACTGAACAGCTGGGACAGCCGGCGCTCATGGACCTCTGGTTCAGCGAACTGACACGGAACAGCAGCGCCGGGGTGGTGAACGCCAAGGTGAAGGTGAGCGTGGCCGAGGACCTGGCCGGTGCCGAGCACAAGCTGGTGGTCTACCTGCTGGAGGACAGCATCGTGGGCTGGCAGTCCGATGCATTCGCCTCCCCCTCGGAAATACCCGATTACGTGCATCGCCACGTGCTGCGTGATGACCTGAACAGCCCCTGGGGCGATGTGGTGCTGACAGGAACAGAGGCCGTGGGGGACACCATCGAGTTCGCCTTGCCGGCCTACACGCTGAACAGCGGATGGAACACCGAACATTTGTCCTTGGTCGCGTACGTATATAACAGCGCGACCTATGAGGTGATGCAGGTGGTGGAGAAGTACGTTCCCTGAGGGCACTTTTCATCACTCCCGCGTACGAACCCACTTGGAGGGGCGTTTATCTTGGCGGTCCGGAACCTGACGACCGTGGAAAACCTGTCCGCGGCCGGCAGGCGATCCGGAGCGTGATCGATTATCTTCAACCTCGCTAAAGACGGTTTTGTGATGATGGACCAGGGAAGGAAGATGATGGAGCTGAGCAAACAAGTGCTCCAGAAGGTCAGTTTTGACCGCCGGTTGTTCACCAAGGAACTGATCAAGGCCCGCCGTTGGTTGGGACAACGCGACCAATTGGTGCTGAAGGCCTGGTGCCTGGCCACGTTCGGCCATGTTTACAAGGATGTGATCCTGGAGGTGTTCCAGACCACGATGCGTAGCTGAGGTCAATCCTCGGCGGCGCTGGCTCCACCACGCAGGAAGTCCAGGTTGCGCCGCAGGCCGGTGTACTTCGTGCGTTTCACGGCACTGCCCTCGAACAAGCGGTCGAAGACCAGTTCGGTCATGCCGTGCCATTCATCTGCTGAAAGGCCCATGAGCTCGGCCTTGGGCGTGAACTCCGGTTCCGCGTGCGGCGTGCTGAAGCGGTTCCACGGGCACACCTGCTGGCAGATGTCGCACCCAAAGGTCCAGTCCGCCATCCTGCCTGCGAACTCCTGCGGAACGGCCTCCTTCAGTTCGATGGTGAGGTAGCTGATGCAACGGCTGCCGTCAACCCCGTAAGGGGTGATGGCCTCGGTGGGACAGGCATCGATGCAGCGCCTGCACGTGCCACAATGGTCCGTGGCCGGGGCATCGGGCTCCAGGTCCAGGTCGGTGATCAGCTCGCAGAGAAAGAACCAGCTGCCCGCGCCCTGCCGGATCACGTTCGTGTGCTTCCCGCGCCAACCGATGCCTGCGCGTTCGGCCCAGGCCTTCTCCAGCACGGGCGCGCTATCCACGAAGGCGCGCATGTCCACCTGTCCGAACTGCTCCTCGATGAACGTCATCAACGGTTTCAGGCGCTTCTTCACCACCTTGTGGTAGTCGCGGCCGTAGGCGTAGGTGCTCAACCTGGGTGCCTCGGGGTCCGTTTGTTGTGGCAGCGTGAAGTAGTTGTAGGCCAGGCTGATCACGCTCCGTGCACCGGGCACCAACTTGGTGGGGTCCAGCCGCAGATCGAAGTTGCGCTCCATGTAGCCCATGGTGCCGTGCTTCCCCTGGCGTAGCCATTGCTCCAGGCGCGGCGCCTCGGCCTCAAGGAAGCCTGCCCGAGCCACACCGCACGCCAGGAAGCCCAGCTCATGGGCCTTGGCCTTGATGAGGGCCGCGCGCTGGCGGGGGTCGGTCATGGGGGGAAGTTAGGGGCGTGTGATGCTATCAACTGATAGCATCTACCTCGAACGGCCGTGGACCGGTCCATTTATTTGGATCGATCAAACAGGACAACAAGCAAATTCGGGGTGGTAGCGAGCAGGCCCAAGATGCAGAGGAACCCCAATATGCCTCCTGGTATTGGCCCTGCTACCAACAACCAGAGCACAGACTGACGCAGTACACGAGTGTCCTCGTCACCGCAGGAGAACTCCAGGGCCCGCTCAAGCTTTTTTGTTCCAAGCGGGTAGTCCCCAACATTGGAACGGGGTGCGTGGCTCAGGCTTGTTTGGACGCTTCCATCTTGTTGTACCGAGAAGCGGTAGGGCTTACCATGCGTAGGCACTGGTATGGTCCTAATGTGTCTTCCCTGCTCATTATACACCAGTACGGACGAGAAATACTCCAGCCCAACATACGCGTGCCCTTCGTGACACTGCACACCCTGCACACCAAACCATGGGAGTTCACCATTCCATGATATCAGTCCGAAGGTCACGGCCCAACCAACGACCATGTTCAGAACACCCATCACCACGCCGGTACCGAACACGATCTGAAGGGTCCTCCTCATTCCATTGCTCAATAACGACAGAACGGACGCGATCGGCTCACTCGAACAAGCTCCCTGGCTTCACGCTGGGCACGCGTCCCAAGTGGCGGTAGGCGCGTTCGGTGGCCAGTCGGCCGCGTGGGGTACGCTGCAGATAGCCCTCCATGATCAGGAAGGGTTCGTAGACCTCTTCGATGGTGCCGGCCTCCTCGCCCACGGCCGTGGCCACGGTGTTGAGGCCCACCGGCCCACCGCTGAACTTGTCGATGATGGCGCCAAGGATGCGGTTATCCATTTCATCCAGGCCATGCGCATCCACGTTCAACGCTTTGAGGGCATGCTGGGCAATGGGCAGTTCGATGGTGCCGTCGCTCTGGATCTGGGCGAAATCGCGTACCCGGCGAAGCAGCGCATTGGCGATCCGCGGTGTGCCCCTGCTGCGTCGCGCGATCTCGTCGGCCGCTTCATCGATGATGGGCACGTTCAACAGGCCCGCGCTGCGCTTGATGATGCCCTTGAGCGTGGCGCTGTCGTAGTAGTCCAGGCGGCTGTTGATGCCGAAGCGGGCACGCAGGGGCGCGGTGAGCAGGCCGCTGCGCGTGGTGGCGCCAACGAGCGTGAAGGGGTTCAGTGCGATCTGAACCGTGCGTGCATTGGGCCCCGCGTCGATCACCAGGTCGATGCGATAATCCTCCATGGCACTGTATAGGTACTCTTCGATCACCGGGGTGAGGCGGTGGATCTCGTCGATGAAGAGCACGTCGTGCGGCTCCAGGTTGGTGAGCAGTCCGGCCAGGTCGGCGGGCTTGTCCAGCACGGGCCCACTGGTGATGCGGATGCCCACACCCATCTCTTGCGCGATGATGTTGGCCAACGTGGTCTTGCCCAGACCGGGCGGGCCATGCAGCAGCACATGGTCCAGCGCCTCGCCGCGCTGCTTGGCGGCCTGCACGAACACCTTCAGGTTGTCGGTAACGGCTTTCTGCCCGGCGAATTCACCGAACTGCTTCGGGCGCAGGGTCTGCTCCAACTCCTTGTCGGAGGCGGAACGTTGTTCATTGCGGACGTCGAACGCTTCGGCCATCTTCGGTCTGTCCGGCACCCTGGCCGATCATGTTCGCTGTAAAAATAGGTCGGCCACCAGCTATTCGCCCTTGCCTTGAAGATCGCGCCAGATGTCGCCCAGGAACACGCGCAACCCGAAGGCGTAGATCGGTGCGCTCAGGTTCTCGCCAATGTGGTCACCGGTCTGCAGCACAAGCCGAAAGCCCCAGCCACCACCCACCCCGAGGTAGCGCCAGAAGCGGTATTGCACGTACATGGCCGGCTCGTAGAGCAACAGGCCCGTCCGTTGATAGGTGACCTTTTCCCCACTGGCATCAGTGTATACGGTGGAAGCGCCTCCGATGCCGATCTGCACCGGTATGCGCACCTCCCAACGACCCCGTTGGTAGAAGGCATAGTCCACGTAGGGCGATAAATAGCCTACACGCAAGCGCAGAGTGGTCGTGCCCACTCCTTCCACCTCTTCAGCGCGCGATACGGGGGTGTACAGGAAGGTGTAGCCAATGCCATACTGGAAACGGCCGGCATGTTCGAGCCCGAGCTTCACCCCCATCAGTCGCACATTGCGATTGTCCACGAACGAGCCACGTATATCGATCTTGCCCACCAGGCGAGGCCGCTCCTGGGTGAACAGCGCGATGCTGTCCAACAACTGCGCCCGCACCGGTCCAACGAAGGACAAGAACAGGAAAGGCAGGAACAGCGCGCGCTTCACGTGGATCGAAAAAAGAATGTCCGCACCCAAAGATGCGGACATTCCCAAGCGGGTCCTCAGGATCGGTTCAATGCTCCTCCTCGTCGTGCTCCAGCGGGGTGATCTGGCTCACCCAATCCTCGGCCTTGCCAGGCTTGCTGTAGTCGTAGGGCCAGCGGTGCACCACGGGCAGCGGGCCGGGCCAGTTGCCATGGATGTGCTCCACCGGGGTCGTCCACTCGAGGGTGTTGCTCTTCCACGGGTTCTGCACAGCCTTGGGTCCACGGCTCATGCTGTAGAAGAAGTTGTAGGTGAAGATCACCTGCGCCAAGGCGCCGATGATGGCGAACACCGTGACCAGTACGTTCAGGTCGACGACACCATTGAACATGGGGAACTCGCTGTAGCTGTAGTAGCGACGGGGAGCACCGGCCAGTCCGATGAAGTGCATCGGGAAGAACACGCCGAAGGCACACACGAAGGTGATCCAGAAGTGCGCATAGCCCAGCTTTGTGTTCATCATCTTACCGTACATCTTCGGGAACCAGTGGTAGATACCGGCGAACATGCCGAAGATCGCGCTCATGCCCATCACGATGTGGAAGTGGGCGACCACGAAGTAGGTGTCGTGCACGTTGATGTCCAGCGCGCTATCCGCCAGGATGATGCCCGTGAGACCACCTGCGATGAACGTGGCCACCAGACCGATGCTGAACAGCATGGCCGGCGTGAAGATGATGTTGCCGCGCCAAAGCGTGGTGATGTAGTTGAACACCTTCACCGCACTGGGGATGGCGATGAGCAGGGTGGTGAACACGAACACACTGCCCAGGAAGGGGTTCATACCCGTCACGAACATGTGGTGGCCCCACACGATGAAGCTGAGGAAGCCGATCGCGAGGATGGAGCCGATCATGGCGCGGTAACCGAAGATGGCCTTGCGCGCATTCGTGGCGATGATCTCCGAAGTGATGCCCAATGCAGGCAGCAGCACGATGTACACCTCCGGGTGACCGAGGAACCAGAACAAGTGCTGGAACAGCACAGGGCTGCCACCGGTCTGCTCCAGTGCCTCACCGGCAATATGGATGTCGCTCAGGTAGAAGCTCGTACCCATGCTCCTGTCCATCAGCAGCAACAGCGCTGCGCTGAGCAGCACAGGGAAACTGAGGATACCAAGCACAGCGGTGATGAAAAGGGCCCATATGGTCAATGGCAGGCGGGTCATCTTCATGCCCTTGGTGCGCAGGTTCAGGATGGTGGCCACATAGTTGAGGCCGCCGATCAATGAACTGGCGATGAACAAGGTCATGCTCACCAACCAGAGGGTCATACCGGCGCCCGAACCTGGAATGGCCTGGGGCAGTGCGCTCAACGGTGGGTATATGGTCCAACCGGCCGAAGCAGGTCCACCTTCAACGAACAGCGAGGCCAACATGATGATGCTGCTGAGGAAGAAGAACCAGTAGCTCAACATGTTCAGGAAGCCTGAGGCCATGTCACGCGCACCTACCTGCAATGGGATGAGGAGGTTGGCGAAGGTTCCGGACAGACCACCGGTGAGCACGAAGAACACCATGATGGTGCCGTGGATCGTGACCAACGCCAGGTACATGTTCGGGTCGAGCACGCCACCGGGTGCCCACTTGTCGCCAAGGAAGAAGTTGGTGAACGCAAAGCCCTCACCCGGCCATGCCAGCTGCAGACGGAAGATCAACGACATGATGACCGCTACCCAGGCCATCACGATCGCGGTGATCAGGAACTGCTTGCTGATCATCTTGTGATCGTGCGAGAAGATGTACTTCGAAACGAAGCTCTCCTCGTGATGATGATGCGCGGTGTGCGCGTGTCCGTCCGTATGTGCGATGGTGGCACCCATGATCGTGCTTCCTTTCAGTTCAGTTGGTCTTGACAGCGGCCTGTGCGTTGGCGGGCACCGCAGCGGTGCTGTCCGCAGGCACAGTGTTGGCAGGCACCTCGGCCGGAGCAGCTGATGCCTGGAACGGTTTCTTCATTTGCTCGGCCATCCAAGCGGTGTACTCATCGGCGGTGGTCACCGTGAGCGGCATCTGCATGTTGTAGTGGCTGGCGCCGCAGATCTTGTTGCACAACACCACGAAATCAAAGGTGTCGTCCATGACCACTGCTGTGCGCATGCTGTCCGTGGTGATCGTGGGCACCATCTTGATGGTGGTCGTCATGCCCGGCACGGCGTTCATCTGGGCGCGCAGGTGCGGGATGTAAACGCTGTGAATGATGTCCCGTGAACGGATCAGCATCTTGACCTCCTTGTGCACCGGAAGGTGGAACTCCTTGGTCACGATATCATCCGCACCGTGCAGGTAGATGCTCGCTTCGCCCTTTTCCTTGATGTCCTGTTCCATCACCGTGCGCAGGTTCACCACGCGGGCCTGCTGACGACGGCTGCGCTCCAAGAGGTCCCTCAGCTCGGCCGCCTTCTCGTCGGGCATCACGCTATGTGCGAGCACGCTGTCCATCTCAGCGATCTCGGCCTCCATTTCCGCCAGACGCTCCTTCACGCTTTCGGGGGTCACGATCCCCAGGGGGTTCGTGCCATTGATCAGACGGAAATCGGAAGCACCCATCACACCGTCCTGCCCGGGGTAACGCGCCGTCCAGTCGAACTGCTTGGCATAAAGCTCCACCAGCACTGCATTTGGCGAGGCCGGACCTGTGATGTTGTTCCAGGTATTCAGACCGTAGATGACGATCACGGCCAGTACACCGGCGGGGATCACCGTCCAGATCAGCTCCAGCTTGTTATTGTGCGGGTACCAGGCCGCACGGCGGTCCTTGCTGAACACATACTTGCCGGCGAAGTAGAACAGCAGCACATTGGTGAGCACGAACGCGATGAGCAGGATGACCCAGTTGAAGTTCAACAACCAGTCCGTTTCCGCGCCATGCTCGCTTGCGGCCAGCGGCAACATCTTGTCGCCATAGGCGACCACCAACCAGATGAAGAAACCGAAATACACCACGGGGAACAGCCACATGAGCATGGCGTTCATCCGGTTGTCGGCGGCGGAGATATCCTCCTCCCGCTTACCACGGAGACGTGCCGTGAGCTCATAGACCCGGGCCAGTTGCGCGATGGCCAGGATGCCCAGCACCACCACGATCAGGATCAACAACTTCGTCATCGTTCGCTCGATATATCAACCCCCTAAAGGGTGCGGTTGTTCTACGTTCAGATCTGGTGGTGTACGCTTTCCTCCAAGTAAGGGTGGTTCACCGGGGTGAGCGGTGCCTTGGTCAACGTGTTCAACACGGTGTAAATGAACAGGCCCAGGAAGGTGACGAACATGCCCACCTCCAACAGACCAATGCCGTGGAAATGATGGCCGAGGGCACCGGGCATCACCATCATGTTCACGTCCAGCCAGTGGCCGATGAAGATCACTGCGCCCACACCGATCAGGAACCGGGGGTTGCGTTTGGCATCGCGGCTCATCAGCAACACCATGGGGATGGCGAAGTTGATGAAGAAGGTGCCCCACAGCAGTGCGGGATGCTCATTGATGCGGGACTGGAAGTAGGTGACCTCCTCGGGGATGTTGCTGTACCAGATCAGCATGAACTGGCTGAAGTAGAGGTAGCTCCACAGGAAGCTCACCGCGAACACCCATTTGCCCATATCGTGGATATGGCTGTTGTTCACCTGGGGCAGGTAGCCCTTGCGCTTCAGGTACAGCACCATGGTCACCGCGGTGATCATCGCGCTCACCCACATGCCGCTGAACACGTACCAGCCGTAAAGCGTGCTGAACCAGTGGGCGTCAATGCTCATGAGCCAATCCCAGGACAGCGTGCTGCTGAACACGGCGAAGAACACCAGGAACAGGGCACTGCGGCGGTAGACGAGCAGGTGACGTGTAACCAGCGAATCGCCGGTCATCTGGTCCATGGCCAGGCTCTGCTTGCGGAACCAGCGGGCGAAGAAGATGAACACACCGAGGTAAACGAGCGTACGCGCCCAATAGAAGCCCTGGTCCAGGAAAGCCTTCTTGTTGGCGATGATCGCATCGTAGTGCTCCAGATCGGTCGGATCGTACAACCGGGCATCCATCCAGTGGTAAATGTGGTGCAGGCCGAAAGAGCCGGCCGCAAGCACCACCACCATCACGATGGCACCGATGGGCAGGAAGCCCATGATGCCCTCGAACACGCGCTTCACCAGCACGCTCCAAGCGGTCTCGGTGGCGTTCTGCAGGGAGTAGAAGAACAGGGCGCCCAAGGTGATGCCCAGGAAGAAGAACCCGTTCACGAGCAGGCTGGCCCACGTGCGCTGGTGGTGGTCGGTGTGGTCGCCCATGATGCCGACCACTGTGGCCACGGCACCCAACGCCATCACACCCGTGAGGATCTTGGGGGCCCGATTGCTGAAGCTGAAATTCATCGCTGCTTTTCCGTTAGCGTCGTGGGATCAAAGTGCGGCCGATGTGCTGTCCGCGGCCTGAACGGTGGATGCACCCGGCATCGTCCCGCCGTTCTGCAGGTACTTCACATAGTGGGTCACCAGCCAGCGCTCCTCCTTGTTGAGCTGCGAGGCGTGCGATCCCATGGCGATGTTCTTGCCATACACCAGGCTGTGGAAGATCTTGCCTTCGGGCAGGTCCTTCAGCGGGCCGGTGTAGCTTGGAGGGGGCGGGTAGCCACCATTGTTCACCACCGCGCCATCCCCTTCGCCCTTCACACCATGGCAATGCTGGCAGAACTTGGTGTAGATCACCTTGCCCTGCTCCACCGTGGCCTCGGTCATGGCGATGGGGCTCATCAGGTTCAGGCCGGCCGCCTCATAGCCCTCCACCGTGTTCGGGTAGGCATAGGGCATGTTGAACTGGGCCTTGGACGGGTCGTTGCTGAAGGGAATGGTGCCATCGGCCGGTAGGCGGGCGCTTTGGCGCTCACGCTGTTCCTCGGCGACATCGGCCCCATAGTGGTAGGGGTCCTGGCCGAAATCCACGTAAGCCTCCATGGCCGGGCTGCGGTACATGTCGGGCATGTATTCCACACCAGGGCTCTGGGGGTCACCACCGCACGATGCCAACAGGAGCACCGTGGCGGCGAGGGTACCGAATGCGGGAGCGGTCTTGTGCATGCGCTTGCTCATGGCTCAGTACTGGCGTTCGTTGATCTCGAACACCGGGGTGGTGCGCAGCAGGCCGGTGATGGCCTCGGCGCTGTGTCCGTGGTTATCGGCGGTGCGCACCTCGATGATGAACTTGTCGTCCGTGCTGCGCGGGTCCGGGTTGCGGGCCGGCATGCCGGGCAGGGTCTTGTTGCGGATCAGGTAGGTGATCGACATGCCATGGGCGGCGCACAACACCGTGAACTCGAAGGTCACGGGGATGAAGGCCGGCAGGTTCTTGTACAGGGCCTGGCTGGGCTTGCCGCCGATGTTCATCGGCCAATCGAAGATGTTGAAGTACCAGATGCCCAGCAGCGCCAGGCAGGTGCCGGTGATGCCGAACATGAAGGCCGCGATGGCCAGGCGGGTGCGCTTCACCCCGATGATGGGGTCGATGCCGTGCACAGGGAAGGGCGAGTACACGTCCTTCACCTGGATGCCATTGGACACCAGCTTTCGCGCGCCGTCCTTCAACTGCTCGGGGTCCTCGTAGACCGCGTAAATGACCTTGTTCGCCATGTCGCTCAGTGGTGATGATGATGGGCGGCCTCCTTCTTATAGCTCTCGCCGCTGACCTTCAGGATGGACTTCACCTCGTTCAGCGCCAGCACAGGGAAGTAGCGGGCGAAGAGCAGGTAAAGGGTGAAGAAGATGCCGATGGTGCCGAGGAACACGCCCACGTCCACCCAGGTGGGGTGGAACATGCTCCAGCTGCTGGGCAGGTAGTCGCGGTGCAAGCTGGTCACAATGATCACGAAGCGCTCGAACCACATACCGATGTTCACGATGATGCTCATGAAGAAGGTGAACGCCAGGTTGGTGCGCAGCTTCTTGAACCAGAACAGCTGCGGGCTGATCACGTTGCAGGTCATCATGCTCCAGTAGGCCCACCAGTAGGGACCCGTGGCGCGGTTGATGAACGCATAGCTCTCATACTCCACGCCGCTGTACCAGCTGATGAACAGCTCGGTGATGTACGCCACACCCACGATGGAGCCGGTGACGATGATCACGATGTTCATGTATTCCACGTGCTTGCGGGTGATGTAGGCCTCCAGGTGCATCACCTTGCGCAGGATCAACAATAGGGTCTGCACCATGGCGAAGCCGCTGAACACGGCACCGCTCACGAAGTAGGGCGGGAAGATGGTGGTGTGCCAGCCGGGGATCACCGAAGTGGCGAAGTCGAAGCTCACCACGGAGTGCACGGAGAACACCAGCGGGGTGGCGATACCGGCGAGCACCAAGCTCACCTCCTCAAAGCGCGTCCAGGCCTTGGCGTTACCGGTCCAGCCGAAGCTGAGGATGCCGTACACCTTCTTCATGCCGGGCTTGGCCACTTTGTCACGGATGGTGGCGAAATCGGGGATCAGGCCGATGTACCAGAACACCAGCGAAACGCTGAAGTAGGTGCTGATCGCGAACACGTCCCACAACAGCGGGCTGTTGAAGTTCACCCACAGGCTGCCGAACTGGTTGGGCAGCGGGAACACCCAGTAGGCCATCCAGATCCGGCCCATGTGGATGCCGGGGAAGGTGGCCGCCATGATCACGGCGAAGATGGTCATGGCCTCGGCCGAACGGTTGATGGCCATGCGCCACTTCTGGCGGAACAGCAGCAGAACTGCGCTGATCAGGGTGCCGGCGTGACCGATGCCCACCCACCACACGAAGTTGGTGATGTCCCAGGCCCAGTCCACGGTCTTGTTGAGGCCCCAGGTCCCGATACCCTTGCTGATGAGGTAAAGGATGCAACCGGTGCCGTAGGCCGCGATGAGGCTGGCGATACCCATGAGGATGTACCATCCCTTGGGGGCCTTGTTCTCGATCGGACCCACGATATCGTTCGTGATATCGTGGTAGGTCTTGTGACCCAGGATGAGCGGTTCGCGGATCGCTGCTTCTGAATGCATGGGGTCCTGGTCGTTATCCTTTAAGCGTGATGGGCGGCCTCCTCTTCAACGTTGCGCACCTTGACGAGGTAGTTCACATTGGGCTGCACACCCACCTCCTCGAGCATGTGGTAGCTACGGTCGCTGGTGGCCAACCCGCGCACCTTGCTGTTCTTGTCGTTCAGGTCACCGAAAATGATGGCACCGTTGCCGCAGGCCGCGCTGCAGGCGGTCTGGATGTCGCCATCCTTCACCGGGTTGCCGGCCTTCTTGGCAGCGAGCTTGCCGGCCTGGATGCTCTGCACGCACATGCTGCACTTCTCGATCACGCCACGGGAGCGAACGGTCACATCCGGGTTCAGCACCATGCGGCCCAGGTCGTCCCAGGCAGGGTTCACCTCGCCGAACTGCTCGGTCACATAGTTGAACCAGTTGAAGCGGCGCACCTTGTAAGGGCAGTTGTTCGCGCAGTAACGCGTACCGATGCAGCGGTTGTAGGCCATCTGGTTGAGGCCCTCGTTGCTGTGCGTGGTCGCTGCCACCGGGCATACCGTTTCGCAGGGTGCGTGGTTGCAGTGCTGGCACATCACCGGCATGAACACCACCTTGGGCGTCTCGCTGGGCACCTCCATCTGGAGGTACATGTCGATCTTGCCCATTCCGTCGGCTTCCGCGGTCTCCTTGGTGGTCTCGGAGCTGTAGTAGCGGTCGAGGCGCAACCAGTGCATTTCGCGGCTGCGACGCACCTCGTCCTTGCCTACCACCGGGATGTTGTTCTCGCTATTGCAAGCGGTGATGCATGCCCCGCAGCCCGTGCAGCTGTTCAGGTCGATGCTGAGGCCCCAACGGTGACCAACACCTTCCACCGGATGCTCCTCCCACAGGTCGAACTCCAGCACGCTCTTCTTGTCCAGCGCGTTGATCTTGCCATCGCCGTTCACGTCCTCGTGCACGGCCAGCTGGTGGGGATGGTTGAACGCGTTCTTGTTACCGGCCTTGTACACGCCCAGCGCGGTCTCCTTCACCACACTGTGGCGGTCCATGTGGGTGAGGTGCGTCTGCGTGATGGCCACGGGATAGGTGGCGCCGGTGGGGGCCACCGTCACGTTCAGCACATCGAAGCTCATGCTGCCTGCGACCATGGCGGCCAGCGGATACGCATTGCGACCCACGGGTTTGAATTCGCCGTTGTGGTCGGTGATGCAGGCGGCCTTGCCCACTTTCTCGCCGTTCTCGCCGCGACCGTAGCCCACGGCAATGGCGATGGTACCCGCCTTCTGGCCCGGAGCGGGCACTACCGGCAGGGTGATCTCACGCTCGCCGGCCTTCACCGTAACGAGGCTGGCCGGGGCCTTCTCGCCGAGGTACATGTTCAGGCCCAACTTCTCCACGTCCGAGGGCGCCATGCACACGTAGTTGTCCCACGTGAGCTTGGTCAACGGATCGGGCATTTCCTGCAACCAGGGGTTGTTGGCATGCTGTCCGTCGCCGATGGCCTCGGTGGTGTACAGCACCAGTTCCCATTCACCGGCACCGGCGGCGGCCTGCTTGGCAGCAGCGGCAGCGGCGTTCACATCACCGGCAAAGGTCAACGGTGCGGGTGTGGCGGTGTAGGCCTGGTACACGCCATCGTGCACGGCCTGGTTCCACTGATCGGCGAAGAGGCCCATGACACCTCTGCTGGCCATGTTGGCCTCCCAGGTGCTGCGGATGAAGTCGTGGTAGCTCTGGGTGGATCCGCTCCATTTCAGGAGGCTCTCCTGCCACTGGCGGGTATCGAACAGATGGCGGATGGCGGGCTGGGCCAACGTGTAGTGCCCCACCTTCGGCAGGAAGTCGTTCCAGCTCTCCAGGAAGTGGTTGTCGGGGCAGGTCCACTCGCACAGGCTGGCGGTCTCGTCCGCATGGCCACTGAAGCTCACCGTAAGGCCCACCTTGCCCAGACCGGCCTTGAAGTCGGCGGCGTTGGGCAAACTGTAAGCGGGGTTCACACCAGCGATGAGCAGCGCGCCGATGGCCCCGGCGTTCATGTCCTTCACCAACTGGGCCACGGCTGCGTCATCACCCTGCTTGAAGTAGGTGTGGCCGGCCATGTCGATGGTGCTGCCATAGTTGCCCAGCATGTTGTTGATGCTGTTCACCAGCACCTGCACGCCTTCGTTGTTGCTGCCGGCCAGTACCACGCAGCTGCCCTTGGCAGCCCACAGGGCCTCAGCGGCCTTGGCGGTGGCGGCATCGATCTCGGCCTTGCTACCGCCCACCGTGGCCGCACCGGCCTTCTTGGCGATGTGGTCGTGCAGGCTGATTACGGACAGGGGAAGCTCGCTCTGCTTCAGGGGCACACGCACATCGGCGTTGGCGCCCGTAAGGCTCATGCGTGCCTCGAACTGGAAGTGCTTGTTCATGGCACCGCTTGGATCCCGGCGGTTGGCATACTGCCATACGTGCTCGGTGGTGCTGCCCCAGCTGCTGAGGAAGTCGGCATCCACGCTCACGATCACATCAGCCTTGGTGAGGTCGTAGCTGGGCATCACGCGGCTGCCGAAGCTCTTGGCATTGGCGTTGGTGAGCCCGCTGTAACTGACGGTATCGTACTGCACATGCTCCACCGTGGGATACTTCGCTTTCAGCGCGGCCACGGCGGCGTTGGTGCTGGGGCTGATCACGGTACCACTGAGCACCACGATGCGCTTGCCAGCGGCAGCGGTGGCACCGAGCTTATCCGAAATGGCCTTGTCGGCATCGGCCCACGTGGCGTCGGCACCCTTGTGCATCGGGTTCTTCAGGCGCTCATTGTCGTAGAGCGACAGCACCGAGCTGTTGATGCGGGCATTGATGCTGCCCTTGCCCACCTTGGGGTTGTGGTTGATGCCGAAGCGGGGGTTGCCCTTCACGTGGATGGGACGACCCTCACGGGTCTTCACCAGCACGCTGGCGAAGTCCTCCCCATCGTAGAACGTGCTGGCGTACCAGTTGGCCACGCCCGGGGTGATGTCCTCGGGCTTGTTCACGTAGGGGATCGACTTGATCACCGGGGTCTCGCAGGCGGCCAGGGTGGCGGCGCCCAGGGAGAAGCCCAGGAACTTGAGGAAGTCGCGGCGCCCGGTGCTGGCGCCCTGGAAGTTCTGGTCGCCCAACACCTGGTCAATGGCCAGGTCCTGAGGGAACTCGTTCTCCCGTCCCTTGATCGCTTCGGGGTGCTGATGCAGGTCCCCGAGGTCCATCCAGTATCGCTTCGTGCTCGACATGCGGCGCGCGTTGTTCGGTCTTAGTAGTGACACTTGGCGCATTCCCAGCCACCAAGCTCCTTTACACTGATCTTGTCGTCCTCGAGGTACTTCTTCAGCTCGCTGTGGCCGAGATCGGTCTCGTTCAAGCGGGCCATCACCTCATCGTAGTAGCCGTTGCCGGCCATCTTCACTTCCTTCTGGTTGTGGCAGTCGATGCACCAGCCCATGGTGAGGGGTGCCCACTGCTCGGCCACGTCCATCTTCTCGTCGATGGGACCATGGCACTCCTGGCACTCGATCTTTCCCACGGCCACGTGCTGTGCGTGGTTGAAGTAGGCGTGATCAGGCAGGTTGTGCACCTTCACCCACTTCACGGGCTCGGTCTTGCCGGTGTACTGCTTGGTGGCGGGGTCCCATCCCACGGCCGCGTAGATCTTCGCGATCTCCTTGGTGCCTTCGGGAGAACGACCCTCCTCCACTGCCGTGTGGCAGTTCATGCAGATGTTGGTGCTGGGGATGCCGGCGTGCTTACTCTTCTCCGCGCTGCTGTGGCAGTACTGGCAGTTGATGGCCAGGTTGCCCGCCTCCACTTTGCCGGCGTGCAGGGTGTGGTTGAACAGGATGGGCTGCTCGGGCTTGTAGTGCTCCACTTCGTCACCACCGTACACCCCGATGACCCAGGCCGCGTCCCAGAGCTTCAGCACGATGAACACCACGAAGAACAGGGCGATGATGCTCGCGAAGGCCTTGTTGTTCCAAGCCCACTCGCGGATGCTCTGGCCCATGGTGCGGTCCGGAAGGGGTTGCTTGCCTTCGGCCTCCTGCACGGCATTGGCCAGGCCCTTCTTCACACCGGAGAGGCTCATGGCCACCACCACGAACAGCAGGGCCAGCACCACCAGCCAGGGCCAGGCGTCACCGGCATCGTTCGGGCCTTGAGGCACCACGGGTCCACCATCGGCCACTTTCGGAGCGGGGGGGGCATAATTATCGGCGTAGTACAGGATCGCGTCGATCTCCTCGTTGGTGAGGGCCTGGGCGGTCATCACGCTCTTGTTCCACTTATTGAAGAGGTCGTTCGCGTAAGCGTTGCCGGTCTTCAGGTAGTCGGAACTGTTCTTGATCCAGGCGTAGATGTCGCCTTGGCCTTCCCAGCGCGCACGGGCACCTTTCAGGGCCGGACCGGTAAGGTCCTTATCGGGCTTGTGACAGGCTCCGCAGTTGCCCTTGAAGAGCTTTTCACCCGTGGCGTACAACGCCGCATCCGCCGGCTGGGCATGCACAGCGGTGAAGGAAAGGGTCAGGAAAAGCGCGAGGGTGGCGTAGAGGAGCCCGGTGGAACGTTTTGAAATCCTTGCTACAAGCGGCATTCCGAGCAGTTTTGGAGGAAGAGGGCCCAAGGGACCGGCCGCAAAAATAAACGGGGAAGCGATCGCGGCACGGCGCAAAGGCCCGCTTGCCACAGGGATGTCACTATTTAGAGCCGGTCTAAATAAGAAGACTTGTTCCCATCCGTCGAACCGGCCCCGACCTGCGCGGTTGCGGCATACTTTTGGCCCGCTCCCACCGCATGCGCAACCTCCTGTTCCTCGGCCTGTTCACTGTTGTAGCCACCTGTTCCCAGGCCCAGGAGCCAGCGCGCGTGTTCGAGCCATACAAGCCCGTGCCACAGCCCGTGGACACCCCGGTCACCACAGTTCCCGGCCAGATCACCGTGGCCACCGACCCCCGGATCGACGCCACGTTGACGCGCTACACCGAATTGAAGCACCTGCAACGGGGCTACCGCGTGCAGATCTTCCTGGGCGATCGGAAGACCGCCGAGGAGCACAAGCGCACCTTCCTTCAGAAGTATCCCGATGTGCCGGCGTACATGAGCTTCCTGGCACCCAATTTCCGGTTGCGCATTGGCGACCTTCGCACGCGCCTCGAGGCTGAACGCCTGCTGCGCGACCTGAAGGTGCTCTACCCCGGCAGCTACATCGTGCCGGACGAGATCGAGATGCCGCGCCTGCCGGACCCGCCGCAGTGATCGACCCTGATCGCTGGCAACAAAAAGGCCCCGTTCCCGGGGCCTTTTGCTTTACGGACGGTCGTGATCAATCAGCCAGCGTGCGCTTCACCTCCTCAATGGTGAAGGCCTCGACGGTGTCGCCCACTTTGATGTCGTTGAAGTTCTTGATGGAGAGGCCGCACTCGTAGCCATGCGTCACCTCCTTCACCTCGTCCTTGAAGCGCTTCAGCGCATCGAGATCGCCGGTGTACACCACGATGCCATCGCGGATGAGGCGCACCCTGTTCTTGCGGTCGATCTTGCCATCGAGCACGTAGCAACCGGCCACGGTGCCCACTTTGCTGATCTTGAAGACCTCGCGCACCTCGGCGGTACCGGTGACCTTCTCCACCTCCTTCGGTGCCAGCATGCCCTCCATGGCCTGCTTGATCTCCTCGATGGCGTCGTAGATGATCGAGTACATCCGGATATCGATCTCCTCTGTCTCGGCCAGCTTGCGGGCGCCCGGAGTGGGACGCACCTGGAAGCCCACGATGATGGCGTTCGACGCGGTGGCGAGCAGCACGTCGCTCTCGGCGATGGGACCCACCGCGCGGTGGATCACGTTCACCTTGATCTGCTCGGTGGTGAGCTTCAACAGCGAATCGGTGAGCGCCTCCACCGAGCCGTCCACGTCGCCCTTGACGATGAGGTTGAGCTCCTTGAAGTCGCCGATGGCGAGACGGCGGCCGATCTCGTCCAGGGTGATGTGCTTGTGCGTGCGGATGCCCTGTTCACGCTGCAACTGCATGCGGCGCGTGGCGATGGTACGGGCATCACGCTCGTCCTCGAACACCTGGAAGGTGTCGCCGGCATTGGGGGCACCGTCCAGACCGAGGATGGAGACCGGCGTGGAAGGCGGCGCCTCGGCCACCTGCTGGCCACGCTCGTTGAACATGTTGCGGATACGACCACTGTACTGGCCGGCCAGGATGATGTCGCCCTTGCGCAGGGTGCCACCATCCACCAGCAGGGTGGTCACATAACCGCGACCCTGTTCCAGTGTGCTCTCGATCACCACACCGTGGGCCCGCTTGCCGGGGTCGGCCTTCAGGTCCAGCATGTCGGACTCCAGCAGCACCTTCTCCAGCAGCTGGTCAACGCCCTGGCCTTTCTTGGCGCTGATCTCCTGGGTCTGGAACTTGCCGCCCCACTCCTCCACCAGGATGTTCATCTGGCTGAGCTGTTCGCGGATCTTCTCGGCGTTGGCCTGTGGCTTGTCGATCTTGTTGAAGGCGAACACCATGGGCACGCCAGCGGCTTGCGCGTGGTTGATGGCCTCACGGGTCTGGGGCATCACGCTATCGTCGGCCGCGATCACGATGATGGCGATGTCGGTGACCTGCGCACCACGGGCACGCATGGCGGTAAAGGCCTCGTGACCGGGGGTATCGAGGAAGGTGATCTTCTTGCCGCTCTCCAGCTGTACGCTGTACGCACCGATGTGCTGTGTGATGCCACCGGCCTCACCGGCGATCACGTTGGCCTTGCGGATATGGTCGAGCAGTGAGGTCTTACCGTGGTCAACGTGACCCATGACGGTAACGATGGGCGGACGGGGTACCACACGCTCCGGCACGTCGGCCTCTTCCTGCATGTCCTGTTGCACATCGGCGCCGACGAACTCCACCTTGAAGCCGTATTCCTCGGCGATCACGGAGAGGGTCTCGGCATCGAGGCGCTGGTTGATGCTCACCATCATGCCCAGGCTGAAGCAGGCCTTGATGATGTCGGTAACGGGAACGCTCATCATGGAGGCCAGCTCGCTCGCGGTCACGAACTCGGTGACCTTGAGGGTCTTGCCGGCCAGGTCGCGGGCGGCCTGCTCCTCCTCGAAACGCTGGTATCGTTGGTCGCGCTTATCGCGGCGCAACTTGGAACCCTTGCTCTTGCTGCCACCGGTAAGGCGTGCGAGGGTCTCGCTCACCTTGCGCTTCACGGCGTTCTCGTCCAGTTCGCCCGGACGGCCCGTGCCCGTTTGGGGGGCGCGTTGTTCCTGCTGCACAGCGCGGTCCACGTTCACGGGACCCGGCTTCACGATCCGCTTGCGGCGACCGCGATCATCGGGGCGTTCCGTGGGCTTGCGCTCCTTTTCCACGGGCAGTTCGATCTTGCCCAGGGTCTTCAGGCCGGCCAGTTTCTGCACGTTCACCCGGATGGTCTCGGGCTCCACGGGACCGGCAGGAGCGGCGGGGGCGGCAGGTGCTTCGGGAGCGGCGGGCGGCGCTTCGGCCACCGGTGCTGCAGGGGCGGGCGCCTCGGGTGCAGGGGCAGCAGGTGCCTCGGCCTTGGCCGGTGCGGCCTTGGCGCCCTTGCCTTTGGCGGCCTTGCTCTCCAGGTCGATCTTGCGGACCACCTTCACGCCGGCCTTCTCGGCCTTGGCCTTGATCACTTCGGGCTCCGTGGCTTCGGCCACCGGGGCGGCGGGCACATCTGCAGGCGCAGGCGGTGCCGGGGGTGGCACAGGGGCGGCCACAGGTGCTTCGGGTTCTGCCTTGGCCTTCGGTTCGGGCTTCGGCTCCACCTTGGGTTCGGCGGCCTTGGCGGCCGCGGTGGCCAGGGCAATGGTCTCCCGCTCATGGCGCTGCTGCACCACCTGCTGGCTCTTGGCCTTGATCTCCTTGTCGGTGCCGAACTCGGCCATGAGCAGGTCGTAGAGGTCCCCCGCGATCTTGGTGTTGGGGTTGCTCTCCACCTTGTGGCCCTTCTTCTCGAGGAACTCCACCACGGTATGCACACCGAGGTTGAATTCCCGCGCCACTTTGCTCAATCGTAATCCCTTATCCGTCGCTTCGCTCATGCAATGCCTGTTGTCCGTTGTGCCTCCGAATCCCTATTGTACCGTGCCATGGCCTGCCATGGCGCTTGTTCCCGTTCAGGCCTCCAGTTCCGTCTTGAGGATGCGCAGCACCTCGGCGATGGTCTCCTCCTCGAGGTCGGTGCGGCGCACCAGTTCCTCGGCGGGGATGTCCAGCACGCTGCGTGCGGTGTCGCATCCGATGTTCTTCAGCTCGTCGATGATCCACTGATCGATCTCGTCGGCGAAATCCTCCAGGGCCACGTCGTCGCTCACCTCGTCGGTATCGCGGTACACGTCGATGTCGAAGCCCGTGAGACGGCCGGCCAGCTTGATGTTGTGGCCACCCTTGCCGATGGCGAGCGCCACCTGGTCGGGCTTCATGTACACCTCGGCGCGCTTGTGCTCCTGGTCCAGCTTGATGTCGCCCACCTTGGCGGGGCTGAGCGCGCGCTGGATCAGCAGTTGCTCGTTGCTGGTGTAGTTGATCACGTCGATGTTCTCGTTGCGCAGCTCGCGCACGATGCCGTGGATGCGGCTGCCCTTCATGCCCACGCAGGCGCCCACTGGATCGATGCGGTCATCGTAGCTCTCCACGGCCACCTTGGCACGCTCACCGGGCTCGCGCACAATGCGCTTGATGGTGATGAGGCCATCGGCCACCTCGGGCACTTCCTGTTCGAACAGCTTGGCGAGGAACTCGGGCGCGGTGCGGCTCAGGATCACCTTGGGGGAGTTGTTGTACATCTCCACCTTCCACACCACGGCGCGCACGCTGTCGCCCTTCTTGAAGAAATCGGTCTTGATCTGCTGGTCCTTGGGCAGCACCAGTTCGTTGCCCTCATCGTCCAGGATCAGCGTTTCGCGCTTCCAGATCTGGTACACCTCGCCGGTGAGGATCTCGCCCACGCGATCAGCGTACTTCTTGTACAGGTGGTCCTTCTCCAGTTCCATGATCCGGCTCTGGAGGTTCTGCTTGAGGGCCAGGATGTTGCGGCGACCGAAGTCCTCGATCTTCACTTCCTGGCTCACCTCTTCGCCCACCTCATAGTCGGGCTCGATCTTGCGGGCCTCGGCCAGCTCGATCTCCAGGTTGTCGTCCTCGCTGAAGCCATCCTCCACGATCACGCGGTTGAGCCAGATCTCCAGGTCACCGCGGTCGGGGTTGATGATGATGTCCACGTTGGCCTCTTCCCCGAAGCGTTTCTTCACCACGCCACGGAAGACATCCTCCAGGATGCCCATCATGGTTACGCGGTCGATGTTCTTGATGTCCTTGAAATCCCCGAAGGATTCGATGAGGTTCACAGTGGCCATGGCCAGGTTCAGTTGAACGTGATGGTTGCTTTCGTCGACTTGATCCCTGCTAAGGGGATGATGGTAATGTCCTCGTCCAGTTTGGGCAGGCGGCCCTTCACCTTGCTGGGGTGCTGAATGCGCAGGCCGAGCTGTTCAGCATCGGCGCTCTCCAGGCGGCCTTCCAGGGCGGTACCGTCGGCCAGCAGCACCTGCACGATGCGGCCGGTGTGCTTCTGGTACTGCCGGGCCACCTTGAAGGGGCGGCCCATGCCGGGGCTGCTGAACTGCAGTTCGCAATCGTCGGCGGCCTCGGCCAGGTCGTCGCGCACGGCCTTGTTCAGGTCGGCCAGCTCCTGCAGGGTAATGGCGCGGTCGTTGTCCACCTCCACCACCACCTTGCCGCCGGGGCGCACGTCCACATCCACCAGGAAGTGCGTGGTGCCTTCCAAGTGCCGATCCAAGCTGCGTTTCACCTGCTCTGCCGTGACCATACCGTACTGAACGTCAGGGGGTAGGGAACAAAAAAGAGGGGCGGTCCCCTCTTCCTCTTCCGCCAACTGACGTGGCAAATGTAGGTATTATCCGGCGGAAGCCATGCATGCGCTGCTTTGGTCAGCGGTGTACACCCAGCTCCAACGCGCATATGACCCCGCACACTCCCTATCGGTGAAATTCCCACAGTCCATTTATCAAGCCACCTCGACCACTTGCAAGATCTCCACAGCGCTGAACCACCCACGCGCGTAACTTCCACGGCCGTAAATCCTCTTGCTCATGCGTGCTTCGTTCCTCTGCCTTGCGTTCGTTAGCTGCTTGGGCTTACTGCATGCACAAGGGCCGCCGGATATCGAGTGGCAACGGTGCTTGGGGGGGACCGGCTTGGACCGCGAAGGGGGCGTATTGGAACTGCCCAATGGCGAACTCCTGCTGACCGTAAACCCGACCGCAGGCGGTGGCAATGTTCCAGGCCCGGTGCAAGTTGGTGGGGATGTTTGGCTCCTGCGGCTTTCTCAGACAGCTACCATTTTGCAACAGCGGCTCATCGGCGGGCCAGGGGTGGATGGTGGCGGGCAGCTTTTCCAAGCGGCTGATGGAGGGTACTTCATGCTGGGAGGAACTACAGCGAACGGGGGCGATGTGAGCGGGCATCATGGAGAGAACGACCTCTGGTTGGTAAAGTTGGATGCGGGTCTGAACATCCTGTGGCAACGGTGTTACGGTGGTAGCGGCAATGAGTACGGGAAACTGATCAGCGCAGCGGATGGCGGGTTCTTCTTGGTAGGCGCGACCCAGTCCGAGGATGGAGATGTCCCACTGAACAGGGGTAACTTCGACGCCTGGGCCATGCGGATAAGTGAGTCCGGAACGGTATTGTGGTCTCGCACCTATGGTGGCACGAACGACGACCGTTTCCGCTCGGCCATGCTCAACTCTGAAGGCCAGCTCATCTGTGTCGGCTACTCATGGTCAGCTGATGGGGACATAGCAAGTAATGATGGCTTGGCGGATGCATGGATCGCTCGTATCGATCAGTCCAACGGGGACCTGATCGAATACGTCCTATTCGGCGGCACGGGTTATGAGAGCGCCAACGAGGTCATCATCACGCCGAACGGAGACCTGCTCATTGCGGGCGTAACGGACACAAACGATGGAGATTTCACCGGGTACAACGGTGGTGTGGGAGATGCCTTTCTCTCCCGGTTCAGCTCCAACTTGAACCTCATCTGGGCCAAGTGCTTTGGCGGCAGTTCAGCTGAGGAATTCAACGATATCATTCCTGGCCCTGACGGCGGCGTTGTCTGCGCTGGCTTCACCGGCTCGAACAACGGTGACGTGATCGGCAATCAGGGCGACGCCGATCTCTGGATAACAGGCATCAACGGTAATGGCGACCTGCTCTGGCAGCATTGTTATGGGGGCGCAGGCAATGATCGCTGCTACAGCGTGCAAAGAGTACAAGACCAAGGCCTGGTCGCCATGGGCACCACCAACTCACCCAACGGGGATGTCAGCGGCTTCAATGGAGGTTTCAGCGATGCCTGGGTGGTGCGGCTCTCTGAGGAGACGGTGGGTGTTTTGGAGCAGCGCTCTGAGCAGAGACTCTTCCGCTACCCCAACCCTTGCACGGACCTGCTCCAGGTGGTGAACCCCTCACCCACCGGCGCTTTATTGCCGTGGCGCATCACCGATGCACAAGGTAGAACGGTGCTTACGGGCACGCTCAGTGGCAGCCTGGGGCAAGTGCCCGTGGCAACCCTGGCCACCGGCCCCTACACCGTGGGTTTGGAATGGAACGGGCAGTGGGTGACGGCGCCGTTCGTGAAGGAGTAGG
>JBKDXR010000082.1:0-5771 GCA_046306055.1 Flavobacteriales bacterium
ATCAATGCCCGGGTGCAACGGGCGGTGGAGGAGTACCTGGGATAGGGCAAGGGTACATACTGCCGATAAGTGGGGGCATTAGTAATTGAACGCTGGCGCGAGCAGCCACGCTCGTGCACTGTATCAGATCACGGCAAAAAAGCAGGGGCCCTCGTGTCTGAGGAGCCCCTGCTCAGGTCCGGGTAGAAGGTTGCGTAAAGGATGGAAGCACCACAGCGTACTTCAACGCTCCCGCACAGCACCTATTCCTTCACGATCCTCGCGCTGTAGGTCACCTCACGGGTGCGGATGAGCAGCCAGTAGATGCCGGCGTTCACAGAGCGCATGTCGATGGTGCCGCGCTGCAGGTCCACCTGGGGGCCCATGATGATCCTGCCCGCCACATCGAGCACCTCAACGCGCGCCACGGAGGCGGCAGGGAGGTCGAAGCGCACGAGGCCCGTGGTGGGGTTGGGATGCAGCTGCAGCGGGCGGGTGGCGGTCTCGGCCACGCTGTTGCCACCGTTCACGGTCACCTGGAAGCTGCACGAGGCGGTGTTCCCCACCAGGTCGGTCACCGTCCAGGTAACGGTGGTGACCCCGGGCAGCAGCTGGGCGCCCGCAAGCGAGGACTGGCCGTTGACGGAGTTGCTCAGCGTGATGCCGGAGATCCCGCAGTTGTCCATGGAGTAGGTGGGGTCGAACAGCGGCCCCTGAACGGTGTAGTCGGTCGTGCCCGCTTGCAGATCAACGGTCTGGTCGCCCGTGCACATCACCACGGGATCGATGTTGTCCTGGACGATCACCGTTTGCTGGACCGTGACGCTGTTGTTCACAAAGTCCGTGAAGGTCCAGTTGATGGTGTAGGTCCCTTGCGTGGCAAAGTTGGTGGGGTCGGAGGTGGTGCCGGTCACCGTGCCCACACATTCGTCCGTGGCGGAGGGCGTGGGGGCGCTCACCCCGCAGGCCCCGGTCAGCGTGGGCAGCGTGGGCGGCACAGGGGCGCCATCGTCGATGCCGTTGCCCGAGAGGTTGAAGTTGTACGGCCCTTCATTGGCGTCGCTGTTGGCGATGCTGATGGAACCAAAGAAACTGCCGCAGGAGGGTGGGTCGAAGGCGACCGAGAAGGTGCCCGAACCACCGGCCGGGATGGAGGCCGGTGCATCCGTGACGAGGGAGAAGCCGCTGCCGCTCACGGTGACCCGGGGTGTGGAGGTCAATTCCAGGGGGCCATCGCCCGTGTTCTGGATGGTGAAGGTCTTGGTGGAGATGCTGCCGGCACCGACGTTGCCGTACGCGAAAGTGCCTCCGTCGGTGATGTTCGTGGCATTCTGCGTCACGTTCATCTCCGGCGAAAAGGGCGTGAAGAGCCAGAGGTCGCGCTTCGTAACACCACTGGACCAGCCGCAGCTCAGGTAGGCGTTATCACCGATGGTGAACGTGGCAGCCCCTGTGCGCTGGAAGTTGACGAAGGTCTCGCGCACGGTCCAGGTATTGGTCGCCGGGTTATACTCCCAGAAGTCGTTCAGCGGGAAGGCGGAATAATAGCCCGCACCCACGAACCCCTTGCCCCCGACGGAGAAGGCAAAAGCCCCGGCACGCCCTTGGTCGGGCATGCTGGCTTTTTGCGTCCAGGTGTTAATGATCCAGTCGTATTCCCACAGGTCGTTAAGGACCACGCCACCCTCCTGGAGTCCGGTGGCGATGTAGCCCTTATTACCGAGGGAGAAAGCGGCCGCCTGGTATCGCCCGCCCCCTGGAAGGTCGGCGACCTGCCCCCAGGAGTTGGTGCTCGGGCTGTAACGGAACAGGTCGTTCTCGATGGCAGAGTTGTTGGCGCCGGTCCCAACGAAGCCCCATGGGCCCGCGACGAACGCAACGGCACTGCTGCGTCCTGAACCGAGGAAGTTGGCCCTTACGGCCCATGTGTTCGTTTCCGGCGTGTACTCAAGCACGTCACTGCTGCTGTTGGTCTGCTCATCACCAGTGGCCACGTACCCCTTGCCGTCAAGGCTGAAGGCCACGGCGTACGCCCGGTTGTCCCAGCCCACGTTCGCCTTCTGGGTCCACAGGTTGGTCTGCGGGTCATACTGCCAGAGGTCGTTCAGGCGGGTGTTCCCGGACAGACCGGTGGCGACGTACCCTTTATCGCCGATGGAAAACCCCACCGCCCCCTGGCGTACAACGCCCCCGAGGTCGGCTTTTTGCGTCCAGATGGCCTGAACGGCCGGGGTGCTCCCGGACAACAGGATCGCTGCGGCGTAGATGTACCGGTTCATGTGCTGTATGTTCGTTCAAGGGGTGTCCAACAGGTGAAGGCTGTCCAGTTCTGCGAGGGATACGGTGGGAGGCATGATGTTCTCCCGGATCTTGCCGATCACGAGCTCACCGGCCTTTGCGGCTTTCTCCGGCGAGGTGAAGCCGGCATTGCCCGGCAGGCCGGGGATGTTCGGCTGTTCCACCAAAGGCGCACCGTTGTGCAGGATGCGGTAGCCGAAGGTGCCCTGCGCGTTGGTGAAGACCTCGGACCGCAGGTCGGCCTTCGCGTAGGGATTCACCACGTTCGCTTCCGCCGACGCGGTGTTCGCCGGGGCCACCGGCGCCTGCTCATGCGCCCCCAAGTGCCCCCTGATCAGGAAGGTGTTGTAGCCCGTCATCAGCGCGATCACGCCGAGCAGGGGCAGTATCCAGGCTTCTTTATTCATGCGGGCGGGTGGGCTGATGCGTGCCGTGTCAAAGGGTGCGTATCGATCCGTCGGTCCGAACCTTGAACCTTTACGCGCGCCACACGACCAAGTTCCATGCCGATCTGGTCGTGGACGTTCCGCGCGCAGGAGATCATCCACCGCGCCTTGTAGAAAGCCCGGGTACCTGTGGCTGGGCTGCGTGCCATGCCATGACGCCGGCCCGGGTGGCACATCAGTCTTCGCTCCCCGGCCACGCCTGCAGGTCCAACCCGGTGAGCTGTGCCGTACGCTGGATGTCCCCGGCGAACATCCTGCGCAGCCGCCCTTCAAGCAACGGGTCCAGGGGAGCGGCGTAAGCGCCGCGGTTGAGCGTGGGCAGCCCAACGGCGCCCTGCCCGGGGTCAACACCGATGCGGCGGTGCGCTCGCCATTTACCTCTGCGTGGTGGTCCTGTTGCGGTGGTTCATCTTGTCTTGCTGGCACAGCGCACCATGCGTTACGATGATAGTGGATCATCACGGCCTCAGCAAGGCATTCTGTAATGGTCGATGTTGGCCGGTGGTGGAAAAGAGCGCAAGGCTGCTTTACGCAGTGTTATTGCCTGTGGCAGGACACTGCCACCCGTTTGGGGCCCACCAGATCGCAGCCGTGTTGCAAGATGCCCCTCATCACAGGCGCATGCCTGCTGGCGCCGTGGTCATTCGGCGTTGCGCGCTGTTGCACTGGGCAGGCTGCAATGGCGTGCACCGGTTCGTGCCTTGGCTCCGTGGTGCTCACCTTCGGCATTCAAGCGCATCTTCCGTACACAGGCGCTTTCATTGCAGGTGTTCATGGTGGTCACCGCGATCTCATCCTGCTCCAAAGGCGACGTCCTTCCCTGGAAGCCAGCCGTCCCAATGCCCGGCATGGTTCCGGCATCTGTACCATCGCCCTTACTCGATGATCACCCGCTCGGCATGCCGCCCCAACCGTAGGAAGTAGGCCCCGGACGGGATGCCGGATAGGTCTATGCTCGTTGAGGGTGCGTGCCATAACCGTCCACGCAGCACTTCGCGTCCGCAGGCATCGTGCAGCGCAAAGGGCGCCCCGATATCAGCAGGATCGGGCGTGATCACGAGCCTGTCCCGAGCCGGGTTCGGATGAACGCTGTGGGTGATGATGCCTGTCTCCTGCAGGTCCGTGGTGATCTGCGTGGGTTTGTAGGCCTTGATCAGACCGGCACCGGTCACCACCACCAGCCCATTGGGCGCGATGCTTACCCCGCTAGTATTGAGGTTCGGTAAGGCATCGGACCACAGCAGTTCCAATTCGGGCGTGAACACATGGACCTGTTCCTCGCCATCGGTCACATAGATCACATCATTGGCAGGTGACGAGGCCCTCATCTGGAACAGTTGGGGGTTCTGTGCGAGCACCGGCGAGGTGTTCAGGATCGCACCGGTCAACGGGTCCAGCCGGATCACCTGCCCATTGGACGGTGCATACAGGGTGCCATCATCCCCGAGGCACATCTGGCTGAACGGCGCATAACCTTGGATCGAGGTTTCCCAGAGCAGGCTCAATTGTGTCCCGTCGTCGGTGAATGCGGACACGTTGTCGCCGAGTTTCTGGTAGAAAATGGTACCAGCCTGGTCAATGACCAACGCACAGTAGTTCTCGCCTCCTCCTCCTGGTTGCGTATCGTTCACGGGGTGTGAATACAGCCGCTCCCCGGTGGTCAGGTCAAGGGCTGTGATGATGGTCACCCCATCAATGCGCTCAACAAAGTACCCGGTGTTCCCGCGCACGGTGATCTCCGATGCCCCGATGCTCACAGGTTGAAAGGCACACTCCCAAAGCTGGCTCCCGTCGATGCGGCTGATGCGGCGCATATATCCCTGTGTCTGCGGCCAGCTCCATCCCTCCACGAAAAGGTCGCCGTTGGGCGCAAAGTTCGCCGAGCAGGTGATGTGGTTGGAGATCGTGGCAGGTGAAGCCCAGATGCGGTCACCGGTCTGTGCGTTCAGCGCGAAGAGCGAATCCTCCAAGCTCTCTGTTAGCCGCATCACATATACCTGTCCATCGCGGAACCCGATGGGGAGGGAGCGCCCCATACCGCCGGTCACCTCGCGGCTCCACAGCAGTTCGCCCGTGTTCAGGCTGCGGCATTCCACCGGTGAAAAGGCGAGGCCCAGAAAGCGCATGGTCACGAAGCGGTCCCCCTCGATGTAGACCGGCGATCCGAACGCACCGGCTGCATTCACCTGCCATAGGAGCACGTTCTCCGTCGGACCGATCACCGGAACATGGCCGGTCCGCGCGGGATCACCCCCGCCGTTGTTCCAGCCCGTGGCTTGTGACATCAACAGGGTGGAGCCCAGCAGGGCGCCCAGCAGCACCATATGCCGCGTAACGGTGCTATTGGATGAGGCAAAGTTCATGTCGATGGGTCTGATTGACCGGGGTGAAGATATGCCCTTGTGCGCTCCCTTGATCAGGTGCGCGAGTAACTGAAGGTCATCAATTCTGTGGAACGGTGGTGATCGTCCAGCTGGAATGTGGGGAAGTCCGCGCGGAGCTCGGAGAAGGTGGACAGAAAGGCGAAGGCGTTGAGAACGGCTCGGAAGGGTGGGTACATGCGCATGGCGTTCAGTGCTGCTCGAAGATGCGGAGGCCGGAACGGACGGTGGGCGCGGTGCGCCGACCTTTGGGGGGTGACCCGGCAGCGCGTGCTCCCTAAAGGCGGTGGTCATGCTCAGTTCAACGCTGGCGCGAGGCTTTGCGAGCGATTGCGTTCAACGGTTTGCAGCTACAAGAAGTTGGCGATTTCGAAGCACAAAATTGTCTGTCACCACTGAACGTGATACGAAACACAAAGCTTCATTTAACCACTGAACCGCCAATTTCTTATAGGTGCTGTTGTGCGTTCGTACTTTTAAAATCTTCTTTCAAAAGAATTGCCATTGAATCGATATACACCACTTGGTTCTTTTCCTCCAAACCACAATTCTCCTTGTTTGCTTTTATGTATAGTCCAAATTTGTTCACACGGGAGTCCATCCTTTTTAGTAAAATTTTTCACGGAATTGCCATCATATCTCCAGACACCAGAAGAATATACAGTCC
>JBKDXR010000083.1:0-82875 GCA_046306055.1 Flavobacteriales bacterium
GCGAAGACCCCCACTGAACCCAGCGTTCCTTCCACCTCCAGCACGCGATCACGCTCATCCTTCAGAGTATCGCCACGCCAGAGCTCAATGAACTCCTGCTGGGCATCAGCGACGGGGACCCGATGCTCCCGCTCACGTATCCATTGCAGCGGTTGTTCGCGATCCATCAGCACCAGCCCGTTCACCGGTGTCCGGGCGCTGATGCCGAACCCTTCACGATCGGCGTACCCGATGCGCTCATCCACCAGCACACGATCATAACGTTCGTTGGGGAAGCCCTCCCAATGCACGGGCGGCACCCGCAGCCCATGCAGCCGTGCGCCATAAGGGACCACGAGCTGCAGCTGGTGATACGCGCCGATGATCGCCGGAGCCTCCCCTTCGGGGGTGGCCATTCGCTCCAACAACGAGCCGGGAACCGACTGCTCCGGCCAGATGCTGGTGACCGTGGTGTTCATGGTGAACAACAAGCGGAGCGGGAAGGCCAGCAGCAATAGCGCCGCCCAACGAAGTGATGGCCAACGCAGCCTGGCCGCATCGACCCCGTAGGCGAACACCAGAATGAACAACGGGACCAGGTGGATGGCAGCGCGGTCCTTGGGGTAGTTCACGTGGAGGAAGTGGGCCATGGCCATGCGCATGAACACATCGGCCCAGAACATTGCGCCCAGCAGGAACAATGCACCACGCCTTCCCCTGCGCATGGCGCATGGCAAGCTGGCCAGACCAGCCGCAAGGACCACCACGGAATGAGCGGCCAGTCCTTCTGCGCGGAACACATAGTGCATGAGCGAGGAGACCGTTACCGCGCGAAAGCCTTCGGTACTGCCATGGTACAACAAGCCCTGCGCGCGCAGTTCAAAGGCGATGACGACGCCCAGCAGCAAGGGAGCCAGGCCCACAAGGACATATGCCAGCACCTGCTGTACACGCGCAGCATGGGATCGTTGGGACCAGTTCCGCGCGATGAAGTAGCCAAGCAGGGCGACCACCAGGGCCCACAGCGGCAACAAGGCCAGTACCGCTGCATTGGCCAGGAACAGCGCGACCAGTGCGTGGAGGAGATGGCGGGCGCGCAGATCCTCCGCCGATCGGAGCAGGCCCTCGATGGCCGCCGCCCAGAAGGCTACTTCGAGGCCATAGCCGCGGAAGAGCGAGAAGAACTCGATCACGAACGGACACCCCAGCAAGGCGGCCCACAGGCACCACCGGACAATGTCATCTTGTACGCGCCGACCAAGGTGATAGGCGGCCCATGCATATACCACGAAGGCGAGGACGCTCCCAATACGGGAAACGAACAACCCAAGACCAGCAAGCCGATAGGCCCACGTCCCAATGGCCGAGCTCAGCACATGGTTGTTGGCATCCCAGTGCGCTTGAAAGGGCATGTACTCGCCGCGTTCCACGAACCAGTAGAGCGAAGCGCATTCATCATGCACCCACGGCACCAATGCGGCCCGCAGGACCACATACAGCCCTGCCAGCATGGCCAGCACCACGAACCCGACGCGCTCCCGCTGAGCGGTCATGGATCAGGCCTTGGTCCGGACCGTACGTTGCTCGATCCGCTTCTCGTAGGCCGCGCCTTGGAAGATGCGTTGCACGAAAATGCCCGGCGTGTGGATCTCGTCCGGATCAAGCTCGCCGGGTTCCACCAGATGCTCCACCTCGGCCACGGTGATCTTGCCCGCCATGGCCATCATGGGGTTGAAATTGCGGGCGGTGCGTTTATAGACCAGGTTGCCGAACCGGTCACCCTTCCAGGCCTTCACCAGTGCGAAATCGGCTCGAAGCCAGCGCTCCAGCACATACATTTTGCCATCGTACTCGCGCGTCTCCTTGCCTTCGGCCACCTCGGTGCCGTAGCCGGCGGGCGTGTAGAACGCGGGAATGCCCGCGCCACCGGCGCGACAGCGTTCAGCCAGGGTACCTTGGGGGATCAGCTCCACTTCCAGCTCGCCGCTCAGCATCTGGCGCTCGAACTCGGCGTTCTCGCCCACATAGCTGCTGATCATCTTGCGGATCTGCCTGGTCTGCAGCAGCAGGCCCAGTCCGAAATCATCCACACCGGCGTTGTTGCTGATGCAGGTGAGGCCCTTCACGCCTTTGCGCACCAAGGCCGCGATGCTGTTCTCCGGAATGCCGCAGAGACCGAAGCCACCGACCATCAATGTCATGTTGTCCGCAAGCCCTTGCAGCGCCTCGTCGGCGTTCGCCACCACCTTGTTCATGGTCCTGGAAAATGAAGTGCGACGAAGATAGGAGGGCAGCAGCACGCGTGACCTCGGCGGAGATCACCAGCGGAGCAGGAAATAGAACATGCCGACGAGCACCATGGCGCCCATCACGAAGATGATCTGGCCGCTGCGACGATCGCCCTCGGTATAGCGGTACACCGATCGTCCATCGGGCAGCACCTTGCGCGCGTTCGTCAGGCTCCACCCGATCACCAGGCCCCCAATGCCCCCGATCCAGATCAGGGCAATACCAACGGCCAGCCAGGTCCACCGTGCCTTTTCCGGACGAGCCAGTTCCTCCATGCGGTGCTGCCTCGCCATGCGCAGTGCCTCATGGTCCACCTGCACACCGCGGTCCCGTAAAAGTCGTTCGGCCCGCACGCGGTCCTCGGGGCTCCAGGCATCGGCCTCCTTCAGCACATCGAGCAGTTCGTCATTGTCGAACGTGCGCAGGTAGTGCTCTGCGGGCAGGATGAGCGGAATGTCCCGCGCCTCCTGCTCCAACAGCGCCTCGGCCCGCAGGAACTCATCCGCAGGCAGAAGCACATGGTATTCCTGCTCGGCACCGGCGGTGAAGGTGACATCGAACACCGCGCTGTTCTCGCTCACCGTGGCATCCAGCCCTTCGCTGCGAAGGAGCGCTACGAACTCCTCCGCCTCAGCGCGCTCGGCATAATGGCGAAAGCTGCGGCGCGGTCCTGGCATGTGTCCGGATCAATCCCACAAAGGCTTGGTGCCCCCTGTGGCGCCTTTGGCCCGCTGGCGGCAATCGATCGTGGCAGGGTCAAACCCTTCGGGCACTTCGAAATCCCCGGTACTGATCTCGATGGAGGGGTCCGCATACACGCGGTTCATGAAGTAACCATAGATCGGCAGCGCCATGTTGGCGCCCTGGCCCTTGTCGGTACTGGCGAAGCGCACGCTACGGTCATCGGCACCCGTCCACACACCGGTCACCAGGTCGGGCGTGATCCCGATGAACCAGCCATCGGAGTTGTTCTGCGTGGTGCCCGTTTTGCCGGCCGTGGGGAACTTGATGTTGGCGTACTTCTGGCGGTTTCCCCAACTGGTACGGAGGCGAAGGCCCGTACCCACCACCTTGCCGGTGCTCGGGTTGTAGGCCCCATCGGTCACGCCCTTCAGGATCTTCAGCATCTTGTAGGCGGTCTGCTCGTCCAGGGCCTCGTAGGTATTGGGGGTCACATCGTAGATGGTGTTGCCGTTCTTGTCCTCGATGCGTGTGAACACAATGGGCTCGATGTACACGCCCTGGTTGGCGAAGGAGGCGAAGGCGCCGGTCATCTCCATCAGGGTGAGGTCCGCGACGCCCAGGCAAAGCGATGGCACTGCGTCCAAGGGGCTTTTCACACCCATGTGCCGGGCCAGCACCGTCACGGCCTGCGGACCATACTGCTTCATCAACCAGGCCGTCACCGTGTTCATCGAGTTGGCCAGCGCGAATTCGAGGGTCACCATGCCGCCATACACGGCATCGCTGTTCTCCGGGCACCAGTCGGGCTGGCCGGGTGGCATGTCGAAACACACCTTTTGATTGGGCACCTCGCGGCAGGGGTCCATGCCCTCGCGTAGCGCGGTGGCATAAACAAAGGGCTTGAAGGTGGAGCCCACCTGACGGCGCGCCTGCTCCACGTGGTCGTACTGGAAGTGCTTGAAGTCGATACCGCCCACCCAGGCCTTTACGAAACCGGTGTGCGGGTCCATGCTCAACAGGCCGCTTTGCAGGAAGCTCTTGTAATACCGGATCGAGTCCATCGGGCTCATCACCGTATCGATCTCTCCCTTCCAGCTGAACACGCGCATGTTCACCGGCGTGTCGAACACCTTGGGGATGTTCTCCTCTTTCACCACCGGCCAATAACTGTCGCAGCCACCCAGGTCGGGACGGCAGTGGAAGTGTTTGCCGCCCTCGTGCATCACCTGCTCGATGTAGCGCGCCGGACGTTCGCAGTTGCCGCACTGTTTGCCGGTCATGATCCGGTAACGCACGCTGCGCTTCATGGCCGTGTTCAGGATGCCATCGATCTCTTCCTTCGATACCCGGAAGTCGAACGGGCGGTTCTTCTTCTTCGCCAGGTCCTTGAAGAAATCGGCCTGCAGTTCGGTGGCCAGGTGTTCGCGCAACCCCCGCTCGGCATAGGCCTGCATACGGCGATCGATGGTGGTGTACACCTTCAGGCCATCGGTGTAGATGTCGTACGGCTTGCCATCGGCCTTGGCAAAGCGCAATTCGCCGTTCTCGTCCTTTTCCGCCAACAGGGCCTGCAGTTTACCGCGCAGCACTTCCCGGAAATAGGGCGCCGGACCTTCGGTATGGTCCACCCGCTGAAATCGCAGTCCGAGCGGCAGGGTCTTCAGCGAATCGTACTGGGGGGTGGTGATGAACCCGTTCTTACGCATCTGGTCCAGCACCACCATGCGGCGGGTCATGGTAGTGTCGGGTCGGCGCAGGGGATTGAAGAGCGCCGGGTTCTTGCACATGCCCACGAGCAGGGCCGCTTCCTCAATGCGCAACGAGTCGGGCGTGGTGTTGAAGTAGACCCTGGCCGCGCTGTGTATCCCCACCGCCTGGTTGATCCAGTCGAAACGGTTGAGGTACATGGCGATGATCTCATCCTTGGTGTACTGCCGCTCCAACCGGGCGCTGATGATCCATTCCTGGAACTTCTGGAACGTACGCTTGATGAAGTTGGATGAACGCTCGGTGAAGAGCATTTTGGCCAGCTGCTGCGTAAGGGTGCTCGCTCCTCCTTTCTTCCCCAGGAACACGGCCGCACGCATGGTGCCCCGCAGGTCCACCCCGCTGTGCGCGCGAAAGCGCTCATCCTCGGTGGCGATCAACGCGTTCACCACGTTGGGGCTGATCCGCGCATAGTCCACCGGGATCCGGTTCTCGCGATAATACTGGCCCATTTGGGTACCATCGCTGAACAGCACCGCCGTGGCCAGGTCGCTGCGTGGGTTCTCAAGGTCCTCGGTGCCCGGCAGGTCGCTGAAGGCCGCCAAGGTCAGCATGGCGAACAGCGCCAGCACAGGCGATAGCACCAGGGCCCACCACAGCTGTTTCCAGCGACGTTTCAACAAGCTCTGCTTCTGTTCGGCCATCGGGCGGTGAAATTACCGGGGCTTTGGGGCTTGGCCAGCCCAGGTGTTGGCGAGCTTTCAACAAGCACGCCGTGGTTCGCGGCAGCGCCTCACTTCGACCGTTCCACACTGACCCCCACATCGATGATGCCAGGGAGTTGTTCGATACGCATGGCCTGCTCCAGCTTCACGGTGTACTGCCCTGCTGCCGGAAAACGGTTCTTCAGTTTGTACAGTACATGGGCCTCGAAACGATCGGCGAAAATGAATCCCGTGCCCTTGCCATACCAACGCCCGGTGGGGTCGGCCAGCAGGCATTCCACCGTGTCACGCAAGTGGCGGTCGTTCGGACCATGGAGATCAACGAACAGGAAAAGATCGCTGAACGGGTAATCGCCGGTGTGTCGCACATCGATGTACAGGTCGTGGTGCTGAACCGTGTCGACCACCTCGAAGGTGAACTCCGGCACGTAACTGCGGTCCCATACGCCTTCGGGCACGGGCAGATCGGCCTGAAAGACCACATTGTCGGAGCAGCTCGCCAGCAGGAACGCTGCGACCAGAGCGAAGCCCGTGATCCTCACGCTGCCGGGGGGTTGGGTGCGGGCGCCGGACCACCGCCGGCACGATCACCACCGCGACCTCGGCCGCGACCTCGGCGGCGACCACTGCGGTCACCACCCCCTTCAGGGCGTGGACCACGGGCCTCGGCGGAACCTTCGGGACGTGGTGGACGCGGACCTCGGTCACCTTCGGGGCGCGGTCCACGCTCCGGGCGCGGGCCGCGATCGGGACGCGGCTCACCCGCCGGTCTGGCGGCTTGTTCCCCGGACGGCTGTTGCTTGGGTCGTTGGCCGGCACCGCCCTCGGGTCTGCGGTCGCGGTCGCCACGGCCTTTGCCCTTGGGACGCTTCTTGCCGGTCTTGATCTTGCTGTCAAAACGGGTCAGTTCATCCTGGCCCACCACGTTCTCGTAATCGGGCTTCTTCTCTACCTCCACGGGCTCGTCCACCATGTTGAGGTCCACCTCGGGGATGATGCCCTCCTTGTTCTTCGCCAGGATATCGCGGACCACCTCAATGGGGAATCCGGCCATGATGAAGGGACTGCCCGGCTGCTTGAAACCATACCACATCTTGCCGGAGAAGATGTCCGTCTTGATGTGCGCGCCAGTGCCCTGTGCGGTCTTCAGTTTGGCGTTCTGGCTGGGGTAGCTCTTGATCGCCTCGATGTACATGTCCAGCTCGTAGTTGAGGCAGCACTTGAGCTTGCCGCACTGGCCGGCCAGTTTCTGGGGATTGAGCGCGAGCTGCTGGTAGCGTGCCGCGCTGGTGGTCACACTGCGGAAATCGGTGAGCCAGGTGCTGCAGCAGAGCTCGCGACCGCAACTGCCAATACCACCGATGCGCCCTGCCTCCTGCCGGGAGCCGATCTGTTTCATCTCGACACGAACCTTGAAGCGGTCGCTGATGCTGCGTACGACCCCCCGGAAATCGATGCGCTCGTCAGCCACGTAGTAGAAGGTGGCCTTGGTGCCATCGCCTTGGTACTCCACGTCCGTGATCTTCATGTCCAAGCGGGCATCCCGCACCATGGTGCGGGCCGCGAACATGGTCTCATCCTCCAGCTTGCGCGCCACATGCCAGTGGTCTATGTCCTCCTGGGTGCTCTTGCGCAGCACCTTGCGCAGTTCGTAAGTGTCGGACGTGGCGTTGCGACGGGCCATCTGGGCGCGCACCAGTTCGCCGGTCAGGCTCACCATGCCGATATCGTGTCCGGGCGCAGCATCCACCGTGACCAGGTCACCGGGCATGAGCTGTAGGCCCGAGGCGTTCCGGTAGAAGGCCTTCCGGGTGTTCTTGAAGCGCACCTCCACCCCATCGAACGGCTGCTGGCCCCCGGGAATGGGCACACCGGCCAGCCAATCGAACACGCCCAGCTTGTTACATCCACTGGTACTGCAATATCCGTTGCTCTTGCACCCCGCCGGTTTCCCGTCGGCTCCACTACTGCATCCTGTACACGCCATTCCCTTGTGCCTGTGCCCGTTAGGTGTCGCGGGCATGGGGCGAAGATAGTTCGGAGGGCCTACCGGGGCCGCAACAGGCCCATCAGCCTGTAGCTCAGGTCCATGAAGAGCACCTTGGGGTTGGCGTTGCGCTCAATGTGGCCATGGGCGGTCTCCAATTCCTCGCGGATCCGGTCCGCATTGCGGTCGGTGAGCAGCTTGCTGAAGTTCTGCACGAACTCCTGCTCCTGCCCGATCACGCGCACCAGCTCGGGCACCTGCTGCCATTGCAGTGTACACTGCCGGATAAGGTACAGACCGTAGCGGAAAAGGGCCTTCTGGCGCTCGCGGCCCAACTTCTGGAACCCATCCGCGAACTCCACCGTGGTGGGCACCTCCCTGCGGTAACAGGCACGCAGCCAATCGCGGAAAAAGATGAAGAGCTCCTCCTCGCTGTTATCGGCCATGTCCATCGCCTCCACCAGGTCGCCTTCGCTGCGCAAGGCCAGGGCCATGGCGTCGTCCTGGGACAGTTCCGGATAATGCCCCTGCAGGGCCTCGGCAAGCTCCGTGGGGCGCAGGGCGAGCACCTTCACCAGTTGGGCCCGGCTCAGGATCGTGGCCAGCAACTGGTCCGCATCGGTGCTCACCAAGAGGAACACCGTACCCGGTTCCGGCTCCTCAAGCACCTTCAGCAGCTTGTTGGCCGCCGGGGGATCCATCAGCTCGGGCAACCAGACCAGCATCACCTTGTAGCCCCCACGAAAGCTCTTCAGGCTCAGTTTGCGCTGGATCTCCTGAGCGATGTCCACGCCCATGCGCAACTGTTTGTTCTCGCTTTCCAGCAGATCGCGCCAGTGGTCAATGTCCAGGTACGGATCATCCAGTACGGCCTCCCGCCATACGCTCAGGTAGGGCTCGCACACCTTCACCTTGTCCGTTAAGAAGATCGGGAAGATCAAGTGCAGGTCCGGATGCTCCAGCTTCGCTATTTGCAGGCAGGATGGACACTCTCCGCACGCATCGGCCTCGCCCTTGTTCTCGCAAAGCAGGTACTGGGCATAGGCCAGTGCCAGCGGCAGGTTGCCGCACCCGCGAGGCCCCATGAACAACTGCGCATGCGCCACACGGCCTTCGCGCATGTTGCCAATAAGCCTGGCCTTCAGCGAGGCATGTCCGATGACCTTGGAGAACAACACGGGTGCAAGTTTACAGCCTTCGCGAATGCGCCCTTGGCAGATAGCTCCTGGCTGCTGGCCGGTCTTGTTTCAACCGGCCAGCAGCCAACGGCCAATGGCCAGTAGCCGGTATTTTCGCGCCATGCTGACCATGGACACCTATTCCTTCGCAGGCAAGAAAGCCCTTGTCCGCGTAGACCTCAACGTACCCCAGGACGCGAATGGAAACGTGACGGACGATACCCGCGCCCGGGCCATCGTGCCCACCGTGAAGAAGATCATCAAGGACGGCGGCAACGCCATCCTCATGAGCCACTTGGGCCGCCCCAAGGGCAAAGTGAACCCGGCCATGAGCCTGAGGCCCGTGGCCGAACACCTTAGCACCTTGCTTGGTGTGCCCGTTGTTTTTGCCACCGACTGCGTTGGGCCCGATGCAAAAGCGAAGGCCGCTGCGCTGAAGCCCGGCGAAGTGCTGGTATTGGAGAACCTGCGCTTCCATCCCGAGGAAGAGGGAGGCGATGAGGGCTTCAGCAAGAGCCTGAGCGAACTGGGTGATGTGTATGTGAACGATGCGTTCGGCACGGCGCACCGCGCGCATGCCAGCACCACCATTGTAGCGAAGTTCTTCCCCACAGGCAAGCTGTTCGGCTACCTGATGCAGGCCGAGATCGACAGCGTGGGCAAGGTGCTCGGCAACCCGCAGCGCCCCATGACCGCCATTGTGGGCGGCAGTAAGGTGAGCAGCAAGATCGAGGTGTTGCAGAACCTCATTGGCACCTGCGACGAGCTCATCATCGGTGGAGGCATGGCCAACACCTTCGTGAAGGCCATGGGCGGCCAGACCGGCGCTTCACTGGTGGAGGACGATCTGCTCGATACGGCACGCGCCATCATCAAAGAGGCCGAGGCCAAGGGCGTGAAGCTGCACATCCCCACCGACGCAGTGGTCGCGGACGCCTTCGCAGAGAACGCCAACACCGATCAGTGCGAGGCCAATGCCGTGCCCGATGGTTGGATGGCCCTCGACATCGGCCCGAAGAGCATCGAGGCCTTCCGGGCCGCAGTGCTGCGCAGCAAGACCCTGCTGTGGAACGGACCCATGGGCGTGTTCGAGATGAAGCCCTTTCAACAAGGCACCGTGGCCATTGCACAGGCCGTGGCCGAGGCCACAAGCAAAGGCGCGTTCTCCCTTGTGGGCGGTGGCGATAGCGTGGCCGCGGTCAACCAGTTCGGCCTGGCCGACAAGATCAGCTACGTGAGCACCGGCGGCGGCGCGATGCTGGAGTACCTGGAAGGCAAGGTGCTGCCGGGGATCGCGGCGGTGCAGGAATAGATCTCTCTACCGGTCATCACCATGTGGCTTAGCGCTTGCTCCGGGGCTCCCCTATTGAGGCGAGAGATGAGGTACTGCGATACAATGACACGGTGTTGATCTAGTACTTAAATGGCCAGGTCCCGATCTGCCTCTTTCGAGGCGGGTGCATATGGGTGATCAGCCGCCACCCATTGAACGCCTGAAAGAACCATAAGACTTGCACTGTGTTTACTTCGCAAGGGGTGAATGTGGCCAACGAAGCCCCGATCTTCGCACACCGGGCATGATCATCGACAAGAAACATCTCCTCTTCCTGTTCAGCCTGTGCCACGGGATGGTCGTATCCGCTCAGGATGGCGAGCGCCAAGTGGTCGGTCCGGCGGCGAAGAAGGGGTTCATGTTCGGCATGAATGTGGGCTACCTGATGCCCAACGATGAGCCGGCCACGTTCTACGATGGCACGCCCAAGGAGCCGGGGTTCCTGGACCTGAATGAATACCTGGGCCAATGGTTCATCCGGGACCAGGTGATCAACACCCTTGGCGATCGGGCCGCGAACTTCCGGCTGAGCGAGTACCCGCAGGAGTACCGGTACAACAATGCCATGACGATCGGAGGCCATGTGAGGTACCAGTTCAATTGGACCCACGCCGTGGTCGCGGACATGAACTTCGCCAGACTTCGCTCGGGAGGCCTCTTCGTGATCGAATACCCCGACAACACCGGTTTCACCCAACCGGTCTATGAGAACTTCGAGATCACCGGGGAGGAGGACCGGATGAACCTGAGCCTCGGATACCAGGTGGCCTTGGGCGCCCCTTCCGAATTTGGCATGCACCTGGAGTTCGGTCCCATGCTCACATCGGTCCGTGTTCGCAGCAACCAGTTCCTCATCGGCGACGGGACCTACAACATCCTGCGCGCCCAGACGGTGGGTCTGGCGGCCGATCAGCTGATCACCGCACCGATACCCACTGTGACCTCGCTCGGGGGCTATGGTCAGCTGGGGGCCAACCTGGAATTCCACAAGTTCACGTTGGACATGGCCCTGCGGGTAAGCATGGAGAAGATCGCGATCTATGAGGGACAGGATGCCCAGTATCGCCCGAGCTACCTGCCCTTCCTGCGGCTGATCTACCAGGTGTCGGGGAGCTAACGGGGCACCGGTTCGGGTGGTGGCGCCATGATTACCTTGAAGGCAAAGTGATGCCTGGATCGCGGCGGTGCAGGGTTGAACACCTGCTTCTACGTTACATAATGAGTCTATCCTGCCAGCGGAAGGTCTTTTATTGAAGACTATTCCACTCAGTCAACTTGATTTCATAGTTTCCACAGTCTGTTGCCATGACTTCAATTGGCGGTATCTCCGATATTCCAGAAATGCACAGTTGTCCACTTGATGTGAGAATTAAAAATGCGTATATAGTTTTATCTCGTCCGAATGCATCTGACTCTTTTGCGTCAATTAGACTATGTCCAAGTTGCGCACATCGGTCTTGCATGAATGCCTTAGCCTGACCGAATGTTACCCGATCTGCATATTCATTCTTCCGTCGGCTTGGTTCATTGGTCTTCATCATCGTTCCAACAACAAATAAAAAAATCAGCCAAACCCACCATATTTTGTACAGTGGTTTTTGCTCCTTGGTTTTGTTGGACTTGTCCGAGTTTGAAGACCCCGATAATGGCCTAGTCTGTGAGCCTGTCGCGATGGGGTTATGAGTGGCAGATACAGGCACTCCTCCCTTGTCAGTATATGTGCCATTATCCTTATTGGCCGAATTATTGAATCGGCTCAACCTGTCGAGTAGTGCCCCGAAATGAGGAACTGCCAGTTGTCTGAAAAAATCTTCAATGAGCTCACCATTATGTCTGAACCCTTGGGCCCTCGCCAGTTGGTAAAGGCCATCGGTCAGCTTGGGGTCCAACGAACGGTTTCTCCGCTTAAGCTCACAATAGGCAATAATGACTCTCCATGGCTCGTGGGTCAGTGATTGCTCGACCATGGCTTCCAGATCTAGCTGCGGCAATCTGGTGATCATCCACATTTCCTCCTCCTTAGGAAACTGCTCTATTGCAACCGGCTCAGACGAGATCGAAGCAGGCGCTGGGGCGGATGGTTCGATCAACGAGGTGGTGATCAGACGCACACGAAGCTCTTCGCCAAAGTTCATCCTTTCCCTATCGAACTGCTGGATGATGGTCGGGTTGAGATCTGGTCTGCTAGAATCACCGATGCCTAGCTCAATGGTCACATTGCTTTCGACCACCAGCTCGTACCTGTTTGACGGATGCTGTTCCATGTGCATCTTCAGCCAGCTGTGAACGCTCTGTGGCGCTTTGCCAGCCTCGTTGACCTGGACGATGCCGTTCGTCACCATCAACTTGGCATTCACGTCAACTACGGTGGTTCTCATCCTCGTTTACGAATTAATCTTTGAAGAAATACAACGTAACCCAGTCCATTCCCACGTTCGCATCGAGCTGAACATCGGGTACCTGTCCATGCGGGTCAATCACCAACTGCCAAAAGCAATCGAGCCCAACATGAACCTCGGCTAGCGTCGGTTTGCTTATTACCCATCTGCCTGTTCCAGAATTCTTAAATCCAGCAGCAATCAGTCTGTTTCGAAGTCGTTGATTCAACCCCTTACCGTTGTCGACGGAGAAGATTAATTGACAGTGCCACATGTGGTTAGATTCAGCATGCCCTGCTTGTCACCAACAATCAATCCCAACCACGAATATCGAACTATCTTTAATATCGAAGTTCAAGAGTGTTAGTTCTTAGTGGCTAAACAGGATCGTTCGGGTGTCCTTTTGAAGTTTATACCATGCCCACCTTCAAGCTCATCCGCCCCGACAAAGCGTCCACGGAGCCTGACCAGGACAAGGCGTTCCTTCGTTCCATACCGATCATCATCGCGGTCTGCGCACTTGCGGTCTGGTGGAACATGCTGGGGCTCCTTCTCGCATTGACGGGTTTGGCACTTGTGCTCCAGTTGTTCGGCATACCTCGAAGGCTGCTCCGCGACTGGCCGAAGAATAGCGACGTGATCGGCCAGTTACACGTGAACGAACAAGGGCTTGACCCGGTCGTGGAAAGCGCTCGCGATCCGATCCTGTTCAAGGCCATGCGTTCGGCCGTGCTCGCACACAACCACGTCAAGGGAGAGCCGCTCGGTCCAAGGGACATGGCTCACAACGGCATCGCTACACTGACCTTGACCACGCAGGATGGACAGGAGCGGACCATGAAGTTCCTGGTCGAGCGTATGGAGCAGGTCCCGGACGTGGAGTTCCTGCTCGGCAACATGTACAAGCAGGGTGTCCAGTTGAAGGAGCATGTTGGCAGGCTCCGGCTGAAGACCATCCTGTTCAAGCTTGGGCGCTCCTATGCAGAGATCCAAGCCCTGAAGAAAGAGCTCGGGGTGGACGGGTTCTACTGAGCTTTTCCTGCAACCTCTGTCGGGTCCGGTGCAGCCTGAACGTGGGCCAAGCCTGAAGGGGGAAATAGGTTACCTTTGATAGCGTTACCGATGGCGTAAGGAGACCCCATAAGAGGTCAACGACCACCGGTCATAACCAGTACCACTACCACTTGGCCAGATCATCAGGTTCGTTCAACAAGCGCGAGAAGGAAAAGAAGCGCCAACAGAAGCAGGAAGAGAAAAAGGTCCGCAAGGAGGAACGTAAATCCTCCGGGACCGGCGATTTCGACAGCATGATCGCCTACGTGGACGAGAACGGGCAGATCACCAGCACACCACCCGACCCCACCAAGCGGAAAGAGGTGAATGCCGAGGAGATCGAGCTGGGTGTTCCGCGCCGCACCGATGAGGCGCCAGAGGTCCGCACCGGCCGCATCGACCGCTTCGACGAATCACGTGGCTTTGGTTTCATTCAGGAGGACAGCACCCGCGAACGGTATTTCGTTCACGTAAGTGGTATGCTGGAAGAGCTGCGCGAAGGCGATAAGGTGACCTTCGATCTGGAGCGAGGCACGCGCGGCCTCAATGCCGTTGGCGTGAAGAAGGCCTGATCAGGCCGCATCGGCTAACTTCCCCGCATCATGTCCCGGGCGCATTCAACGCAACGGGAGGTGCAGTGTACATGCCGTTACAGCGTGCCCGCCTGACCCATTGGCTGTTCCTGGCCTTGGTCCTGCGCAGTGCGTTCGCCCTGTACCACGCCCATGTGGGTTGGGACCTGCGCTTCGACCCCGGGTATTACCTGACGCTTGCGCAGAACCTCGAGCAGGGTGTCTACTCCCTCTTTCATCCGCTGGATATACCCGACACCACCCGGATGCCGGGTTATCCTTTCCTCGTATTCCTGCTCGGAGGATCCATCCCGGCGGTGCTCGTGCTCCAGGTGCTGCTCTCCACGGCCAAGGTCCTCCTCGTGCACCGCCTTGGGCTCATCACAGGTCTTGCACCCCGGACCGCCCTGCTTGCCAGTGCCCTGATGGCCCTGGAACCCGTGGACATCATCCTGACCGGCAGCCTGCTCACGGAGACCTGCTTCACCACGGCACTGCTGGCGGGTATCGTGCTGCTCGTCGGTCATAAGGATCGAAGGGCCGGCCTGGCCGGTGCGGCCCTCTGCTTCGGAGTGGCCGCCTGGTGCCGCGCCAATGGTGCCCTGCTGGCCATTGGGGCCATGGTGGTCATGGTCGTTGTGTGTCGGTGGTCCCTGCGTAAGGCGGTGATCATGGTCGCAGCGCTGTTGGTCACGGTGGCCCCGTGGATCATCCGGAACCAGCTCGCCACCGGGAGGGCCGTGTTGTCGGACAGTGGTCCTGTGGCAGCGGCCTATTTCCACCTGCCCGAGGTACTGGCCACCGCACAGGCCCCTGCAGCAGCAACGTACCGACAAGGTCTGCACGACCGGGCTTCACGCATCGACTGGGAGGACCGTGGGCAAGCCTCAGCCTTCTTCAATGGACTGCGGACCGACCTTCGACGTGCAGCCATCTCACACCCCATCGCCTGGTGCAAGGTCCAGCTCCGCGATGCGGCCGGTATCTATCTGGCACCCGGACGCGGGCACATCGTCGGGGTCTTCGGACGCTCCTCGCTTTCAGCCATACTGCAGGGCTTTGCCATCCTCTTTTCAACCCTATTGGTAGTTGCTCTATTCGTTTGGGGAGTGCGCGCACGTCACTTGCCGAACCCACTGCTCGTGATCCTGCTCATTGCCTCCGGGATCATCCTTACCGGAGGCATCTCCACGACCGATGCCCGTTTCAAGGCACCAGCCATGCCATTGCTGCTTATTGGAGCGGCATGGGCCGTGGAGGAGCTGCGAAGGCTCACTGCCGGGTGGTCAGCGGTTCGCCTTCCGGCGGCCCCACGGTGACGGGGTTGAACGTGGGCCGGATCAACATGTGCCTGCTGGTGAGCAACGGGAAACCACCGAAGTATGGAGCTTCCGCAGCGTGGAACGGCTTGGCTTGTGTCCCCGCCATTTCCTGCAGGTGCACGTCAACAGCGGGAACTCCGCCAAGGCGGCCAGGTGACGGTCGATCCGGAGCGCGGCGTTCGCGGCCTCAGCGGCCAAAAGACCAGGCCACGATCAGGCCGATCAGGAACACCGCGGCCAGCACGGTCACACGTACCCAAGCGGGTCGCTGCCCGAAAAAGGCATACAAGGCCAGACCGATCGCCGCACCGAGCAGCCCGAACACACCGCCATGCAGCACGCGCATGCCAGGCTCTTCGGTGAGCAGGTCGCTCATGGGCCACAGCACGGAGAAAGGCACGGCAACAAAGGCCGTAAGCCAGGCCTGTCCGCGTTTGTCGTCCGGGAACATCATGGTCCTACGGGGTCGTGTTCGTTGGTGATCCGATCCACCCCTTCCTTCAGCTCTTCCACCGCATAACGCACCCACTTGGTATCGCCCAAGGCCGGCACCAGCATCGGTGCGAAAGCCCTTATTGGCGCATAAAAGCGGGAAGCTTCGCGCACGTTCGCTGGTGGCATGGTGCCCTCTGAATACCCCACCAGGAGATTGAACGCCACACTGAGCGAAAAGGCCGAGCGCAGCACACCGAAGAAGATGCCCACCAGCTTGTTGGGCAACCCCATTTGGGCCAGGTCCACCAGCGCAGTAAGCCCGCGTGCCAGCAGATGAACAGCAAGCAGGACGGCCATAAAGGTGACCAGGAAGGCCAGGGCCACATTGTCGGGGTCAAGGCCCAGGAGAGCGGCCACACGATCGCTCACATGCACCGCGGCCCAAATGCCCAGCACCAAGGCCACCAAGGAGGCCAGCTCCACCATGAACCCGCGCTGGAAACCCTTGAAGGCCGCCAAGGCGAGAACAAGGAGTACGAGCCAGTCGAGCCAGTTCATGATGGAGTGCGAACGGCGTGAAGGTGGTGAAAGTGGCGCAAACGCAGAAGCCCGATCTTTGGGGCGTTGTTCATCTCCGGGGCCCGTGGCCGACCACGTTCACCCCGCCATTCCCCACGCCCCTTGGACCTGCAATTCGAAAAACGCTGGCGCGATCTGGTAACGAAGCTTTCCGTCCGGTTCGATGCCGGGACGCTTGACCTCAATGCCATCCTCTTCCTCATCGGCGTTCAGGAACTGGGGCAGCATGCACGCGAGTTCAAGAAGGACGAGAAGGTGGCCCTCATGCACATCGCCATTTGCGTGGTGCTGGGCCCCTATGGCTATTACCTCGAACTGGGGCGCGATGCAGATGGCTGGCCGCATTTCGAGCGCGTGAAAGACCTGCCGCCCTTGGGGCCGGAGGAACAGGAGCGCTTGATGAAGGAGGCCGTGCTGGCCTATTTCGAGGAGGCGTAAGGCCTTATTGCGCGGGCAGCAGGATGACCGTTTCGTTGTTGGTCTCCTCCTCCAGGATCTTGATGATGCCCTCGCCGATCAGGGTATCCTTGGTGGCGATGATGTCCAGCACCGCAAAGCCCGACTGGCCCTGCTTGTACTCGTCGGAGTAATCGAACTCTGCCCGGCCGGAAGCATCCGTGGTCAACTCCTTGTCGAGACGGTTCGGATCGTTCAAGGGAAAGGCCGGGGCGGCGAAGAGCTTGACCAAGGCTCCAGGTACGGCGACACCATCCTCATTGACGACCGTGATCACCGCCACGGTGGGTTCCTCCTTGTTGCAGGCCGGGAACACGATGGCCGAGAACACGAGCGCGGCAAGAAGGGAGAACACATTACGCGACATGGCAACTGGCATTGGGTTACTTTTGGACGCCTTGCTGGACAAGGCTTCACGGATGTCAAATGTAAGGAAGCGCCCGATCCCCGTGCAACGCGCCCTGGCCACCCTGTTCACCACCCTTTGTTTGCTGGGGATGGCGTTGGTGGCCGAAGCGCAGGCCCGGCCACAGGTGGAGATCCGCACCACCCTGGGCATCATCGTGGTGGAACTGTACAACGAAACGCCCCTGCACCGAGACAATTTCCTGAAGCTGGTGCGCGAGGGGGCGTACGACAGTCTGTTGTTCCACCGAGTCATTCCGGGGTTCATGGTGCAAGGCGGTGATCCCGCTAGCCGCCGCGCAGGTCCCACGACGGAGCTCGGCAATGGCGGGCCGGGCCATACCGTGCCGGCCGAGATCGTGCCCGGACTGATCCACCGCAAAGGCACGCTGGCCGCAGCCCGGCAGCCCGATGCCGTGAACCCCGAAAGACGCAGCAACGGGAGCCAGTTCTTCATCGTGCAAGGCAAGACCTGGCAGACCGTGGACCTGGACCGCCTCAATGCCGGGAAGGGGGCCGACAAGGTGCCGTACTCCACCGCCGATCAACGCACCTATGCCACCATGGGCGGCGCACCACACCTCGACGGGGCCTACACCATTTTCGGCGAGGTGATCGAGGGCATGGCCGTGGTGGATGCCATTGCTTCACGACCCACGGGGGTGAACGACCGTCCGATAATTGATGTCCGCATGTTCATGCGCCAGATCCGATGAGCCTGATCGAACGAGTGACCGCCCTGGAGGCGGAATTGACGAACGCCCAAGCCCGCAGCGCCGATGAGGTGGAGCGGTTCCGGGTGGCCATGCTGGGAAGGAACGGTGCAATTACGGAGCTCTTTGACGCTTTCCGGAACGTGGCCGTTGAAGAGAAACGAGCCCTTGGCCAGCGGATGAACCAGTTGAAACAACTGGCCCAGCAACGCTTGGATGAATTGAAGGCCGGGTTGGGGACCGTGGAAAGCGGGACCACGGACCGCATGGACCTGAGCGCCCCTGCGCGCCGGGGACCCACGGGCGGTCTGCACCCCATCACCATTGTGCGCCAGCGGATCGTGGACGTGTTCACGCGGTTGGGCTACACGGTAAGCCAGGGCCCCGAGGTGGAGGATGACCGCCACAACTTCAGCGCGCTCAACTTCCCGCCGGACCATCCTGCACGCGACATGCAGGACACCTTCTTCGTGCAAGGCGGCGACCTCGCCCTGCGTACGCATACGAGCAGCGTGCAGGTGCGCGTGATGGAGAACAGCAAGCCGCCCATCCGGACCATCTCGCCGGGCCGTGTGTACCGCAACGAGGCCATCAGCGCGCGCGCGCATTGCATGTTCCATCAAGTGGAGGCCTTGTACGTGGACGAAGGGGTGAGCTTCGCCGACCTCAAGGGCACGCTGGACCTCTTTACCAAGAGCCTGTTCGGCCGGGAAGTGAACATCCGCATGCGGCCCAGCTACTTCCCCTTCACCGAGCCCAGCGCCGAGGTGGACATGAGCTGTACGGTGTGTGGCGGTAGCGGCTGCAACCTTTGCAAGCACAGCGGTTGGGTGGAGATCATGGGCTGCGGCATGGTGGACCCCGCCGTGCTGGCCAACTGCGGCATCGACCCCGAGCGCTACAGTGGGTTCGCGCTCGGCATGGGCGTGGAGCGCATTACACAGCTCATCTACCGCGTGCCCGACCTGCGCATGTACTGGGAGAACGACGTGCGCTTCCTGGACCAGTTCACGGCCGGGACCTTCCGAAGCTGAGCCATGAGCGGGGCCGTCCGCACCAGCGTTTGCATACTGGGGGGCGGTCCCGGCGGAAGTGCCGCTGCCTTGCAATTGGCCAAGCTGGGCGTACCGTGCGTCCTGGTGGAAAAAGCCGTGTTCCCGCGGGATAAGGTGTGCGGTGATGCGCTCAGCGGCAAGGTGATGCGCACCCTGGAACGCCTCGACCCCGACCTAGCGGCCACGGTAAAACGCGACGGACATGCCATGCCCAGCTGGGGGGTCACATTCGTGGCCCCGAGCGGCAGGGCCTTGCGCGTGCCGTTCTCGCGCCAGACCGGACTTGGAGTAGCACCCGGCGTTATTCTGCCCCGCCTTCAGTTCGACGACCTGCTCTTCCAGCGCGCAAAGAATGCGGCCGGGATCACCGTGCACGAAGGAGTTGCCGCCCGTGCGTTCGAGCGTAAGCCGGAGGGTTGGCAGGTGTCCATTGAGCAAGGATCCTTGCGAACGGGCGAAGAGCGCCCCGCGATCATTGATGCCGCGTTGCTCATTGATGCCAGCGGCGCCAACTCCACCTTTGCACGACACGTTGCCGGGTTGGCCATGGAGCCCAGGCACCATGCCGCCGGTGTTCGGGCCTATTACCACGGCGTGAAGGACCTCGACCCGCAGGGCTTCATTGAGCTCCTCTTCCTGAAGGACCTGTTGCCCGGCTACCTGTGGGTGTTCCCCCTGCCTGATGGACGAGCCAACGTAGGACTGGGGCTGCGCAGCGATGTGGTCAAAAAGCGTCGTGTGGACCTGAAAGCCCTGCTGATCAAGCTGCTGGCCGATCATCCCCAATTGCGCGACCGCTTTGCACACGCTACACTGGAGGGGCCGGTGCAAGGCATGGGCCTGCCCTTGGCCAGCAAACGGCAACGGTTGAGCGGTGATGGATACATGCTGGTGGGCGATGCCGGACACTTGATCGACCCATTTACCGGGGAGGGCATCAGCCATGCCATGATCAGCGGCGTACACGCTGCAACAGTGGCCCACGAGGCGCTTCAGGCCGGCCGCACGGATGCCGCCTACCTGAGGACCTACGACCAGCGTGTATGGAAACGCCTGGGTCAGGAGCTCGCCATCAGCACTCGCTTGCAGCAGCTGGCGAACAACCCGTGGCTCTTCGACTTCGTGGTGGACCGCGCCAATAAGAACCCCGCGCTGGCCGATACCATCAGCAGCATGTTCACCGACCTGGACCTGCGGGCACGGCTGAAGAAGCCGGGGTTCTATATGGACCTGGTGCTGGGGCGCACAATGAAATAGGCCCTAGGCAGGGCTCAGTTTCAACATGTTGGCCATGCCCTGATCGGCGATGGGCATGCTGGCCACGTTCACCAACAGATCGCCTTTTTCGACGTACTTCCCGCTGCGGAGGATGTGCTTGATGTCCGCAATGGTGTGGTCCGTGCTCACGGTCTTGTCGTAGTAGTGGGCCCGCACTCCCCAGACCAGGTTGAGCATGTTGAGGATGCGCTTATTACTGGTGAAGGCGAAGATGTGCGCCTTGGGCCGCATGCTGCTGATCTTGAAGGCCGTGTAGCCGCTGTGCGTCATGGTCACAATGGCCTTGATGTCGATGGCGGCCGCCATGCGCACACTGGCCTTGCAGATGGCATCGGTCACCATGCGGTCGTTATCCTCCAACTTCGACTCCTCCACGTTGTACATGGTGTCGCTCTTCTCCATTTCCAGCAGGATCTTGTTCATGGCCCTGACCACCTCCACCGGGTAGCGGCCCACGCTGGTCTCGGCACTGAGCATCACGGCATCGGCGTGGTCCAGCACCGCGTTGGCCACATCGTTCACCTCGGCCCGTGTGGGCGTGATGTTGGTGATCATGCTCTCCATCATCTGCGTGGCCACGATCACCGGACGGTGGTGCGCCAGGCACCGACGGATGATATCCTTCTGCGCCAACGGCACCTGCTCCATGGGGATCTCCACGCCCAGGTCGCCACGGGCCACCATGAGCGCATCGCTCTCCCGGATGATCTCGTCGATATCCTTGAGCGCCTCGGGCTTTTCGATCTTGGCCACCACCCGCGAATGCTTCTCGCGCTGCTGAATGATCCCCTTCAGTTCAATGATATCCCGGGCATTGCGCACGAAGCTCAGGCCCACCCAGTCCACATCGTGTTCCAATGCGAAATCCAGGTCCTGCTTGTCCTTCTCGGTAAGACAGGGCAGGCTGATCTTGGTGTTCGGCAGGTTCAGCCCCTTGTTCGCGCTCAGCGGACCGCCGTTCAGTACGCGCGTGGTCACGGTGGTGCGACCGTCCGTGGCCACCACTTCAAGGCGCAACTTGCCATCATCGAGCAGCACCAGCTCTCCCTTCTTCACGTCCTGAGGGAACTGTGTATAGCTGGTGCTCACCATCCCCTGCCTTCCCTTGATCGGTTCGGTGGTGATGATCAGCTCTGCACCCTCCACAAGCTCAATGGGGCCGTCCTGCATTTCGCCCACCCGCATCTTGGGGCCTTGCAGGTCGGCCAGGATGGCGGTGTGCAGCCCCAGTTCAGCGCTCACAGCGCGGATGTTCTGGATCAGCTCCGTGTAGAAGGCATAGTTGCCGTGACTGAAATTGAGGCGGCACACGTCCATGCCGCTCAACATCATTTCACGCAACATCTCGGGGGAGGAAGAGGCGGGGCCGAGGGTGGCCACGATCTTGGTCTTGGGGTCTGTCATCGGGGGCTCAAAGCAACAGTATATGACCGTTCCTCAGTTGTTTGAAAGGAAGGTCATAGGCAGTAAGTACGAAATCGGCAGCCTTCACGCGCTCCAATATGTCCGGATCGATCTCGAGCAGTTCGGGGTCCACCACCAGGAAATAGTCAATGCTGCGTTGGCTCCGGATCAAAATGCCCGAGCCGCTATGGTTGTTCACCAGTACCCAGCGAAACCCTTCCGGTTCCGTGACATGTTCGAAGGCTGAATAACACGAACGAACACCATCCTCTTCGTTGACCAGGTCCGAACGGCGGGCCAGCTCCAGGTTCAGCGCCTTGTTCAACGACCAGCACAACCGATGAGCGCTTTCATGGCAACTGATGCCAATGACGCTGACCTCAACAGGCTTGGGTGGTTCGAGCTTGAGCTTGGCCATGGGGCGGAGGCGTTCCAAAGGTAGGTCCGCCCGGTTTCCGCCGTGGGCCGTGCATGTTAAGCGATCTGCTCACCGCCGCGTGCCTGCCCCCGGCCACTGGTGCCCTGCGAAGCGCCAGTTGACCTGCGCGAACGCATACTGCGGAACGCGCTCTGGGCCGCATCCTGCTCTGCCACTTTCTTGCTGGTGCCCTTGCCGGTCCCTTTCAGTGCGCCGTTGATGTGCACCTCGGCCACATAGTGTTTGCCGCGGCCTCCGCCACCTTCCTCCCGGATCACGAACTCCACCTTCTTGCGGCGCTTCTGGCCCCATTCCAACAGGCGGCTCTTGCCGTCCTTGTCCTCCTTCTCCACCTCCTTCAGGTCGATGTGGGTATGGATCAGCATCAGCACCACCTTGCGCGTCCGATCGAAGCCCCGATCAATGAACAAGGCCCCGATCAAGGCCTCCAGCGCATTGCCAGGAACGCTGGACTCGTTCGTGCGGGACACATTGCTCTCCATTACCCGCTCGATCTCGATGCGCCGTGCCAGCATGTTCAACTGGGTGCGGCTCACGAGCTTGCTCCGCATGCGCGTCAGAAAGCCCTCCCCTTTGTCGGGATAGGTGGAAAAGAGCAGGTCTCCGATGATCGCGTCCAGCACCGCATCGCCCAGGAACTCCAGGCGCTCGTTGTCGGGCAGGTCCGGTCGCTCCTCCGTTACTGCGCTCACATGGCGCAAGGCCTGACGGTAAAGGGGTGGATCGCCGGGCGTTATGCCCAAGGTCTTGCGACACCACGCCCTCACCCGACGCTCCTCGGGGTTGCGCGCTCGGCTGAACAGGCTCCTGATCACAGGGTCTACCGGTACTTGCGGAAGATCACCGCGGTATTGTGGCCGCCGAACCCGAAGGTGTTGCTCATGGCGGCGTTCACCGTGCGCTTTTGCGCGGTGTTGAACGTGAAGTTCAACTTCGGGTCGATCTCGGGGTCGTCCGTGAAATGGTTGATCGTGGGGGGCACGATGTCCGTGTGCACGGCCATGATGGCGGCCACACCCTCCACAGCGCCCGCACCGCCCAGCAGGTGGCCGGTCATGCTCTTGGTGGCGCTGATGTTCAGCTTGTAGGCATGCTCACCGAACAAGCGCTGGATGGCCTTCACCTCCTGCGGGTCGCCAATGGGCGTGCTGGTGCCGTGCGTATTGATGTAGTCGATATCCGACGGCGACACCCGCGCGTCCGCCAGGGCGTGCTTCATGCACAATTCGGCACCGAGCCCGTCGGGATGGGGTGCCGTGATGTGGTAGGCATCGCTGCTCATTCCACCGCCGATCACTTCGGCGTAGATCTTGGCGCCACGCGCCAGGGCGTGTTCCAGGTCCTCCAGAATGATGGCCGCACCGCCTTCGCCGAGCACGAAGCCGTCGCGGTCCTTGTCGTAGGGGCGTGATGCGGTGCCCGGGTCATCATTGCGCGTGCTCATGGCATGCAACGCATTGAACCCGCCCACACCGGCCTCATAGATCGCGGCTTCGCTACCACCGGTCACCACGGCCACACAGGTGCCGAGGCGGATGTAGTTGAAGGCATCGATGAGGGCGTTGTTGCTGCTGGCACAAGCACTTGCCGTCACGTAGCTGGGACCCCGGAGCGTGTGCTTCATGCTGATCAACCCCGCCGCGCTATCAGCGATCATCTTCGGAATGAAGAAGGGGTTGAAACGAGGCGTTCCATCGCCGCGGCCGAAGTTGACGCACTCGTCCTGGAAGGTCTTGAGACCACCAATGCCGCTGCCCCAGATCACTCCCACGCGTTCGCGGTCAAGCCCATCGGACAGCAGACCGCTGTCGGCAATGGCCTCATCCGCGCACACCAAGGCGAACTGCGCATAGGGGTCCGTTTTCCGGGCCTCCTTGCGGTCCATGAAGTCCTCGGGGTTGAACCCCTTCACTTCACAGGCGAACTGCGTCTTGAACTTGCTGGCGTCGAAGCGCGTTATGGGCGCAGCACCGCTCCGGCCGCTCACCAACCCGTCCCAGTAGGCCTGGAGGGTGTTCCCCAGCGGGGTGAGCGCGCCCAGACCGGTGATGACCACACGCCTGAGCTGCATGTTGTGCAGGTCTTACTTCGCGTTCTTCTCGACGTAGTCCACGGCCTGACCCACGGTCTGGATCTTCTCGGCCTGGTCGTCGGGGATGGCGATGTTGAACTCCTTCTCGAACTCCATGATGAGTTCGACGGTATCGAGGCTGTCAGCGCCAAGGTCGTTCGTGAAGCTCGCCTCGGGTGTTACCTCGGCTTGGTCCACACCGAGTTTGTCCACGATGATGGCGATGACCCTTGACTTGATGTCCGACATGTCAGTTCGTTGTTGGTTGAACAGGCTGCAAAGGAAAGACATTTTCCACATGCGCAACCCCCCACCTACAGGAAGGGCAACAACACGGCCTCCAATGGCTTCCGGTGCAAGGGCGGAACATGGCAATCCGGGGCGGGCAGACCCACGGGAATGAGCAGGAAGGGGCGTTCATTGGCCGGCCGCTCCAGGAGCCGGACCAGGAAGTTCATGGGGCTTGGTGTATGCGTCAGGGTGGCCAGGCCAGCATTGTGGGCGGCCGCCAGGAAAAGTCCTGTGGCGATGCCCACGCTCTCGTTCACATAATAGTTGGGGTGTTTGTGGCCGCCCGCCTCTTCCTCATAGGCCCGCTTGAAGACCACCACCAGCCAGGGGGCGGTCTCCAGGAAGGGCTTTTCGGCATCGGTAGCCAGCGGCGCCAGGTCCTTCAGCCACTCATCGCTCATACGACCACCATAGTTGGCCCGCTCCTCCTCCTCGGCCGCCACACGGATACGCCGCTTCAGGTCAGGGTCGCCCACCACACAGAAGGTCCATGGTTGCTTGTGGGCGCCGCTGGGGGCGGTGCTGGCCGTGCGCACCAGTTCGGCGACCAGGTCAAAGGGCACTGGTTCGGGACTGAAATGCCGCACCGATCGACGCCGGTCCATCAGGCGATGGAAGTCCCGTGCACGGGCCATCATCGCGGTCTCGGTATACCGCTCGAAGGAGAGCGGCAGGTGATCGTTCGCTGGTACCATGGCCGGAAGATCGCACCTTCGCAGCGTGAAGCGCATCGCCATCCTTGCCAGTGGCTCGGGATCCAACGCCCAACGCCTGGTGGAACACTTCCGGGGCCACCCTTCCACCGAGGTGGTGCTGGTCGGATGTGACCAACCGGGGGCGGGGGTGCTCCAGCGGGCCTGGGACCTGAGCGTGCCCAGCTTCCTTTTCAGCGGTGCCCAATTACGCGATGGCACCGTGCTGCGCGAGCTTCAGGGCCAACGCATCGATCTGGTGGTGCTGGCCGGCTTCCTGCGCCTCATCCCTGCCGACATGGTGCGCGCCTTCCCGGACCGCATCGTTAACATCCACCCGGCCCTGTTGCCCAAGTACGGCGGCAAGGGCATGTACGGCCACCATGTGCACGAGGCGGTGATCGCAGCGAAGGAGCGGGAAAGTGGCATCACCATCCATTTGGTGAACGAGCGGTACGACGAAGGGGAGCACCTGTTCCAGGCCTCCTGCCCTGTTCATCCTGACGACACGCCGGAAAGCCTTGCCGCGCGCATTCATGCGCTGGAGCACGCACACTATCCGCAGGTCGTTGCCTCACTTATCACCCGCTGACCCCATGTTCGACCTCACCCAGATCGGCAAGGCCTTCCTGATCCTGTTCGCCGTGATCGACATCGTGGGCGGTATCCCCTTGATCCTGCAGGTACGTCAGAAGGCCGGGAAGATCTATCCCGCCCGGGCCACCATGGTGAGCCTGGCCATCATGATCACCTTCCTCTACCTCGGCGAGACGATCCTGAAGGTGGTGGGCATCGATGTGCGCTCCTTCGCCGTGGCAGGTTCGTTCGTGCTGTTCTTCATCGCCCTGGAAATGACCCTTGGCGTGCGGCTCTTCAAGGAGGACCTTTCGGCCCCGGGGCTTACCGACGTCAAGGACGACAACAAGGTGTACAGCGTGGTTCCGCTCGCCTTCCCGGTGATCGCAGGGGCGGGCACCATCACCACCATTCTCTCGCTGCGCGCCGAGTTCGACCGGCCCAATATCCTGGCCGCCATCGTGCTGAACATGATCCCAGTGGTGCTGGTGCTCCTGCTCACCACCCGCATCGAGCGCCTGCTGGGGCGCGTGGGCCTTATCGTCATTAAAAAGGCCTTCGGTATCATCCTGCTGGCCATCAGTGTCAAGTTGTTCACCGGGAACATCACGTACCTGTTCCCACAGCAACCATGACAGTAACGATCTACACCGATGGCGCCGCCAGTGGCAACCCCGGACCCGGTGGTTACGGGGTGGTGATGGAAAGCGGCAAGTACCGCAAGGAGCTGTGGGGCGGCTTCCGCAACACCACCAACAACCGCATGGAACTGTTGGCGGTGATCGTGGGGCTGGAGACACTGAAAAATCCGGGCACCGAGGTGGTGGTGGTGAGCGACAGCAAGTACGTGGTGGACGCCGTGGAAAAAGGGTGGGTGTTCCAATGGGAGCGCAAGGGCTTCGCCAAGAAGAAGAACCCCGACCTGTGGAAGCGGTTCCTGATCATTTACCGCAAGCACAAGGTGCGGTTCCATTGGGTGCGCGGCCACAACGGTCACCCCCAGAACGAGCTCTGCGACCAATTGGCCGTGGCCGCCTCCAAACAGGCCGTGCTCGAAGTGGACGAAGCCTACGAGAACGGAGACGCCGGGATGTTCGACGAATAGGGTCCCGCTATCTTCGCCGTCCCATGGCCAAGCTTTTTGCCACCGTCAACGCCAGCAGCGACGAGATCGTACTGGAGCGCACCAACCCCAACGCTCCCTGGACCCTTCCCGGCGGCGCACCGTTGGACCTGGTACGCACAGGTCCCAGCACCTTCAGCCTGGTACACAATGGCCGGAGCCACCGGGTGCTGGTGCTGAAGGAGGACCGCGAGAACAACACGGTGCGTATGCGCATCGGCGGCCACACCTATACGGTGAAGCTTCAGGACGAGCAAAGCCGTTTAATGAGGACGCTCGGGCTTGATAAGACCAGCCAGAGGGTCACTGACATCAAGGCGCCCATGCCCGGCCTGGTGCTCAATATCCTGGTGAAGCCCGGCGATGCGGTAAAGAAGAACGACCCCGTGCTGGTCCTGGAAGCCATGAAGATGGAGAACGTGATCAAGGCGCCGGGCGATGCCGTGGTGGCCACCGTGCCCGCTGAAAAAGGAAAGGCCGTTGAGAAGGGTCATCTGCTGGTGACCTTCGCCAAATAGAGCGGCGCGATCGGTCGCTCCGGTCCAGTGGCGTCCGTGGCCACCCCTACCTTCGTACCATGGACCGCAAGCAATTCCTTTCCCGTTCCCTGAAGGCCGCCGCCGGTGCGTTGGTGGTGGGCCCCACGTTATTGCACACCGCCGCCTGCGCCAGCACGAAGTCGGCGGCGGGGGAAAGCCCCAAGGCAGCCGAGGACCCGGCACCATCCCCGCTCTCCTTCTCACAACCGCCACTGCCCTATGCTTATGCGGCGCTGGAGCCCTCCATTGATGTGCTCACCATGGAGATCCACTACACCAAGCACCATGCGGCCTATGTGAAGAACGTGAACGACGCCATCGCCGCCGAAGGCATCACTGCAACTGACGAGAAGGCGTTCTTCGCGAACGTTTCCAAGCTGAGCGCCAAGGCCCGCAACAACGGCGGCGGCTCATGGAACCACAACTTCTTCTGGCAGGTGATGGGACCCGGCGGTACAGGAGCGCCCACCGGAAAAGTGCTGGATGCGCTCAACGCCGGTTTCGGCGACCTGGAGAAATTCAAGGAGACCTTCACCAAGGCCGCCATGGGCCGCTTCGGCAGTGGCTGGGCCTGGTTGGTGGAGCAGGATGGGAAACTGGCCATTGGCAGCACACCCAACCAGGACAACCCATTAATGGACGTGAGCGAGCTGAAAGGCACCCCCCTGCTGGCACTCGACGTTTGGGAACACGCCTACTACCTGAAATACCAGAACAAGCGCAACGAATACGTGGCCAACTGGTGGAACGTGGTCAACTGGGAAGAGGTGGCGAAGCGCATGGCGTAATTGTCCTGAGGTCCACGATCCAACATCCTGACGGACCATGGCAGAATTGATGCGGTTCCGCATGCCGGCAGGCTGGACCATTGGCTTCAACCATTTCTACGATGTGGACCCGATCTACCAGGATGATGGCTCGATCATCAATTGGTACGAGGGGTGCGTTGAGGACGTCCTGTGGATCCAGGAGTGCCGGTTCATCAATGGGGAGCACCGCTGCCCGGAAAGGGAGTGCATGCAGATCGACATTCACTGGTCCGCTGGTCACTACACCGCCACCCTTACGTACATCTCTGCCTCCGGGCTCAACCATGACGAGCACCTCAGCTCATCGGATAGATATCAGATACGCGATAAGATCGAGTCCTGGCTGGCCGATATCTCTGGAAGGCACCACGAGTTCTTGGCCGAAATGCAGAAGCGGTTCCCGGAGTGAGCTATCGCCGAGCGGTTCATCAGCCCGACCAGCGCATCCTGGCCCACCGCACAACGGGCTCTTCCACCACGCGGTGAAGCACCCAGGACAGTAGAAAGAGCAACACCAATGTGGTGAGGAATCCACCTGTCAGCAGGTAGAGGACATTGTACACCACGCCCAAGTGGATGAGATAGAAGGCATAGGAACAACGGCCCATCATGGTGATCAGGGGCTGGGAAAGGGCGCTCCTCAACCAGGTCCGCTCACTGACCAGTCCAAGGAAAAGGGGACCCAGCCCGAATACCGGCCATAGCAGGTCCACCAGCAGCACACCTCCAGATTGGGCAAAGGTCCATCGGGTGGATGTGATAATTAGCAGGCTAAGGAGGGTGACGCCTGTGCCAAGGCTGGTCATCCAGGCGCCCCCGGTCCGTGGTGCATGGTTGCGCACATACCACGCCACCGCCATGCCCACAACGAACTCAGTGGCCCGGCCGAAGAAGATGCAGGCGAACATGAACTCGAATGATCGCATGAAGCCCCACAGGCCGCGGCCATCGAGCCATACGACCAGGGTCGCGCCGAACACGGCCAGGATGATGGGCAGAGCGATCAGGAAACGCCAAGCCCAACGGCGGAGGCCAATGAACAACAAGGGGGCCGCGAGATAAAAAACCACCTCCGGGGTGATGGACCATGTCTGGACGATACCGGAGAACTTCAGGTCATCGAACCACCCCTTGACCGTGGAGATGTTCGCGAGGTACAGGGGCATTGCCTCCCCTAGGGTCATGGTCCCTTTTTGAACATTCACGACAAAGGCCAGCGTGGTGACAAGCACGAGCAGCGGCAGGATGCGTGCGGCCCGCCAGATGAAATAGGCTCGCCAGGCACGGCCTTGCATGGCCAAATACCTGTCGGTGATAAGGTATCCGCTTAGGACAAAAAAGGGGCCCAGTGCGAGGTAACCCGCATGGAATAAACCCTGAAGGACAGGATGGTCCAATGCCACTATGGAAGGCCCATGGTGGTGCAGGAACACACCCATGGCACATACTGCCCTCAAGCCGTCAAACGCATGCAGCCTGGAGGTTGCGGACGTCGACGCCATGCGGCTCATCGTGGTCCTACCCCTCCACCAGCTCGATATCGAAATCCACCAGTTCCACGAACTGCTGGATGCGTTCGTCGATATCCTCACGGGTGATCTCCACCAAGCGCTCGATGCCGAACTTTTCGCAGGTGAAGCTGGCCAGGGCACTGCCCACGATGATGGCGCGCTTCAGGTTGTCGAAGCTGTGGTCCTGGGTGCGGGCCAGGAACCCGATGAAACCGCCAGCGAACGTATCGCCAGCACCGGTGGGATCGATCACGTCCTCGAGCGGTAGCGCCGGGGCGAAGAACACGCGACCTTGCCCGAACAGCAATGCGCCGTGCTCCCCCTTTTTCACCACCAGGTATTTCGGCCCCATGGCCAGGATCTTGGTGGCCGCCTTCACCAGGCTATGCTCGCCGCTGAGCTGACGCGCCTCCGCATCGTTGATCGTGAGGATATCCACCCGTGCGATCACCTCCTTCAACTTCTCCATGGCGCTGTCCATCCAGAAATTCATGGTGTCCATGGCCACCAACGCCGGGCGCTGCTCCATTTGGTCCAGCACTTTGCCTTGCACGGCGGGGTCCAAGTTGCCCAGCATGACGTAAGGAGCCTTCCGGTATTCGGCGGGCAACTTGGGGTCCAGCTCCAACAGGACGTTCAGCCGGGTCTCCAGGGTATCGCGGCTGTTCATATCGTAATGGTAGCGACCGGCCCAGAAGAAGCTCTCCTTGCCCTTGAGCACCTCCAGGCCGTCAAGGTTCACGCCGCGGTCGCGGAGCTGTTGCATAACGGGTTCCGGGAAATCGTCGCCCACCACGCTCACCAGACCCATTTTGTCCAGGAACACGGAGGCGGCGAGGGAGATATAGGTGGCGGCACCACCAACGGTCTTCTCGGCCACGCCGAACGGGGTCTCGATGCGGTCGAATGCGACGGTGCCTACGGTGATGAGCTGCATGGTGAGGTGGCTGTTCTGGGCGGCAAAGATGCGGTCTTGGCCGCGATCAAGGCCCAAGGCGTTTGCATGTATGGCAATAGTCCCTACTTTTGCCGTCCCTTAACGGGGAAATTCCCTGGTAGCTCAGCCGGTTAGAGCACCTGACTGTTAATCAGGGGGTCGCTGGTTCAAGTCCAGCCCGGGGAGCGAAAGCCTCAGCAGTTGCTGGGGCTTTTTCGTTGGGGGCATGCACTGAACGACGGAACGCGTATGACCCGTGAAAACCCTGGATCAAACCAATAGGCCCATACATCCCCGGACCGGAGAGTTCAGCACGGCCGGTCTATTCGCTGACCACCTCGGCCTCTTCACCCGCACCATAACGGAAAAGGTAGCCCGGAGCACCGCCATGGGTGGCCATTTCAACCTTGCTGGCCGGCGCGAACCGGAAGCGTGCCTTTGCCGTCCCGGCAGTGATCAAGGAGCCGGCGACGTTGTCGCGACGGGCAATTTCCAGCTGGCGCCACAAGCGCATGACCTGGTCTTGCCCGATCAACCGCCTGCAGCGCTCGGGCACGGCCAAGTCCATCGTTCCCGGCGAACGTCCATCCAACCAACGTACGAAACTGCTATCGCCCGAGGCCAATTGGATCACCGACACGCTATCGGACCCGGAAAGGATATCGCGCTGTGGATACAGGTGCTGTGCCTTGGCCATGAACACGGCCAGCTGTCCGGACTCCGCCAGACTGTCCGCCAACGGAACAAGTTCCACCAGTAGCTCTGGTTTCGCAGCCAAGACCTTGGCGAGCTCGCTCAGGCCACGGGCCTGTGGTTTTTCCAAGCTGGTCTGAAGCTCGCGGAAACGGACCTGCTCCAGGTCGCGCTCATCCGCACCCTCGAACAACCTTGCGATCATCTTAACGGGTGCCGTAACGGCCTTCACCACCAGGTTCTTCAGCACTTGCCAAACGATCGGCCACACCCTGAACTGCGGGTCGTTCAGGTCGCCCTTAACCGGTATATCCAGCTCGATCACCCCTTTCGCATCCTTCAATAATCCAGCGGCGAAGCGCAACGGCAGCACATAGATGTCCGGCGCATGCTGGTCCATGCGCTTGCCGAACTTCAGTCGGTCGATGTACAGTTGGTTCCTGGAGTCGATCTGGCCATTGTGGATGCTCGTCCAGCTCTCATAGCGCACCATGCCATCCACTGCCGGATGGGCCGCATACCAATGCACATAGGGGTCCAGGTGGTTCATCATCAGGCTGTCCACTACCAGATGCATGTCCACGTTGCGCAGGTCCTTCGGGTCGAACGCAGCGCTGGCCTGCACGCTTCCCACCTCGTTCAATGTGGCGGTGGCCGTTACTGGTGCCGATCCGCTTTCCGCGGTGAACCGCTGCGCGTGCAGTTCGATGTCCGAGATCTCATAGCGCAACGGCCGGGGAATGGACTGGTCCTCAAAGAGCAAACGCCCATTGCTGAAGGTGATGCTCTCTGCGGAATAATCGCTCGACGTGACTGCGCTGCCCAGGTAACTGATGTAGTCGGCGAGAAGCAGGAGGTAATTGCTTTCGCTCGCATCCAGTACCTCTTCACCCTGATCGCCCCCTGCGGTATCAGGCGCCAGTTTGATCAAGCGCGTCCAATTGTCCGTACTGTCGGCGAGCAAGGCGAAACGCAGGTCCGGCCCGTCAACCTCAACGGCACCCAGCTCAAAATGTTCGCCGTCCAACGTGTCCAGCGATGCGCGGAGGTGCGAGATGCCCAACAAATGCTCCTGTTGTATATCGCGCATCTCCAGGTCACGGAGGTCCATGCGCGCGCTCAAGGCCAGCACGCTGGTATCGGCGTAGCTCTGGCGCACATGCAGATCAACATCCAACTTGCCAGCGAGGTGGCCGGCGTCAAAGAAGTCCTGCAGGTAGGGTAGCGTCCCGGTCAGGTCGAACTCGCGCAACCGGGCATCCACCGCATAGAGCGCACTGTCCGTATCGATCATGAAGCCGCCATCGAGCCGGGTGCCATCGGGCATTCCACAGCCCACGGTGAAGCCCATACGGGCGCTGGCGCTGGTGATGATCGTACTGGTGACGTTCACATCGATCAGCTGCACCGGTGCATGGAGCAGGTCGCTCTCATAATCGACCCGTCCATTCGTGAGCGCGATGTCCACCACCGAGAACGCCACAATGGTCGTATCGGTATCCGGACCACCCTCTTCCCCGCTCTCTCCCAGTTCAAGCAGATCACTGAAGTTGAACCGGTCGCCAGCCTGTGCCACATGGACATAGGGCTCGCGAAGCTCGGCCTCACGGAAGCTCCAATGGTCGTTCATCAGGCCGTCGACCACGCTGCCCTTCACGCCCAACTTCTCGAACCTTACAAAGACCTGTTCGCTTTGGGGTTCGTGGCAAACGAAGTCCGTAACGGCATAAACACCTGTGAAGGGGTTGAGCACGATCTGCCCGATCGCTACCCGGCGCCCGATCCACGCTTCACTGTTCCGCTCGATATAGCGCTTGAGCAGGTACGGGAACAACAACGCCGCAGTAAGCAGAGCAACGAGCAACAACAGGCCCGCCGCAATGGACCATCGTCTCAGGCGCTTCATGGAAATGCGTTCAAGGGCGTAAGGTATTTGAGCCGGGTGCAAATGAAAAGCGGCCCCACAGCGGGGCCGCTTTCCTGATCGTGTCGCGAACCGGGGTCAAGCCGCAGCTGCAAGGTCATCGTTCTTGCGGGAGGGCAACAACTGGAAGTCGTTCATCACGATCTCCGTCACGTAGCGCTTGCCACCCTCCTTGGTCTCGTAACTGCGATGCACCAGTCGGCCTTCGAGGGCCACGGGAGCTCCCTTGCGCAGCAGACGCTCCACCATTTCAGCGGTGCGGCCCCAGGCCACCACGGTGTGCCACTGCGTATCGGTAACGCGCTCTCCGCTGGCGTTGCGGTAACTGTCATTCGTGGCCACCGAGATGCGGGCCACCTTACGGCCCTTGGCGATCTCGCGCACTTCCGGATCAAAACCGAGGTTTCCGATCAGGCTCACTTTGTTCTTCAGCGTGTTCATGGTACTGTGTGTTTGTTGGTTTGACTTTTCGTTACCGGCCCCGGTGCTGTTCCGAAGACCGACGCAAAAGTCCCCGGGCCGAAAAGCGGTAGTCGGCCAACTGTCATTTGTAGGCGATTACAGCCGTTTGCTGTCGTTTGTTGTCGGGTTCCTGCCAGGGCCTCAAACACCCCGGGAAGCCCTGCTCAATAGGATCCTGAACTAACTTGGATGTCGCCTTGCCGGACCGGGCAGCGTTTTCCGATCAGCAGGCGTCTGTACAATTAGGAAAGGCCTTCCGAATTGGACCCACTCACGGAGCGCGAGCTCATCCAGGGTTGCTTGGATGAGGACCGTCGTTGTCAGGAGCTCCTGTACACGAGGTATGCCCGGCGTATGTATGCCGTTTGCCTGCGCTATGCCCGACACGAACTGGAGGCCCAGGACCTGATGCAGGAGGGGTTCGTCCGCGTTTTCGACAAGTTGGGCAGCTTCCGCATGCAGGGTTCCTTGGAAGGTTGGGTGCGACGCATCATGGTACACACCGCCATCAATCACTACCGAAAGAAGGCCTTCAAAGCGGAACGGTTCGGCATGGAGCATTTCCCGGAAGAACCGGTGGCAGCTGTCGCCGTTGACCGCTTGGGCGAACAGGAACTATTGCTTTTGGTGTCCGAACTACCCGATGGGTACCGGACGGTATTCAACCTGTATGCGATCGATGGCTTCGATCACGCAGAGATCGCCACCATGTTGGGCTGTGGCGAAAGCACCTCGCGAAGTCAGCTGGCCAAGGCACGGCGCATGTTGCAACAACGTTTGACCACTCTCTCACGACCCGTTCATGCAGGCAAAGCATCCCATTGACGATCTGTTCCACAGCACGTTGGCGCAAGCGGAAGCGACCCCGCCACCCGATCTGTTCGCTCGCGTGTTGGATTCCCGGTCCGGTCGTCGGCGCGGTGCGGCATGGTGGTGGAAGGCGGGGTCTCTCTTTCTGCTGGGCAGTACCATTGTCGGGGCCATTACCATGTATCAGATGGGTGTTGACCCGGCCGCGACCACTCCCCTGGCAATGGTTCCGCATGATGGACAGGAGCTCGTGACCACCTCGAGGATCGAAGGCCCCTCACCTTCCGATAGGAGCGGTCCAGCACAGGAAAACGCCGAAGCGTTGACCGCTATGACCACCGGAAAAGGTGTCGGTCCAGCAAAGGACCGGGCGGCCCGGATGATCAGCGGTACCGGACCGGCGGGAACAATTGTGACCTCCTCCATGCCATTGACCGGGTCCATGGGCAACACCCTCTCGGCACATGGGGACCCAAGCGCTGACCCGACGAAGGGATCTTCCATTGAATGGGCTGTTGTGGATGAAACCGCCACTCCGATGGAGCGTCGCACGACCCATCTGCCGACGACACCATCCGGTGTGCCCGTTAGTACCGCCAGGACGCAGGGCTATGTGCTTCCTCGCGGAGATTGGTGGGTCGGCGCACGAGCTGACGTTCTGAATGAAACACGCACATGGTCCGGCGCCAATACCCGTTTGGTGGATGCGCTCAACGCTGCTGAAGCACCCTCAACGTTTTGGTCCTTGGGCTTCGTTGGGGGACGCACGTGGCGGTCGGGCCTGAACCTCGGCACGGGGGTGCTCTACGAACGCTCTGAAAGAGCCTTTAACACGACCTATCGCACCCGGGTCACCGAGCAGGAGATCACCTCCTATTTCGTAACGCTGAACGACCAGGTGTTCGTGAGCGATGTTGATACACTGACCACGTCCTCATATCGCGACGAACGGGTCGAGGGGATCTATCAACGCGCACTGCTGCGGATCCCCGTGGAATTCGGGTGGCGATATGACCTGAAACGCTGGAGCATCATACCAAAACTGGGTCTCATGCTCGAATTGAACCTTCAACGGCAAGGTCTTTCTCTTGACCAGGCCAATGAAGGCGGTCCGCTGGTGGCCGCGAAGCTGGACCCTGATGCCATGCGCCAACGGCATCCCGACCTGTTGTTGGCCATGGTAGGCGCTGAAGCTTCCTATCTGCTTGGAGAGCGTTGGCGGATCAGCGCGGCACCAGTGGTCCTATGGACCGCCTTACCCTTGGGCACACAAGGCACACAACCCGTTTCCATACCGCAACGAAGCGGTATGGAGTTCAGCCTGACCTATACCCTCCCTAGCGCCCGATGAGACCCAATAAGTCCGTGTTCGCAGCCCTTTGTCTTTGGGCCCACCTGGTCCCCGCAACGGCCCAGACGCATCTTTCCGACAGGGAGGAGCGGGGCAGTGCCCTCATGCAGGGCTGCGACACTTCGTTGCACGTGGACATCAACGCCTCGCTCATTGCCCCTTACACGTACTCGTTCTCGAGCGATGTAACGCCGGGCAGCACCATGGTGCAGGACCAGGTGTGGCACTGCTACAACGGCACCTTTTACGAGCAGCCGGGCGACTACTGCGAAGTGACCTTTCCGGGCCAGGCCGAGTATCCGGTGTGCCTTACCGTGAACGCGTTCGACCTGGTGGCCTCCATGCCATGCAGCACCTCGGTCTGTAAGTTCATTGACGCACTCCCGGACATCAGTTGCGAGGACCTGGTGGCCGATTTCACCATTTCGGATATCAATGGGCAAACGATCACCCTTGTCAGTACGTCCATCATGAACGGCGCCCCGCTCCAAGTGCTCTGGAGCTACCCCGACGATGCGACCTCGGCCACGCCCGATAGCACGCATACCTACGAAGGTCCAGGGCCGCACAAGGTGTGCATGACCGTAGTGGGGCCTCCACCGGTCTACTGTACCTCTACCGTATGCAAGTGGCTCTACCTAGGACCCGGCAATGTGCCTTGCAACCTGTTGTTGGACCAGGGTTTCGTGCTTCTCCAGGAAGGTGATGTGGTCGGCGTGCTCGACACCTCGATCACTTCCGGCATGGCCGGGAACGTTTCCTGGGATTTCGGCGATGGCAGCACGTCCACCGGACCCTTGGCCATCCATCGTTACACCGGGCCTGGCACCTACCCTGTTTGCGGCACCGTGGAGCTTTGGGGGCCTCTGGTGAGCGACACCTGCATTTCCACGGAATGCACCGTGGTGGAGACCACGGCCCTGGTGACGGTGCCTGAACAAAGCGACAAAGGTGAACTGCAGGTTTGGCCTGTACCTTTCCAAGACCGGCTGACCGTGCAGCTTCCCTGGGCCGATCCCGTTGAACTGAGGTTGCTCGACCTGCAGGGGCGCACCGTGGATTCATGGTCCTTCGGCGTACGCACCACCCACGAGCTGGACCTTGGCCGGCTGCCGGCGGGGTGCTATTTACTGGAATGCGTGGCCGGAAAGCGGACCTTGCGGAGGACCGTGGTCAAGGAGTAGGCTGAAAAGAAAAAGAGGGGGGCGGTGCCGCCCCCCTCCCTTCGTCTAGAACCGCACTGCTCAGGCCGCGGTGGAGCGATCGGCCAGCACTTGGTATTCGGCGAGCACGACCTCGGTGGCATAGCGGGGTTCGCCATCCTTCTCGTACTTCCTGTGGACCAACCTGCCTTCCACCATCAGTCCCGACCCCTTCTTCACGCGGGCGCTCAAGGCCTCGGCTTGCTTGCCCCAGGCCACCACGGTGTGCCATTGGGTGTCCTCCTTCCATTCACCATCCGCGCCTTTGTAGCGCTCCGTTGTGGCCAGGTTCAGGCGGAGCAATTGCATGCCCTTGCCCACTTCCTTCAGTTCGGGATCGCGACCCAGGTTCCCGATCAGTTGCACCTTGTTCTTCATCGTGCTCATCATTGCGATTGTTTGTTGGTTTCTCTTCTGTCCATGGCCCTTTCCGGCCAATGCGATGGCAAAGCAGGGCACCACGATCAGCGACATTCGTGCGACTGTCATTTACAGGCGTTTATATCCGTTTGTTGGATGCTTTTCTGCTATGGGCGGCCGATCGTTCCGAACAGGCAGGACCCCTGCGATCGGCAGCAGAGGATCCCGTTATCTTTAGCCGCGTTTTCGAAACGCAACCCTTACAAGGAACCCGAACCTGCATGAGCACTTCGAAGAACAAGATCCTGGTACCGACGGATTTCACCAAGGTGGCGGACGTGGCCATCAACCACGCCATGAAACTGGCCGAACATGCCAGCGCCGAGGTTTACCTGTTGCACGTGGTGCCCAAGCAGGGCGAAGTGGATGAGGCCCGCACACGGCTTGAAGCCGAGGTGGAGCGCGCACGTAAATGGAACGACAAGGTCCCTGTGCATAAGCTCGTGCGCATCGGATCGATCTTTGATGACATCGGGGATGCCGCGGCGGAGATCAGCGCCACACTGATCGTAATGGGCACCCACGGTATGCGCGGCATGCAATTCCTCACGGGCAGCCGCGCGCTGCGTGTGATCACGAGTTCCGATGTACCCTTCATCGTGGTGCAGGAACGGGCGATCAAGGATGGTGGTTATGACTCCATCGTGGTGCCATTGGACCTTCACAAGGAGACCCGCCAGAAGATCACCGTGGTGGCCGACATGGCGAAGTACTTCAACAGCAAGGTGCACCTGATCACCCCGCACGAGGAGGACGAGTTCCTGAAGAAGCAGTTGATGAACAGCATCAAGTTCGCCAGCCAATACCTGGACGAACGTGGCATAAAGCACGATGCCGTGATCGCCAATGAGGATTCGGGCGATTTCGTGAAGGCCGTGATCAAGCACGCCATTGCGGTGGACGCGGACATCATCGCCATCATGAACCTGGCGCAGGGCAACATCTTCGGTGTGCTTGGTGTACCCTACGAACAGGAGATCATTACCAACGAGGCTCAGATCCCTGTGATCTGCATGAATCCAAGGGAGACCGGGGTCAACGGAGGCTGGAGCTTCCAGTAATTCAGGTCCTCAGGCACGGATCCCGATCACGAGGATATCGTCCACCTGCTCGTGGGCCCCGCGCCATGCGTTGAACCCTGCATTGATGCGGTCGCGTTGCTCATCCGTGGGCAACGCGCTCACCTCCACCAGCAGTTCCCTGAACCGGCGGTATAGGAACTTCTTGCCCTTGGGGCCGCCGAACTGGTCCGCATAGCCGTCGGAGAAGACATAGACCATGTCCCCGGCCTGTAACCGGATCCGGTGGTCGGTGAACGAGCGGCCATCGAGGTCGAAGCTGCCGATGGCGTTCTTGTCGGGCGCGAATTGCAACACCTCCCCCTGTCGGACAACGTACAGTGGGCAGTTGGCGCCAGCGTATTCCAGCAGCTGACGCGTGGGGTCGTAGCTGCACAGCGCCATGTCCATGCCATCGCGCACCAAGGCCTGTTCACGGTCCTTGTGCAAAGCGCCATAGGCGATCCGGTTCAATTCGTGCAGGATCTCCGATGGCTTCGAGCGGCCCAGCTCCTTCACCGCCTGATTGAGCCCATTGTATCCGACCAGGCTCATGAACGCACCCGGCACTCCATGGCCCGTGCAATCGACGGCGGCGAACAGCACGCGTTCCTCCATGCGCTCGAACCAATAGAAATCGCCACTGACGATATCCTTCGGCTTGTAGTACACGAATGATCGGGGCAGCAGCTCCTTGATCCGTTTGTCCGGGGGCAGAATGGACTCCTGTAATCGCTTTGCATAGCGAATGCTGTCCGTCACGTTCTTGTACAGTTCAACCACCTTGCGGCTCTGGCGTTCCACCTCCTCCTTCTGCCGCACCATTTCCTCGGTACGCTCCAGCACCTTCATTTCCAGGAAACGTTCACGTTGGCCCAGTTCATCACGCATCTTCAGGAGCGCATGCCCCAGCATGTCCTCGTCGCTCAACGGCCGGTACTCCGCCTCGAAATCGCCGGCAGCCACAGCGTGCGAGAAATCCGTGGTGCGGCGAAGGCCCTCGACAAGGGAAGTGAGGGCTACCGACATGTCCCCGATCTCATCGTTGGTGGTCTGCACCTTGGTGCGTGGAATGATGCCCCGGCCCAGACTGAGCAGCACGCTACGCAGGCGCTGCACGGGCCGTACGATACCCCGAATGATCAGCAGCGCCACCACAATGCCGATGACCACCAGCGCCAGCCCCATATAGAGCACGAAGAACTTGAGCGAGTCGAAACTGCGGATCATGCCCTCGCCCAGCTCCGTGCGCTTCGTTTCCTGCATGGCCAGCAGTTTATCGAGGTCCACCAGCACATCGGCGGTCTGCTGGTCCAACGGCCCGCCCTCCTCGGCCAGGTCGCTACGTTCCATGTGCACGAAGGGGTCTCGGTAGCTCTCCAATCCCGGCAACAGACTTTTGATACGGTCGTGGACCTCGAACAAGCCTCCCATCTTGGTGGTGACCTGGTTCATGAGCGCCACTTCCTCATGGCTCCAATCGTTCATGAGCGTATCGATACGGTCCAGCAGTACAGGCAGCTCTTCATTGGTCAACCGCACCAGTTCGGTCTTTTCAGGCGCATCGGCCCTGCTTTCCAGCAGCGCCCAGTGCTTCACCAACATGTGCGAGCTCACCATCAGGTTCCGCAGCCGCACCAAGGCGTCCACCGAAGGCGCATACACCTGATCGATCTGCTCATTGATCGCACGGCTGCGCTCCAGCGTGCGGTTGGTGAGCACCACCACCAACGCAGCGAAGAAGATGAACAGGCCGAAGCCCATCCCGATCTTACGTCCGATGGTCAAGCGGATCGCCATGGCATGTTCAGCGCTCCTCGGAAGGAGGCATTAGTTCGAACAACTGACGGAACTTGTCGGCGTTCATCTGGTCCTGCAGGCTGTAGTAGATCCCCTCGAGGCCCAATAGGGTCTCACGACGCGAAGGGTTCATTTCATGCGCCTTCAACATGTATGGCAGTGCCTTCTGGAAGTACTCTTTGCTCGCCTCCTGGATCATGGCCATGGTGGGGATGTCCACATCAGCCGATATCCGTTGGATGTTGTACACACCCCTGTTGTAGTGAAGCGTGGCCAGATTATAGTTGGCGCCATAGTTGTTCGCATCCAGCTCCAACACGCGCACGTAGGCGGCCACTGCCTGGTCGAATAGGACCGTGTCCGTTCGGAACGCGTTGAACTGTTTGGTGTAAACGGTGCCAAGGGCATTCCCGAACTCGATCTCCTTATCCCGTGTGTTCGCATTCGGGTCCGACCTCAGTTGAGCGGCCTTATAGTCGGCGAATAATTTCCGGGCCCTGTCCGTGTCCATTGCGCTAAGCGCACGTGCCGCCTCATTGAAACAACTGCGCACGAGGAAATCATAGGCCTGCAAGGCATTGTCGCGGTAAGTGCCCGGCTGGTCGAAGGCCATGCACGTGTAAAGGCTTTCCAAGGCCTCCTGGCGGACATTATCAGCCTCCGGACCAACGGGCATGCCCTTGTACACATCCTTGTAAATGAAGCCGCGCAAAAGCCACGCCTCCGGGTTCTCCGCATGCATTTCCGAGCGCACTGCCCGGTCCACCGCCTCTCGGGCCCCCGCCAGGTCCCCGCCCTGATACTTGCGCAACACCTCGGCCAGAACGTCCGATTGGGCGGGCAGTAGCGTGGCCACCAGGACCAGCACAAGTGATATCAGGGAGCGGAGCACCATGGTCATTCCTCTACTCGATGGGCCAGGTTCTTCAAGGTAAGGCCCACCACAAGGCCGTGCTTGCGCGCATTGGCCATGCTCAGTTCATACTTCAGCAGGTTGTCCACCTTCACGAAGTTCACGACCGCACCATCCTCCATGCCCCCATCATACTCGGTCACCACCAAGGTGGGCTGATCCTTCAAGCGCTTGAAGATCTCGGGCACCAACGCGAGCTCGGTGCGCCCGATGAAGAGCATGTGGCAACGTTCCAGGTCAGCTGTGCGTGGCAGCTTTCGGACCTCGATGGGCTGCTTTCCGATGGTACGGGTCGAATACTGTTTAATGAGCTCCTGGTAGAGGTTCGACCCACCGAGCACACCGATGATGAAATTGCCATTGCGCATGGCTGGATCCTTCCACTCCACCAGCTTGGCGATATTGTACAGATAGTTGGCCTGCAGAATGGCCGTGGTGTCCTTATCCGCATCGCGCTGCACAGGTGCGGCGGCGCACAAAAGCGGCATCAACACCCAGAAACGGGCGGCGCGCACCATGGCCTTCATGCGGAGCATAGCTTTGGGGCCCCACCCTTCCATTCCCATGCCGATCCGGATCACTGCGCAGCAAAGTAGGTTCATGCTCAGGGCCCTAACGGCCATACTGGCCGGCATCTGTCAACAGTTGGCTGTTGACGTGCATGCGCAGGACGCGGACCTCCGGTACTTCGATCGGGGCGCTCAGGAGGATGCCATGGGTTACCGTTGGCTGGCATGGAGCTCAGCCCATATTGGACACCGCCTCACCGGGAGCGAGCAAGGGCGTTTGGCCGAACAGGCGGCGGACAGCCTTTTTCGGTCATCGGGCCTTCCCAAGGTGTATACCTTCCCCTTCGAAGCACAGGCCTGGTCGCGCGGGCAGGTCAAGCTCACCATTGGTGATGGCGCAGGTTACACGCACCTGCAAGCCGTTGCATTGGCCAATACGCCCCTGGAGGCCAACGTGGAGGCCCCTTTGGTGGATGCGGGCAATGGACTACCCGTGGACCTGAAGGCGCTTGGCGATCGCCTTGCCGGACGTGTGGCGCTCATCAATATCGGGCTGGTGGATGCTGCCGAAGGAGCCCGCAACCTGCACCGCAGTGAAAAAGCCGCGCTTGCCTTGGATGCCGGCGTGGCGGCCATCCTGTTCGTGAACCAAGTGGAAGGTCATGTCCTGCTCACCGGCACAGCATCCATCGATGGACGGCTGATCCCCGTTCCTGCGGCCTGTGTAGCCACCGAGGATGGCACCCAGTTGAGGGAACGTCTGCGCAAAGGCGAGCCTCTCACGGCCCGCCTCACCATGTCCAACAAGAGCAACATGGTACAGGCCAATAATGTCATTGCCGAGATCACTGGCACACGACTTCCGGAGGAGGTGATCGTGGTGGGCGGCCACTTGGACAGTTGGGACCTGGCAACAGGTGCCACGGACAACGGCTTGGGCTCGTTCTCCATCTTGGACCTTGCGCGCGCCATGCAAGCCATGCCCTTCCGCCCGGAACGAACCATCCGTTTTGTGCTGTTCATGGGCGAGGAACAGGGGCTTTTGGGTTCTCGCGCCTTGGTCAAGCACTACCAGGAGACCGGTGAATTGGGCCGGATCCGCTGCATGATCAACCTGGACATGAGCGGAAATCCACAGGGGTTCGGCGTGGGCGGCCCGGCCGGCTGGGCCGAACTGATCGCCCACCTCTGTTCCGATATCCGCACCATCGATAGCACGGCATTTGCAGGCAAAAGCGGGCAAGAGGTGTGGTTGCACAGCGATCATCAACCCTTCCTACTCGCCGGCGTGCCGGTGCTCTATCCCCTCAGTGACCTGGGAAAACACGTCTACGGCTGCTACCACAGCAGTTGCGACGACATCCATCTGGTGGACCCGCAAGCCATGGTGAACAATGTCCGGTTCACGGGGCAATTGCTATATCGGTTGGCCGCTATGCCGGAGCTGCCGGGCCACTTCACTGAACAGGACCTGCGCGAGCGGCTCATTTCGGCAGGCTTGGAAGGCCCGCTGCGGATCGGTGGCGATTGGCCCTGGTGAACCGTCCTTCCGCCTTACCGAAAAGAAAACGGCTGGCGCGAGGTTCGCGCCAGCCGTTTGTATTCTGGGACAGCCTTCAGGCCTTGGGTCCACCCTTTGCGTTCCCGCCATTCGCACCGGTCATCCCCTCGAGGTCCCGGTCGAACAGATAAAGACCACCCTTGTCGTTCCCGATCAGGTTCAATTTGTCGATAAGGGTGCGCGCCAAGGCCTCCTCCTCGATCTGTTCACCCACGTACCACTGCATGAAATTGTGGGTGGTATAATCCTTCTCTTTCAGGCAGAGGTCCACCACCCCATTGATCTCGTTGGTCACCTTGGTCTCGTGGTCCAGCAGGGCACGGAACACGTCGGTGATGCTCTTGTAGTTGGTTCCGGGTTGCTTAAGCGCAGGCACAACGGCACGGCCACCACGTTCGTTGATGAACTTCACGAGCTTCAGCATGTGCAGGCGCTCCTCATCGCTGTGGCGATAAAGGAATGCGGCCGTGCCGCTGAGGCCTTGGTTCTCGGCCCAGCTGGCCATGGCGAGGTAGGCTTGGCTGCTACTGGCCTCAACGGCCACCTGGCCGTTCAGGGCCGCTTCGATCTTCTTGGAAAGCATGTGAAATGATCTTGGAGGGGTAAAGGTAGGACCCCGATACGCCCTCAGCGTTTATTGAAGTTGTTCATTGCGTTGGCCACTCCCAGCAACCCGAACTGCAGCACGGCCTTACCCGCCAGTTCGATGCGCTCGGCCAGTGTTTTGCGTTCGTTCCCATTCCATTCACCCAGCACATAATCGCTCTGGCGACCCTTGGGGAAGTCACTACCGATACCGAAACGCAAGCGGGGGAACTCCTCCGTACCAATGAGCTCAATGATGCTCGTTAGGCCATTATGGCCTCCGGCACCACCCTTGGCCCGTATGCGTATGGTACCGAACGGTATCGCCAGATCGTCCGTTATGACCAACACGCGATCGGCGGGGATGTTCTCCTGCTCCATCCAATAACGCACCGCTTTTCCACTGAGGTTCATGAACGTGCCGGGCTTGATGAGGATGAAGGTGCGGCCCTTGTGACGCAGTTCGGCGCGGTCTGCATAACGGTCCGGGCTGAAGCGCACTTCGGCCGTGGCGGCGAGATGGTCCAGCACCTGGAACCCGATGTTGTGCCGGGTATGCGTGTATTCGGGGCCGGGGTTCCCCAAGCCTACGATGAGGTATTTCATGACGGCTACAAATGAAACGGACCCGGCGTTCACCGGGTCCGTTCAACTCCAAATTCAGCAGGACCAGGGGGTCCGGTTCAGTTACTTTTTGGCGGCGGCCTTGGCAGGGGCAGCTGCCTTGGCAGGAGCGGCACCCTTGGCACCAGCGGCAGCACCTTCGGCGGCCTGGTCCTGCTTCTTGGTCATCTTCACGGCGACCACCACGTTGCTGGCACGATCGAGCATCGTAAGGCCATCGAACTTAAGGTCGCTGATCTTGATGCTCTGGTTCACGTCAAGATCGGCCACATTCAACTCCAGGTGCTGGGGCAACTTGCTTGGCAAGGCCTTCACGCGCACCTTGCGCATGGGCTGGCTCAATTTTCCACCTGCACGCACACCGGCAGGCTGACCCACCAAACGAACGCTCAGCATGGTGGTGGTCTCCTTGCTCGGGTCGAGCTGCAGGAAGTCGATGTGGATCACCTTGTCGGTGAGGGGGTGGAACTGCTTTTCCTGCACCATGGCAAGGGTCTTGGTTCCCTCGAGGTCCAGTTCGATGCCGTTCACTTCGGGGGTGAAGACCACCTTGCGAAGGGCGGCCTCGTCCACGCTGAAATGCACGGTCTTGTCACTTCCGTAGAGCACGCAAGGCACGCGTTTCTCCCGGCGCAGTTGGGCGGCATCCTTGGTGCCGACGGCTTTGCGGAGGGTACCGCTGAGCGCTACAGTGTTCATGGGTCTGGGTGTGTTAGGCGATGATGAAATGGCTGCTGATGCTTTCGTGACTGCGCACGCGCTTGATGACATCGGCGAACAGGCCGGCCACGGTCAGCTGTTTGATCTTGGTGGTACCGGCCGCCTTGCTCTTGTCCAAGGGGATGGTATCGGAAACAATGAGCTCGGTGAGGGCACTGCGTTCGATGCGCTCATACGCCTCGCCGCTCAGAACGGCATGGGTACATACGGCACGAACGCTGGTGGCGCCCTGGTCCATCATCATGTCGGCGGCCTTGGTGAGCGTGCCTGCCGTGTCGACCATGTCGTCCACGAGCACCACGTTCTTGCCCTTGATGTCACCGATCACGGTCATGCTCTCGATCTGGTTGGCCACTTTGCGCTGCTTGTAGCAGATGGCCATGTCAACACCCAGATGCTTGGCATAGGCATTGGCGCGCTTGGTACCTCCGGTATCGGGGGCCGCCATCACCAGGTCGGGCAGGGCCAGCTCCTTGATATGGGGCAGGAAGATGCTGCTGGCGAACAGGTGGTCCACCGGCACCTCGAAGAAGCCCTGGATCTGATCGGCGTGCAGGTCCATGGTCATCACTCGGTCCACACCGGCGGCGGTGAGCATGTTGGCCACCAGCTTGGCGCCAATGGAAACGCGGGGTTTGTCCTTGCGGTCCTGGCGGGCAAAGCCGAAGTAGGGCATCACGGCCACAATGCGCTTGGCGCTTGCACGCTTCGCGGCATCCACCATCATCAACAGCTCGAAAAGATTGTCGCTGGGTGGGAAGGTGCTCTGCACGATGAACACCAGTTCACCGCGCACGGTCTCCTCGAAACTGGGCTGGAACTCCCCGTCACTGAAGCGGCTCACGGTCACCTCGCCCAAACGCTCGCCGCTGGCCGCGGCGATCTGTTCGGCCAGGTACCGCGTAGCGGAACCGCTGAAGATCTTGGAACTTTCCTGCATGGCCTGGGACCGAAATCGGGCTGCAAATGTAGTGATCTTCCGGTGGTTATCAACACCTGTTGGTGGAGGGGGTCGGAGAGCCGCCGGTTAACTTGCGGGCCTTTGCCCGGTCGGCCTGCCCGCCGCGCTTGGACCATGCCCAAGAACACCACTTCCCCCTCCCCCGCCCAACTGGCCCAGGACGTACTTGCAGCGGTTCGCCGCAGCGGTTCCGCCGGCGTCACCAGCCAGCAACTGGCCCTCCAGCTGGGTTTCAAGGACAAGAGCCATCGCTACCTGCTTTTCGACGCCATTGAACTGCTGCTCGACGAAGGACGCATCGAGACCGGTAAAAAGGGGCGGTATACAGCGGTGGGCGGTCGCGACACGATGGAAGGCACCATCGACATCATTGCGAGTGGCGCAGGCTATGTGCGCATAGAGGGGCACACCGACGATATCTACGTCCACAACCGCGACATTGGCACGGCGCTACATGGCGATCGGGTACTGGTGAAACAGAGCGGTGGGCGCGGCACGCGGGTCGAAGGCAAGGTGCTGCAAGTGGTGAAGCGTCGCCGCACCGAGTTCGTCGGCACCATTCACAAGCAGGAAGGTCGCATGCTGCTTGTGGCGGACGACCAACGGGTGCAACGGCCGTTCATGATCCCCCTCCATGCTTCCATGAACGCCCAGGATGGCGACAAGGCCATCATCGCCTTGGGCGAATGGAAGGACGCACGCGACCTGCCTCGGGGCGAAGTAGTGCGCATACTGGGCCGCGCTGGCGAGCACAACGTGGAAATGCACGCGATCCTGGCCGAGTTCGGCCTTCCGCTGGAATTCCCGGAAAGCGTATTGCAGGCCAGCACACAGATCGCGAACGGGGTGACGCCCGAGGAGATCGCCCGACGTCGTGATGTGCGACACATTCCCACGCTCACCATCGACCCCGATGATGCCAAGGACCTGGATGACGCATTGAGCGTGCATCGCCTCGAGAACGGCCATTGGGAGATAGGCATCCACATCGCGGACGTGAGCCACTATGTGACGCCCCGTAGCGTGATCGACATGGAGGCCGCCAACCGCGCCACCAGCGTGTACCTGGTGGACCGCGTGGTGCCCATGCTGCCGGAAAAGCTCAGCAATGATCTCTGTTCGTTGAACCCACACACCGACAAGCTTAGCTTCAGTGCGATCTTCGAGCTTGACGAGCAGGCACGGATCAAGGGGGAATGGTTCGGGCGCACAGTGATGCGCTCGCAGCGCCGTTTCGCTTATGCCGAGGCGCAGGCCATCATCGACGGCGGCGACGGTGAGTTCAAGAGCGAGGTCCTGTTGCTGCACACCCTGGCGCAAGTGCTTCGCAAGGAACGTATTGCCAACGGGGCATTGGAAATAGGGGGCAACGAGGTCAAGTTCAAGCTCGACGAGAAAGGCCGCCCGCTGGGCGTTTACGAGAAGGTGATGGGGCCCGCGAACTGGCTGATCGAGGAGTTCATGCTGTTGGCCAACAAGCGCGTGGCGGCCTGGGTGAACAAGCAGAAAAAGGGAGGCGTACCGCCGTTCGTCTATCGCATCCACGACCTGCCCGACCCCGAAAAGGTGGAGGCACTGCGCGCCCTCGCCAAGAGCTTCGGACACGCATTGGTGGTGCACAAGGACGAGGACCTGCCACATGCGATCAACCGGTTGCTGAACGATGTGCGCGGGAAGGAGGAGGAGAACATCATCAAGCAGGTGGCGATCCGCAGCATGGCAAAGGCCATTTACAGCACGGAGAACATCGGTCACTACGGCCTCGCCTTTGAGCATTACACGCACTTCACCTCGCCCATCCGTCGCTACCCGGACCTGTTGGTACACCGCGCCATGGCCCATTACCTGGCGGGCGGCAAACACCTGGACCGCGAGGCACTGGAGATCAGCTGCAAGCACAGTTCACGCATGGAGAAGCAGGCCTCCGATGCGGAACGCGCCAGCATCCGGTACAAACAGGCGGAATACCTGCTGGCGCGCATCGGACAGACCTTCGAGGGCATCATCAGCGGCCTCACCAACTGGGGTGTTTACGTGGAGCTTCGCGAGAACAAGTGCGAAGGCATGATCGGCCTTCGGGACCTGCCCGGAGATGTGTTCCGGTTCGATCAGGAGCACTATACCGTGGTGGGCCACCGAACAGGACGACGCTTCCGGTTGGGCGATGAGGTCAGTGTGACCATCAAGGCCGTGGATATGGACCGTCGGGCCGTGGACCTGTCCCTGGCGGGTGAACCGGCCGTGACCACCAGCGGAAAGTTCGTGCGCGGCCACACCACCAGCAAGGTCACCAGCAAAGGCACCGGCAAGGGGAAAAAGGGGAGCGGGAAAAAAGGAAGGACCGGTCGCAAATGAACCGGTCCCTTCACCCTTGAACGAGGTCGCTCAGACGAGGTTCAGACGCTTGGCCAGCTCATCCTTGTAGGAGCCCCCGATGGGGATCACCTTCTTATCGTTCTCCAGAATGAGGTTGGGGCCCTCGATGGCCGTGATCTTGTCCAGCCGGACGATGAAACTGCGGTGCACGCGAACGAACTCGGGTTCGGGCAGTTTGGACTCGATGTCCTTCATGGTACTGTGCACGGTGTAACGCGTGTTCAGTGTGTTTATCACCACGTAGTCCTTCAGCGCCTCGATGAAGTAGATATCGGTCGTCTTCAGCTTGACCAGTCGGCTGTTGCTCTTCACGAACAGGATATCCCTTCCGCTCTCCTTGTTCTCCACAATGGCGTAGAGCATGTCCCGCTCCTTCAGCACCTCCGTCTCCTTCTTGTGCTTGTAAAGCGCCATCTCGATCGACGTATGGATGTCGATCTCCTTGAATGGCTTGATGATGTAGCCATAGGGCTGTGTCACCTTGGCCTTGGCCAGCGTGCTCTCATCCGCGTAAGCGGTCAAGAAGATCACCGGGATGTTCGTTTCCCGTCGGATACGGTCGGCGGCCTCGATCCCGTTCATCTCGCCCTTGAGCATGATGTCCATGAGGATGATGTCCGGAAGGTGTTCGGTGGCGAGCGCCACCGCTTGTTCGCCCGTGCTGGCCGCACCCACCACATGATAGCCCAATTTCTTCAGGCTGTGCTGAATGTCCTTGCTCACAATGCTCTCATCCTCCACTACGAGGACGTTCGTCTGCGCCATTGACGGTTTGCTTGATACGCTCAAAAGTAAGCAAATAGGCCACCCCGCTACCAGACGTGATGTCTATTCGGCCATCCAACTGGTCCACCAGGGTCCGCACCAGCTCCAGGCCCAGATTGCCTTGCACGTATGGATCGAAACCCTTGGGAAGGCCTATCCCATTGTCGGCAACAGTGAGTGACACACGATCCGCTTCACAACGCAATCGGATGTCCACAACGCCAGCGGCACCCTGGGGATAGGCGTGCTTGAGGGCGTTGCTGATGAGCTCGTTCAGGATGAGCCCGCAGGGAATGGCCTGGTCCAGCACGAGGTTGGTAGGGCTCAGGTCCATGTTCAGGTCCACCTTGCCACTGAGGCTGTAGCTCATGACCAGGTTACGGGCCAGGCCGTCCACGTAAGCGGCCAGGTCCAGCGAACTGAAATCCTTGTGTTGATAGAGGCTTTCGTGGATGAGCGACATGCTGCGTATCCGGTCCCGGCTATGGTGCAACAGGTCCTTCAGGCGTTCATCATCGCCTACGTACGCGGACTGCAGGTTCATGATGCTGGAGATGATCTGCAGGTTGTTCTTTACCCGGTGATGCACCTCCTTGAGCAGCACTTCCTTCTCGGCCAGACTGCGAAGGAGCTCGCGCTGCGCCTCCTTGCGTTCGGTAATGTGGTAGGCAAGCCCTGAGATCTCCTGCACGCGGCCATCCACGATAATGGGGGTGATGAAGTTCTCCACCCAGATGGTGCGTCCGTTCTTGTCGCGCATTTCGGCCTCGAACTGTTGTGGCTTGCCCCGCAACGCGGCCCTGTATCCTTCGAACACCTTGCTCATGCCATGGCCCGTGGTGTTTTCGTCCGGAGCGGCGGCGAACACATCACCCACTTCAAAAACAACGCCGAGATCGGTGTACATGCTGTTCCGGAAATGTGCGTTGCATGAGGTGATCCGGAAGTCCGTATCCATGGTCCAGATCATGGTGTTCACGGCATTGTCGAAAATGGCCTGCAGGCGTGCGGAATTCTCGCGCACGCGGTCCTCGGCCACCTTCTTGTCGGTGATCTCGTGGCCCACGCCGAACACCTCATTTACCAGCCCTTCCGCATCGAAAATGGGGCTCAGGAAGATCTCGTTGCATACACGGTTGCCCGATCGGTCCATCACATCGGTCTCGAACCGCACCGGGATGCCGGAGAACGCTTCGGCGTACTTCTGTTCCCAGAAGGTGTGATACTCGGTCGTGGCGAACAGCTTGCGCGGCTTTTCCGGGTTGGTATTGATCTCGGGCCTTGTTCCATGGAGCCGTTCGATCATGTCACCATAGGCCTTGTTGTACGAGGTGAGCTTGATCTCCCGGTCAACGGTCCAGAACAAGTGGTCGCTGCTCTCGAACAACGCTTTCCATTTGGCCTCATGCTCCTGCACACGCTGTCGGGCCGCATGCATGCCTGATACGTCCCGGAAGATGCTCCGAGTGGCCACGGGCCTTCCATCCACGAGGCGCAGGTTGGTGGTCCCTTCCACATGGACCGCATGCCCGTCCTTGGCCATGAACACGGTCTTGATCTCTTCGGCAGGTGTGCCGGTCATGATCTGGTGGAACAAAGCCTCGCAATGCGCTCGATGAGAGGGGTGGATGACATCCAGGAAGCGCATGGACCGCAGATCCTTATCCGAGTAGCCCAGCGCCAACCGCCAGGCATTGTTCACATACTGGAAACGTCCTTCCACATCAACGCTCTGGATAAGGTCGGTGGCGTTCTCGAACAGGTCGCGATAACGCTCCTCACTGGCGCGCAGGGCCTCCTGATCACGCTTTACCCGCGTGATGTCGCGCGAAACGCCCATGGCACCCAACAGTCGTCCTTCCTCATCGAACAGGCGTGATGCGGCCAGGAACGAAGTGAACACTTCGCCATCGCGGGTCCTGTTATCGACTTCGCCGGTATATACACCGTGCTCTTCCAATTCACGCTGAATGGCCTCGTACTGTTCCGGGTCGGCATACAACATCCGCGTATGGGTAGCCATCACCTCCTCCGGTTCCCAGCCGAAACGCAGGCTCGCCGCTGGATTGAACTCGGTGACGCGACCTTCCGGATCGGCGGCCATGATCATGTCAATGGAACTGTCCACCAGGCTGCGCAGGTATTTGCGCGAACGGCGAAGTTCCTCCTGCGTGCGACGGTGTTGTAGGATCTCGTCGCGCAGTACCTGGTTCACCTCCTCGGCCATGCGCAATCGGATGCGTTCCTCCAACAGCCCTTGCTGTACGCTCTGGTCCTGAAGGGTCAACTGAACGGCATCACGGCCATCGTGATGCACGGGGGTGGCGAACAGAAGCACTTCACGGCCCGGTCCATTGGCCAAGGCAACGGACAACGGCTTATCGACCTGGTCATGGGACGATGCATGTTGCAACAATTCCTGCACCACCGATGCACTTTCCTGTACGAACAGATGCGCCACGGACCTGCCCGTTAGTGAACATCCGGCCATTTCCACGGCCGCCGGGTTGGCGTACTTGATGAGACCACCAGCAACCACGAGAAGCCCATCGCGGATATGCTCCACCACACTGCGGTAGCTGGCCATTAACGAGGCTTGTTCCACCTGTGCTTGGCGGAAGGCGGTGATATCGATGAGCGACCCTTGGATGGTGGGTGGCCTTCCCTCGGGCTCATCCAGGAAGACGTTCTCCAACACATGCACGGCCCTGCCGTTCTTGTGCTTTAGCACGATCTCGAAATTGGTCAGGCGCTTTTCTCTGAGCAGGGTCTCCAGAAATCGGTCGCGTTCCTGCTTGGAATAATACAGGTTGAGCGCCGGTCCGCGCATGAGCGCATCACGCCCACTGTAACCCAGGATATGGGCCATGGCATCGTTGCACTCCAGGAAACGACCTTCCATGGTGGAGCGGAACATGCCAGCCAGGCTCCGGTTCACGAGATCATCGTACTGCCGTTTCAGTTCGAGATAGGCCTTGGCAAGCTCCGAAGTGGCTTCATTCTCCCCGATCAGCCCATCCTCCGCGTTCATGGTCCGAACTTACGATTTCGTCCCAATGAAGCTCAGGGCTGGTCGGCACCGGGTTGATAGGGCGGCGGCACTTTCTCCCCATCGATGCGCATTTCTGCCCCATCGCGGAACTTGATGGTGAGCACGATGTTGCCGGCCTCATCGTAGTGAATGAAATCACCTTGTTGAAGACCCATGCTGAAACGGCCTTCCAGTTTCAATTGGCCATTGGGCCAGTACCACTTGTGCTTGCCATCGGGCTCGCCATTGATGAAGCTGCCGGTGAAATACTTCTTGCCGGTCTCCAGATAGGTGTACACCCAAGGGCCATCCTTCAGGCCGTCCTTGTACGCTCCTTCTTCGCGGTGGTCACCCACTTCATAGATCCACTTGCCTTCCTTGCGTCCATCGATGTATTCACCCTGGGTGATCACATGGCCATCCTCGGCGTACTCTGCCGATGCACCATCCTCCTTGCCACGACGATACACCTCCTCGCGATGCACCGCTCCTCCCTCATAGAACCACTTCCAAGGTCCGTTGGCCAGGCCATTGGCAAACCTGCCCTTCTGCTCGATCTTCCCACCACGGTGGTAGAAGGTCCAATCACCGTCCTTCTTGCCCTCCTTGTAGCTACCCTCTGCACGTTTCTCGCCATCGGCATAGTATTCCACCCAAGGACCTTCCAAGGCGCCCACCTCGTTCACCATGCCTTCGCTCACCAGCTGATCGCCCATGTAGATCTTGGCGCCGGAGATATTACCGTCCATGGCGAATTCCTTGAACAGGCCTTCGCGTTTACCGGAACGTGAATAGCTACCGATGCTCGCCACTTTTCCGTTGGGATGGAAGGTCCGCTTGATGTCGACCGTAAGGGTTTCCTGCGCACGGATGTCCACCTGGCCACCATCGTACTTCACCATGTCCTTGAGGTTGCCCTTGTCATCGTATTCCTTGAAAATGCCCTGCCGTCGATCATCCACGAACGACCCTTCCCACTTCACCTTCCCACTGGGATGGAACTCCTTCCAGGGACCTTGACGGAGGCCCATGGCGTCGAGTTTGTTGATCTCTTCGCGCTTACGCAACATGCCGGCCCCATATTGCAGCAGGGCCACCACGCGACCATCCGCTGAATATTCGTACCCCCTTCCCTCCTCTTTTCCGGCCTTGAAGGGCACTTCCTTCTGCACCTGGCCATTGGGATGGTAATATCGGGCCAGCCCTTCGCGGAGATCATTCACATAATGTTCCTCGCTGATGAGCACGCCGGTGGTATCGAACCTGCGGGAGGGACCCTCCTTGCGGTCGGCCAGATAGTTGATCTCGCTTTGCAGCACGCCATTGCCGGCATAGAACCGCCAGGTACTGTCCAACTGGAAACGCCTCCGGTTGCCCTCACTGCGCAACACACCCGTATCGTAGTAGGTACGCCAGTATCCTTCCGGCTTGCCGTTCACCAGCACACCCTCACTGCTCACCTTGCCGTTCGGGAAAAAGTACTTCGTGGGTCCGTCCTCCGGTTGTGCAGTGGCCATCATCGCCAGCAGATACAACAACAAACCCATCAACATCCTCTTCATCATATATCCTATCTCTTTAAAATAGTTGATGATATAAGATAGGCTGTTCACAGTGTTGATGATCCCCTGGGTGGGTGCTTGCAGGAACGGGTTATCAAAAGTAGCGCACCGTGGATCAACGATCCCACAAGCGTTTGAGGAACGGAAGTGGTTGAGCATCTAAGGTGAATGCCTGTTCGATGAACGATCGTTGATAACGCATTGGTGTGAGGTGATGTTGGATCTTCAGGTGTGCGGTTAGGGCTCCTTGATCGTTCGATCCCCGTGCAGATCGGGCGACAAGAAAACTTGTGGGGGCACGGGGATCGATCAAGCAAAAATGGAACCCGGACCACCAAGGAATGTTCTCCTGTGTTGTCAACACCAATTCACCGGATCCCACGATCCGATCGTTCGATCCCGGGGTGGTTATCAACAAGGTATCTTTGAGGCATGGCGCAACATATCACCATAGGCAGCGATCACGCAGGGTTTGAACTGAAGCACCGGATCAAGGACCACCTGAGGTCCAAGGGCTTCGAGGTCACCGACAAGGGTACGCACGTGAAGGACAGTGTGGACTACCCGGACTTTGCCCATGCGGTGGCCCACGCAGTGACCGCAGTGCCCGGCGAGTGCGGGATCGTGATATGCGGTAGTGGTAATGGTGTGAACATCACGGCGAACAAGCATGCCGCCATCCGTTCGGCGCTGGCCTGGACGCCCGAGGTGGCGGCCCTGGCCCGCCAGCACAACAATGCCAACATTCTGGCGCTACCGGCACGGTTCATCACCGACGAGCAGGCCATCGCCATTGTAGATGCTTTCCTTGGTGCCACGTTCGAAGGTGGTCGCCATCAGCGCCGCATTGAACTGATCGAGCCCAAGGCGCACTGAAAAGACCATTCGCTCCATGTTCCGATACCTGACCTTGCTGGCGAACCTGTTCGCCGGATCGATGCTTCATGCCCAAGTGGACAGCGTGGCCATGCGCTATGCCTCGTCCATTACCGAGGGCGAGCTGCGCACGCACCTCACCGTTCTGGCCAGCGATGAATACCAGGGCCGTGACACCGGCAAGGAAGGGCAGAAGATGGCCGCTGCCTACCTGCGCCAACAGTTCGAGCGCATGGGTATCCCTCCTATCCCCCCCACGGTGGCCCCTACCCTGATCGACGGCTATTTCCAGCCCTTCGAGCTGATCGAGGACCAGGGAGGCTCCATTGATGTGGTGACGCCCAATGGAACCCTCAGACCCATGCAGGAGCTGTTCTATTTCAGCGAGAGCCTGGTGGAGGACCTGGTGATGGAGGAGCTGATCTATATGGGCAAAGCCGTTGAGCTCAACGCAAAGTCCGACCTACCGGTCAACTCCAAAGCGTTGCTCTTCTCAGGTGAGGGTCTGCCTGCCGATGTGTCCATGATGGTGCCCATGCGCCTCACGATGGAATGGGCTCGGAGCAAGGATGTACGATTGGTTGTTGTTGTAGTGGACAGTGTTGCAGCATTGGCCAGGGAGTTCGGGCACATGGCCGGTGGTGGTCGCATGCGCCTGGCGGATGCCCCGGCAGCCAATGGGGAAAAGACCAGGTCCGGAACGCAGTTGCTGTTGGTGGACAAGGGTTTCGTGGACATGCTTTTCCCCAAAGCCAAGTATGCCAAGGTGCAGCGCAAACGGGCCGGAACCAAGGTGAAGGCGAACATCACCGTGCGGGTGCGCCCCAAGCAGAACCGGCTGGTCAGCGAGAACGTACTGGCCTATATTGAAGGCACTGACAAGAAGGACGAGGTGGTGGTGATCACCGCGCACTACGACCATATCGGGGTGGAGGACGGCGTGGTGTACAATGGTGCCGATGATGATGGCAGTGGTACGGTCGCCTTGTTGGAGATCGCACAGGCGTTCGCCAAGGCCAGGGCCGCTGGTCAGGGACCACGACGCAGTGTGCTGATCATGCCGGTGAGCGGCGAGGAGAAAGGCCTGCTCGGATCACGCTACTACAGTGATCATCCGGTATTCCCCTTGGAGAACACCGTGGCCGACCTGAACATCGACATGATCGGGCGCACGGACAGTACCCATGCCAGCAGTGCACCTTATGTGTATGTGATCGGCAGCGACCGGCTGAGCACCGAACTGCATGTGGCCAACGAAACAGCCAACAACCACGTGGGTCTGCAGCTGGACTACACGTTCAACGCCACGGACGACCCCAATCGCTTCTATTATCGGAGCGACCACTACAACTTCGCCCGCAAGGGTGTCCCCAGCATCTTCTACTTCAGCGGTGTGCATGTGGACTATCACCAGCCCGGCGATGATGTGGAGAAGATCCGGTTCGACCTGTTGCGCCAGCGCACCCTGCTGGTATTCCACACGGCCTGGATCCTGGCGAACCGCGAAGCACGGATCGTGGTGGACAAGCCCTGATCAGGGTCGGCGTTCGGCGGTGGATCCTTCCGCCAGCAGGGACTCGATGAACGACTCGAGGTTCCGCTTGTAGTTGTCGTAATGCCCGCCGGTACCGGGGCCGTAAAAGCCCGTTCGGATGCGCCGCACCGTGCCATCCCTGCCCACGAATATGCAGGTGGGATAGCTCATCACATGGTCAAGAAAGGGAAGCCTGGCCGCCGCCACCTCTTTGGAGGCGGTACCACCGTAAAGCACGGGATACGGGACCTGCAGGGTCTTGCGAAAGCGCTGCAGTGCTTCCTGGGCGCGGGCGGGGTCCTCGTATTTCTCGAACGCCACGGCGAACATCTCCAGGCCGCGGTCGTGGTATTTGGCGTAGAGCTCGTTCATCAAGCGCGTTTCATCCACGCAGTTCGGGCACCAACTGCCCATGATCTGCACCATGAGCGGCTTTCCCTTGAAGCGCTCATCGGACGTTGAGACCATGCGACCCTCGGTGTCCGGGAAGCGGAGGTGGATCATCCGGTGGCCTTCACGCAGGAAGGTGAGCGAATCGGGATCACGCAGACGGAAGTCGGGGTTGCGCACCGCCATCCACGGCTCCTGCCAATGCGTACCGCTCCAAAAGCGCCCGGTCATGCTGTCGCCGACCAGTTGGGCGGCGAACAGGAACGCATGTGAACCATCGAAACAGGACAGCTGGAGCGAGTCGTTGTGTACCTGGCCTTCCAGGAACCTGTAATCGCCGGTCTCGGTCATGAACGTACCCGTGGCCCGTCCATCGGCATGCTCCTCGAACACACCGATCGCGTTGTAGGCATCAGGTGTTCCACGGCTGAAGCGCACTTCCCAGTTACCGGCGATCTCGCCCCGGCCGTTGCTAGGCCCCGGAAAACGGTGTACTTGTCCAGCGTTGGCGACGAACGGGATGCTGTAGTCGGGGCCCTTGAGGTAGTTGAACCAGTGCCCTTCGATCAATGAGTCGTTGCGTACAAGGCCTTTGAATTCCGAGTCATAGAGCGGCATTCGGGCCAGGAACGTGTCATTGTGCAGCACCACCTCGCTCACCACGATGTCCTCTGCCCCATTGTGGATGTGCATGGTCCAGTGGCCGCTATCATCGGCCATCAGTTCCATCGTGCAGGGCAGGGTGCGGCCCTGCATGGCCAGTTCCATGCGCCAGCTACCTGTGCGCGGTACGGAGTGTTCCGGGGATGCTACCCAGGAACATCCGGCCAGCAGCAGCACGGTACAGAACGTGATCAGGAGAACGCGCACAGGAGGTGGTGGTGTGGGCAAGATAGGTTCCCTGCCTTTTTGCAAAGCGATCCTATTGGCCGATACTTGAGATCCAACGGCCTACAGATCGAACTTGATGCCTTGTGCCAGCGGCAACTTCGTTCCGTAATTGATCGTGTTGGTCTGGCGGCGCATGTAGGCTTTCCAGGCGTCGCTGCCGCTCTCGCGCCCGCCGCCGGTCTCCTTTTCCCCGCCGAAGGCGCCACCGATCTCGGCCCCACTGGTGCCAATGTTCACATTGGCGATGCCGCAGTCGCTTCCGGCCATGCTCAGGAAGCGCTCCGCCTCGCGCAGGTCAAGCGTCATGATGGCGCTGCTGAGGCCCTGCTTCACGTTGTTCTGAATGGCAATGGCCTCGGTCACATCGCCGCTGTAACGCAACAGGTACAGGATCGGCGCAAAGGTCTCCTCCTGAACGATGGCCATTTCCGGCGTGGCCTCCACTACCGCAGGGCGCACGTAGCAACCGCTCTCGTGGCCGGCACCGCTCAGAACGCCACCTTCCACCACCACCTTGCCGCCCTGGGCCTTGGCCGCAGCCAAAGCGGCCAGGTACATGTCCACGGCCGCCTTGTCGATCAAGGGTCCAACGTGGTTGCTCTCGTTCAATGGGTCGCCGATGCGGAGCTGGCCGTAAGCCTTTACGAGCTTGTCACGGAAGGCGTCATAGACCTTGGTGTGGATGATCAACCGGCGCGTGCTGGTGCAGCGCTGGCCGGCGGTCCCCACGGCGCCGAACACACAGCCAATGAGCGACATGTCGAGGTCGGCCTTGTCGCTGATGATGATGGCGTTGTTGCCACCGAGCTCAAGCAGTGAGCGGCCCAAACGCTGGCCCACTGCGGCGCCCACGGCCTTGCCCATGCGCGTACTGCCTGTGGCGCTCACCAACGGAACACGTGCATCATGGCTCATCCATTCGCCTACTTCGCGACCACCATTGATGATGCAGCTGACGCCCTCCGGAACGCCGTTGCGCTTGAACACTTCGGCCGTGATGTGTTGGCAGGCGATGCTGCAAAGGGGTGCCTTTTCGCTGGCCTTCCAAATGGTCACATCGCCGCAGATCCAGGCCAGCGCGGTGTTCCAGCTCCACACGGCTACGGGGAAGTTGAAGGCCGTGATGATGCCCACGAGCCCGAACGGATGCCATTGTTCGTACATCCGGTGCTCGGGGCGTTCGCTATGCATGGTCAGGCCATGCAATTGACGGCTAAGTCCAACGGCGAAGTCGCAGATGTCGATCATCTCCTGTACTTCACCCAGCCCCTCCTGATAGCTCTTGCCCATTTCGTAGCTCACGAGCTTGCCTAGGTCGGCCTTGTGTTTGCGCAGTTCTTCGCCCAGCTGGCGCACCACTTCACCGCGTTTGGGGGCTGGCCAGGTGCGCCATTCCTCGAAGCCCTTCTGGGCCGTGGCAATGGCCTTGTCGTATTCGGCCTTGCTGGCGCCGCGTACGCTTCCGATCAGGGCGCCGTCCACCGGGCTGGAACTCTCCAATAGCTCGCCCTCTCCCTTCATCCAATTGGCGCCTGTTGAAACGCCGCTGTTCATTTCCTGCACGCCGAGCTTTTTGAGGATGTCGGCGATCTGGTTGGTGGTGAGGGTGAGTGTGCTCATGGGGAGGGGTTTCCGGTTTCGGGCCGCAAAGGTAGAATGGCGCGGACGCGTTCAGACCCGGATAACAACGCCGGATAGAGGCGGAAGGACGAATGATACGCGACCGGCCGACATTTGTGTACAAGTACCTGATAATCAATGGATTGTATCTGGCCATTTATTTAACCCCTAAGCGCACAAAGCACTGCGCCCCTAGGTGCACCACTACCGAAAGGGCGAAAACGCAGCAGAGGCCCCAAAAAGCACCTTCTCAGAGCTCGGCCTTACGGGCGAGGTACATGGAGCTGGATGTTGGGCGCCCGGCGAACAAGGCGACCAGGTTCGACCACAGGCCTACCAATGCTCCTTTAGCGAGCGCAATGGGTAGTGAGGCACCTCGATATTGCTCTGTGAGCAAGGCGATGTAGAACGCATCCATCCACATGCGTTTCACGGCGATCAGTTCGAACCCGTGTGCCTGCATGAACCACTTCACGTCCTCCCTGCGAAAATGGGACAGATGCCGAGGCACGTCGTAGGCGGCCCAATCGGCCCCATAGTAGCTGGCGTCCCAACTTTCCCGATCGGGTACAGCAATGACCAACAAGCCGCGATCGGCCAGCAGGGCGTAAAGCTTTTTGAAAGTGGCCCCCACGTCGGGCACATGCTCCAACACGTGCCACATGGTGACCACGTTCAGGTTCTCTTGAGAGGCGACCCGGTCCAAGCTGGGCACCACAGGGAGGCCATGATCGGCAATGGCCTGTTCGCGTGCGTTGGTACTGGGCTCTACGCCTTGCACAATGTAGCCGCGGCTCATCAGGTAAGCCAGGAACTGCCCCGTTCCACAGCCAATGTCCAATACACGTCCATTGGGTTGGTATTGGCTGATCAGCTGGTGCTTGTTTCTCAATGCGCGTTTACGGGCCCATTGATACAACCGGTCCTGAAGGGACCCCATTGCATTGGTATGCGAGATGTATTTCTCGCTTTCGTAGTACCGCCCGATCTCGGCTTGTGTCGGCCTCGGATCGGTCGCGCGGAAGCCGCAACTGTGACAGTCCTTGAGCTGGAATGTCTCCTTGGAGATGGAGTGGTCGGTAACGGGAAACGTGGGTCCATTGAATACGGAGCCACAGCGTGGGCATTGGTGCAGGTGTTCCAAAAGGGAGGGTGTTCCACGTGGAACGATCGGGGGTTAGCGTCCGAGATAGACCATCAATACGCTCAGGTCGGCAGGAGAAACGCCGCTTATGCGCGAAGCCTGCCCCAAGGTGGTCGGCTTGATCTTGTCCAGTTTCTGCCGTGCTTCCATGGAAAGCGAAGTAAGGCGGGCGTAGTCCATTTCCAGGTCCAGGGGAACCTCGTCAAGGCGGGTGAGCTTCTCGGCCATTTCGCGTTCTTTTTCGAGATAGCCGTCGTATTTCACGTTGATCTCCACCTGCTCGATCACCTCGGCGCGCAGGTCACCGAAGGTGGCGGCGAGTTCTTTCGTGGGGCTGGAAAGGGGTTCCAGGTCGGCGTAATTCACCTGTGGGCGAAGCAGGAGTTCGAAGAGCCGGACCTTCTGTTTGAGGGGCGATGTTCCACGTGGAACGATCACCTCGTTGGCACTTTCGGGAGCGATACTTTCGGCTTGCATGGCCTTCGTCAGGGCTTTGGCGTGTTGCAGCTTTTCCTCCACCCTTCGCAGTCGATCATCGCCGGCCAACCCGATGGCATGCGCGCGTGGTGTGAGCCGAATGTCGGCATTGTCCTGGCGGAGCAGGATGCGGAACTCAGCCCGGCTGGTGAACATGCGGTAGGGCTCTTCGGTGCCCTTGGTGATGAGGTCGTCGATGAGCACGCCGATATAGGCCTCGTCGCGTTGAAGGATAAATGGTGCCTTCCCGGCTAATTTGAGGTGGGCGTTGATACCCGCCATGAGGCCCTGGCAGGCGGCCTCCTCGTAGCCGGTGGTGCCATTGATCTGACCGGCGAAATACAGACCGTCCACCAGCTTGGTCTCCAAAGTGTGCCTCAGCTGGGTAGGGGGGAAGTAATCGTATTCCACGGCGTAGCCTGGACGGAACATGCGGGCGTGTGCGAAGCCGGGGATCCGGCGCAGGGCAGCGAGCTGCACCTCTTCGGGCAGGCTGGTGGAGAAGCCGTTGATGTAGGTCTCCACGGTATCCCAACCCTCGGGTTCCACAAAGATCTGGTGACGGTCCTTATCGGCGAAGCGGTCGATCTTGTCTTCGATGCTGGGGCAATAGCGCGGGCCTATTCCCTGGATGCGGCCATTGAACATGGGGCTCCGGTCGAACCCGGTGCGCAGGATCTCGTGCACCTCGGGGCTGGTATACGTCATCCAGCAGCTTAGCTGACGAGCGAGCGGCTGTGTGGTCGGGGAGTAGCTGAACTTCCCGGGCATTGTATCGCCGGGTTGCTCCTCCATCACGCTGTAGTCGATGCTGCGGCCGTCCACCCTGGGCGGGGTGCCGGTCTTCATGCGGCCCGCTTCGAAGCCCAGTTCCACCAGCTGCTCGGTGATCCCGTGGCTGGCCTTTTCGCCGGCCCGACCCCCCCCGATGTGGCGCTCACCGATGTGCATCACCCCGTTCATGAAGGTGCCGCTGGTGAGCACCACGGCGCGGCAGGGGATGCGCATACCGAGCCCGGTAAGCACTCCGGTAATTGCACCTCCTTCCACCTCGATGCGTACCACGCTATCCTGCCAGAAGTGGACGTTCGGGGTCTGCTCGAGCATTCGTCGCCATTCGGCCGCAAAGAGGTTGCGGTCGTTCTGGGTGCGGGGGCTCCACATGGCGGGACCCTTGCTTCGGTTCAGCATGCGGAACTGCACGGCGCTCCGGTCGCTTACAATGCCGGAATAGCCCCCAATGGCATCGATCTCGCGCACGATCTGGCCCTTGGCCACACCACCCATGGCGGGGTTGCAGCTCATCTGCCCAATGACGCCCATGTTCATGGTCACCATCAGGACCTTGGAGCCCAGGTTGGCTGCCGCCGCTGCTGCCTCGCAGCCAGCATGGCCGCCACCCACCACCACCACATCGTATGCCTCCAACGTGCTCATTGCGTATGCGTTCGTTCCTGCCATGGCCGTTCCACGTGGAACAAGGCGCCTTGATCCCTGATCTTCAGCGGATTAGGCGCGTTGAAACAGGTACAGGTCCCATGGACGCGGCAAAGGTAGATCCCGCATGGATCGGTTGTTGATCATCGCAGAGGGGCCACACTATACCGACCGCCTCGGTCCTAGGGATATCCCGGCTCTCGATCCACACAGCAGGGCATGAGGCAACGGCCTGGTTGCACATGTGCTGCGCCCAAGGGTGCTATCGAGCCCATAGGGAAGGCTACTTGTACTGCTTCGCGGCCGCCTTGTGCGCCTTGGCAATGGCCTTGGCCAGCGACGCCGGTTCCAGCACGCGCACACCCTCACCCATGGCCAGCAGCTCGTTGTGCAGCTCGCGGTTGGGTTGCACGAGCAGCTCGATCACCGCGCTGTCCTTGTCCTCCTTCACCACCTTCTGGCTGGGATGCATGGGCAGGGCCTTCACGTACTTGGCCTGCAGGGGGGTGAAGCGAAGCACCACGCGTTCCACCTTGCCGGGCGAGGCGTCCACCCCGATGATGTTGGCATAGAACGCCCCCACCTTGGTCCGTTCGGTGGCCGCAAAGCGCTTCTGCGTGAGCGACACGCTGGTGATGCGGTCCAGCCCCAAGGAGATGGGGTTGGCATACCCGTCGGCGAGGCCCAGTACATACCATCGGCCGCCATACTCCTTCAGCAGGAAGGGCCGCATGCGGAAGTCGCGCCCTTCGTCCTTTTGGAACCGGTGATAGGCGAGCTCCACCCAGCGCCGTTCGCGGATGGCGCGCAGCAGGGCGCCCCAATGCTGTAGTCCTTGCAGGGTGCCGTTCCGCTCCATGATCACATGGTCGGCCGCAGCGCGCAGGTCGGTGCCGCTGCCGGCGAGCAGTTCGCCCAGCACCGCGCGTTCCAGCAGGGGCATTACGCTGTGGCGCCCATCGCGCGCCTTGGGCAGGCGGTAGGTGTTGCTGTCGCGGTCGTAGGTGATCTCCAGACCCAGCTCCACGCGGATCTGCTCGATGTCGCGCTGCAGGGTGCGCGCACTGAGCTCGAAACCGTGCTGGTGGAGCTCCTCCTGGATCTGTGCGAAGGTGGGTGCGTGCTTCACCTGCTCCAGGATGAGCAGGAAGCGCTTGAGCTTGCCTTGGAAGGACATGGGGACGTGGTGAGCGGGTGAAGTTGGACAAAGTTGCCTTTCCAATGGATGATGCTCGTCAGGCGCCTGCCCGTTCCATGCGTTCACCACGGGTGCACCTGACATCCGACAGGATCATTTTGCACCGTTCGTGCGACCTTTAGGCGTTGGGGGCATGGTCCTTGTGACCCGTGCCGAGCCCCTTTGACCGATCAACATGCCACTCTTCCTCCGCGCCTCGCTCCCGATCGTCCTGTTGGCCGCACTGCCGTGCCATGCGCAGGAGATGAACACCAATGGACAATGGCCGTTGCGGTTCATGTCGGGAAAGGACCAGGTGCAGGTGTTCGCGCCGCAGCCCGAGCGGATGGAGGGCGACCATTTCACGGCCCGTTTCGCGGTCTCCATCAAGCGCGCAGAGGATGCCGCACCGGTCTTTGGTGCCGTATGGGGCGAAGGCCTCATGGTGGTTGACCGTTCCACGCGCCTGGGCACCCTGCAGCGCCTGGAGGTCTCGGACGTGCATTTTCCGCAGCCCCTTTCGGCGGAAGCGGACCGCATTGGGGCCATGCTCTCCCGCGAGATCCCCCTTCGCGCAAAGCCCTTTGCCATCGACTGGCTGGTGGCCTCCCTGGAGAACGAACAGGTGGAGGAGGTGTCGTATTGGAACGATGCGCCCGAGATCATCTACACCGAGAAGCCCACCGTGCTGGTGTACGTGGATGGGGAGCCTGAATACCTGCGCCTGGAGCGTCCATCGGACTACGCCGACCCGCTCTACAACGGCATAAGCACCGATGTGGAACGGGTGCTGAACACGCCGTACCTGCTGCTGCGCTACCGCAAGAACGCGCACTACCTCTACGGCTCTGGGCGCTGGTTCCGTGCCACTGCGCTCAAGGGGCCCTATGCCCTGGCCTCTGATGTGCCCGAGCCCCTCAAGGAACTGGCTGCCGCTGTGGACACCGCCGGGGCGGAGGTGGTTCCTGATGCCCGGGTGCCGGAGGTGTTGGTGCGCACCACGTCCGCAGCCCTGTTGGACCTGGACGGGCCACCGCAAATGAAGCCCATCCAAAGCACCGGTCTGCTGTATGCCACCAATACGGACAAGGACCTGTTCCTGGAGATCGCCACGCAGCAGTATTATCTGCTGGCCTCGGGCCGCTGGTATGCCACGGCCGATCCGCGCAGTGGCAGCTGGCGCCATGTGCCGCCCGATGCATTGCCTGTCGACTTCGCGCGCATCCCCGAGGGTTCTGCCAAGGACGGCGTGCTGGCCCACGTGGCGGGCACCACGGCAGCGCGAGAAGCGGTGCGCGACACCTACATCCCCCAGACCGCCACGGTGGACCGCAACACGGCCACGCTGGAGGTGAAGTACGATGGCGCTCCCCGGTTCGAGCGGATCGATGGCACCGATGTGGACCTGGCGGTGAACGCCAACACCACCGTGCTGCGCATCCAAGGTCATTACCACGCCTGCCACAACGCGGTGTGGTTCGACAGTAATACGCCCGAGGGCCCTTGGGTGGTAAGCACCGTGGTCCCTGCCATGGTGGAGAACATCCCGCCGAGCAGCCCGGCCTACAACACACGCTATGTGGACATCTATGACGTGACGGAGAACGAGGTGGTAACGGGCTATACCCCGGGCTACCTCGGCACTTACGTACAGAGCGGTGTGGTGGTGATGGGCACGGGCTACTACTACCCCTATTGGCCGGGCTATTGGCACCCGCGGCCGTTCACGTGGGGGTTCAACATGTACTACGACCCCTGGATGGGCTGGAGCTTTGGGATGGGGTGGGGGTGGAACTGGTTCTATCACGGATGGATGTACGGCCCGTGGGGTCCGTGGTATGGTTGGGGAGCTTGGGGCTGGTGGGGACCCTGGTCGTACTGCCCGCCGTGGACGGGCACGCCGCGTCCGGCCTATTACGGGCACCGGCCTTCGATCATGGACGGCTCACCGCGTGCGCCCACGGCCCGCCCGGTGGACCTGTACAGCATCGAACGCCGCGCAGGCGTGAAGCCCACGGTGCTCGAACGCACCCCCGTGGTGCAAGGTGGCGCACAGCCCACGAACGATCGGGCGCCTGCGCCGCCGCCCACCACCAAGCCGGACACCCGCGACCACTACACGGACCCCAATGGCAATGTGTTCCGCCGGGATGGCACGCGGATCCAGCGCTACCAGGACGGTACCTGGCGAACGATGCCTTCGCGTCCCGCCCCTGCACGCCCGCCCACGGTGCCTTACGACATCCAACAGCGCCGCGACCGGGGCGAGCAGCGCGTAAGGGACCACCGTTACTACCAACAGCGCAGCATGCCCTCGAGGCCCACGCCCGCACCCGCACCATCGGCGCCAAGAACAAGCCCTGCGCCACGCCAGAACAGGCGGTGAGGCACTTCCTTCTCCCGCTCCCCGGCGCGGCGGCGTGGCAGCCTGCTCCGGCACACATCCAACGACCCGTGTTCCGCGCCCGCCGGTGTGGCGACATCCCGCGGAAAGACCGCAGGGCGGGGGAGGGTGAGAAGGGGCACGCAAGATGGAGGCCTGGCAACGACAAAGCATGACGTACACATGCGCCTCAACGTACACGGCCGGAAGTTCCCTCCCGGCCGTGTGCCTATCCGTTGCGGGGCAGGCTCCTCAGGGCTTGAAGCAGCGCACCTCGCCGCCGTTCAGCAGGTACACGGTGTTGGTGATGGCATCCACCTCGTACTGCGGGTTCTTGTCCTTCCCGAGCGGGATGGTCATCGCCTCCTTCGCGTCGTGCTTGTGCAGCGCCATCAGCACGTAGCCGCTCTTGTCGGCCGTGCCCAACACATACTGGATGTCGTTGGTGCTGCTGGAGGCCTTGAAGCGCGCGCTGGCCTCCTGGAAAAAGCGCTTGGTGGCTCCGGCCGCCGCCTGCGAGGCTTCACCATACACATCGGAGAGCCCGGTGGAGAGGTCCTTGGCGAACGCGCTTCCCGGGTCGTTCACCTGGATGTTCTGGGCGGCGCTGCCAAAGGCCGCACTGGTATAGCCGAACGCGGCGGTGTAGTAGGCCGCACGCACCGCGCTGGCGTACTTCAGGGCGCGCACCAGCCCGCTCTCACGAGGAGCAGGCACATACTTGCGGCACTTCACCGAACCATCGGTGCCCAGCAGGGCGAGGTTCTGGTCGCTGCTCAGCAGCAGACCCTGGGGCAGCACCTCCAACGCCGTGGGCGACTCCTTGCCCTCGAACTCCACTGGAGCGCTGTTCAGGGGTTTGGCCGTGCCGCCCGTGGCCGCGACCGTATACAATAGCCCGTCTCGCGTGTTGAACACATAGGTGGTGCCTTCATGGGTCGCCACCAGGCCGGCCCCGCCCTCGAGCGGTTTGGCCAGGCGCGACAAGCCCGTGGCCAGGTCGACCACATCCACCTCCTGTGCCGTGGCCACCAGCAGGTCGCCACCCAATTTGGTCACGCTGCGCACCACGCCGTCCAGCTTCGCCGGCTTCTTCCACTTCTCCACCCCCAGGTCATCCACCAGCGTCACCACGCCGTCCTCGCTTCCGCTGGTGAGCAGCACGCCCTGGTCCAACGCCACCGCACCGGCAAGCACCCCCTTCACGTTGATGCCCTTCCCATTCTTGCCCCAGAGGCCCTTGCCGGAGTTGTAGTCGAGCATGTCAATGCTCTTGGTATTGCCGGCACCCACCAGCAGGCCGCGCTCAAGGGGAACGATGGCCCCCATCATTTGCGGCATTTCCAGCGGCTTTTCCCAAACGTAGGAGCCATCGGAGGTGCGGAACGCATTGATGAAGGTGCTGTAGCTGACCTGCATGGTCTTCTTGCCTTGGGCGTCGGTCACCTCACTGCGCTGCTCGGTCTGCATGCCCAGGATGCAAATGCCTGGCGCGTTCTGCGTGGTCACGAACACACCGCTCACGTTGGGCAGGTTGATGTTGGCCGCGTTCTTGTCCATCAAGGCCATCAGGTTGCCCATGCCCGCGCTCATCTTCTCCGCCTCCGGATTGGGGGCCTTTTTCCAGATCTCCTTCCCGCTGGCGGCGTCCAGTTTGTAGATGAAGGCGAATGTGCACAGCAGAATGGCGTCGGCACCGTCGCTGTTGCAGGCCGTGATGCGGCTGAAGCTGTCGTCCTTGGTCCAGCGCACCTGCCCGGTGCCCATGTCCACGCAGGCCATCGCTGCCGTCTTGTCCGCCTTCTGCCCGGCGAGGATGATGGCGTTGTTGGCATACAGGAAGTACTTGCTGGTGATGCGCGAGATGCCGGCCTGCTCGCTGCTGAAGACCACCTGGCCCGAGAAGGGCTCCACGATGAAGAGGTCATCGGGGCTGTCCGCAGGCACCAACGTGATGAACGGGGTGCGGTCCACCTCGGCGTAGCCGCCTTCAGTGACGTTGGCCAGTTCCGGAATGGTCCAGGATACCTTTCCGGTGGCGGGGTCCACGCCCTTGAGGCCTTCGCTGGTGCCCACCACCAGGGCGCCGGCCGAGGTGATGCGCATCCATTGGGCCGGTCCGGTGTTCACGGTCCAAGCGGGGGAGAGCTGGGCGTTCACCAGCAATGTGGCGGTGGTGAACAGGGCGGTGAGGAAGGCGTAGAGTCGTGTTCGCATGGTCTTGATGGGTTGGGGCGGCGGCGAAGGGACAAGTTACGTGCCACCCTCTCCGTGGCCGGTCGTTGCCCCCGGACTTTTCCGGCTGGAGCAGGATGCCCAACTTGCGCCATGCGCGCGCTGCTGGTGTTCCTCGCCCTGCTCCTGTCCTGGTCCATGGTCGCCCAGGACACCCTGCATGTCCGCCCCCACCAGCGCGCCACCATCGTTACGGACCCCGCTGCCGGGGTGCGCTCCTTCCCGGCCCGTGTGCGCTTCCCAGCGCCCAAGGTGGACCTGCGCCAGGTGCTGCTCACCGTCACCTTCGCCTGCCCCGACAGTCTGCGCTGCGCCGAGTGGGACTACCTGGACCACATCCTGGTGCATCCGCTGGGCACCACCGACACCATCGAGGTGGCCCGCATGCTCACGCCCTATGGCAGCTACTTCCGGAACCCCTGGTCCTTCACATGGCAGGTGGACGTCACCGACTTCAGCACGGTGCTGCGCGACAGTGTGGAGGTGATCTACGTGCACAGCGGCTTCGAGCCGAACAACGACCGTGGCTGGGCCATCACGCTCGACTTCGCTTGCATCACCGGCCCGCCGGCCGCGCGGGTGCTCGCCGTACACACCCTGCATCTCGGACACTTCCTCTATGGCGACACCGCGCAACCCTTTGCCCGTGCCGTGCCGCCGCGCACGTTGACCATGGATGCCCGTGCCGCACAGGCCCGTGTGCGCCTGCACCAGACCGGTCACGGCATGCACGCCGACGATGGCTGTGCCGAGTTCTGTCGCAAGTGGCGCGAGGTGCGCTTCGATGGCCGCACGGTGGACCGCCGCGACCTGTGGCGCGATTGCGGCACCAACCCCCTGCAGCCGCAGGCCGGCACATGGATCTTCGACCGTGGCAACTGGTGCCCCGGCGAGCTGCAACAGCCCGATGTGGTGGATGTGCCGCTCCAGGGCCGTGCCCGCACCCACACGGTGGACGTGGTGATGGAGCCCTATGCGCACGACAGCAGCACCGCCCGCTGGGACATCGCCGCCTACCTGATGGAACTGGAGGCCCCGCGCGCCAAATACGATGTTGCGCTTGTGGACATCCTGGCGCCCAGCGATGCCCCCCTACACCGCCTGCGCAACCCCGCCTGTGGTGCGGCCATCGTGGAGCTGCGCAACCTGGGCGCCGAGCCCTTGCGCAGTGTGGACATCGTGTACGGCACCGAAGGAAGTACGCTGCGCACCCACCGCTGGACCGGCCATCTCGCGTTCAACGCGACGACCACGGTGGCCTTGCCGGGGATGGTGGAAGGAACGGGACCGTCGGTGTTCGTGGTGAGGCTGGAGCGCCCCAACGGCAAGGCCGATGCGTGGCCGCACGACAATACCCTGCGCAGCACCTTCACGCCCGTGCCGGTGTACCCGGCCACGCTGCTCGTGCAATTGCTCACCAACAACGAGCCGATGCACAACGCCCTGCTGGTGAAGGGCGCGTGGGGGGGCGTGGCACTGGAACACCCACTGGGCACGCTGGACAGCGCCCGCACCTACACCGACACGTTGCGCCTGGCCGAAGGGTGCTACACATTGGCCCTCACCGACACCGCGGGCGATGGGCTGGAGTTCTGGTACAACACCAAGGGTGGGCGCGGCGTGCTACGTCTGCTCGATGGCGAGGGCCGCCTGCTGCATCGCTTTAATAGCGATCATGGCCATGGCGTTACCCACCAGTTCCGCGTGGCCCATGATGCGCCCGTTCAACGCGACACGGTGCCCGACATCGGCCTCTTTCCCACACGCACCGCAGGACCCACGGTGCTGGACTATTTCTCCGACCGCGAAGCAGCGGTGCGCCTGCATGTCCTGGACCCCGCCGGTGCCGTGGTGCACAAGCAGGACCTCGGTCGCTTGCGCCAGGGCCGTGTGGCACTGGACCTTTCGGCCCTTGCCCCCGAGCGCTACACCGTGGTGGCGCTGTGCGATGGGGTGGAGGTGTTCCGCCGACGGTTGCGGATCGTCAAGGAGTGAGGGGCGCCAGGCGCGCCTCCCTTGTGCAGGGCATTAGTGGGTGGTCCAAAAAGCCCCTTTGTTGCCGCGGAACTGATGATCGTCAGTGTCTTCAGGTCATGTGTCCTCCTAATCTTGATGGTGTGTTCACAATGTGAGTGATGTATTGATCTCGAACACCCACCTGAACGGAACGACCTGAATGATGCAGACCAAGGGAAACTGGACAAAGGCAGCTACCATGAGGCTACGGGCCTACGTGTTGTTGTTGTTGTGCGTGTGCGCACAGATCGCTGTTCATGCACAGTCGATCGTTCCGCAGGCCATCATACCAGCTGGCGGGGCAGCCAGTTCCGAAGGGGTTCATCTGGGTTGGACGCTCGGGCAGCCCTCGAGTGCATCGTTGGCGATGGGTGATCGGCTGATCACCACCGGTGTTCAGCAACCAGAGGGCGTGGAGTTGTCGTTACGCTTCGGAGTTCTGCTGGACGGTCCTTATGACGAGGGTGTCGGTCTGATGCACGATAGTTTGCGGTCAGCGGGTCTGATACCGGACAGTGAGCCATACACGGCATTGGGATACGACCCTGCCGGTTCGTTCGGGGTGGATAGCCTTTCACCAGGGGCCTTGGTCATCAACGGACCCGATGCGATCGTGGATTGGGTCTGGGTCGAGCTTCGCAAACAGGATAACGAAGGGCAGGTGGTGGTCGGTCGCGCGGCCTTGGTGCAACGCGACGGCGATGTGGTCGATCTGGACGGCTCATCCCCCTTGCGAATGATGGCATTGCCAGGGGCTTACCATGTGGCGGTCCACCATCGCAATCATCTGCCCGTAATGACCATGCTCCCTGTAGTACTGGGCCAGGTCGCCACGGAGATCGACCTCACGGACGGGTCTGTTCCCGTACATGGTGGAACGGACGCGCTCCGGTTCCGCGATGACAGGTACCTGCAGTGGCCAGGGGATGTCAACGGTGATGGGGTGGTGAAGTACACAGGGGAGGACAACGACCGCGACCTCATTCTACAAGCCATTGGTGGCGTGGTTCCCACGGCGGTGGTATCCGGCTATCGCGCCGAGGATGTGAACCTCGATGGCAAAGTGAAATACACCGGGCAGGATAACGACCGCGACCCTGTCCTTCAGACCATCGGTGGCGTGGTGCCCACCAATACACGACCTGCCCAATTTCCTTGACACGTTCGATCATGCGTCAACTTCTACTTCTCTTAGCGCTCGGGTTCAGCACCCTATTGACCGCGCAGGCTCCCCAGGCCTTCGATTTCCAAGGCGTTGCGCGCAATGCCAGCGGTCAGGTGCTCTCTGACCAAGCCATTGCGTTACGCATCTCGATCCTCTCCGGCGGTCCGAGCGGCACTGTAGCCTATCAGGAGACACACAACGTCACCACCAGCCCGTTCGGACTGTTCAGCATTGCCATCGGCATCGGCACGCCAACGCAGGGCTCTTTCCAGGCCATTGGCTGGGGTGCTTCGTCCCACTTCATTCAGGTGGAGATGAATGCCACAGGCGCGGGATTCGTGGACATGGGCACCACCCAATTGCTCAGTGTGCCTTATGCGCTGCATGCACGCGCAGTCGATTGTTTCACCGTATCCCTGCTGGGGGATACACTGAAACAAGGCAATGGTTGTTATGTGATCATACCCGGAGTCAGTGCTGCGAATGGTGGCTGCGTGGATGCCGACGGCGACGGCTATTACAACATCCCGGGATGTGGCCCAGTGGACTGTATCGACACCAACCCCAATGTGCACCCCAACGGAATGGAGTTGTGCGGCGATGGCCTGGACAATGATTGTGATGGGCAGGTGGACAATAGCGCCGATCCGCTTGCTGGGGTGCTATGGTACCAGGATGCAGATGGGGATGGGTATGGCGTGGAAGGGGTGACCTTGGCCGCATGTGCCCAGCCCGCTGGGTATGTACTGACCATGGGGGATTGTGATGATGCGGATCCTTTGGTCTTCCCGGGGCAAGGGTGTTCTCAGCAATGCACTCCGGCCGAGGCGAACTGGATCGCTCAGCATCAGGCCGAGTACTTCGAGGCGATCATAATAGCGGCCTTCCAATGCGGCGCCAGCACCGGCCTGGTCGACTGGGTCTGTGTACAGGAAGAGCTGTCGAATGACGGAGTTCCGATTGGCCTTAGTTGCAATAGTTGTTATCAGGACTTGTTCGTTTGCTATTTTTTTCAGGGTTGCACAGACATGTCATGTTGGGTCTCCTCTGGGTGTCTAGGGCAATGGGCCGATTGTGTGGGGTTCTTGGACGCGGATGGCGACGGCTGGGCTGCTGCAAGTGACTGCAATGATGCCAACGCCACGGTCTGGCCCGGGGCTCCCGAGGTGGCCTGTGATGGTCTTGATAACGGCTGCGATGGATCGGCGGACCTCATCGCCACGTGGTATGCCGACCTGGATGGAGATGGATACGGCGACCCCGCCACAGCCCAGCAGACCTGCACAGCCCCTCCAGGTGCGGTGCAGGTGGGAGGTGATTGCGATGATGCGAACAACGACATCTCCCCTGCTGCAGATGAGGCTTGCGATGGCATCGATAACAACTGCGATGGCCAGGTGGATGAGGACGTTACGATCAATTGGTACCCGGACCAGGACGGAGACGGCTTTGGTGTATTTGCTGGCGTCGTTACATCATGCCCAGAAACCCCGCCGGGGCCGGGCTATGTGACCAATGCCAACGACTGCGATGATTCCAACGAGGCCGTTTATCTCGGTGCTGACGACCCCTGCACCGGTGGCGATGGCATTGACAATGATTGCAACGGAGCGATCGACGATCAGGATGCGCCGGTCTGGTACCGCGATGCGGATGAGGATGGTTGGGGAACCGACCAGGACCAGCAGCAGACCTGTGTGCAACCATCCGGCTATGTTTCGCAGGTTGGTGATTGCGATGATGGGAACGGCACCGTATTCCCTGGCGCTGCTGAGCTCTGTGATGGCCTCGATAATGACTGCGATGGAGAATCGGATGAGAGCATCGGGACCTTGTGGTATCCCGATGTGGACGAGGACGGCTTTGGTGATGCCAGTGCAGGGGGGTGGCTGGCCTGTAGTCCTCCCGACCCCAGCTATGTGGGCAACAATGGCGACTGCGACGATTTGGACCCCAACACTCGCCCAGGGGCTGACGACCTGTGCGCAGGTGGCGATGGTATCGATAATGATTGTAATGGTGCGGTGGACGATCAGGATGCGCCCGTCTGGTATCGTGATGTGGATGGTGATGGATGGGGCACCGATCAGGATCAGCAACAGACCTGCCAGCAACCCGTAGGATATGTCGGCCAAGCGGGTGACTGCGATGATTCCAATGATGCTGTTCGTCCGGGCGCCCCGGACCCCTGCACAGGCGGCGACGGCCTTGATAACGACTGCAATGGCGCGATCGATGAGCAGGGTGCGCCGGTCTGGTATCGCGATCTGGATGGGGACGGATGGGGTACCGACCTTGTTCAGCAACCGACCTGCCAGCAACCCGTAGGATATGTCGGCCAAGCGGGTGACTGCGATGATGGTAACGATGCGATCTTCCCGGGTGCCACGGAAGTCTGTGACGGGCTCGATAATGACTGCGATGGTCAGCAGGATGAGGGTATCGATCTACTGACCGACCCGGCCAATTGTGGCGATTGTGGCATCGTTTGTCCACCGGGGTTCACATGTCAAGAAGGTGAGTGTGTGCCGGAATAGGAAGCACGTTCATCCTCATACTTGGAGCTGCACCAGCAGGACCTCGGCCGCTTGCGCCAGGGCCGCGTGTCGCTCGATCTTTCGGCCCTGGCCCCCGAGCGCTACAGCGTGGTGGTGCTGTGCGATGGCGTGGAGGTGTTCCGCCGGCGGTTGCGCATTGTGAACGAGTGAGCATGACCACCCCCGACCCCTTCCTCGACCCAGCGGCCGCGCCCGACCTGCGGGCCCTGCGCCAGCGCGTGGGTGCGGCGTTCGATGCGGTGGAACAGGCGCTGTCCACCGTGGCGGGACCGCGTTCGGCGCCGGAGCTGCACTGGCGGTTCAGCACCACCAGCGGCTGGTACGTCACCGCCGAACTGGGCCGTCAGCGGCTGTTCTACCTCTTTCCCCGTGGTGGCGACCCCTTGGTGCGCATGGTGTTCAATGCGCAGGCCGTGGCGCGCATCGCGGCCAGTATGCTGCCGCCAGCGGTGAAGGACCAACTGCACGCACCGCGCACCTACCCCGAAGGCACCCTCATCGAGCTCAGCGCCGGTATGCTCACGACGACCGTTCTGGGCGAACTGTTGGTCATCAAGCGCGCACGCTGAGGCGTGGGACAGGGCTATTTTCACCGCACTTTTCACCCCATGCGCAACCTGTTCGTGGCCCTTGCGGTCCTTCCCTTGGGGCTTGCCGCCCAATGGCAACCCGTGCCCGTTCCCGTCACCACCACGCTGCACAGCATCGACAGCTACGATGCGCAGCGGCTCTGCATCGGCACGCCCGGCAGCTGGCTGCGGAGCACCGATGGGGGCAACACGTGGGTGGAGCTGCCCCTGATGGACCCGCTCGGGTTCCAGCTCATCGGTTCGGCCTTCTACGCCATGCAGTACCAGTCGCCCACGAACATCGTGGGCACGGGCTTCTTCTTCATCGACACCTATCCCTTCCAGGTGCGGCGCAGCACCGATGGTGGCACCACCTGGCCCACCACCTACGACCAGCCCGGCAACGGCCAGTTCACCAGCTTCAGCGGCATGGCCTTCAGCGGCAACAACGGCGTGGCCGTTGGCGATCTGGGCCGCATCGCACGGACCACCAACGGGGGAGTGTCCTGGAGCAACACGAACACCAGCGGCAACACGCTGCGCGATGCCGCGTGGCCCACGGCGACCTCCGTGGTGGTGGTGGGCGAGGGCCGCATCCTGCGCAGTACCAACAGCGGGCAGACCTGGACCACCGTGTGGTCCGGCGGCAACGACCTGCGCGCGGTGAGCTTCCCCAGCGCCACGACGGGCTTCGCGGCGGGCACTGGCGGCGACCTGCTGCGCACCACCGATGGCGGCGCCACGTGGAGCCCTCTCGGCGCGCAATTGCCTGATGACCTGTCCTTCTTCACCGACCTCTGGTTCACCAGCACCACCGAGGGCTATGCCACCACCGACAACCTCATCCTGCGCACCACCGATGGCGGCCTGCACTGGAGCTGGTACGATGCCGGCGAGCAGCTGTGGCAGTTGCACTTCCAGAGCCCCACCAACGGGTTCGCGGTGGCGGCGAACGGCCTTCTGCTGCGCTCGGCACCCGGGGCCTACCGGCCTTACGCGCTGTTCGATGGTCCCACCGGCTTCGTGTGCCACAACACACCGACCACCTTCACCGACCAGAGCGGACCGGGGCTCACGCGCCAGTGGCTGGTCAATGGACAGCCCGTCTCCACCGATGCGGTGCTCAACTGGACCTTCACCGAACCCTCGCAGCAGGTCGCGGTGGCGCTGGTGGTGAACAACGGCACTTACACCGACACCCTGGAGCAGGTGATCAGCGTGGGCGCCTCGCTGGCCATCGTGAACAACGCCATCGTGGTCACGGACACCGTGTGCAGCGGACAAGGCACCCAGGTGCAGGTGCCCGGTTCGCAGCAAGGCACCAGCTACCGGCTGTGGCGCGGCACCACCGCGCAGGGCAATGCCCAGAGCGGCAACGGCAACCAGCTCAACTTTCCCACGGGCAACATCACCGCCAGCCAGGTGTTCCACCTGATCGCCACGCGCAACCTGGGCAACTGCGGAACCAGCATCGATACGGTCTCCTTCCTCATCGCCATCGGCAACCCCTCCACCACGCTAACGGTGACACCGGGGCCCACCACGCAATGCGTGGGCGATACCATCACCATCACGGTACAGGGGTCGCAGCCCAGTGTGAGCTACCAGCTGCGGCGCAATGGCACCAACCAGGGCACGCCACAGATCGGTAATGGCGGCACGCTCAGCTATGAGGTGGCCATCACCATCAACGCCACCTACACGGTCTTTGCCACCAACACGCAGAACACCTGCACCAGCACCCTGCAGCAGACCGTGCCGGTGACCCTGCAGGTGCCGCAGCTCAACTGGGGTGCCGATGCCATGAACCCCATCGTGGGCACTCCGGTGCAGTTGATGAACGGCAGCAACGTGCTGGGTGGCAGCTACCAGTGGACGATCCCCGGCGCCACGCCCTCGGCGAGCACTGAGGCCGAGGTGCAAGGCGTGGTGTTCAGCACGCCCGGAGCGTATGCGGTGCAGCTCATCGGCATCACGCCCATCGGCTGCCGCGACACGCTGGTGCAGGTGGTGCACGCCGTGCCCCAGCCCGAGCCGCAGGATTGTAGCGTGTCGCAATTGTCCTTGCCGGGCTCCCTCGGACTAACGGACGCAGCGTTGGCCATGGACGAGCAGGGGAACCTGTACGGATGGCTGCATGCCAACCTCGCGCCGGAGCTGATCGCTTACAGCGGTGGCCAGGACACCCTGTACGAGGACCTGCCCTCTGCGAATGACTATGCGTACAACAGCGCCTTGATCAAGTACGACCCCTATGGCATGCCGCAATGGTTGGTGAACTTCTGGCACGATGCGTCCTCGGCGGATCACGGGGATGTGGTCGTGGATGAGGAGGGGAACATCTACACGGCCTATTTCCATGAAGAGTACCTCGACAGCCTGCGTATCGTGGACGCCAGCGGCACACGCACCACGATCAACCCGCCGCATAGCAGCTCCTCATTGCGGAGCATGGTGATCACCAGCTTCACCCCGCAGGGGCGGTTGCGCTGGATCACCACCTTCCTGGAGGGCTACTGGAGCGAAGGGGTGAACCTGGAACTGGATGGCTTGGGCCACCTCTGGGTGCAGGGCACCGACCGCCTGGTGAAGTATGATCGCAGCAACGGGTCCCAGCTCTGGCAGCTGCAGGACTCCTATGGATTCCGCGACATCACCGTGACCCCGGATGACCACATCTGGGTCACCGATCGGGCCGACCTGGTGATGAAGGAGCATGCGAACGACGGCACCCTGTTGCAGACCACCCCGGCCTATGTTCCGTCCCCGCCTCCCTTCGGGCTCACGCGCCTGAGCGGATGGCAGGCCACCTGCGATCCGGCCGGCAACATCTACCAGCTGCACAACATCCAGGGGCAGGTGATCATCGGCGATGATACCCTAACGGGGCCCGGCACCAACAGCAGCAACCAGTACTACGTGTACTTCATCACCCGACGCGGACCATCCGGTGAGGTGCTGTGGACACGCACCTTCGAGATGGACGGGGCCATCCGGCACCATGGCCTGGTGGCCACCAGCGAACGGGTGTTCCTCACCATCAGTTTCTTCTTTCAGGCGGACACCCTGCGTGTCCAGGGGCTGCCAGCACCCATTCCCTTTGGGGCCTATGAAACGTGGATGATCTCCTACGACCTGAACGGAGCCGACCCACAGGCCTTCCGGCTGTACGAGCATGTTGAGCCTGCGCCGACCATTGCCACCAAGCCAGGGACCAATGCACTGGTCCGTTCATCGGACGGGCAGCGCCTGGCCATGTGGGTGGGTTTCCGGTCACCGCTGATCGCGGGCACGGATACCGCGTATTCCCACCCCTGGGACCCGATGACGTCCAGTAACTCAACCAACCTGGGGCTCCTCTTCGGAAGTATCGACTGCCTGCTGCCCGGTCTGCCCACCACCGAGGAGCCGCCACAGGCCTTCTTCGCGCCGCCCGTTGGCTATTGCGCCGGACAGTCCAGCCCATTTTCCGATGCCTCGCTCTTCGGCCCCACGGCGTGGAGCTGGTCCTTCCCCGGTGGCGAACCGGCCACCAGCACCGCGCCCTCGCCCGTGGTCACCTACACGGTGCCCGGCACCTATGCCGTGACCCTTGTGGCCACCAACGCCAACGGCGAGAGCACGCCCTACACGGCCGAGGTGCTCGTGGACATCTGCACGGGCATGACCACGACGATCGCTGACGGCGCGTGGCGCGCCTGGCCCGTGCCGGCCAATGGAACGCTCCAGGTGCAGGGTCCTTCATCCGCGGCCGCCCGCGTGGTGGACCTGCAGGGCCGCACGGTGTGGAGCGGCACACTGCCCGCCAACGGCACACTGGACATCGCCAGCTGGGCGCCAGGCAGCTACGTGTTGCTGGTGGATGCACAGCGCGTTCGTTTGGTGAAGGAATAGGCGTGCGGTCGGGCACATTGCCGCAGGCTGACCATCGTCAGTGCGCGGAGCTCGCCGTTGGTGTAAGTTCGGGGTGCAGGAGCATGCCGCTCGTGCGATCAACAGAACCCCATGCCCACCAAGACCACTCCCAAGCACAGCCCGAACAAGGCCGCGAAGAAGTCCCCTGCCAAGGCCGTGAAAGCCACCAAGGCGGTGGCGAAGAAGGCTCCTGCCAAGGTCGCCAAGGTGACGAGGCCCGCCACGAAGAAGGCTGCCGCCAAGACCACGAAGGCCAATGGGCCCGTAGCGAAGAAGTCCCCTGCCAAGGCCATCAAAGTGGCGAGCCCCGCTGCGAGGAAGGCGGTCACGAAGGCGACCAGTGCGGCAGCACCAGCGGCGAAGAAGACCGTTGTGGCCACCACGAGGACGGCGCGGGAGGTGGCCATCCCGGCGCCCTTCAAGCCCGGCCAGGTGGATGCGCGCATGCCCGGCGAACAGCACCCCGGACAGACCAGCGCGGAGACACGCCTGCACGACCGTGCCGGTTCGCAGTTGGAGCGCGAGCGCCACATGCGTCCGGGCAGCACCAACCCCAAGAGCGGCGCCGGACGCACCAACAAGCGCGCGGTGAAGAAGGGGCGGTAGGTCGTCCGGACCCGCGCAGCGGCGTGCGCCTTGGGTGGCCGCAGCCCTCACACCGCGACCAGCCCCCAGCGTATGGCGAAGAGCACCAGCCCCGTTTTGCTCTTGATGTGGAACTTCTCGAAGAGCGCGATCCGGTAGTTGTCCACCGTGCGGCGGTGGATGCCCATGGTGTCGGCGATCTCCTCGTAGGTGGGCTCGTTCGGCGAGCACACCAGCAGCAGGAACTCCAGTTCGCGCGGGGTGATCTGTTCCAGTACGCGCTCGCGCTCCAGTTCGTGGCGCGTGAGCGGTCCGGGGTGTTCCTGCAGCGTGCCCTGCACCTGGTCCGTGTAGTAGTAGCCGGTGTCCACCAGCGCGTCCAGCGCGTTCTTCAGCACCGCGGGGCGGGCGTTCTTCAGCAGGAAACCGCGGGCGCCGCTGCGCACGGCCTTCACCAGGGCCTCGTCGGCCGCATCGAAGGTGAGGGCCAGCGGCAGCACGTCGGGCCGGTGCGCGCGCAACCAGGCGATGGTCTCGTAGCCGTCCATCACCGGCATGTTCAGGTCCACAATGGCGATGCGCGGTTGCCGGAGGTCGCCGGGGGCCAGGGCCTCCAACGCCTCGATCAGCTCACGGCCATGGCCGGCGTCCACCGTGACGCGGTAGCCGCCGAGGTTGTCCACGGTGGCGGCGAGCCCGCTGCGCACCAGGTGGTGGTCGTCCACCAGGGCCACGTTATGTTCCATGGGCATGTGTGTGGGTGATGGTCCAGGTGCAGCCCTGGCCGGGCGCGGTGGTACAGGTGGCCTCCAGGCCGATGAGGGCGCAGCGGCGGCGGATGTTCACCAGCCCGCCGTTGCCCGCCGTGGTGGTGGCCTCGAAACCCTGCCCGTTGTCGGCCAGGGTAAGGCCCCACGGCGGCCCCTCGTTCAGGGTGATGGTGACGGTATCGGCGCGGCTGTGCTTCAGGGCGTTGTTCACCACCTCCTGCAGCACACGGAACAGGATGGTGGTGTGGTCCGGCGGCAGCGTTGGCGGAGCCCCCTGCACCACCAGGTGCACCCTTACGCGCCCCACGCGCTCTATGCGGTCGGCCTCGGCGCTGATGGCGTCCACCAGCGAACGCTGCTGCCACAGGTCGGTGTTCAGGTCGCGGCCCAGTCGTCGCAGCTCGCCAATGCTGTGCTCCAGCGTGTCGCGCGCGGCCACCAGGCGGCTGTCCGTGGCGCCATCGGCCAGCACGTTGTCCACGCCCAACTGGGCCACGCTGAGCAGCTGGCCCACGTTGTCGTGCAGCTCGCGCGCCATATCGTGCAGGGTGTGGCGGGTGGCCTCGCGCTCGGCCAGCATCACCTCCTGCTCGCGGCGCAGGTCGGCCTCGGCCAGTGCGGCGCGGTGCCGGTGGCGGCGGTTGGTGCTCACCACCAGCAGCAGCACCACGGTGCCCAGCAGCAACAGCAACAGCAGGGTGGCGATCACCACCGTGAGGGCGATCTGGGCCTCGTTGGTCATGGGCTCAGGGGTGTGGTCCGCGGTGGCGGCGTTCCATCACCGCGGCCACACCGGTAAGCACGTGGCGGGTGATCGCAAGCACCGTGATGATGATGTACAGGTTGCGGGTGAGCGCCGGGTAGCTGTCCCACAGGTATTCCAGTGGCCCGATGATGGGGAACAGCGCCCCGAAGTAGATCACCAGGCCCAGGAAGAGCCAGAAGTGCGATCGCCGGGTCAGCGGCTCGTCGCTGCTCTCGGCCAGCTGCCACAGCAGCACCAGGAAGAACACGGCCAGCAACAGCGACATCACCATGATCGCATCGGTGAACATGAAGTGGGCGTTGCCGCGTCGCCCGAAGCTGAGCGCCCAAGCGCCCACCCCCAGCACCAGTGCCGCTCCCAGCGCCGTGCGCCAGTGTGGCCGCAACCGGAACACCAGCCATAGCAGCAGCACGAACTCCACCAGCACGTAGGCATTGAACATCGGGTTGTTGCGGATGCCGTTCAGGCTGGTGTAGGCCCCCACGCACTCCACCACCGATTCGATGCCCAGCATCACCACCAGCGGACCGTACACCGGCCCGCGTGGACCGGGAATGCGCAGCCCGTTGATGAAGGCGAAGAGCACCGTGGCGCACATCAGGCCGTAGCGCAGGAGCTGCAGGTCGTTGATGGTCACCCGCCGAACATACGATGCAACGGCGGAACGGGGCGCAACGGCACCGATGGGACTTTCGGCCACCTGCGGTCACGCCCTTGAGCGGGGTCCGATGGTCATTGGCAGTTGGCACGCGCGCGCAGACCGATGCGATAGAAGAGCGGCGTGGCGCAATCGGGAGGGCAGGGGGAGCCGAGGTCGGCGGCCTTGTTCCGGAAGGAGCTGCCCACGTAGGTGCTATCATCCAGCAGTGTCTTGCCGTTCTTGTCCATGCCGTGCACCGCCAGGTTGTGCCGGAAGCCCTGCTCCAGCGATTCGCTGCGCACCATCGGTTCGCTCACATGTGCGATGATGAGGTGTTCGAGTTCCGGATTATGGGCGGCCAGGCTGTCCAGGGTACCCTCCCAGCGCAGCACGAAGGAGGTATGGTCAACACCGGGGATCACGGGCGTGGGTGCCGGGCTGTCACCGTTGCGTTTCACCACGGTGCGTTGCAGGTAAGGTGTCTGGTAGGCCGTGAGCCAGCCGGCCTTGGTGGCCATATGAAGCCCGCCGTCCTTCACCGCGAAGAAAAGCGCGGGATCGTGGTCTTTCCGCGCATAGGCCACCCCGTCGCCCAAGGGCGTCAGCTCCACGCACTCCAGTGCGAGCTTCAGCCGGTTCGGTGCCACCGTGGTATCCAGCCCGTAGTGGAAGGCGAGCCCGCGGATGTGCTTGTCCGTCGGCCTGGGTGTGATGGTGGCCATCAGGCTGTCCAGCGGGGCCCAGAGCAGCGTGTCCGTGCGGTCGGCGAACGAGAGGGTGTCCGGGCCTTCCACCACGAGGAAGTGCTCCTTGAGGTCGTCGCTGATGCAGTTGAACTCCTTATGGGCCACCCAGGGGTGGGTGGTCAGCATGCGGCGAAAGCTTTCGGCTTGCTCCATCTGCTCGGGAGTTCCCTTTTCGGCCGGCCCCGATCGGCCACTGTCGTTGCAGGCTGTGAACGGACCGGCGGCGAGCAACGCGCAAAGGGCGGCTGGCCGTATGCCATGGAACAAATGATGGGATGGGCGCATGGGAGGTGTTGTTCACAGCGAAGCTACGTCCGCCCCTATGGCCCATGAAAGGTGAAAAAGACGTGGGTGCAGGCGGTCCGGGTCCGTTGGCCGTCGAGCCCCCCTCACCCCTCGTTCGCCACCGTGGCCAGCGCCAGTATCGCCGTCATCAGCACCAGCAGGGCGGCCCACCATCCTATCTCGCGCCAGTTCAGGCGTGTCCTCTTTTGCGGTGCTTGCATGGGGCGAAGGTGGTGGGGGTGCTACGCCAGAACGTGACGGAACGGCTGCTGCCGCGGAACCAGAGGGTCACAGCACATCCAGGCCGAAGCTTAACAGCAGCATACCGGTCATGCTCATGACCAGCGATATCAGCCACAGTGCCTCGTCCAAGGCCTTCCGTTCATGCATGGGATGTCCCGTAAAGGGTGCCCGAAGTTCCGGGCGGCCGGTGTACCGGACCATGACGTAGCGCAGTCGCCGGGCTGATGAATGTCATGGACAGGGCACCAGGGGGAAGGTTCGGACAAGGGAGCGGCGCACAGCGTCAACCCCCCCAGAGGACCATCACCGCACCCCGTCCAGCCAGTCCTTGAAGGCGCGGGCCTTCTCGCGGCTCACCATCACCTCCATGGGGGTGGCGGGCCTCAGCTCCACCTTCAGCTTGCCGTTGAAGTGCTGGTGCACCACGGCGATGCACTCGATGCAGGCGATGCACTGCCGGTTGAGCCGGAAGAAGTGCGCGGGGTCCAGCTGCGCCTCGATCTCGTCCAGCGGCTGGTCCAGCAGGTGGCGCCGCCCCTCGCGGGTGATGAGCTCGGTGGTGCCGTCCTGGCTGATGAACCACGCGATGTCGCGCGTGGCCACCGG
>JBKDXR010000084.1:0-17135 GCA_046306055.1 Flavobacteriales bacterium
TTGTCACGATGTTCGCCGGGCACGTGATCGTCGGTGGTTCCGCGTCAACAACAGACACGACGAAGGAGCAGCTGGTGCTTAGGCCATCAGCATCGTTCGTCCGGTAGGTCACCGAGGTCTCCCCCACGTGGAAGGTGCTTCCCGAGTCCAGACCGCCCTACATGGCGGTGGAGGCGCCAGTGCAGTTGTCGGTGCCCACCGGGGTGGTGTAGGTCACCACGGCGCCGCAGGTGCCCACCGTGTTGTTCACGGTGATGTTGGCCGGGCAGGTGATGACAGGTGCCTGGTTGTCGATCACGGTGACCGTGAAGGAGCAGGAGGCGGTGAGGCCCGCACCATCGGTTACCAAGTGGGTCACCGTGGTGGTGCCTACCGGGAAGGTGCTGCCCGAGGCGAGACCGGCCGTGCGCGTGGTGCTGCTGCCGGGGCAGTTGTCGGTGCCCACCGGGGTGGTGTAGGTCACCGCGGCGCCGCAAACGCCTGCATCATTGTTCACCGTGATGTTGGCGGGGCAGGTGATGACAGGTGCCTGGTTGTCGATCACCACGACGTTGAAGGAGCACGTGGTGATCAGCCCGGCAGCATCCGTCGTGGTGTACGTGACGAGTGTGGTGCCCACCGGGAAGATGCTGCCCGAGGGGAGGCCCGCGGTCATCGTCGTGGTCGCACCGGAGCAATTGTCGGTGCCGATCGGCGTGGCGTAGGTCACCGGGGCGCCGCAGGTTCCTGCGGCTGCGTTCACCGTGATGTTGGCGGGGCAGGTGAGCACCGGCGCCTGGGTGTCGATCACCGTCACGGTGAAGGAGCACTGGTCGTTTCCGCCATTGGTATCGGTCACCGTGAAGGTCACGGTGGTGGTGCCCAGCGGATAGGTGCCCGAAGCGTTGGCCGTGTTGGTGTAGTCGTTCACCAGCACGTAGGGCGCGCAATTGAACCAGACCGAGGGTGCGGGAACGGAAACGTTCGCCTGGCAGGCTCCAGCGGTGGTGGGGCGCGTCAGGTTCGCCGGGCAGCTCACGGTGAGCGTGCCGAACTCGAAGATGTCCGGTATGCCATTCCCGTCATCATCCTGCGGCACGGTGTAGCCGTCGGTGCCGGATGTCACCTGGCCGTTCCCGTTCACGGTTACCGGATCATTGCCCAGTTGGCCATCCTCATCAGGGTCCGTGAAGCCGGCTTCATACACATCGAAGCACCCATCCCCGTCGGAATCCAGGTCGGCCGAATTCAGCTGCGCCCCGCCGTCGCTGTTCAGGGGCGTGTAGTTGATCACCCGGTTCTGGTCGGGGTCGGCGTCCAGGGGAATGCCGGCGGTGGTGATGCCCCCGTTCAGCGTTCCGTTGGTGTGCGCCGCGCTCGGCCCTGATTCCACGCAGTCGTAGATCCCATCATTATCACTGTCCACATCCTTGAGGTCGGGAACGCCATCGCTGTCCGTATCAATGCCCTGCAGCACAATGAGCTGCGGATACACCATATCGTCGAGACGGCATTCGTCGAATACGAACGTGTAGACCTGGTCGCTCAAACCTATGGACTCAGGGGTCCTCAGTTGCTGGCATCGGAAATTGAAGGTGTTGGTGTTCTTGTATTGGAAGAAGGCCCGGTGGAGCGGGTCCGTGAAGAGACCTCCCGAACTGAAGAGGCCATTGTTGGAGATCTGCACCGAACCGAAAGAGTTCTGCTGCACCAGGCGTGTAGGCTGATCCACGGCATACAGGGAAGGTGCATAAAGCAGGATGGACTCCGTCTCGCCATCGGCTGCGAGTCCGTCGATGTCGTTGACGATACCGCCGATCCGATCGATCAGCATGGTCGGGGTGGTCGTCCCTGCGTTGACGAATAGCATGGAAAAGTCCACACCAGCGACGCTTGTTCCGCTGAAAAGGAATTTAGGCTGGAAGGCATCGGGAGATCCCCCGACGGGCTCGTCGATGCTCGTGAGCACGGTATTGACCATCATGCCGACCGTTACCAAGGCATCCACTCCAGTGGTGACGTTCGGGAAGCGATAGACCGCGCCCGTGGTGAGCGCGGTTCCAGATTCCAAGGTCGGGTTCTGGAAGTCCAAGGCGGGCTGTGTGCAGGGTACCACGCCTCCACGGCTATCGAATCCGAGATCTTCGATATCGTCTGGAATACCATCGTTGTCATCATCCAGGTCTTGCTCATCCGCGACCCCGTCCGCGTCGTTGTCGATGGATATCGTGATATGGGCGGATAGTTCGCTTGTGTTGCCGTTGGAATTGCGACGGGCTATGGCACTGACCTTCTCACCGGACGGCAGCTGCTCGCTGCCGAACAGTGCGTTGAAGTCGACGTTCCCACTTGCGTCCGTGGTCACCGTGGTGGATCCGATGTATCTGGTCGCCTCGCCATGACCGGAGATATCGCCTACCTCGTCCGAGTAGAACTCTATCGTGAAGGTGGCGTTCGCGCTGCTGTTCAGCGTGCCGGTCACGTAGACCCCACCAGCGCTGGTGGCGGCAAGTGAGAGCTGCGGATAGTTCTGCGCTTGGTTGGGACCTGCATCACCGTCGCCGTTGTCGTTCGGGGTCACACCGTCTTCGTTCAGGTCAATGGCAAGTCCACCGTTGTTGAAGATGAGGTTGCCGCTAAGTGTGTTCCCCGTGCTCGTGGCGTCGGAGATCACGATGCCATTGCTGGCGCAGCTGGCGATGTGGTTCGCATGGAGGCCCGGCTGGCCGATCGTGTTGCCTGACGCACCGAGCTCAAGGCGGATGCCGTTGCGAAGGGTGCCGATCTGTGCAACGCCATCGCGTTGAAAGCCGAAGAGGTTGCCATGGACCTCGTTGTTGTCAGCGGTTGCTCCGGATATCCTGACCGCGGCGTTGTTGCTGCATCCTGCGAACAGGTTGCGACGGGAGAGCGAGGTACCGCCGATGGTGTTGCCGGAGGACTGGATCACCACCCCGTTCCGGGTGCCCAGCGCAGCGCTGCCTAGGGCGTTCGTACCGATGAAGTTGCCGGATATGACCGTGCCGCTCGAGGTCGCGCTCAACACGATGGAGTTCGTCAGGAAACGGTTCAGGATGAGGCCACGGAGGTGGCAGCCGGAGGCGTTGATGTTGAGTCCATTGACCGCGGTGCTGTTGCCGTTGACCTCCACCCGCAGCACCGCGTTGGTGCCCACGGTATCGGTGTTCATCGAGGTGCCCGGCTGGCTGTACCCATCGATGAAGACCTGTTCGGTGATCGTGGGCAGGTTGGATGTGAGGGTGATGGTACGAGTGCCCGCACCGGGGATGTTGAACAGGATGGTGTCGGCGCCGGCTGAACCGTTCGCGTTGGTGATGGCTGTGCGTAAAGAGCCGGCACCGGCATTGTTGGTATTGATGACCGTGAACGTGGCGCCTCGCAGGCCTGAGGGGTCGAATACCAAGGCCAAAAGACCAGCTACCCGGAGGAGTTGTCGGAAGAGGCTCCCGATCGGCTTTCGTTCAGCGATGTAAAGGTCCATATCCATGTCGTTTCGGTCTTCCGTCCGGTCCACTTGGTCATTCATGCGTGAGTAGCGCTTGAATGGTCCAGGGTGGCTTGGAAAGGGGCCGGTAACGCACCGGAACCGATCGTCCCCACCTGTCGCGGGCTGGTCGTTCGGTTCCTTTATACCGAATTCGTCGATAATGGTTGCACTTTCGTCGAATCCCCTCGCCCAGCATGGGATCGCCGCGGTCAGGGTGACCTAACCGGAAGGCACAATAGGCCTGAACGATGGAGCTGAGGCGTGGGCCACCAGCCCGGGCGCCCCTGGCGACTGGTGCCCCCTGGTCCGGCTGATCACTGGCCGGAAGAACGTGGTCCTGACCCTTTGGTGAGGCTCGATCTCAGGGAGCGGGATCTCCGGTGATCAAGTTGATCTTCATGCCGAGCAATTCCTGATAGGTCTCGCCGGCCTCGATCATGAACTCGTCCTCGTCCTCCACATACCAGTTCACCTCGAACTCCTTTCCCTGGTCGATGCCTTTCTTGATCTCGACCAGCACCGAGTAAAGGGCCTTCAGCGAGCTGGAGTTGAAGTAGGGCAGGCTGAACACGAAGGAACAGGGTGTGGGGATATCGGACAGGTGCTGTTGGAGCCACGTTACGACCGGAGCATAGAATGATCCCGCGTTCTCCGGTATGGAGTTGCCCACCAATCGGAAAGTCGCCTTGTCAGGCAGGAAAACCACCATGGGGGTGTTTCGCGTAGTGGCGATGTGCAGAGGTTCCATCGTTCAAGGTTGGTTCTTGGTCTGGTCCAGGGTGGTGGAGACCGTGCTTGTGCACCGGTATTCATCCGGCCGTAGGGACTTGATCTCGGCGGTGATGTTCTTACCGACCTTCCGGGCGATCTGCAGCATGCCCAGGCCGGCACCTCCCTTCTCGCTGAATCCTTCCTCAAGCAGCTGCCGCTTGAAAGCCTCGGTGATATCCTCGGGGCTCATGCGTTCAATGGCACGCACCGCTTCCATCAGGCGCCGGGCATCCTCGGAACTTGCGGTGTTCGTGATGGTCACCACCAGTTGACCGTCGGCGATGTGCCATCGGAAATCCACATCGTTCCTGGCATTGTAGCGTTGGGCATTGTCAAGCAGCTCCAAGGCGATGCCGATCAGCTTCTTGAGGTCGCTGCGGGGCCCCAGGTTGAGCAGGGCGATGCACTTCAGCAGGTCCAGCAATTGGATGCGGACCTCGCTGCTGAGCTGCCCTTTGTACTCGAGAAGGTTCTTCTCTAGTTCACGTTGGGCGTTGTTGGTTCCCAGGTGTTCCATGTTCATGCGGCATAGCGCATCCCGATCAACAGTACGTCGTCGGTCTGCGGGTGTTCACCCTTCCATTCCAGGAAGAGCCTGTCAGTGTGTTCCTTGACCTCGTGCAGGTCCATATGGGCGGTTTCCTGAAGCACTTCGGTGAAGCGCTTCATGGAGAATTTCTTGCGGCCATCGCATCCGCCTAACTGGTGGATCAGCCCGTCGCTCATCAGGTACAGCGAATCGCCATCGTACAGGGTGAGACTGTGCGTATGGTAGCCGACCTTGCGTTCGAAGTGTTTGTCTCCCAATGGCAGGATGTCGCCCTTGACACGCTCCACCGATCCGCGGCTCACCAGCAGCACGGGCAACTGGGCACCCGCGAAGGAAAGTTCACCGGTATCCAGGTCGATCGTGCACAGCCCGATGTCGAACCCATCGTTGTACAGGGTCTCCTCACCGCGGCTTTCCATGGTCTGGCGGACATGCAGGTGCAGCCGGTCCAGGATCTTTCCTCTGGGCTCATGGGCGTATTGGAGCAGCAGGTCGTTGAGTCCGTAATAGGCGATGAAGGTCATCATGGCGGCCGGCACACCATGGCCGGTGCAGTCGATGGCCGCCACATGGATCTTGTTCCCCACGCGCTTCACGAAGGGCAGGTCGCCGCTCACGATGTCCAACGGTTTGTACAAGAGGAAGCTCTCCGTCATGCAGGCCTTGAGGTCGCTCTCCGAGGGGATGATCGCCGACTGGATGGTACGGGCATAGCTCAAGCTGCTCTGGATGTCGTTGTTCTTCACCACGAGTTCCTTGTTGATGCCTTGGATCTTCTCGTTCTGGAGCAAGATGGTGCGCTTCTTTCGCCGCGCGGAGATCCAGGCCCAGGCCATCAATAGGGCGATGATACCGCAACCCGCGGCGATGATGGCCGTGTACGATCGTGCTGTGCGGTCGATCACGCGTTGTGCCTCAACAAGGGCGTTGCGTTCCTCCAGGAGCTCCATCACCCGTTTCTGGTCCTTTTTCTCAAGCCGCAGGCGGGTGAGGTTCAAGGTTTGGATCATGCGGCCATTGTCCAGTTCCTCGATCATGCGCTCCTGGCGTTCCGTTTCCAGGGTGGCCTGGATGAGCTGAAGTTCACCTTCGGCCCGCTCGTGGGCCATTACCGCTTCCCGTCGTGCGGCTTCCTCCAGCTGTTTCTCGTAGATCAGCAAGGACATCTGTTTCTCACGGTTCTCCGCATCGAGCGAGAGCTGCTTCAGCTTCGTCTCCTTGCGTTGCTCCCTGTTGAGGATGTCCGTCTGTTCGCGTTCGATCCGTTGCAGCCGAAGGAGCTGCGATTCCCTGTCGCTTTTGTCTTGTGCCTGATGCTGCTCGCGTCGGAGCTTCAGGTCACTGGCTTTGCGTTCGTAGACCTTTGCTTCCTGTTGGAGGCCACGGCGTTCAAGGATGTCCATGAGCAGTTCGCAGACCTTGGCCTGTTCCAGCTCATTCTGGGATCGTTCAGCAGCGGCCAGCGCATCCAGCGATGTGCTCTGTGCGGCACCCAGGTCCCCCTGCCTGATCTGCACAGCGGCCAGGGCCCGGAGCACGCGTGGGCGCATCGGTTCATAGGTGCCTTTCTTCAAGGTCTGCTGGGCTTCGCCAAGGAGCCGCAGGGCGGCGTCGATCCCTCCCAATTGCGCATGGGCCAGCGCAGCGTTCACCTGCATGTTCAGCTTTACCAGGGGCAGGTCCTCCACCATGATGTACCCTTGGGCATAGGCGATGAGCGCCTCCCTGGGGCGTCCCATGCGGTGGTTCAAGGCGCCCAGGTTGTTCGCGCAGATACCGGCCTCCATCGGTCGGTCCAGTTGGATGGCGAGTTTCAGGATACGCTCCTCGTTCAGGAGTGCTTCCTGGTGTTTGCCCGTATTGGTCTGCGCGGTGGCGAGCAGGGCGCGCATGTCCAGTTCCAGTGCGCGGTCGTCCAGGCCCATGACCTCCGGCAGCTGCGCGTTCAGGTAGGTGACGAAGCTCTCGGGCTTTATCACCGAGCTCTTGGCCTTCGCTTCGGCCCGCAGGTATCGCGCTCGGTCCATACGGCCTGCGGAGGTGGTCTCCGCGGCCTCGGCCAGGTGCTCCAGGGCTTTTTGCGGGTGTCCGGCCTTGTTGTAGAGCTCCGCCAGTTGAAGTAGCGCTTCGGTGCGAACACCACTGTGATAGGTGCCGTTCACGAGCGTTACCCGCAGCGTGGTGCCGATGGCGTTCTCGAGATCGCCCTTGGCACGATGGGCCTTGGCCAGCTCCATGAGCGACCGCGCCAATTCCTTGTCCAGTCCGCTGCGTTCGGCCTCTACGGAGCTCAGCATGGCGTACTCGATCGCCTCTTTGTAATGGCCGCGCTCACGCTCTTTGATGGACAGTTCCACCAATTGGTTCGAACGGTCGCGACCGGGTTTGGCTGTGACCAGATCGGCCAGTTTGTCCTCGCTCTGCTGCCCCATGCTTAAGGTGGCCAGCAGGACAAGTGTGCAGGTCAGGGGGTGGCGCGGCAAGCTCATCATCATCATTGCATGAACTTGAAGATCACCGACAGGGTCCATTCACGACCGTTCAATCGCAAGGGGGAGAAGGCATTGGCGGAGGGACTGAGCACGAGGCGCTCCTGGTCCAGGATGTTGTTACATCCCAGGTCGATGGCGAGGTGGTCCTTGCCGTTCGGACGGATGGTGAGCCCTGCGTTGACCAGCAGCTCTGAAGGCCAGTTCATGAGCACGAGCTCGGTCCGCGCTCGGTCTTGGTATTGATAGCTCCATAAGGACTCCTGCCACTGCACCCTGGTCCGCAAGGTGAAGTGGTTGGATGCGGTCCACGCCAGCACGGCGAAAGCCCGGGCGGAGGGAAGACCCTGGTAACCGTCAGCGGTGTCCGGTGGAAGCATGCGCTCCGGGATGTCCGATCCGGTGAGGGCGCGATGCATCCCGAAGCCGGTGAGCACCGTCCATTTCTCCTGATCGAGGCTGAAGCGCAGGTCCAGCCCTTGCGTTCCCGAGGATGTGCGGTTCACGTAGCTGCCTACTGCCGAACTATCGTACCGGTGAACGATGGGGTCGTCGATCCAGGTCTCGTAGAGGTTGATGGAGAGTTGTCCCGAAGATCCCAGTTTGGTGCCGAGCTCCGCCTCTGTCGTGGTCACGTGCTCAGCGATGAGACTTCCATCAACGGGTCCATAGTTCATGTTCATTACGGTGGGGATCCGGAAGGCCTTGCTCCAAAGCAACTTGCCATGGAACCGGCCGCGGGCCAGGGTGTAGGCCAGTCGGGGGGCGGTGAAGTCTCCGGCCAGGTCATTGTGCTCAACGCGTTGTCCGGCGGTGAGGTTGCCCCAGGCTCCGTGTATCGTGGCTTCCGCAAAGGCTGCGCCGTCATTCATATCAAGCGCGGGTGTGCCGTTCAGCGAGAAGATGGCCTCCGGGGTGTTCACCTGGAACCGCGTGCGTTGATGGTAGGCCTGTGCGCCTACCCGAAGGTTCAACCAGTTGGTGGGCTTGTAAGAGAAAAAGAGGGAGGCCGATGTGCGCTGGTTCTCGGCATTGGTGGTCAGCTCATCCGTGTTGATGGTGTTGAGGTGGAACCAAGGTGACTGATCGGTGTGGACGAGCTTGGCAGATAGCTCCAGGCTCTTTGACAGTGTCCTTCGATATTCCGCCCCGAACAGCACATTCCGGAACAGGACCTGATGCAGCGCATCGCTAACGTCGGTATTCTCTTCCTGGAAGGACATGAACGCCTTCAGCTGCTTCCACCGGTAGTTGAACTGGAAGGAGGTGGCTACGGCATCCGTGCTGTCCTGGTAGGAGATGGGCGTGCCATCGGGCAACAGGCCTTGCGCATTGCTCAAGCGGCCCCGCGTGCTGGCGATGAGGTAGCTGATCTCGTGATCGCGGCTCAGTCGGTGTGCACCGCTCAAGCTGGCCTGTGTCCGGGTCAGCCCTTCAGGAGTGAACCCCGTTCGCAGCGATGTCTGCGTCCCGGCGGCCTCGTCGGCCGTGCGAGTGATGATGTTGATCACCGCAAGGGCGGCGTAGTCGCCATGAATGATCGTGCCCGACCCCATGACCACCTCGATGCGGTCCACATTGGTCAACGGGATGCGCTGGCCGATGGACTGGGAGCCGTAGTTGTTCTCGTTGACCGGCGTGCCGTTCAGCATGAACAGGCATTTGCCTTCAAGGGCCCAATTGCCATGGACGCCCACACCGATCACGTCATCCCGGTCGCGCCCAAAGGAGAGGCCGGGAACAAGCCCAAGCACCTCGAACAGGTCACGGGACCCGGAGGCTGCTATCTGGCGGGAGGTGATCACCTGTACATGGGCGGGAGCTTCCCGCACATTGCGGGTCTCGAGGTCCGCGATGCTGGAGATCAGGACGGTCTTCCCGGTCTTGATATCCTCGGTGAGGATGGAGCGGGGTTCGTTCATGATCAAGCGCTCTTCCTCCGTTCCGTCCTGGCCATGCACAGCCGACCCGTAAAGCCCCGATGCGAGCAGCAGGGCTGCCACAAGGAGGCGGTGGGAAGGTGTGGTTCGGGACATGGATGAGAAGCCGGAAAACGCCGACTGCGACCCTTATTCGTGATCGGACCGCCATTCGTTACGTTCGGAGCCAACTTCTTTCACCGCGGCCACCGATGTTACGGCCCTTGTGCTCACCAAGCTTGACGGCACGGCCAAGGGCGGCGTGGCCATCGGCATCAGTGATCAGTTCAGCATTCCCATCAAGTACCTCGGGGTCGGCGAAGGGATAGAACACCTGCAGGTGTTCGATAAAGCCGCCTTTGTGGAGGCCTTGTTCAGAAGCAATTAGGCGGCCTCGGTCGAAAGGTCGTCGTCCTCCTCTTCGCGTACCGTGCGCCAGCATGCGTGTGGAACCACGGAAACAAGTAACAGGTCGTCCACTTGCGGTGTTTCTCCGCGCCACTCATCGAAGGCCTTGACGAAGTGGTCCATCTGTTCCGATGCACTGCGGTCCGCGGCCTGCATCAACGTGTTCTCCAGGCGGGTGCGCGAGAACTTGCGCTGGTCCTTGGCACAGAACTGATCCGCAACGCCATCGGTGTATAGGAACAGCCGCGTGTCCTCGGTGATGGTCACTTGGAACTCCGCCAGGTCGTTCAGTCGTTCTCCGGTCAGCAAGGAGCTGTTGCTGCTGTGGCTGCGCAGGTGAGTTGCCGAATTGCCGTGTTGAACGAGTATGCCGCAGCCCAGGCTGCAGCAGGTGACCCGCCGATTGGTATGGTCGAAACAGAGCACGGCCATCTCCGCCCCGTCCGTGTTACCAGTGCGCTGACGGTCCAGGCGGTCGCTCAACAGTTGCTGGGTGCGGCGCACCACCTGCAGGGCCGAAAGGTTGCGGCCGGTATGTACCACTTCGTTCAACAGGCCTTGGATAAGCATGCTCATCAGGCTGCCTGGAACTCCATGGCCCGTGCAATCCAGTACCATGAAGTAGCTGCGGTCCTCCACCCGGGCATGCCAGATCAGGTCGCCACCCACGGCCTCCTTCGGCCTGTAGTGTATATGCAGATCTTGGAACAGTCCGTGCATACGTTCTTTACCAGGCCATAGGGCCATTTGGATCCGTCCGGCGTAATCCAGGCTCTGCTGCATTTCCAGATTGCGCTGTTCCAAGGTCTCGAAAAAGCGCTTCTCGGCGGAGTTCTTGATGGCAAAGACCTGCTTACGCAGTTCGCGCTGGGTGGCCAGCATGCGGTCCGCAAGCAGGAAGTTGGCGGGCATGATGGTACCCAGATTGAACGCTAGAAGACCCGATGAGGGGATCTGCGAGAGCAGCATGGGATGTGGTAGGACCGGATCGAAAGCTGCGAAGGCGGTCAGCATGGTGCCTGCGATGAGCAGGTAGGCATAGCGAAAACGCCCACGTTGAATGTTCACAGAGGCCACCAAGGAAGGCAGGCACCAGAGCATTACCATACCACTGGCCTCCACTCCACCCAACAGCATCTGTAGCACGAAGGGAAGCAGGATGCCTGCCGAGAGCAGCGTGTGTCGGGCCAAGGTCTCGGTTCGTTGGCGCCAGAGGCCCAGCAGCGAAAGCAAGGCCAGTACAACATAAAGCGCTGGTACCATGGCCGCATCTTCGGCCCCTGCCCAGATGCACCATACGGCCCAGAGCGCGGCGCAGCCCGACATCGCCAGACCCATGGTCAGGAAGATCCGACGCTCTCCACGCAACCGCAGTAGTGCGATGTATCGGTCGGTATTCGTGTTTGCTGAGCCCATGTCCGGTCGCCTCATACGCAGTTGCAGCCCAAGAGGTTCCGTTACACCTGACGAACGTCAGCACTGGTGATGGACCTACCTTTGCCGACCCATTCCTCGCAAGGCCCTCCCCGGCATGAAAGCCCGTACCCTCAAGCGCACCGCGGTCAACGTCGTTACCCTCGGCTGTTCAAAGAACACCTTCGACAGCGAAGTAATGATGGCACAGTTGAAGGCCAATGGCATTGCTGTTGACCACGAGTCGGAGAGCGGAGACCACAATGTTGTGGTGATCAATACCTGTGGCTTCATTGATAATGCCAAGCAGGAGAGCATTGATACCATTCTCAGCTGGGCCAAGGCCAAGGACCAGGGGCTGGTGGAGAAGGTCTACGTGACGGGCTGCCTCAGCCAGCGGTATGCTCCTGAGCTCATGGACGGTATACCGCAGGTGGATGCTTGGTTCGGGACACGTGATCTTCCCCGTTTGCTCAAGACCCTGAAGGCCGATTACAAGCACGAACTGGTGGGGGAGCGCCTGCTCACCACCCCGGCGCACTTCGCCTACTTCAAGATCAGTGAGGGCTGCGACCGGAAGTGCTCGTTCTGCGCCATCCCCCTCATGCGCGGCAAGCATGTCAGTACGCCCATGGAGCAGCTTGTTTCCAATGCCAAAGGCCTCGCCGCCCAAGGCGTGAAGGAGCTGATCCTGATCGCACAGGACCTTACGTACTACGGCCTCGACATTTACAAAAAGCGCAATCTCGATGAACTGGTGGCGCGCCTGAGCGATGTGGAGGGCATCGACTGGATCCGCCTGCACTACGCCTTCCCCAGCGGATTCCCCATGGAGGTGCTGGACGTGATGCGCGAGCGCACCAATGTGTGCAACTACCTGGACATGCCCTTGCAACATGGCAGCACCCGCATGCTCACCCGCATGCGACGTGGCATTACCCAGGAGAAGACCGAGGCCCTCGTGAACACCATCCGCGACAAGGTCCCGGGCATCGCCATTCGGACCACGCTCATCAGCGGATTCCCCGGCGAAACACAGGCCGACCACGAGGACAACCTCGCGTGGATCGAGCGCATGCGGTTCGATCGGCTCGGTGCGTTCACCTACAGTCATGAGGAGGACACCCATGCGCACACCATGGAGGATGATGTGCCCGCCGAGGTGAAGGAGCAACGTGCCCAGGAGATCATGGAACTTCAGGGAGGCATCAGTCTGGAGCTGAACCAGGCCAAGGTGGGAAGGGTATTCAATGTACTGGTGGACAAGGCTGAAGGGGGGCATTACATCGCCCGCACCGAGTTCGACAGCCCGGAGGTGGACAATGAGGTCCTGATCCCGACCAAGGGAGCCCATCTCCGTGTGGGCGATTTCGCTCAGGTGCGCATCCTCGCCGCCAACGAGCACGATCTGCGCGCCGAAGCGATCTGAACCGTCCCGGACCGGGCAGATCGGCGATCCGGGTTTCTTTAGTCCGATACAATGATCCCGGTGCGGTCCAGCAACCCGGACAGTCCATCGCGGGAGAACCGGGCCTTGCGCAATCGGTTGGTGCCCGGGTCGATGCTGTAATTGACCGCGGTCCTCAGGTCGGCACCTTCCAGAGTGGTGGCTTCGAAAATGGCCCCGCCAAGGTCGCATTCCCCGAAGCTGGCATGGCTCAGGTCGGCGCTTGACAGGTCGGCCTCGCGCAGCCTGCATTGCATGAAGTGTGTACCCTTCACCCCAAGGCCATGGAAGCTGGCCAGTTCCAGGTTGCAGCGCTCGAACCTGAAGGAAAGCAGGAACGCATGGCAGTGATCGAACCGCGCGCCGACCAGCTTGCAGTCCACGAACCGCACGTTCCGGAACGATGTTCCGTTCAGTTCCACCAAGCTGAGGTCGCATTGCTGGAACGTGCTATCGACATAGGTCCTGCCGGCGAATCGAAAGCCCTTCAGGTCCAGGCCTGCAAACCGGCAACGCTCGAACTCGGACGCGTTATCCGGTAGCTCGTTCCGTTCCTCGCTGGAAAAGGCGATCCCTTCGATCGGATCCCGGTCGGAAGCACCCACCCTTCCTCTGGGAGTGGCTGCCATCAGGCCGCGCTCACCTCTTCACGACGGCACTTCTCTTCGGGTTTGGCGCCACAGAAGCCGCATCCACCGCCTTCGGCCTGCACGAGCGGATTGTTGCTTGCACAGGTGCCCGAGAACTCACCATCCTTTTTCAACCAGATCTTCACGGCGATACCGGCGAACGCCAGGCCCAAAAGGCCTACGCCAAGCACTATGGTGATCAATACGGTCGACATCAGGGTCATTGATAGGCGTCAAAGGTACATAGGTCGTGTCCTTTTGTCCGGGTCATTGGACGATCAAAAGGGAATGTGCATCTTCATGGTCCCGTCATCATTCATGAGCGATCTGGAATTCCGTCCACGTTTCCGGTTCAAGACCCCACTGGCACCCGATGAGGTGAAGCGCCGGATCGCGGAACGCATCAGCAACAACAATCCTCATGGATTGAAGCTCGGTGGGACAGGACATCATTTGGTGCTCGACTTCCCCAGTAATGCACAGCGTTCGTGGACGCCACAGATGGATGTGGACATTGAGCACGTGGAAGGGAGCACATGGGTACGTTGCCTCATCGGTCCTTCCCCCACCATCTGGATGTTGTTCGTGGGCGGGTACATGGGGGCCACGATACTGGCCTTGCTGGGCCTGTCCATCGGTGTCTCGCAACAGATCGTTGGGGCGGATGCATGGGGCTTTCTGATGGTGGCACCCACGCCGTTCATCGCGCTGGGGCTGTGGCTCATGGCCCAAGCGGGCAAGCGGCGTTCGCGGGAGGAAATGCGGACACTGAAGGTCTTTGTGGACGAGGCCCTGGGATGCGATCGTTTCGCACTGGCCATGCAGGACTGACGGGATACCTTTGCACCGCGCCTTCAGGACCCTGTTCCTCGCGCATATTGGGACCATGCGGATCGGGATCGTTTGTTACCCCACGTTCGGAGGTAGTGGCGTGGTGGCCACGGAATTGGGCATGGCCCTGGCCGAAAAGGGGCACATCGTCCATTTCATCACGTACGACAGACCGGTGCGCCTGCGGGACCACCCGAACGTGTTCTACCACGAGGTGCGCGTAAGCGATTACCCGCTCTTCGATTATCAGCCCTATGAGCTGGTGCTTACCAGCAAATTGGTGGATGTGGCCAAGTTCGAGGGGCTCGACCTCATGCACGTTCACTACGCCATTCCCCATGCCAGCGCGGCGTGGATGGCCCAGCGGATCCTGGCGGCCCAGGGCATTTTCGTCCCTTTCGTCACCACCCTGCACGGTACGGATATCACCCTGGTCGGTCGTGATCCCAGCTTCGAACCGGTGATCACGTTCAGCATGGAGCGAAGCAACGCGGTGACCGCGGTCTCCGAAAGCCTGAAGCGCGATACCTACGAGCACTTCCCGCTGAAGCGCGACGTGGTGGTGATCCCCAACTTCGTTTGTACCGAGCTTTACCGGCATGTGCCTGATCCGGCGGTGAGGGCGCGCTATGCCCCCAACGGAGAGCGCCTGTTGGTGCATGTCTCCAACTTCCGCGCGGTGAAGCGTGTGGAGGACGTGGTGTTGATGTTCAGGCACTTGCTCGATCATCTGCCCGCCAAGCTCCTGTTGATCGGCGATGGCCCGGAGCGCCAGCGGATCGAGACCATGTGCCGACAGCACCAGACCTGCAACGTGATCCATTTCCTCGGCAAGATGACCAGGCCCGAGGAGGTCATGGCCAGCTGCGATCTGTTCGCCCTCACCAGCGAGAGCGAAAGTTTCGGTCTTGCGGCTCTGGAGGCCATGGCCTGTGGTGTGCCCGTTGTCAGTACCGATACCGGGGGTCTTCCCGAGGTGAACATTCATGGGGTGAGCGGCATGCTGAGCCCGGTGGGGAATACGCAGGCCATGGCGGACAATGCGTTCATGATCCTGAAGGATGATGCCACCCTGCAGCGTTTCCGTGATGGAGCGCTGGAGCAGGCCCGGCGGTTCGATCTCCACCTCGTACTTCCCCGCTACGAGGCCTTGTATGAACAGGTGGTCGCTGAAGTGCGTGGGTGATGGAATACCTCAGTGATCGGGTAAGTATTGACCGGAAGGATGGTCGCACCAGCGTGGTGATCAGTGCGCGGCTTCCCCGTTCGCGCGAAACGGTGCTTGTAGCGTGGCTTGTAGCGTGGTTGCTCTGCGGCGCATATGTCATTCATGCGCGCTACCAGTTGCCTGCCGGTGATCCCCTGCGGCAGTACCTGCTCGGATTCCTGGCCTTCTGGTCCTATTTCGCGCTCGTGGTGGGCAAGGCCGTTGCCTGGCGGTTGAAGGGCTTCGAGCTCTGGCGGATCAAGGATGGAACACTGACCGTGAAGAACAGCCTCTGGGGATACGGCAAAGCGCACAACTACTTCGTGGACAACATCCAGAAGCTGGGGCTGTTGAACGTGGACCAACGCAGTTGGAAGTGGCAGTTGAACCAGAGCGGCTGGGTGGTCGGTGGGGAGCGCCTGGGTTTCGAGCACTTGGGCAAGAAGATCATTTTCGGCAAGGGGCTAACCGATGAGGAGGCCCGCCGCCTGGTGCCCATCCTGAAGGACGCGCTCAAGCACGAGCGCAAGGCCGCGATGTAGTCAGGCCTGATGCGGCGTTATGCGGAACGCATTACCACGGATCCGTCGCGTATGCACACCATCGATGGCGCTTTCGAGCACCATGGCCTTCGCAGCCGGAGTGTTCATCACTTCATCCACGCGTAGCACCGCACCCGACGGCACACCCGCCTCGATCAGTGCTGCGAGGAGTTCCTTCCGCTCACGTTCGGCGATCGGCGGTGCGAGTTCAGCTGACAACTTCGCACGGTTCCTTACACGGTCCGTATTGCTGGCGTAGGCGAGGGTGGTGGGCAATTGTTCCGGACCCAGCACTCGACAAAGCGCCACGAACTGCGCATCACTGCCCACTGCAAGGATGATACGGCCTCCATCGGCGCATCGGAAGGTCTCCCCATAGGGCGCGATGTTCGGGTGCAGTGTTCCCAAGGGCCCCGCGACGGCACCGGCCATCAGGTTGTTGCTGGCCTGGTTGATCAGTCCGGTGAGCGCCGCCTCCTCGAGCGATACCTCCACGAACGCCCCTCCACCACTGCGCTCGCGTTGCAGCAGGGCCAGCAACAGCCCTTCCTTCAATTGGTGAGCGGCCAGGACGTCGATCAGGGCGATGGGCAACTTGGCCAGGTGATCGGCATCAGTACCGGTCATGCTGATATAGCCGGTCTCTGCCTGCAGCACCACGTCGAAGGCCGGTCGGTGCGGTTGGTCGGCGAAACCCTTGATATGGCCATGAAGCAGCCGTGGGTTGAGCTTGCGTATTCGTTCGCGCGTGAGGCCGAGCTTTTCCTCATCGGCGGCCAGGTGGTTGGTGATCAGCACATCGGCCTTGCTCACCAATGAATCGAAGCGTTCGCGGTCCTCGCTGTCCTTGAGGTCCAGGAAGAGGTGCTCCTTGCCCCAGTTCACACTGCTGAAGTAGGCGCTGACGGGTGATGCCGGGTCCTCACGGGTGAGCTTCCATTGCCTGGTCACATCACCTCCGGCCCGCTTGTTCTCCACTTTCACCACCCGTGCACCGAGCTCGGCGAAGAACATGCCCACACTGGGGCCGGCAAGCACGCCTGCGGTCTCGATCACGAGGAGGTCCTTGAACATGGGGCGAAGGTAGCGGGAGTGCCAGGCAGGGCCTGAAAACCGCACGTATGCGCATGGAATGGCAGTGATCTGCTTGGCCCCAGTCATCGGGATCGGCAGCTCTCTTTTCGTGTCCGTCCTCGCTCGAGCAAGCTCGGCTCGGCCGTTCAAACGTTCATGGGTAATGAACTGGATCGACCACTTCGTGGTCGGACCAGGTTTGGCCATGGAGTGGATCTCGCCCCGGCCCGCTGCGCGTCCCTGGGGCTTTTTCGTGTCCGTCCTCGCTCGAGCAAGCTCGGCTCGACACGCACGAGTTCATGGGGTAAAGGACTGGATTGACCACGTTGTGGTCGGACCAGGTTTAGCCGTGAAGTGGATCAAGCCCG
>JBKDXR010000085.1:0-86886 GCA_046306055.1 Flavobacteriales bacterium
CATGAAGGTCCTGTACTCCGGCTTCGACCTCACGCACCCCAGCACTTCGGTCAGCATGACGATCAATGGCCCCGCCCCGGCCATCCTCGCCATGTTCATGAACACGGCGATCGACCAGAACCTCGAGAAGTTCCGCGCCGACAACGGCCGCGAGCCCACCGCCGACGAGGCCGCCAAGATCCGCGCCTGGACGCTGGCCAACGTGCGGGGCACGGTGCAGGCCGACATCCTCAAGGAAGACCAGGGCCATAACACCTGCATCTTCTCCACCGAGTTCAGCCTCAAGGTGATGGGTGACATCGCCGAGTACTTCGTGCACCACGACGTGCGCAACTTCTACTCGGTCAGCATCTCGGGCTATCACATCGCCGAGGCCGGAGCCAACCCGATCAGCCAGCTGGCCTTCACGCTGAGCAACGGCTTCACCTTCGTGGAGGCCTACCTCGCGCGCGGCATGCACATCGACGACTTCGCGCCCAACCTGAGCTTCTTCTTCAGCAACGGCATGGACCCGGAGTACACCGTGCTGGGCCGCGTGGCGCGCCGCATCTGGGCGGTGGCGATGCGCGAGCGCTACGGCGCCAACGAGCGCAGCCAGATGCTGAAGTACCACATCCAGACCAGCGGCCGCTCCCTGCACGCGCAGGAGATCCAGTTCAACGACATCCGCACCACGCTTCAGGCTCTGTACGCCCTGTTCGACAACTGCAACAGCCTGCACACCAACGCCTACGACGAGGCCATCACCACGCCCACCGAGGAAAGCGTGCGCCGCGCCATGGCCATCCAGCTCATCATCAACAAGGAGCTCGGCCTGGCCAAGAACGAGAACCCGCTGCAGGGCAGCTTCATCATCGAGGAGCTCACCGACCTGGTGGAAGAGGCCGTGCTCGCCGAGTTCGACCGCATCACCGAGCGCGGCGGTGTGCTCGGCGCCATGGAGACCATGTACCAGCGCAGCCGCATCCAGGAGGAAAGCCTCTACTACGAAACGCTGAAGCACACCGGCGAATACCCCATCATCGGCGTCAACACCTTCCTCAGCAGCAAGGGCTCACCCACCATCCTGCCCAAGGAGGTGATCCGCGCCACCGAAGAGGAGAAGGAGGCGCAGATCGCGACGGTGGAGAATCTGAAGCAGGCCTATGCAACCGAAAGCGCCGAGTGGTTGCGCAAGCTTCAGGACGCAGCTGTGAAGAACCAGAACATGTTCGAGGCCTTGATGGAAGCGTGCAAGTACTGCTCATTGGGCCAGTTGACGCAGGCGATGTTCGAGGTGGGGGGGCAGTACAGGCGGAATATGTAATTGGCAGCTTTTGAATTCATTGGGCATGCCGATCCAATGACCAGCACGGCATCACACGGATTGCAGGATTACTACGCATTGCTGGGTGTGCGGCCGGGCTTCTCAGACCTGACCCTGCTCCGGTCCTTCCTCTGCAAGTGTCGGTCTGCCATGGCCACGGGCGATGTGGAAGGACTCCAACTAGTCCGTCGCGGCTTCGAGGTGCTGCGCTATGAGGACACCCGCATCGCTTACTTTCGGATGCACCGGGTGCTCGTAAAGCGGGAAGCCCTTCGATTTCCTGAAGCGAAGAAGCGTGAGATGATGGATGATATCCGGGCAAAGGAGGCATTGGCAGAGAATGGCACCAGCCCGGTGTTGAAGCCGGGAATGAACTACTCTGCGTTGTTGAGCGATGTCCTGTTCCAGATCGTATTGTTGGACCTTGTTCGGGTCTTTTACTGGGGTTCTTCGGGCTTGGTCCTCAGCTTGGGAGCGGTGGTCCTTATCGCCGTGAATGGGCTTACGTGGTTTATGTTGGTGCTATCAGGGTTTCTGCTTATGGTCGCACTGTTCGCATTCAAAGTCCGAGCGAGCGACTACGTCACCTATCCGGAACAGCATCGGACCTGATGTTCGATGCCTTAGGAATATGTAGCAACGCCCCGTATGCTGGAAGATCTCGCCTCGCACGTAGTCCCGCTCGCAGGGTACCCCATGGCGCATGTCTTCCTCGGCAAGGACGGCCAGTTACCCGCCCCCGAGCATCTGGACCAGATCAGACCGCTCGATCGGCAGGCGGCCAATTTCCTCTGGAAGTTCCAGCAAGATGTGCGTCTCACGATGTTCCCGCCAGACTCCGGGAAGTACTTCCGCAGTGCTGAGGAGTTGGTCTTTGGCGAAGGCGAGGAGCAGCGAGTCAAGAAGTGGCTTTATGAGCGCGGCCTTTCGTTCGACTCGCCTTACGTGCTCTGCTTCCAACCCGGTTGCGCGTTCCTGCTCACATGGAAGATGGTCATCCACTACTCGAAAGATCTGTTCTTCGGCCATGACACCGTTGTGTGGGACCGTTCACTCAACTGGGCGTTGTACTACGACCACAATGATGTCTTCCACTTTGCCAAGGACCGGATCTATGACGGCGAAGCGGAGCAGCTCAAGACATTGGAGCTGCTCAGGTCGCTGAAGCTGGCCTAAAGAGGGCAGCAGTGATGTTCGAGGTGGGGGCGGTACCGCAGGAACATGTAAGGCGCTTGGGGGCGTGTTACCTTTGGGACAATGCCCAAGCTGTACGAGTACTTCGGCCTCATCTTCCTGTTCTACAGCGACGACCATGACCCCATGCATCTGCATGTGCAACATGGCGATCGGGAGGGCATCGTCATGCTCATCATCGTGGAAGGCAAGCTCGTGGAACTGCGTTGGCGGGCCAAACGTGGCGCCGACATGCTGAACGAGAAGGAGCAACGCGAGGCAGAAGCTTTTGTGCGGGCCATGAAGGACGACATCGTGGCCAAGTGGACCGCATTCTACGTCGAACACAAGCGCATCAAGCCCGAGCGCATTACCCGCCGTGTGAAATGAACATCCCCGACGACGTCCGCATCAAGAAGGCCACCTACGTGGGTGACTATATCATCCGCTTCGCGTTCACCGATGGGCATGTGAGCGAGATCGACTTCCATCCCTTCCTCAGCGCGGCGGGGCAGAACCCCATGAACAGCCAGTACCTGGACGTGCTGCGCTTCCGGAAGTTCAAGCTCCACCGCAACGTGGATGTGTACTGGGACGACTGGGAGATGTGCTTCCGCTTCGAAACACTCTATGCCGGGAAGCTGCCCAAGATGCCCAAGGCTCTGGCCCGGCCTGTGCGGCGGAAGACCCGCTCACGGGAAGCAACCAAGGCATAGTGCGGTGATGTGGCGTTCTTCTCCCGGGTGTTCGTCAACAGCGCCATCATCAACCGCGAGAACGGAACGCGCATGAGCCCCATCTACGGGCACATCGGGCCGGTGGTCAGCAAGAACTCCGGTCACAGCCTCTCCAGCACCTTCACCTTCTGGTGGACGGTGGACCGCTTGAAGCCCGGGAACCGACGAGCGGCCCGGATCGCCAACGCGCTCTCGGTGATCGCGCTCTCGCTCTTCTTCGGCTCCATCATCGCCATGGCGGCCGCGGGGGAGCTGAAGTGAGCTGGGGGCGGTCAGCTCTCCCAGGCGATGTTCGAGGCGGAGGGGCGTACCGGAGGAACATGTGAGGGTCTGCTACAAACCCAACGCCGGAATGAACGGACCCGCTCCCTTGATGCGCCACCCGGCGGCCAGCCGCAGGTTGCCATAGCCGGTGCCCATGCGCACATCCTCAAGCACCTCTCCGCTGCTCACGAAGCTGAACGTGGTGAAGCCGATGTACCACTTGTCCGCCACGTAGCCCGTGCCTATACGCACTTCCCCCGTGCCGCCTACGCTCCAGCCGCTGTTGAGCGAGGAGCCATCGTCGCCCCGCACCTCCTGCTCCTGTGCACCGATGCCCGGTATGAGCATGATGTTGAGGAAACCGCGCTTCCAGAAGGCGAAGGTGTGCGCATAGCCGGCGGTAAGGCTCACCGTCCACCGCTGCACTTCGGCCACCGATACGGGAGTGTAGTACTCGCCCTCTTCGTTGGGCGGAAGGAGGCGGCTGCCGGAGCGCGTGCGCGAATACCAGAACGTGGCACCGGCGGTGAAGGTGCCGGCGCTGCGCTTCTGGCGCTCCATCTGCCACAGCGCTGCGGTCTGTGAATAGCGGCGATGGTTGAACCCGTAGTTCAGCGAGGCGCCGTAGGTCACGTTCTCCAGGTCGCTGCGCACCGGATAAGGGTCGCCCTCCTCCCAATCGGACACGAGGAGCACGGGGTCCTGCGCGTAGTACCCCTTGCTGCTGCGGATGAAGTTGCGGAACCACCAGCTGCGCCCCGTGTAGCCGAAGCCCAGGCCGCGGCTCTCGGTGGTGCCGAGCGTGGTGTCCATGGTGCTCATGCCGGGGATGCTGGCGGTGTACTCCACGCCCAGCCACTTGTAGTCCAGCGCCAGGCCGTACTGGACCGGTGTGTTCGTGCTGAACGTAAGGTCCCCGCCATCGCGGCGCTGCAGGCTCAGGGTGTTCTGCTGATAGAACATCACCGGGCTCAGCACAAGGTCGTTCCGGTAGCTGGCCACGTAGGCCGTGTCGTAGTCGGGTCCTTGGGTGGTATCGCCGTTCAGCACCCTGTACACGGTGTCCCAGAACTGCCCGTGCACCGTTCCCAACGAGGCAACGGCGAGCAGCAGGAGTATGGAACGAAGGATTTCCAAGGCAGGCAAAGATGGCAACGGTGGCATTGCGTTTACAAGGAGCGATGCGGGAACCGATACCGTGCGATGATGTACCAGCGCGCTTCGGTGCCGCTCCGGACAAGCGTGAGCGGGCGCGCTGCGGTGGATCACAGGCCTGCATCGGGCGGCTTGTGGGCGCCGGGCGAATACCGCGTGGTGCTGTTGGAGGGCGGGAAGAAGCCGTTGTTCGGTCCACCGTTCCATGTGGTGGAGCGGTGAGCGGGTGCGCTGTTCCATTGAACCGAAGCGCTGGTCGCGTGTACCGGCAAGCATGCGTTCCCTCTTACTCCCCGCCGCGTTGGCGCTGGCGCCCTTACTGAACGCTCAGCCCATCGACCCACCGCCGTTCATCCCCCCACCCGAACCATCGATCAGTCTGCACACGCGTTACGGGGTGCCCTCAGACCCGCTCTACCACCTGACCGATACCATCGTGGTGCACATCACCGGTGACGTGAAACTGGACGGCGGTTGTGGCAGCAGCACGCCTCTGTATGGCTTTCAACGCAGAGAGGGCGATGCGTGGGTGGACTACTTGCCGCCCTGCAACGTGCAACTGTGCTGTGGCATGCCCTATCGCTGGTTCCAGGAGACCGTCGCCCTGATCCCTGCGCATGTGGCCCGACCGGCCTATGGCAGGCCATGGAAGCCCGGCGAGTACCGTGCGGTGGTGCTGCTGGTGGGTGATAGGGAGCTGGTGGGGGCGCCGTTCCGAGTGGTGGAGACGGGGTCGGAATGAGCAGGGCGTTCCGTTGAACCATCGTCCGGATCGCGTGTACCGTGCGGTATGCGTCCTCCATTCCTGCTCTTCGCCCTGCTGCTCGCCCCAGCACTTGTTGCCCAGCCGGTGGACTGGCCCGACATCCACGCCCGCTTGGAGCCGGCGATCGGTCATGGGCACACACGCTCCGGTGTGCCGTCCAAACCGCTTTACCACCTCAGCGACACCATCGTGGTGCGCATCACCGGCCATGTGAAGCTGGACGGCAGTTGCAGCGGCAGCACGCCCTTGTACGGTTTCCAGCGCAAGGAGGGCAAGGAGTGGACGGACTACCTGCCGCCCTGCAACGTGCAGCTGTGTTGCGGCATGCCCGACGCGGAATGGGTGCAGCACACGGTGGCCTTGGTGCCGGCGCATGTGGCGATGCCAGGTCGGCTCAGGCCCTGGAGGCCGGGAGAATACCGCGTGGTGGTGTTGCTGGTGGGGGATAAGGAGCTGGTGGGGCCGGCGTTCACGGTGGTGGCGGGGGAGTGAAGCTGCCGCTATCTTGTCCTATCGCGGTTGACGGAAAGTGCGTCGATCGCGAATGGCATGAGCAAACGACCAAAGAATAACGAAGCCGCCGAAGAGGTGCTGATCTACCGCACCGAGGATGGACAGGTGCGTATGGACGTACGCAGTGATGGGGAAACTGTGTGGCTGAGCCAGGAGCAGATGGCCGTTCTGTTCGACCGGGAAAGATCGGTCATCACCAAACACATCGGTAATGTGTTCGATGAAGGCGAACTGCTCAAGGAGAGCAATGTGCAAGAATTGCACATTGCTCATTCCACCAAACCGATCAAGCTATACAGCCTGGATGTGATCATCTCGGTCGGATATCGCGTGAAGTCGGTGCGCGGCACCCAGTTCCGCATCTGGGCCACTCAGCGCTTGCGTGAGCACCTGATAAAGGGCTTTACGCTGGACGACCGTCGCTTCAAGGAGCAAAGCGCGCTGGACCGCTACTTCGACGAACTGGTCGAGCGGATACGCGACATCGGAACCAGCGAGCGGCAGTTCTACCGGAAGGTGACGGACATCTACGCCACCAGCACCGATTATGACCCCGATGCGGAGGCCACACGGAAGTTCTATGCGACCGTTCAAAACAAGTTCCACTTTGCGATAACAGGATACACCGCTGCGGAGCTGATCGGTGGTAGGGCGAGCGCGGCAAAGCTGGACATGGGCCTGACCAATTGGCCGGGTGAGCGGATCCTGCCGCGAGATGTGACCGTGGCCAAGAACTACCTGAATGAGGATGAGCTGAAGCAGCTGAACAACATCGTTGAACAGTACCTGGCGTTTGCGGAATCGCAGGCGTTGCGCAGGAAGCCGATGAGCATGATGGACTGGATCGACAAGTTGCACGGCTTCCTCACCCTGAACGAACGCGAGGTGCTGGAGGGGGTGGGCCACTTGAGCAAGGAAGAGGCGGATGACCACGCCTTGCGCGAGTATGCCAGGTTCCGCGAGGCGAACCGCATTGGTCCGGACAATGAGAGCGATTTCGACAAGGCCGTGAAGCGCCTGAAGGGTGGGTCATCAGGAACTGGCAGTGAGTGATCGTCGTGGATCGCGATACGGCATTGCAGACATGAAGAAGCAACAGAACCAGGAGTTGTCCACGCGCCTCGAAGCCAAGGGCGACGAGGCGCTCTTCGGCGGAGCCAGTACCAACGACATGAAGCGCAAGCTGGGCGCGCCGGATGGCCGTCCGCTCGCCGACTTCCTTTCAACCCTCGCCATCAAGGCCAAGGACTTGGCCACGGAGATGACGAGCCACAACGTGTTGGAGAAGGACCTGCGTGGCACCCGGTCCATCGGCGATGAGCATGTGGCCAGCAACAAGGCCGTCCGCCGTACGGCGGATGCTCGCACGGGGCATCAAGCCGGAGGAACTGCCGCCCAGCGAGGACGTGAAGAAAGTGGAGCGCCGCTTGAAGAGCGAGGCGAAGCAGGTGAAGCAGGGCGCGAAGCGGTTGCGGCCGAAGAAGTGACCGGATCGAGCGCGTTCGGGCATCATCTTTGGTGTCCAGCACCATGCACCTGCGTCATTCGTTCCCCCTCATCCTGACCTGCCTGCTGGCGGGGTTCGGTCATTCCTCCTCCTGGGCCCAGCCCCTCGTTGTGGTCGTTTACGATGAGGAAGGCCGTCCGTTGCCGGGTGCCCACGTGAGCCTGCGCGACGCGCGCGACCGCGGGGTGAAGCCGACGAGAAAGAAGGACGGCGTCTTCACCTTCGAGGAGGTGCCGGAGGGCTACGATGCCCTGCAGGTGAAGGCCGCCGGCAAGTTGTTGAACGGCTGCCAGTGGTATGGGTCCCTGCCTGACACGGTGCGGATGACGATGCGCAAGGGGCCGTATTTCCTGATCGATGAAGGGTATCGTCAACCCCGGCTGGTCTTCGATGAGCGGCGCCTGGAAGTGGACTACCACCGTGGCTTTCGCACGGACAGCCTGCGGCCCTGGTTCGCGGAACAGGGTCTGGTGTGTGAGCCCCATACCTGCACCTATTTGCGGCGGAAGAACGGCGGCAAGTTCAAGCTGCACCACAACACGGAGTTGGAAGCGGTGCGCAAGAACCCAGTGGTCAATACGGCCGGGCTCTATGCCGAGCACCAGAAGCGCGATCTCCATGAATGGGTAGGCGTTACGCCGTACGCGGGGCTCAGCATGACCCAGCAGCACCAGTTCACGGGCATCGTGCGGATCACGTTCAATGGTTCGGCGATGAAGGTGCAGGTTGCCCAGTGGTACCTGATGGAGATCAACCGGCTGCTCCATGCGTTCGGCTTCCGGTTGACGGAGACCGCTTCCGGCTACGCGGATGAAAGGATACTCTCCGCGGCGTTCAGCGATCGTGGTGTGGAAGCGAAGCCTGTCTCCGGTCTGGCAGGGCCTTTCCTGATCGGGCAGCTGGAGCAACTGGCGCGGCATCCGTATGTGGGGAAGGTGGAGCTGGTGGTGCCGATGATGTTGGATTGAGGTGGACAATGAGGGTCGATGCGCCAACGTGCGCCCAACGCGTGAACTTCGGCTCATCTTCGGTGTACCATAGCCCGATGCGCCACCTCCTAGCCGTCCTTCTCCTTGCCTCTGGACTCCATGCCGGAGCGCAGTTCGACAAGTTCTCGTTCCGCCACAACTACGCCTTCATCGAGGATGGTCCCACGCTTACGCCGTTGAAGGGCACCTACCGCGTGGAGTACATCGGGCGCGGGCAATACTGGACCGTGACCGATCCTCGCTGGCCTGTTTTCCTCCCCGGTCAGCCACGCAGCTTGACCCCATGCATCAAGGTGAACGGCGCTCCGTTGATGGTGGTGGAAATGCGCGGGATCTTCGGCTACCCGGATAACAAGCTGATCGTGCTGCGAGGAACGGACACCATGATCGTGGACCTGAACCTGGACGGGCGCATGGAGACGCTCATGTTGGAGCGCACCGCCAAGCTCGGTGTGCCACCGCGTCCACCCGTGCTGCTGCCGTTCCGCAAAGGCTGGTTCACCAATATCGACCTCGTGCTGGAGCCGAACACGATGGCACTCACCGAACGCTTCGACGCGCTATGGGCGGAACGGCGCACCGAGGTGCTCGCGCTCTACGATACGGCCCGCCATTCGTTCACGCTCGAGTCGGACGGCCTCCGTACCGGGCCCTTGTCCATCAATATCGATCGCAACCCGAACTATGCGCACCACCTGCTTGAGTTCCCGGCGAGTGGACCTGGGACGCGCTTCGAGCTGTACCTGCAGGACAGCACGGGCGTGACGAGCGAGGCGATGAGCTTGCGAGTGGACATGCCGGCCGATGGCGTGACGAGCAAGTGGGAGGACATCACCGAACTGCCGTATGGTCGATACACCGCCTACCTGCGCTGGGGTGCGCATGAGAGCCTGTTCTACTTGACGTTCGGGTGGTGATGGCACGCATGCCCTATCACTTCCGATCCGTTCTGCTGTTGATCCTCGTGGTGACGGCCGGTCCGACCCTGGCCCAGCCTCAGCCCCCCGACTTCTGCTTCGTGATCTCCCAGCCCGGCAACGCGGACGATCCCTTGGATCGCCCCTATGAGGTGAATCAGCACTACCAGGAACGGGTGTTCTACTACAACTCGGACCAGTTCTGGCTGAAGCCCGATACCACGATCACCTTGCAGAGCGGTGATCTGTTCAAGGAAGGGAACGGTGGTTGGCGCGTGTTCACACCTGTTACCGGTGTAGCCGAAAGCCGCATCCTGGTGGTGATCGCAGGGACCGACACCATGCGCATCGACCTGCCGGATGACATGCAGCCGCTCATCGACCGGGCGTGGGCGCGCTGGGACCGTCCCTCGCCTGATGTGATCCGCTTTCGCAAGGGACGCTATGCCGTGGAGGAATTGATCGCAGAACCAAGGTCGGTGGCTGCGGCGAACACGCTGGCCAAGCGACTGATCACCGCGGATGACGCGGCCTACAAGCAGGATCTCGCAGCCTTGGAAGAATACTACCGCACCCTTCCGCCGCCCGTTCCGCCGGTGCCGCCTTACTCCCCTCCGCCACCTATGACCGAGGAGGGCTGGGCTGCGTACTGGGCACAACAACCGCCGTTGAAGGAGGTGCATGTCGACAGCGTGAGCGCCGATACGGTGTGGGTGCGCCTTACCGGTCGCGTGATGCTGGATGGCGGTTGCGCGAGCGGCATGCCCTTGTTCGGCATCGAAATGCGCACGGACACCGGCTGGGTGGAGCGCATTCCCTTCGACATGACCCAGATGGACTGTGGCATGCCGTGGGCGGACTGGGACGATCGCCTGGTCACGCTTCCGGCCCTGCGGTGGAGGGTTTCCGCGCATCAACCCGAGGGGAAGAAGACGATGTCTCCAGGGAGATACCGGCTGTTCTTCTTGGGCGGGGACCTGAAGCGGTTGTGGACGGAGGCGTTCAACTTCTTGTGAGCCTGAAGCCGGCCACCACCTCCACCAATCCCAACGATGCGATCAGCCCCTGCAGCCAGAAGAGCTCCGTCATCATCACTTGAACGCCGATCCAGATCAAGGTGCCGGTACCGAGGATCAGCGCCGCACGCGCCGTGATCGGAGAGCGACGCACGGTCAGCACAAAGCCGACCAAGTGGCCAACACCAAGCACGCCGAACAGCACCGCTCCCGGCCAGAAGTAATCGGCGAAGAGGGTGCTGTGCATGAAGTCGCTGGGCAATTGGAGCATGGACCCATCGGGTGCCACCATCAATAGGATGCCGCCGGCCATGGCATTCAGCGCGAGAAAGCCTTGGGTGAGGAGGAGCAGGATGCGCATGGTGCAAAGTTGGCTACCTATGGCTTTGTAGCGTCGACCCTCCGGGTCGACATGAACTGAAAGCATTGCAGCATCGACCCTCCGGGATGGGTGCGACTCCGGGATGGGGGGCGACCTAACTGCGTCGCAGGAGATCGCGCCCTAGGTAGAGCAGCACACCCACTACGAACAGGATGTTCACGCTGCGTGCGAAGGGAGGCGCGCCGGCAGGCCATAACTGGCCCAGCAGGACCATAACGCCCAACACGAAGAGGGTGATGCGAACGATGCGGAGCATCGTGGTTCGTTACGCAAGGTTAGTGCACTGGACGTGAAGGGTCAATGGTGAGTTCGCGATGAGCGACCATTCGGCCCGCTGTGCGTTCTCGGTCCATCACGCATCCCGCGTTCGCAACCACCTCGGCCGTCAACGTGCGGTCCGAGGGGTATCGGAGAAGTGCTTCGTGTATCAGATGGATGGTCGAGCCATGCGCGCCGTCCTTACTCCATCCCGGCGACCACCTTTACCGTATGGTCACCGGTGCGCAGTACATACACCCCCGGCGTTCCCACCGCCAGGAAGTGTCGGTCAGTGGTCGCGGTGGTTGCTTGTACCGGTCGGCCTTGTGCGTCCAGGAGCTGTAGGGTGCCCAGCTTCCGGCCATCCACCGTGTGCACCCACAGGCCACCTGGTGTGGTGGATACGATCAACCCTGGTGCCTTGTCATCGGCGATGCCTTCTGGCGTCTCCACGCAATAGGGGAGCAGCACGAAGCTCAGATCCACGGGCAGCGACCATACCACTGGCCAAAGCTCCGTTGACGTTAACCCTGGTCCGGCCACGTAGTACATGGGCGCTCCGCCGGTGGGAGGTGATAGGGGCGATACGTTCATGCCATAGTTGCCAGGTGTCAGGCAGATCGTGTCCATGTCCTGTTGAACATCCGCCGTGAGCACGAATTGGCCGTTGGCCACATCGCCACCATCGTTGAAGATGGTCCAATTGAAAGTGCCGATGGGCAGCGCACCACCGAAGTTGCCGAGCGAGGGGTAGACCGCAACGCAGCTGGTGTTCGGGCACAGGTCGAAGGTCTGCTCCCACGTGCAGGCCAGTGTGGTGGTGAAGCCGGTCCAGAGCTCCAGCCTGCCTTCAAAAGGCCCAACGGGTGCTTCAACGTCGTCCATCAGCCGCAGCGTGTGCCAGCTGTCCTGTGCAATGGCGAAGTAGGTCACGGTCTCCAATGCGAGCAGATCGCCTTGCGCATCGTAGAGGATGAAGTTCGGATAGTCGAACTGTTCCACGGTGTTGTGTTGCACATGCACCACGATGGCCGTGTCGCTGAAGTAGGCCCACTGCACATCAATGGTCAGGTCCTCGCAAGGGAACACCGGTCCGCTCACAGTGAACGTGTGCTGGGCGAGTGGTGCCCCATCGAGGATACCTGTGCTGGCGTCGGTGAAGTCGATGGTGTAGGTGCCGGCGGGCAGCTGGCCCAGCTCGATCACTTCGGTGTGCGGTACCAACACGGTGATGCCACCATTGCTCATGGCCACCAAGGTGATGCTCACTGTTCCGCCGCTCACATCAGCCAACGCCGTTTGGATGTAAGCACCACCATCGCTGAGGTTGCCGATCAGCGAAAGGCTCACGTTGTCGGCCGTGGTGGGGTTGGCGGGTTGTACCGCGATCTGGTCCAGGTAGAAGTAGGTCTGCGCCTGGCCGATCAGGGTCGCGAACAGGAAGAGGAGGATGGATAAGGTCCGGTTCATGTGCGGATGACGTTCGTAAGGTGCGTGAATGCTGCCTGAAGGTACGAACGGCGTGATGAGCGGTGAGCGTTTCCGAGGTCCGCCCTACGGATTGCACACCCCGCACGCACCGGGGTCCTCGCCGGTCCTGCCATCGTCGCGGGGCGTATCAGCGGAATGGTCGCAGACACGGCACTGGCGGCGGAAGGCACGTATGCTCTGCGTGGGCCAGCCGCAACCGAGGCAGGGCAGGCCCGGCAACGCTTCGGTGATGCGGAACCAGCACGCGCCGCACGATGGGCACAGGGTGGAGAGCTCCTGCGCGAACCGTTCCGCGGTCTCGGCGATCACGGCCATGCGCGTGGGGTTCGCCATGGCACGCAGGTCGGTCTCCACCCAGCACGTGCCGTGTGTCGCGATCAGCTCTTCCGCGACCTGGTGCAACTGCTCCGCGTTCGCGATGCCCTTCACCACCCGGTCCCCGGATCGCCAGTGTTCGCGCGGACGCACCACCAGCTGATGCTCCGGGAACTGCATGCGTTCCGCGAAGGCCGACACCGCAGCGCGCGAGGTACACGCTTCGCCACCGGACACCGTTCGCAGCGACACGTGCCGCTGATGGAACACGGTGTCATCACGCGTATCCAACAGCACGAGCCACTCTTCGTTGCAGGTCACGAAGGGCGCGGGCGGGTAGGGGCCGAAGGAGCCTTCGCTGGCGATCACCAGGTCCATGCCGCTCACCTCCGCGCCGTGGCGGGCCTTGGCGATGCAGGCCGTGAGCGGGTCGGTGGTGCGCTGCACTTCGCCGCTGAAGGCCCCGAACCGATCGGTGTCCACCTCCGCGATGGCGTGGTATCCGGCCAGCGGCAGGTGTTGCAGCAGGGCAGGCCCGATCACGCGCTCCTTGCCGTGGATGGTGGCCACGCCGAGCGTGCGGCCGGCGAAGCGTGCAAGCGCCGTTGTGCCCATGGCGACCTATTCCCCCTGTCCCAGCGAGAAGCCGCGAACGCCGTCGAAGAGGTAGAGGTTCTCGGTCTTCACCACTTCGATGTGCGCTTTCTCCAGCAGTTGCATCAGCTGGATCACTTGCTTCGTGCCCACGGACTGGTAGGTGGCCTTGTCCATGTCCACCTCCACCTCGGGGCCCACGAAGCGGCAGCGCCAGTGGTCGGTGCAGAAGGTCTCGGGGAAGCCGTCGGGCCACACCTTCACGCCGCGGTTGGTGATGAGCTTCAGCTTCAGCATGCCGTGTGAGGCCTTCAGCAGTTTCTCGGCGAGCTCGTTCGGCGTGTGTTGCGCGTCGCACACGAACAGGTCAACGCCGCAGAGCTGGCGCTTCACCACCGGGCGCTCGTACACGTATGGAGGCATCTCGCCGCCTTTCGCATGCACGGGCTTCAATACTTCGGGCAGCATGCCCAGGCGTTCGATCACCGCATCGGCGAACTCCTTGGTGCCGGCCTTCACCTTCGACACGCCCTCGCGGTAGATGTCCGCGGGGTGGAAGCCGTCCTCCAGCGTGCGCAGCCAGGCGTTCTGGATCAGCTCGGCCTTCTCGGGCATGCCGAGGTGCACGAGCATCATGCCCGCAGCGTTCAGCATGGCGCTGGGGTTCGCGATGTTCATGCCGGAGATGTCCGGTGCGCTGCCGTGGATGGCCTCGAACATGCTGATGCGGTCGCCGATGTTGGCGCTGCCCGCCATGCCCACACTGCCGGTGAGCTCGGCCGTTACGTCGCTGATGATGTCGCCGTACAGGTTCAGCGTCACGATCACATCGTAGCGGTCGGGACGGGTGGCCACGCGCGCCGTGCCGATGTCGATGATCTGCACCTCCTGCTGGATGCCGGGGTATTCGAGGCCCACGCGGCGGAACATGTCGGCGAACATGCCGTCGGTCACCTTCATGATGTTGTCCTTCACCAGGCAGGTCACCTTCTTGCGGCCGTTGCGGTGCGCATATTCGAAGGCGTAGCGGATGATCTTCTCGGTGCCGGGGATGCTCAGCACCTTCAGGCACTGGTACACATCGGTGGTCTGCCGGTGCTCGATGCCCGCGTACAGGTCCTCCTCGTTCTCGCGCACCACCACCACGTCCATGTCCGGGTGCTGCGTCTTCACATAGGGGTGGAAGCTGCGGCAGGGGCGCACGTTGGCATACAGCCCGAGCGTTTTGCGGATGGTGACGTTGAGGCTCTTGTACCCGCTGCCCTGCGGCGTGGTGATGGGGCCTTTGAGGAACACCGGATTGCGGCGCAGGGTGTCCCACGCCTCGGCCGGAATGCCACTGCTGTTGCCTTGCAGGTACACCTTTTCACCCACGTCGATGCGGTCGTAGGTGAGGCCGCACTGGGCGGCATCGAGAATGCGGAGCACGGCCTCGGTGATCTCGGGCCCGATGCCGTCGCCCTGCGCTACAGTGATGGTGTGGCTCATTTCCGTTTTTGGGGTTGTGCGTGTTCGAGGTAGGTGATGGTGCGGTGCAGCAGGTGCTGCGCCAGCGGTTTCAGGTCCTTGCGGCTGCTCAGTTCCGTGAGCGAGGGCAGGTGTTCCATGGCGAAGGGGAGGGAGTGCGCCATCTCGATCACCGTGGTGGCGAAGGAGCGGGGCATGGGCACGTCGGCGCGGCAGGCCACCAGGCGCTCCGACACGAAGGCGCTCAGTTCCTTGTAGGGGGTGAAGAGCTTCCGCGCATTGTCGTCGTCCACGTTCTTGTGCAGGTAGCTCTTCATGCCCTCGTTGATCACCAGCAACCGCAGGGCATGGGCGTCCAGTTGCAGTTCGGGCAGTTCCTTCGGCCACACCCCGCAGATGGCCTCCACCACATGGTCCAACGCCTCGCGGGGCGTGTGCGCTTTTTCCACATGGCGGCCACACACCTGGCGCAACCACAACCAATAGAGTTGGAAGTAGTACTGGAGAAGCCGATGTTTGTTGGGGAAGTACTTGTACAGGCTCACCTCCGTACTGCCGATGTGCTCCGCCAGCTTCTTGAACGTGAACGATTCCAGTCCCAGCGTGTTCATCAGCACCAGGCCCTCGCTCACCATGGAACGCCCCAGTTCAGTGGCTTCCGGGTCCTTTAGGGACAGGTTCGGGTCGGGGCGGAGGTGGACGTGCGAGGACATGTTCCGGGTGCGAATATAGTAATACTAAACACGCGGCATTGTTTTACTAACTTTGGCCCCGCAATGAACCCCATCACTCCCTGGCAACGGCTCACGCGCCTGCTCAAGGTCGACAAGCGAGAGATCGGCCACATCTACCTCTACGCGCTGGTGGGCGGCGCCATCAGCCTCAGCCTGCCGTTGGGCGTGCAGGCCATCATCAACCTGATCAGCGGCGGCCAGATGGCCACCAGCTGGGGCGTGCTCGTGGCCTTCGTCACCGTCGGGGTGGGCTTCGCGGGCGGCCTGCAGGTGATGCAGCTGGCCCTGGCCGAGAACATCCAGCAGCGCATCTTCGCACGCAGTGCCTTGGAGTTCGCGTACCGCCTGCCGCGCATCCGCTACGAGGCGGCCGGTGGGCGCTACCTGCCCGAGCTCGTCAACCGCTTCTTCGACACCATCTCGGTACAGAAGGGCCTGGCCAAATTGCTGCTGGACCTGCCGCTGGCCGTGCTGCAGATCATCCTGTGCCTCATCCTGCTCGCGGTATACCACCCGTTCTTCATCCTCTTCGGCCTGCTGCTGCTGTTGCTGCTGTTGCTCATCTTCCGCTTCACCGGCCAGCGCGGTCTGGCCACCAGCCTGGAGGAGAGCGGCTACAAGTACAAGGTGGCCTACTGGCTCGAGGAGATCGGCCGCAACCAGGACACCTTCAAGATGGTGGGCCGCACGGACCTGCCCATCGAACGCACCGATGCGCTGGTGTCCAGTTATGTGAAGGCCCGCCAGGCGCACTTCAAGGTGCTGGTGGGGCAGTACTCCGCCCTGGTGATCTTCAAGGTGGTCATCACGCTGGGCCTGCTGGCACTGGGCGGCCTGCTGGTGATCAACGAAGGCATGAACCTGGGCCAGTTCGTGGCCGCCGAGATCGTGATCCTGTTGCTCATCAACGCGGTGGAGAAGATCATCCTCGCCATCTCCTCCGTGTTCGATGTGCTCACGGCCCTGGAGAAGATCGGGCAGGTCACCGACCTGGAGCTTGAGCGCACGGGCGGGCTCAGCGTGCTCTCCACCGATGGCTCGAAGGGCCTGGAGGTGCGCACGGAGGCCCTCGGTTTCCAGTCGAAGTGGAACGAACGCCCCGTGCTCGATGCGATCGATCTGCAATTGAAGGCCGGCGAGAAGGTGTGCCTGAGCGGCACCAACGGATCGGGCAAGACCACCCTGCTGCGCCTGCTGGGCGGTGGCATGGCGCCCACCGAGGGCAGCGTGATGTTCGATGGTCACCCCGCCACCAGCCTCGACCTGGAGCACCTGCGTTCCATGATCGGCGACAGCCTCAGCGACGAGGACGTGTTCTCCGGTACCGTAATGGACAACATCGCCGTGGGCCGTTCGTGGATCACCGAGAGCGAACTGATCGAGGCCTGCCAGGTCACCGGCCTCATGGAACGCCTGGCCATGCTGCCCGAAGGCCTGCTCACCAAGCTGGACCCACAGGGCGCACGCCTGCCCAAGAGCCTGGTGAAACGCATCGTGCAGGCCCGCGCCATCGCCGGCAAGCCCCGCATGATCCTGCTGGAGGACAGCCTGCAGGACTGGGAGGTGCACGAGCGCGAACAGCTGCTGGGCTACATCACTGCGCCCGAACGGCCGTGGACCCTCCTTATTGTCAGCAACGATCCCTGGGTGCAGCAGCGTTGCACACGCACCCTCCACCTGCGCAACGGTCGCCTCGAGAACATCTGAGCCATGCTTGACCTGAGCCCCCATAACTCCGTACCGGTCCTGAACCGGAGCACCTTCGGGTGTTTCCGCACCATCGGTGTCGCCCGGGCCAATGCCCTGTTCGCCAAGTGGCTCATCGCCATTTGCGCACTCGTGCTCCTCGCCCTCTTCCTGCCGTGGACCCAGAACATCCGCGCACGCGGCAGCCTCACCAGCCTCTCGCCCGACCAGCGTCCGCAGACCATCCACGCCATCATTCCCGGTAGGGTGGAGGAGTGGTTCGTGCAGGAAGGACAGTTCGTGCAGAAGGGCGACACCATCCTCCGCCTCAGCGAAGTGAAGGCCGAGTACTTCGACCCGCTGCTGTTGGAACGCACCCAGCAGCAGATCACCGCCAAGGAGCTCACCGGCCGCAGCTACGAGGAGAAGGTGCACGCCCTCGACGCGCAGATCGATGCCCTCACCGCCGGCCTGCGCATCAAGCTGGAACAGGCGCAGAACAAGATCATGCAGGCCCGCTTCAAACTGCAGAGCGACAGCATCCGCGTGGTGGCCGCCACCACCGAGATCAAGGTGGCCGACGACCAGTACGAGCGCGGCGAACAACAGTTCAAGGAAGGCCTCATCAGCAAGGTGGAACTGGAACGACGCCAGGTGGCACAGCAACGCGCCAATGCCACCCTGATCGATGCCCGCAACAAGCTGCTCGATGCCCGCAACGAACTGCTGAACGCGCAGCTGGATGTGAACGGCATCCGCAACGACTTCCGCGACAAACTGAGCAAGGCCGAGAGCGAGAAGTTCGCCAGCATGAGCCAGATGTACACCACCGAGGGCGAGGTGAGCAAGATGCAGGTGGACCTGGCCAACTACACCGTTCGCGCCGGCAACTACTATGTGACCGCGCCGCAACAGGGCTACATCACCAAGGCCGTGGTCACCGGTCTGGGCGAGACCGTGAAGGAGGGCGACCCGCTGGTGAGCGTGATGCCCACCAGTGCCTCGCTCGCCGTGGAGCTCTACGTGCGCCCCATGGACATGCCCCTGATCACCAAGGACCAGAAGGTGCGCTTCATGTTCGATGGCTGGCCCAGCGTGGTGTTCAGCGGCTGGCCCAACAGCAGCTACGGCACCTTCGGCGGCAAGGTGGTGGCCATCGACAACTTCATCAGCCCCAACGGCCGCTACCGCATCCTGGTGGGGCCCGACAGCGCCGATGCGGCCTGGCCCACCGCCCTGCGCGTAGGCGGCGGCGCCGTGGGCTTCGCCCTGATGAGCGATGTGCCCATTTGGTACGAACTGTGGCGGCAGATCAACGGGTTCCCGCCCGACCTGTATACCGAGGCACAGGCCAACATCACCGGAACCGCGGCGAAGAAATGAGACGCACCGGCATCACCCTGCTGTTGCTACTGTTGGTGGCCCCGCTCAGCGCGCAAGTGCCGGTGGTGCTCACCCGCGAGGCCTTCGTGCGCCTGGTGCTCGAGAACCACCCCATGGCCCGGCAGGCGGCGCTGCGCCCCGAGCTCGGCGCTATGGCGGTGCGTAGTGCGCGTGGCGGCTTCGACCCCATGGCCACCGTGGACTACGACGAGAAGCTCTACGACGACAAGACCTACTTCCAGCTCTTCGATGCCGGCCTGAAGGTGCCCACCTGGTTCGGCGTGGAGCTCTTCGCCGGCTTCCAGGAGAACAGCGGTGATCTGCTGGACCCGCAGGCCTTCACGCCCAGTGATGGGTTGCTGAAAGTGGGCGGACAGCTCAGTCTGGGCCAGGGCCTCTTCATCGACCAGCGCCGCGCCACCCTGCGCCGCTCCGAGGCCTACCTGCGCGCCACGCAGGCCGAACGCATCCAGATGCTGAACGACCTGCTGTTGCAGGCCCTAAGCGACCACACCGACTGGGTGGCCGCCTACCGCGCGCTGGAGGTGAGCAACAACGCCGTTACCCTCGCCACCATCCGCCTCGATGCCATCCGCGGCAGCTGGCGCGGCGGCGACCGCGCGGCCATCGACACCCTGGAGGCCTACCTGCAGGTGCAGGACCGCCAGATGCGCCAGCAACAGGCCGACCTCGCCTTCCGCAACGCCGGCCTGCGCCTCAGCGACCACCTCTGGGACGCCGACCAACGGCCGCTGGAGCTGCAGCCCAACGTGGTACCCGAACCCACCGATCTCACCTCGCCGCTCACCTTCACGCTGGCCGATACGTCCATTGCCCGTGCCATCGATGCGCACCCGCTGCTGGCCCAGGCCTCCGCGCGCATCGAGCAGCTCGACATCGATCGTCGCTTGCGCAGCGAATACCTCAAGCCCGAGCTCGACCTCAAGTACCAATGGCTCGGCGATGGCGGCGCGGCCAACAACGCGGAGAACGTCACCCTGCTCGGCGAAGGCTACCAGTTCGGCGTGGGCTTCAAGATGCCGCTCTTCCTGCGCCGCGAACGGGGTGAACTGTCGCTGGCCAAGTTGCGCCTCACCGATGCCTCCCTGGGCCTGGAGCGCGACCGCCTGCGCATCCGCAACCGCATCAACGCCCGCCTCAACGACATCGCCGTCTTCGGCTCGCAGGTGCAGCTGGGCGGTGAGATGGTGGTGAACAACGAACGCCTGCTCGGCGGCGAACTGCAACGCTTCGAGGCCGGCGAGAGCTCCCTCTTTCTGGTGAACGCCCGCGAGGTGCCGCTCATCGATGCACGCATCCGCCAGGTGGACCTCGAGGCCCGCCTGCGCAAGTCCTTCTTCGCCCTTGATCATGAGGCCGGCACCCTCTGGAACGCCTGGCAACGCTAACCCCCCTGAAGCCCCATGATCCACGTGACCTTCCAGACCCGCACCGTGGCCGCCGCCGAACAGCTGGCCGCCCACCTGATGGAGAACCACCTGCTGCTGTTCCCCACCCTGGACACCGACCATGAGGAACTGCTCTGGCAGGACGGAAAGCTCACACGCACCAGCCAGCTGCTGTTGCAGGGCATGACCAAGGCGCTGCTGTACCGCGAACTGGAACGCGTGGCCACGGAGCTGCTCGGCACCGACCTGGTGCGCATGCACGCCACGCCTGTGACCAACATGGACCCCGAGGCCCAGCGCCAGTTGCTGGAGCAGACCGCCAAGGTGTGAGCGCCATGCACCGCCTGCTCCACCTCCTGTTCGCGCTGCTGCCGGCGCTCGCCGTGCACGCGCAGATCAACAACCGGCTGGACGCTGTTCAACTGATCCAACAGGGCGATATGCTGCTGCGCCTGGGCAACAGCGAGCAGGCGCTGCTGCACTACACCAACGCCATCCAGATGGACATGGGCTTTGCCGATGCGTACATGAAGCGCGCCTCGCTGCTGAGCCGGCTGGGCCAGTACACGCAGGCCCTGGCCGACATGGACCGCGCGCTGGCCCTGAACCCCTACAGCGAGTACATCTACGACCGCCGCGCCAAGCTGCGCCTGCTGGTGAACGATGTGAAGGGTGCACAGGAGGACTGGTCCGTGGCCATTGCCCTGCACCCCTACGATGAGCTGGTCCGCGAGCACCGCGCCGATGCCTGGCTGGAGGTGGGCGACCTGGACCGTGCGCGCAACGAACTGGACACCCTGCTGCAGCACGACCCGGCCGATGCCATGCTGCTGCTGAAGCGCGGCATCGTGGAACTGCAGCTCGGCAACGCACCGGCGGCAGGGGAGTGGTTCCAGCGCGCGCACCGCCATGCACCCGGCCTGGCCCTGGTGTACTCCCTGCGCGCCGTGGCCCTCATGAAACAGCAGCGCTGGAAGGAGGCCCTGCCCCTGCTCGACACCGCCCTTACGCTCGACCCCCACTTCGACCTGGCCCACTACGACCGCGGGCTGGTGCACCTGCAGCTGGGCAACAACGCCGCCGCGCGTGCCGACATGGATGCGGCCATCCACATCGCCCACGACAGGCCGCACGTCTTCTTCCAACGCGCCCTGGTGCGCAAGCGCGATGGCGACCTCTCCGGCGCCCGCGATGATTACGACCGCGCCATCGAACTGGCGCCCGGCTACCTGGAGGCCCAGTACAACCGCGCCTTCGTACGCAAGCACCTGGGCGACCACGCCGGTGCCTTCGCCGACGTGAAGCGCATCCTGCAACAAACGCCGGACGACCCCCAGGCCTGGACCATGAAGGGCAACCTGCACATGCTCTACGGCGAGTACACCGAGGCCATCGACCACTTCGATCGCGCCATCAGCCTCACCGCCGATAATGCCAACGCCTACTTCAACCGCGGGCTGGCCTACCACATGACCTACCGCCCCCAGCAGGGCTGCGACGATCTGCGGCGTGCTGCCGACCTGGGCTCGCCGGAAGCGGCCGATGCCATCACCTACTTCTGTGCGTTCTGATGCGCGCCGAACCCCGCACCGCCTGACCGCCCCGCGCACCGCACCAAGCACTCCCCGATGGAACAACTGATCGCCGCCCACCTCCCGCAGATCCTGGAGAGCGTAGCGTGCCTGCTCGGCTACATCGCGCTGCGCCGCATCGGCCGCTTTTTCGTGCGCAGTGCCGTGGTGCGTTCGGCCTACAAGGCCGGGGAAGAGGGCAGTGTGCTCCGCCTGCTCGACCTGCTCTTCCTGGTGGTACTGGCGCTGGTGCTCGCCGCCATCTGGGGCATGAAGCAGAACGAGATCCTGCTCTTCGCCACCTCCGTGATCACCGTGCTCGGCGTGGCCTTCTTCGCGGAGATGTCCATCCTCTCCAACGTCACCGCCAGCGTGGTGCTCTTCTTCCAGCACCCCGTGAAAGTGGGCGACCGCATCCGCGTGCAGTTCGAGGGGCAGGAGCTCGAGGGCGAACTGGTGGACATCACCTACTTCTTCGTGTTCCTGCGTACCGACGAGGGCGGCACCATCTCGCTCCCCAACGCCGTGCTGCTCAAGAACGCCTTCACCATCGTGGCCCCGCCCCGGCCCTGATCCCCGCCCATGGACACCCAGCTCCTCATTGCCAACCTCACCAACCCCACGCTGCTCTTCTTCGCGCTGGGCATCGTGGCCTTCCTGGTCAAGAGCGATCTGGAGATCCCCCCCAGCACCATCAAGTTCATCAGCCTCTACCTGCTCTTCGCCATCGGCTTCAAGGGCGGGCAGGAGCTGGCGCACGAGCACCTCAACGCCCAGTTCACCGCCGAGCTGCTCTTCGGCATGGGCATCGCCAGCGCCATACCGCTCTACACCTTCTTCCTGCTGCGCAAGCGCCTGGGCGTGCAGAACGCCGGCGCCATTGCCGCCGCCTACGGCTCGGTGAGCGCCGTCACCTTCGTGGCCGCCAGCGGCTTCCTGGAGGCCAAGGAGCTGCCCTTCAGCGGCCACATGGTGGCCATCATGGCCCTCATGGAAAGCCCTGCCATCATCGTGGGCATGGTGCTGCTGATGCGCTACGACAAGGAGGGCACCACGCGCCCTTCATTGGGCCACATGCTGCGCCACAGCCTCACCAACGGCAGCGTGCTCATGCTCATCGGCAGCCTCCTCATCGGCCTGGTGGCCGATACCAAGCAGGCCGAGGGCATCAAGCCCTTCACCACCGACATCTTCAAGGGCTTCCTCGCCGTGTTCCTGCTGGAAATGGGCATGGTCACCGCCGCGCGCTTCGGCGCCTTCCGCAAGTACGGCGGCTTCGTATCGCTGGTGGCCCTGCTGCTGCCGCTGGCCAACGGCTGCGCCGTGGCCTGGCTCAGCGGCCACATCACCCCCGGCGTGGGCGACCGTTTCATGTTCGCCATCCTCGCCGCCAGCGCCAGCTACATTGCCGTGCCCGCCGCCATGCGCCTCGCCGCCCCCAAGGCCGATCCCGGCCTCTACATCCCCATGGCCCTCGGCGTCACCTTCCCCATGAACATCACCCTGGGCATGCCGCTGTACTACGCGATCGTGGTGGGGTAGGGGGTGCTACGGTTCTGCGTACACCTGCACCACATCACCGGCCCACGTCACCACATCGCCATACCAGCTGCGGTCGAACGTTGTGTTGGTGATCACGCATCGCTCTGTGAAAGGTTCGAGCACCTCAAGCGCTTCCACCTTTCCGCGTTGAACAGCGATGAGATGAAGGCATGCATCTATCGCTGCACTTTGGGGGCTTCCGCTATGGTCGATCACCACGACCACGGTTCTCCACTTGGCACCCAGTAGCTGCCATTGATCACGGGGTGGGCGCCATTTGCACCGCACGGTGTAGCGGGTTTCAATGGGAATAGCAAAGCCCAGCTTGACCAGCTCTGCATGATAGCGCGAATTCATAGCTGGTCCTGCATTACTTTCTGCTCAAGCACCAGCGCAATGATGCGCTCATAATGGTCAGCCAACTTCCGGGCCTCAAAGGCATCGGAGCATTCCTCCATCACGAAGTCCGGCACAGGGAATTGTCCGGTTTCGAGGTATTCGGCGGTGTGGCGCCATGCATTGGCGCGGACTTCGAGACCATCCAGCAACTGGCCGAGGTCGAAGGCGTTCAGGCGGATGACGTAGTCTTTCTCCATTCAGACATGGATCTTCGATAGGCGCTGCTGTCTATTGGGAATGCAATGTAGCGTCCGGTGTTCTAAACTAGAACACCCTCCTTCGTTGGCCCTGATAGCTTGCTCCCTTGATCATGGAGCATTCAGAACGAGTCAATATTGTCGGTGCACGAGTCAAAGAAGCACGCACGAGGGGCAAGGAACCTTTGACGCAAGACCAGCTTTCGGGTAAGCTAGCCCTGCTCGGAGTGACTATCGATCGAGCTGGAATATCCAAGATTGAGACATGGCAGCGCAGTGTATTGGACTATGAGGTTAAAGCACTTGCCAAGGCCCTCGGCGTGACCGTAGAATGGTTGTTAGGAGGTAAGTGATCGGTATGCTCGCCTACTATCGTTCCTCATTCGCTGAGTTTCTAGGTGAAGACCCGAAAAGGATCTTGGGTATCATTCATGAACGCAGCTCTGAGAGTGGTTTCACCGATTTAAAGGAGCGGCAGTCAAAGGCATGGCGGATTCAGATCGAGATACTGCAACGCGTCATTGCAGATCTGGTCAGAGAATACCCCGAAGCACCGAGTTGGGGAGTTCTGTTCGAGTATCCAATTCCACGCAGACAGAAGCGCATTGATGTTGTACTTCTCATACGGGGCACAGTATTCTGCCTTGAGTTCAAGACCGGTGAGACCAAGTACCAGAAGAGTACTTCGCGGCAGGTTGAAGACTATGCACTTGACCTGAGGGATTTTCACGAGCAAAGCCAGGGTCGATTAATTGTGCCCGTTGCAATTACAACGCGCGCTCAACCCGTTGAAGAAGAACTCGGTCTCGCAAGCTTGGATGAAGTAAAGCACGTGGTTCGGGCCTGTGAAACAGACCTGTTATCGCGGCTTAGAACCTGTGTCGAGCAATACTCAAGTAAGGGGGAGCATATCGATCCAAGCATATGGGAATCTTCCGTGTACCGTCCTGTGCCTACGATTATTGAGGCAGCGGAAGCACTGTATGCAGGACATGATGTTCGCGAGATTGCTAGGTCGCATGCAGAGGCTAAGAATCTACGAGAAACGTCTGATAGGATCGTTCATTTGATCAAGGAGGCACAACGGACAAACACTAAATTGATTTGTGTTGTCACTGGTGTGCCGGGAGCTGGAAAGACGCTTGCTGGCCTTAACGTCGCTCATAACCCTGAGGTGAGGGCGCTAACCGAGGGTGTTGGTGTTTTTCTGTCGGGTAATGGACCCCTGGTGAAAATCGTTTCTGCAGCGATCGCAAAAGACTTCAAGAAGAAGCAGCGGAGCGATGAAGCAGAGCGCACGGTAAGCACGTTCATTCAGAACGTCCATGCATTCATCAAGGACTCAATTCCGAGAAAGGACGTGCCTAATGAACATCTGGTCATCTTCGATGAGGCTCAACGAGCATGGGATGCAGAGCAATGTGCCAAGAAGATCGATCGGCAAGAATCTGAGCCAGAACTGATTCTGTCCATTATGGATCGACATACCGATTGGGCTGTGATCGTTGCTTTGGTTGGTGGTGGGCAAGAGATCAACACGGGTGAAGCGGGCTTGGCTGAATGGGGTCGTGCACTACAGAACCGCTTTCCGCATTGGACTGTGGCAGTTTCGCCTACTGCACTGAATGCTGGACAGACTGATCGTATGCAGCAGCTATTCGCTGAAGACGGATCTGCAAGACCTTTGGTCTACACTGAGCCATCTCTGCATTTGAACGTCAGCCAACGCTCTTATAAAGCGGAAGCTGTTTCAAGATGGGTAGATGCAGTTGTAGAAGGGGATTCTGAGCGTGCCAAAGAGATAGTTTCGGAGTGTAAAGGGTTCCCTTTGGCACTGACGAGGGAACTTGCCACTGCCCGGCGATGGTTAAGAGTTCAGACTCGGGGTGAACGGCGCTGCGGTCTATTGGCAAGTTCGGGTGCCCTTAGGCTACGTGCAGAGGGAATAGAACTCACATCCGGGTTTCGGCAAGGGAATAAGAAGCTCTACATAGATTGGTTCTTGAATGACCTAGATGACATTCGTGCATCTAATCAATTGGAGGTTGCTGCAACCGAATACGAATGCCAAGGATTAGAGGTCGATCTGAGTTGCGTTTGTTGGGGTGGCGATCTCCTTCGCGATGATTTCGGCAATTGGCAAATGCGCAAGCTCATAGGTTCAAAGTGGACCATGATGAAGCAGGAGCGCGACCAGCGCTACCTGCTAAACTCTTATAGGGTGCTGATGACCCGTGCCAGAGAGGGGATGATCATTTGGGTTCCCAGGGGTTCTGATTCAGACCCAACTCAAGAACCAGCTGGATTCGAAAGAACAGCTCAGTTCCTGATCGAATCAGGCCTTCGGGAGTTATAGTTCCGGCCCTACCTCTCCACCTCCCCAAATCCACTGTTCGCTGCGATTCCATGCAGAGGCACAATGGTATCCCGGAGTTTGTCAGTAAAGAGGTTGCGGTCGGTCACCTGGTGCAAGGGTTCAGGCACGATGGTGAAGTAGTCCTCAAGCAATTTGGTGCGCAAGTCATTCTCACGCACCACGGTGGCCAGTTTCCAATGCGCTTCGATAAAGGGACGTAGGTGGCGATCAAGGCTGGGCAAGCGATCACTCTTGGTGAGGTTGTAGCCAGGGTCGGCTGGTACCAAGTTCCAGAGCTGATCGTGCGCTACGAAAGCATAAGGGATGAAGTGCTCCATATGGTAGTCCGCCCCGGCGAGTTGACTGCCTGTGTAAATACATGGCAGATCACCAGTGTGGTCTATAACGGCATTCCATAGGTTGCGTTGGGCGTTGAGCGCATTACGCGTGGGCGGGCGCACCAGCTTGTCCACCACCTGCGGTACGTTGGGGTTGCGTGCCTGTATGAATTGCGCGAGGTTCCACATGGTGAAATCGCGTAATACTGGACTATGGATGGTGAAGTACTCGGCCCATTCAACAGGTACCTCGATCCGGTCGGCGAACAAGGCATACGGTGCTCCGTATTTCGCATCCTGTGACCGGCTCATGACCAGCTTGTCATTATCGCCGGGAACGTTAACCCATGGAACCAAGAAGCGGTAAGGCACATAACGGCCCAAACTGTTGATGGCCCTGATGCTTTTCAAAACTTCGGAATGCAACAGAGCGAACTCAAGGTCGTTTGCCTTGATCTGTGCTGGAAGACCCTCAAGCATGGCTAATTGGTGTACCACCTCGTGCAACTTGTCAGCCACACCAAATGATAGCCGGAAGTAATTGACCGGGTACCATGCATGTTTGATCATTCGGACATACAGGGAACGAAGGGGAATGGAAGTCCTCCCTTCATCCAATACGTCCAGCAAGGCAAGAAACCAGAAGTACTTGTAGGTGGTTGACTTATGATGGAATGCCCCGGCCAAACGATCTATTCGCAAGGAACTATGCTCCGGGACCTGATTCATGCTGCAAACTAAGGAACGTCTCTGCTATCAAGTTATCGATTAGGTTAAGTAAAGGCCTACCACCTAACGACCTCTGGCCTCCGGCCACCTGAATGCACCCCGGCCAAGAGGCCAAGGAGCCCCAAGGCCGTAGAACGCCAGCAAGGCTGCCTACCGGTACACCGATACCTTGTATATATGGTCCGTACTCTCATCGGACGTGGACCCCGGTCCCTCGAACTTGGACCCGAACGAGCCGAACTTGGACCCAAGTCCCGCGAACTTGGACCCAGATGAGCCGAACTTGGACCCAAGTCTCTCGAACTTGGACCCAGATGAGCCAGACTTGGACCCAAACTCGGCGGACTTGGACCCAAAATGAACGAGGAACGGTAACCGAACGCTGCTGCCGGGCCGTGATGAACCGCCCAGAAACTCTTCTTAGTGGTGTGCGCAGTAGCCTGAACGCGCTGCAACGCCGGTGGGGCGGGTGCCTGAAAAAGCGGGGCGGTGGTTGTGCCAAAGGCATCGGGAATTCTCCCAAGGGGTGGGTCGTCACCTTGGGGGCGGCCCCAACGAACTAGGGGTAGGTTAATTTCTCGGCAAGGGTTACATGCCGAACAACCGCCCCGGCCCTGTGCCGGGGTTGTTGTTTTTGGGGGTGGCGGGCGCCGCGCATGGCACGGACCCGCGGCACGGCCAAAGCACCGGTTCCTACCTTGTGGCAGTTGCACAACACAACCGGCACGCAAGTGGGCCGTCTACTGTGCAACCGGACAACCCATGCGCCTCCTGCTCCCCCTGCTGCTGCTTGGCACCTTGCACGCCAACGCCCAATTGGACTGCACGTTCGATGTGATACCGGCCGTCTGCTCGTTATCGAATGGTGCGGTGCTGGCCGTGGTCACGGGTGGCGATGCACCGTACACCTACCTGTGGACGCCCGAGCCACCGGTCGGGCAGGGAGGGGCCTACTTGGAAGGGGTGTTCGCGGGCAGCTATGATCTAACGGTGATCGATGCCCTGGGGCTGGAGGCCACCTTCAACGTGGTGGTGCCTGCCGACCTGGTGATGCTGCCCGTGGGCGATGGTACGTATGCGGGCGCGGATGCCATCACCGGGTTCGGCGTGCCCTGCGAAGGACAATGCAACGGGGCCATGGCCATGCCGGCCGAGATGTACCCCGGCACACCGCCCTACAGCTTCAGCTGGAACGACCCCAGCATCAGCTTGCTGGCCACCACCCCGCAGGGCGACCCGGTGTTCTTCGGGTTCTGTGCCGGGCAGAACTACAGCTACGACGTGTACGACCCGTTCGGATGCACAGGCACCGCCTTCACCTTCACACCGCCGGTGTTCGACGCCGACAACCACTGGCAGGTGGCCACGGTGACACCGGCCACCTGCGGCAATGGCGATGGGAGCGTGGTGCTGTCGCAGCAGGAGCTATGGCCAGCGGACGTGGTGGTGACCAGTTCCACCGGTGCCGTGGTGGCCACGGAGAACACCGGCCTGGCCAACTTCACGCTGCAGGGGCTGGCGGCCGGGGCGTATTCGGCCGCGTTCGATTACCACAGCACGGCGTGTACCTCCGCGCTCACCTTCACGGTAACGGAGGTGGGGCCGGGCTGCGGCACCGTGGAAGGCACCCTTTTCGTGGATGGCGACGCCGATTGTGTGCACGATGCCGGCGAGCCGGGCATTCCGTACCGCACCCTGCAGGTGGACCCCGGAGCGCAGCTGCTGATCACCAACAGCGATGGCACCTTTGCCGGTGGCCTGGCCGATGGCGCGTACACCCTTACGGTGCTGGACCCCACGCTAACGCCGGTCTGTCCGCAAGCGCAACCCATCCCCTTCAACGTGAGCGGCAGCGTGACCACATTGAGCATTGGCGCCAGCAGCACCACCCCCATGGACCTGTCGGGATCGGCCGTGAACAACGCGGCGCGTCCGGGCTTTACGCACCTTGTGTGGGCACAGGTGACGAACACGGGCGCGGCGCCAAGTGCCACCGTGCAATTGACCTGCGAACTGGACCCCGCATTGAGCTACGTGAGCGCCACGCCCGCACCCACCACGGTGAGCGGCAGCACGCTGACCTGGGACCTGCCCGCCGTGGCTGCCTTTGCGACCGTGAACGTGCAGCTGATCACACAAGTGAGCGTGCAGGCCACATTGGGGCAGGTGGTGAGCGCCATCTTCACCGTGCAGAACAATGGCGCCGAAGCGAACACGGCGAACAACGGGTTCGTGGCCACGCGCCCCGTGACCGGCAGCTACGACCCCAACGACAAGACCGCCTTTACCAGCAGCGGCCAGAGCGCCACGGAATACCTGATCACGCAGGACGAGTGGATCGACTATGTGATCCGGTTCCAGAACACGGGCACCGACACGGCCTTCACGGTGGTGATCACCGACACGCTGGAGACCGACCTGGACATGGCGACCTACGTGCAGGGCGCGGCGAGCCATCCGTTCACCGTGAGCTTCAAGCCGGACCGCGTGGTGGAGTGGCGCTTCGCGAACATCCTGCTGCCGGACAGCAACACGAACGAGGCCCTGAGCCACGGCGCCGTGGCCTTTCGCATACGGCCCGTGGGCCCCGTGCTGCCCGGCACGGTGCTGAGCAACGCGGCGGACATCTACTTCGACTTCAACCTTCCGATACGCACCAACACCAGCGAGCTGTTGGCGAGCATCCCCACCGGCATCGCGGAAGCAAGGGAAGCGGGCATCGCGCTCTTCCCGAACCCGGCGCACGAGCGGTTCACGGTGACGACCACGGGAGCGGCGCTGCACCACATTCATGTGCTGGCGGTGGATGGCCGCATGGTGCAGCACCATGTGGTGAGCGGCCACCGTGCCGATGTGGATGTGCAAGGGCTGGCCGCGGGTACCTACCTGGTGCAGGTGACCGATAGGGCCGGCAGGGTGGTGGTGCAACATGTGGCGGTGCAGTAGTCAAGGGTGCGCGGTGTGGTAAAGGGAACCGTGAATGGACGTTGATGTACGTGAATGAATGCAGGCTTGGATGGTCTTTCCAATTCCCGTTCATACCTGTCCATTCCCGGTAGATGTATTTACCCCTATCGCCGGGTCCCCTCCTTCGTCGGGAGACCCGGCGAAGGTTTAGATGGTGGAGTACTGCCCGGTCCCGTGCTGTGTAGTGGATACATTTGTACAGCATGCCCAAGCTTTACGAGTACTTCGGCCTGATCTTCCTTTTCTACAGCGATGACCATGATCCCATGCACTTGCATGTGCAGCACGGTGATCGCGAAGGGATCATCATGCTCATTATCGTTGAGGGTAACTTGGTGGAACTGCGATGGAGGAACAAGCGGGGGGCGGAGATGTTGAACGAGAAGGAGCGCCGCGACGCCGAACAATTCGTTCGTGCGATGAAGGACGACATCGTGGATAAATGGACCGCATTCTACATTGAACACAAGCGCATTACCCCGGTGCGCGTTACACGCCGTGTAAAATGAAGATCGCAGACGATGTAAGGATCAAAAAGGCCACCTACAAGGGTGACTACATCATTCGCTTTCAGTTCACGGATGGTCATGTGTCGGAGATCGACTTCCGTCCATTCCTCAGTGGTGCCGGACAGAACCCGATGAACGGTCAGTACTTGGATGTTACCCGGTTCCGGGAGTTCAAACTGCACCGCAACGTGGATGTGTATTGGGATGACTGGGAGATGTGCTTCCGTTTCGATACACTGTATTCGGGCAAGCTACCCAAGATGCCTAAACAGGTCAGGTCCGTTCGGATGGAACGGACCGCGATCAGGACACGCTGATCATAGGGGCCTTCCTTCAGGAGGTCTTCTTTGCCCTGCCTGCGCTCCTACGCCACCTGCGGCCATATCGGTCACGGCCGCGCCTGATGCGCGCTGCGCGTGCGCAACTGCGGAGCGCACGAGGAACTTCATACGACGAACAACGGCCCGGGCCTGGTGCCGGGGTTGTTGGGGATCACCCGGCATGGTCGGGTGATCTGCATTGGTACGGAAAGGGAAGGGGCAGGGGCAAGCTCTCAAGCCTTCGCGGCCTTGTCGTGGGCCTGCTGCCAGCCGAAGGGGTCCACCACTTCGGTGACGGCACCGGCGGCGTGGTGCGCCTGCGGAAAGCCGAGCCTGTTGCGCAGCAGCTGCAGCAGGTAGGGCAGGTAGCGCGTGGTGGGCGGTGGCGGTGCGGTGGTGTTGTGCAGGTCCTGGTGGCGCACACTGATCAGCGGCACGATGCCCATGCCGATCAGGGGGCTCAGCGCCTGCTCAGCGCGCCACAACAGTTCGTTCATGGGGTAGTGGCGCCGGAAAAGGCCGTGGCTGTGCTGTTCCACCGAACAGAGGGCCACGGTGCCTTGTGCGTTCATGGTGTCCACATGCACCACCAGGTTGTCGGTCACGCAGCGCCGGGCATTTTCGGCCAGCTGCCGGTCGGTGGTGTGTTGTGTGGGTTTGCGGGGAGTAGCGTTCTTCATGGGAAGTGGTGTTCGTGGATAGGGAGAGGAGAGCCCCTGCCGGATCGGGGGCCCTGCCGGCACTGTGCCAGCAAGGCCCCCGGTCAAGAAGCCGTCTCATGATGTTCTTTGGAAGCGAGCCGGAGGGATTTCGCGACCAGCCAAGGCGCGCGACCCGCGCAGAGCTGGGGCTCTGTAAGGGTTGAGCAACGCCGGATGGTCGCGAAAGGTCCCGGCGTAGCCCGAAGGATCATAATGAGTTGGCTTCCATGGTCGGCGGGTGTTCGTCCCACCGGGGTGGGGCAGGCTCAGATCGTGTTGATCAGTTTCTGCACTTCGGCCTCGCTCTTGTGGAGCTTGGTCTGCAAGCGTGCCACCAGCTCGCTCTCCTTACCGGCCACGAACTGGAGGTCGGCGTCGGTGAGCTGGGTGAATTTGCCCTTGAGCTTGGTCTTGGTGGCGCCCCACGTGTTATCAACGATGGTGAAGGGGGTGGCAACGGGTGTGGTCTTTACGGTATCCATGATAGATGGTGTTGTGGCTTTCGAGGGTATCGGGCCGCTTGGCTGGCCGGTACCTGGTGGGCGATCGCGGGGTCCCCGCTCGTGGAGCGGGGTGGGGACGAGCAGCTGTTCCCGGGCCCGGGACAATTGCGCCAACGTGGATCACTTCAAGGGACCGGGGAGCATCGTTACCCGCGATCGAAAGCCGCTTAAAGAATGGACGATCTGAGATCGTAGATGAGCAGCGAAGGACTTAAGACAGTGTTTCGCCTTCGGTTGAAGACCACCTACAGGTCTTCGGAAGTTTGGAAGCGGTGCCAAACCGAGGACAAGCTAGGTCGGTATGGGCGGATCGGTGCGATAGTTCACAACTAAATGTGGTGTCAAGCACAAAAGGGCCTGTGCGTGCCGTGCGCGGTGCGCGCATGCAGCAACGCCGCCCTGGTGGGGGCGGCGTTGGCGATGGGTGCAGGTGGTCTCTACTTACTGCCTGCGAAGCGCAGCCGCACACCGGCAATGATGTAGGCGTAGTTCACCTTGGGGTTGGTGCTGAACTCATCACCCTTGAACACGTTGCTCATGGCCAAGTGGTAGCCGGCCTCCACGAACACGGGGCCTTAGCCCAGGCCGCCGCCACCGCCCACGTACCACTGCGTGCCGCGCGTTTCCACTTCGAACTGGTCATCCTCCAGGTTGGTGGTGAGCTGGATGAGGGCCGTGGGCCCCGCCATGAGGTAGGCGTTGAAGGCGTTGCGCTCAACGGGGTCCAGCAGGTTCACGCCCACCAGCAAAGGCACGCTGAGCATGTTGCTGGTATAGCGGTACTCCTGCGTGGTCAGGTCGCTGGTGTTGCCCAGGGTGTAGTACAGGTTGCGCACCACGAAGTGGAGGCCCGGCTTGAAGAAGGCCCGGCGGCCAATGAGCACATCGGCACCGAACTGGTAGCCGCCGCGGCCCACCCACTGTTCGTCGCCGGCATCCTGCACGTTGGAGGCGCTGTAGCCGCCCGATAGGTGAAAGGTCTGTGCCGTGCCCGAGAGCGCGCTGCAGAGCAGCACAAGCACGAAGGCCACGGGTGTGGGCCTGATGCGTGGACGGCGTGCGGTGCGCGCCGGGGCAGGCCAGGTGCTGTGCGGTGCCAGTGGCAGCAGCAGCCCCCAGCCGGTGGGGCGCACGTGGTGCGTGTAAGCAATGGCAGCAGGTGCTGCGGTAGGGGAAGTGTTCAGTAGGCGCATGGGTATGGAAATGGAACGCGACAGGCGATCGACCGGCGTGTGCCGGCCTGGGCCGCTTGGCTGGCCGGTACCTGGTGGGCGATCACAGGGTCCCTGCCCGTGGAGCGGGGTGGGGACGTGCAGCGGTTCCCGGGCCCGGGGCAACTGCGCGAACGTGGATCACTTCAAGGGACCGGGGAGCATCGTTACCCGCGATCGGATGCCGCTTGACGAATGACGATCGGAGATCGCAGATGAGCAGCGAAGGACTTAAGTCCGTGTTTCGCCTTCTGTTGAAGACCACAAGCGGATCTTCCGAAGCCTGGAAGCGGTGCCAGGCATGTGTACAAGGTAGGTCGCTATTCAGGGATCGGTGCGCGAAAGGGCAACTATATGTTCCACCCCGCACGAAAGGGGTTGCACAACCGCGTCCTACTTTCACCGTCCACTGCCACAACGTCCCGCCCATGCAACGAACGCTGACCCTTTGTGCCATGCTGAGCGGCACCGCGCTGATGGCGCAGACCAACACCTGGACCTGGGCCTGGGCAGCGGGCAGTGCGGGGTACGAGGAAGGCTATGTGTCCATGGCGCCCAATGGGGCACTGCACCTGTTGGGCAACTACGCCAACACCATTGATGCGAACGGCACCCCGCTCACCAGCAGCGGCCAGGGCGATGCCTTCGTGCAGCGACTGGACCCCGCCGATGGCAGTGTACAGTGGACGGCCGAGGCCCACCACACGGACAACCTGTACCTCTACGACATGGCCTATCGCAGCACCGGCGAACTGGTGGTGTGCGGCACGGTGGCGCACAACGGTGGCGCCGCACAGTTCGGCCCGTTCACCCTCGCCGGCCAGCCGTTCGGCACACAGGCCTTTGTGGCGGGCCTGTCGCCCAGCGGCGCGTGGAACTGGGTGAGCGGTGTGGCGGGCGTGGTAAGCACCGATGGCTTCCAGGTGGAAGTGGATGCGAGCGATAACATCCTGCTCGGTTGCAAATGGGGCAACGGGCTGGCGGTGTACCGCTTCACGGGCCAGGGCCAGCAGGGCTGGTCGGCCACGGCCACCAGCAGCGGCAGCTCGGTGGACCTGTATGCCATGGACGTGCTGCCCGGCGGCGATCTGGTGATCACGGGCCGGTGCTATGGCACGGGAACCTTCGGCACGCAGAGCATCACGGTGAGCGGCAACTTCTACGATGCCTACGTGGCGCGCCTTTCGAGCGCCGGCCAATGGCAGTGGGTGGCCCAGGCGGGCGGCAGCAACTGGGACAAGGGCTTTGGCGTGTGCGCCGATGCCACGGGCGATGTGTATGTGGCGGGCACCTTCCGCAACACGGCCACCTTCGGCACCACCGCGCTAACGGCCACCGGCAGCAACAACGATGGCTGGCTGGCCAAGCTCGATGGCAATGGCCAATGGCTGTGGGCCGTGCAGATGGGCTCCATCGCCTACATGGAAGTGTATGGCATGGACATGAACGACGCCGGCGATCGGCTGGCCTTGACGGGCAACTACGCCTTCAACACGCCCACCATCGGCGGCATCGCACTGCCCACGCCCACGCTGAACGACCTGTACGTGGTGGAGTACAACACCACCGGTCAGGTGCTGAGCGCATTGGGCGTTGGTGGCGCCGGTGGCGACCGCGGCATGGCCGCGGCGTATGGCGCGGGCAATGCGTTGTACGTGGCGGGCAGCTTCGGTGCCGACATGCAGTTGGGTGCCGACCAGCTCACGTGCGTTTCAACGCCCGACCTGTGGGTGGGCCGTTTGGATGCCGACCTCACCACCGCAGTGCAGGGCCCGGACGCGAAGACCATGACCGTGTACTACGATGCTGCGGCACACACGGTGGACTTCCGCGGTGTGGAAGGCGATGCCTGGCACGTGGAGCTGTTGGACGCGAGCGGCAGGCGCGTGGCCACAGGCACCACTGCGCGGCCGTTGCCCGTACCCTCGTACCTGCGCCAAGGCATGCTGCTCGTTACCCTGGTGCGCGGCGATGTGCGGTACACGGAGCGCGTGGCGGTGATGCGGTAAGTGTGTGCGCTGTGCGCACGATCCGGGGTTGCGCATCACGTACGCCGATCGGTAGGCCATCGGGCTATTCCCATCGCCCTGTTCACGATCTGTGCCGCCACGGGGACCTTGTGCCTCCGGAGGCACGGTTCCTTTGTGGCGCCAATGGCCCGCACGACCGCCAACGATGCCCTTTCGCTCTTCGACACGCTGGTGTACACCTGCGAGTACCGGCTCGTGATCGATCCGGCCAGTGCGGTGCTGGCGCGCGTGATGGAGTGGCGCCAGTTGTTGAAGGAGAAGGTCGGTGTGTTCGGCGACTATTACCGCATACCGGGCATCACCCTGCTGCATACCGAGCTGCCGCCCGACTATGAAGGCACCCTGTGCGATGCCATTGGGCGGGGCAGTGGGGCGCATGCACCGTTCAAGCTCCACCTCAACGGTTTCGCGCACACCGACGATCGTCGGAGCATCCATATCGAAGTGGTGCAGAAGGAGGTGGTGGCCCCTTTGCGCCAGCACATTGCGGACCATGTGCGTGCGAACCGACGCATCAAGAAACTGGGCGTGCAGGTGCCCGAGCGGATCGTGCTGCCCATGGCCACGGGGTTGAAGGTCGCGCAGTTCGAGGCCGCCTGGGGGTTGCTCTCGCCGCATCCGTTCACCGGCGAGATCAGCGTTCACGACGTGGTCCTGTTGAAACGCGAACTGGCCGACACCTCGCTGGACGAGCACGTGCGCACCTTCGCGCTGGAGCACCGGCGCTAGGCCAATGCTTGTCGTGCTCGCGCGCCATGGACCAGAGCGCACGGGGGAAGGAATACGGGCACATACCACTTATGGAAGGAGGCGTGTAGCGTTTGGCCACGCATTGATCACGGGCATTCCGTTCGGAGGCAATGACCCTTGCGGGAGCAGCGCTGGCGTAACGGAACGTTGCAGGAATACCGGTGTGCCGCCAGGTTTATTACGGCCTGATCGTCGGCGCTGGGTGCAAAGGTGCCTACCTTGTACCCGATACCCCGGCGCTTTTGCCGGATTCTACACGTCGCAGCATAACTACTGCGGCACAATAAGGTCAGTACAATGTCAAGTGGTACAGTGAAGTTCTTCAACACGGAGAAAGGTTTTGGTTTCATCACCCCGGATGAGGGCGGTAAGGACGTGTTCGTCCACAAGACCGGGACCCGTGATAACATCCAGGAGGGCGACAAGGTCACCTTCGAGGTGGAGCAGGGCCCCAAGGGTCTGAACGCAGTGAACGTAAAGCGCAGCTAAGCGCTCACCGATCAAGAAGCAAAGCCCCGGCGCAAGCCGGGGCTTTGTGTTTGGTGGCAGTTCGGCCTGAAGGTCGACGTTACAGCCGGGCGATGAGGGCCTCCACTTCATCCGCGCTTTTGCCCAGACGGGCTTGCAGGCGGGCCACCAGGGCGGCCTCTTCGCCCTCCACGTACAGCAGGTCGGTATCACTGAGCTGGCCGAAGAGGTTGCGGAGCTTGAACTTCTTGTGGCCCCAGGTGCCCGGGGCAATGCGTAGTGGTGAGGTGGGGCCGGAGGGGATGTTGTCTGCCATGTGCGTGTGGGTGTGCATGCGGTGGTGCCGCTTGCAGGGGGTGTTGTTCCCGTGCGTATCGGGTGATGTTCCGCTTGCACCTTGCGGTGCGGGGTCCTTTGCGCGGGACCTTCCTTGCCAGCCTGCGGGGACCGGCACGGAGTACAAGGTACGCCAAGAGAGGGCCGAACGGACCGAAGCACCGTAATGCGCAAGGGGCGGAGGTCATCCCATCGATCATTGCCCCCGATCCCGCCGATCAATACCAGCGATTAAACCGACCGCGGATCGGTGCGTCCAAGCGAATGTCACATTTGCATCAACGGTCAGTTAACTGCACGTGATGGACCGCCGAACGCAACCTGCATGAACCCTTTTGCCCCTCCTGCCCATGATCGTTGAACGTATGCGGAACGCGTTGCTGCTGTTCCTGTCCCTGATCGCCGTTCGCGAAGCGGCCGCACAATCCGCCTTCGACGGTTACGCCTTGTACAACCTGATGAACCAGACCACCTCGCGCCTGGTGAACGCGGCCGGGCAGGTGGCCTACACGTGGAACTGCCCTTCCACCTACAGTTACTCCATGGCCCTGAAGCCGAACGGCAACATCGTGCGCACAGCGGTGAACAGCGGCAACATCATCAACACGGCCGCTGTGAGCGGACTGGTGCAGGAACTGGACCCACAGGGCCAGGTGGTGTGGTCGTTCACGTATTCCTCCGCGGACCACGTGACACACCACGACATGTGCCTGATGCCGAACGGCAACGTGCTGCTGCTCGCCTATGTACGCAAGACCGTGGCCGAACTGCAGGCCTTGGGTTACACGGGCAATTCGGCCAAGTATCCGGGGCGTATCATCGAGATCCAGCCCACGGGCACCACGGCGCAGATCGTGTGGCAGTGGGAGATGGCCGACCGCTTCATCCAGTACACGGATGCCAGCAAGCCCAACTACATGCCCATCGCCGAGCACCCGGAGCGCATGAACATCAATGTGGCCGTGAGCACCGGCGGTGGTCCGGGCGGTGGCATCGATTGGTTCCACGAGAACGGCATCGACTACAATGAAGAGCTGGACCAGATCGTGTTCAGCGCCCGCTACCTGAGCGAGATCCTGATCATTGATCACAGCACCACCACGGCCGAAGCGGCCGGCCACACGGCTGGCAATGGTGGTCGTGGCGGCGACTTCCTGTTCCGCTGGGGCAAGCCCGCCAACTACGGCATCACGGGTACGCAGCGCATCCCTGCCGCTGTGCACGATGTGAAATGGGTGCAGGCCGGGGCGCCCAATGCCGGCTGGCTCATGTTCCTGAACAACAACGGTGGCGGGAACAATACGACCACCGTCGATGCCATCAACCCCGAGCGCGTGGGTTCCAACTACCCGTGGACGCCGGGCACGGTATGGGGACCTGCCAACTACGAGTGGCGACACACCTGCCTGGCCTACGCCAGCGGACAGAGCGCTGCAGAGCGCATGCCCAATGGCAACACCTTCGTGGCCCTCAGCGGCCAGTACATGTACGAGGTGAACAGCAGCAACCAGGTGGTGTGGCAGTACAACGCCGGTCCGTCGAAGGCCTTCCGTTACCTGTGCAGCGATCCCGGCATCATTGCGCTGCTCGGCCCCGACCCCTGCGGCCTGGCCACCGATGTGGATGACGTGGAGGACACCGACGCGTTCGGCATTTACCCGAACCCCACCGAGGGCATGCTCAGTCTCGTTGGCGTGGACATGTCCACCATGGAGCGCTTCGTGGTGATCGACGGAACGGGGCGGGAGGTGAAGCGCACCGCGCCCGGATGGACCGTGGACGTGAGCGATCTGCCGAACGGGGTGTACCAGGTGGCCGTGGAGCATAGCACGGGTCGCCGGGATGTGCGCCGTGTGGTGGTGCAGCATTGATCCCCTATGCGTAGATCATACGGCATAGGGTTCGTAATGGCGATGGCCGTGGCACCCGCCGCGGCCTTCGCGCAACCCGACCTGTATGATCCGGGCTCTGTGCGCGAGCTGCGCTTGTACTTCGATGTACCCGATTGGCGCCATGCGCTGGACAGCTTGTACCTGCTGGGAGAGGATGAACGCCTGCTCGGCGACCTGGTGATCGATGGCACGCTGCTGCCCGATGTGGGCGTGCGGTACAAGGGCTACAGTTCCTGGGCCAATGGCCGGGCCAAGAACCCCTTCAACATCAAGTTGGACGAGGTGCACGATGGCCAGGACTACCAGGGCTTCGAGAAGATCAAGCTGAGCAACGTGATCCAGGACCCCTCGTTCCTCCGCGAGGTGATGGCCTATGAAGTGGCCCGCAACTACATGCACGCCTCGCGCGCCAGCTATGCCGACCTGTACGTGAACGACACGCTCGTGGGACTTTACACCAGCGTGGAGGATGTGGGCAACGATTTCCTGAAGGACCATTTCGACGAAAAGAGCGGCCCCTTCTTCAAGGGTAATCCGCCCACCGTCGACCTCACCGGCGAGAACTGCAACCTGGGCGACAGCCCCGGCACCGACAGCACCGACTACTACGACCTGTACGACATCCAGTCGGACCACGGCTGGGCGCACCTGCTGGAACTGATCGAGGTGTTGAACAACGCACCGGAGAACATCGAGCAAGTGCTGAACGTGGACCGTACGCTGTGGATGCACGCCTTCAACTATGCGCTGATCAACTTCGACAGTTACGTGGGCTACGCCCAGAACTACTACATCTACCGCGATCGTGATGGCCTGTGGAACCCCATCCTCTGGGACCTCAACATGTCCTTCGCGAGCTTCCGCCTCACCGATGCATCCACCTACTGGAACGGGTTCAGCATCAACCAGGCCATGATCATCGACCCGCTGAGCCACTACAATGGTCCCAGCGTGTTCCCGCGCCCTTTGCTGCGCAACCTGTTCAACAATGCCATGTACCGCAGGATGTACATCGCCCATCTGCGCACCATCATCACCGAGCAGTTCAACGGACCGGCCTTCCGCGAGCGGGCCTTGCAGCACCAAGCGCTGATCGAGGCGCACGTGCAGGCCGACACGAACAAGTTCTACAGCTACCAGTCCTTTCTGGAGAACCTGGACCAGACCGTGAGCTACACCGTGGCTTACCCGGGCCTCACGCAACTGATGGAAGGACGCGTGGCCTACCTCAACACGTATCCGGGGTTCACGGGCCAGCCGGTGTTCGGTGAGGTGGCCCATGCACCATCCGACATCGCCGTGGGCGGTGTGCTCACCATCACGGTGCCAGTGACCAACGCCGATACCGTGTTCCTGGCCTACCGATCCGGAACGAGCGGTGTTTTCCAACGCATGGCCATGATGGATGACGGATCGCATGGCGATGGCACTGCGGGCGATGGTGTTTACGGTGCCTTGTTCACCACGACCAGCAACCGCGTGGAGTACTACGTGTATGCGGAGAACGCCACGGCCGGAGCCTTCTCACCGGCGCGCGCCACGCACGAGACCTACGTGATCCAAACACGGCTGGCCCCGGGCACGCTGGTCATCAACGAACTGATGGCCGGCAACCAGGGCCGCGTACTGGACCCCACGGGCGCCTCCTCGGATTGGATAGAGCTGTACAACGCGGGCACGTTCATGCTGTCAACGGCCGGTCTGCACCTTTCTGATGAGGAGACCGACCCCACCCGCTGGGCCTTGCCTGACAGGACGTTGGCCCCCGGTGAATACCTGGTGATCTGGGCCGACGACCGCACCAGCGTGGGCGACGACCATGCGAACTTCAAGTTGGATGCTGCGGGCGAGACCATCCTGCTGGCCTACGATGCCGATGCCGTGTTGGACCAAGTGACCTATGGCGAACAGTTCCCCATTTACACGACGGGGCGCATACCCAACGGCACGGGTTCGTTCCAGCGCCTGACACCGACCGTGGGCGGATACAACCGCGTGGAGTTCGGAACGGGACCGGAGCGTGTTTTCCAGATCTATCCGAACCCGGCCACCACCGAACTGAACGCCATCGTCGACCTGCCGGGCCCCTTTGAGGTGCAGGTGTTCCGTTCCGATGGGAGCGCGGTGACCGGTGTACAGGAATACACCGACCGCCACCTCGTACAGCTTTCCACCGTCGGGCTCGCTGCAGGGCATTACGTCATGCAGGTGCGCACCGCCGATTCCATCATGAGCCAACCCTTCATCCTGCTTCCATGAACCGACTGCTTACTCTCCTTTTGATCGCGCCAATCCTCTCTATAAGCGCACAGACCTTCACGTCGTGGACCACAGCGAACGGACTTCCTTCGGATGATGTGCGCGATGTGGCCGTAGCTGCGGATGGCACGCTGTGGTTCGCCACGGCACTGGGTGTGGCCGCGTTCGATGGTACCACCTTCACGGTGCACAACACCACCACGCATCCGGGGCTCGCCAACAACGATACGTACGCCATTGCGATTGCCGCCTCGGGTGATGTCTGGGTGGGAACGGACTTCGGCGTGAGCGTTTACGATGGCAGCACCTACACCACCTACACCACGGCCAACGGATTGGGCGACGATGCGGTGAAGAACATCAAGCAGGCGCCCAACGGCGATGTGTGGATAGCCACGATCAACGGGGCCACGAAGTTCACGGGAGGGACCTTCACCGCCTTCGGCATGCCGCAGATCCCTTTCGGTGGCGCCATGCACATTGCCTTCGCCAATAACGGTGATGTGCTCCTGAGCGGCGGATTGGCCGGCGTGGTGGTATACAACGGCACCACGTTCACCACCATCGGTACGACCGATGGCCTCGTCAGCGGACGTGTGCGCAGCATCGCCGTGGACGGCGCGCAGAACAAGTGGGTGGCCACCGCCGAAGGCATCTCGGTGCTCAACGCATCCAATGCCCACACCGCGGACCATTTGAACGTGTTCATCCTGCCACCCCCTGATGAGCTCAATCCCATCACCGATGTGGTGATCGATCAGAGTGGTCGCATCTGGGCCGGCGTGTACGTGGACTACCTCGTTACGGTGGGTGGCGTGAGCTACTTCACCGATGGAGCGTGGGGCCAGTTCGAGGAGAGCGATGGACTGGCCGGTCCCAATGTGCGCCGCCTGGCCGTGGATGCCGATAACGACATCTGGGTGACCACCAGCACGGGCATCACCGAGATCAGCAATATCAGCATCGGCATGGCAGAGCGCGCGATCTCCGGGAGCTTTGCCCTGTTCCCGAACCCGGCGAGCTCAGTTGTGGAGATCGTTCGCGATGCTACGACCTCCGGCCTGGTGGAAGTGGAGCTCCGCGATGCAGCCGGTCGACTGATCAGCATCACGACCACTGCTTCGGACCGCCTTTACATGGATGTGTCGGCCCTGGATGCGGGCCTGTACAGTGTGCGCATCGGCGACCGGGTGCGGAAGCTGCTCGTGCAGCACTGATCGGCGTCCCGCGGTTCAACGCGGGTGTCGGAGCGGTCCCTTGCCTTCCCAGGCATCCACTTGCAGGGGATCGCCCAGCCGGAAGAGCACCGGGAAGCGCAGCTTGCGTTCCAGCTGGACGTCCAGCTTGCAGAAGAGCCCCAGGTGGTCATAGCGCCACGGCGAGGGTAATGATGCTGGCGTGAGAGCGGGGGCCTGCACCACGGCAGGCAACGCGGTGGGCTGCAACAGCGGCTGGCCATGGGCCTGCACCATGCCGCCCCAGCCGATCATGACGAACAGGCTGCGGAGGATGAGCGGATAGGCCTTGGGCATCATGGGAAGCTGGTGCGAGCTACGAACCGGTGAGCACCGACAACACATCACGGTAGGTGATGCCGAGGTGCGACGTGGTGTGAACGCAGCGCCCGTTCCGGATCACGAGCACCTGCGGCGAGGCATGTTCCACCTCGTACCGCTCGGCAATGGCGTTGGAGACATCGCGGTGGCGCAGCAGGTCCAGGTAGTAGGCCGAGTGGGTGGAGTCATCGCCGCTGGTCCAGGCGCTCTCCATGCGGTGCAGCGCGGCGGTGGAAATGCTGCACCGCGTGCTGTGTTTGAACAGGAGCACGGGACGTTCTGCGGAAGCAGCGTCGATGGCGTCGAGCTGCGAAAGGTCGGTGAGGGGAAGCCAGTTCATGGAAGGGGCGGTACAAAGATCATGGTTCGTCGGCCACGGTGAACGGTGATGCGGGTCACCTGCCATGCTGATGGCGGCGCACTGCGCGTATATTGGGGAAGTGCCGGTGACGATAAAGTCGTCAAGCCCCGGAGCCGTTCTGTTCACCTTCAATACATGTTCAATGCTCCTGAACGCAGGGCCTTGTTGTCCTCTTCCCTGATCGCCCCTGCGGGTCCACCCGTTCCCGAAGCGATGCCGAACTTGCGGCCGATGACCGCTGCGGAGAACCACGTGGAGACCGAAATGGCCGTGCTGGCCGCCCAGTTCGTGAACAGCACGAACCGCCATGTGTTCCTCACGGGCAAGGCCGGTACTGGCAAGACCACCTTCCTGCGGCGCCTGGCCAACAGTACCCACAAACGCTACGTGATCCTGGCACCCACCGGCATCGCCGCTCTGAACGCGGGAGGCGTCACCATCCACAGCCAGTTCCTGCTGCCGTTCGGCTCGTACATCCCCGAGCCGCAACTGCCGCCCGACATTCCCGAGTACGGTGCCTTCCACGACCGGGGCACGCTCACCCGCCGCCATCCACTGAACGCCCTGCGCCGCAACGTACTGCGCGATGTGGACCTGCTGATCATCGACGAGGTGAGCATGCTGCGGGCCGACCTGCTCGATGCCATCGACTTCCGTATGCGCAGTGTACGGCAGCGCTGGGGACAGCCCTTCGGTGGGGCACAGGTGCTGATGATCGGCGACCTGTTCCAGCTGCCGCCCGTGGTGAAGGACGACGAATGGAACGTGCTGCGGCGCTGGTATGGCAGCATGCACTTCTTCGAGGCGCGTGCACTGAAGGAGAGCGGTTACGCCCACATCGAACTGGACAAGATCTTCCGCCAGCAGGACGACCGTTTCATCCGCATCCTGAACAACCTGCGCGACAACAAGGTGACCGCGGCCGATGTGGAGGAGCTCAACACGCACTACCGTCCGCAACTGGCCAACGAGGACACCGAGGGCATCATCACCCTGACCACCCACAACCGCACGGCCGACGACCTGAACCAACGTGCGCTGGACAAGCTGCCCGGCGAACTGAAACGCTTCGAGGCCGCGGTGGAAGGCGATTTCCCCGAGAGCATGTTCCCGGTGCTACGCGATCTGGCGTTGAAGGAAGGCGCCCAGCTCATGTTCACCCGCAACGACCCCGAGAAGGCCTACTTCAATGGGAAGCTCGCGAACGTGGAGACGATAGCCGATGGCGTGATCACGGTACGCATGATCGACACCGGCATGCCGTACAAGTTGAAGCGCGAGACCTGGGAGAACAAGCGCTACGTCATCGACCCGGTCACCAAGGAGCAGAAGGAGCAGGTGCTCGGCACCTTCGAGCAATACCCGGTAAAACTGGCGTGGGCCATCACGGTACATAAGAGCCAGGGCCTCACCTTCGACAAGGCCATCATCGATGTGGGGCAGGCCTTCGCACCGGGCCAGGTGTATGTTGCGCTATCCCGCCTCCGCTCGTTGGAGGGCCTTCTACTTCGCACGCGCATCGATCCCGCGGTGGTCAGCACCGATCGGGACGTGATGGCCTTCAGTGAGCGCCGTCATGCCCAGCAGCCATTGCCGGAACAACTGCGCGAGCAACAGCGACACTACTTGCAGGTAGTGCTCACCAGTACCTTCGATCTAGGCGATCTGTTGAAGCGCGCGGCTTACATCCAGAAGGACCACACCGAGGTGGCCGAGTTCGAGGATGAGAGCATGAAGACCGCGCTGACCCGCTTTCACGGGAAGTTGGAGCGCGAGGAGGAGAATACCCGCAAGTTCCAGGGGCAGCTCTTGCGGCTGCTCCATGCGGATGATCGGGGTGCGCTGCTGGACCGCATTGCCAAGGGCGGTGATTATTACACTGGTCTGCTCACTACGAGCATGAAGGAACTGCTCCAGCACCTGGCCCAGGTGGACATGCTGAGCCGTACCAAACAGTACAGCGACGACCTGCGCGAACTGGACGGCATGCTCGTGAAGAAACTGGCCCAATTGGCCAAGGCGGCCCACATCACCACCTGCATACTGAACGGGGAAGAGGTGAAGCGCGTGCCGGACATCGAAAAGCATATCGCCGCGCAGCGCACGGCCCTGGTGCAGGAGGTGCGGTCGTGGGCGGAGGACCATGCTCCGGAGACCAGCCGCAAGACCGGCCGCAAGCGACGCCGCGACGCCGAGGAATGGGAGGTGCCCGAGGTGGAGACCCGGCCGCGCAGGGCCAAAGGAGGAGGGAAGGAGAAGAAGGAGAAGAAGCTGAAGGGCGAGACCTACCTGAAGACCTATGTGCTGATCAAGGAGGGCAAGGGGCTGGCCGAGGTCGCAGCCGAGCGCAGCATGTCGCTAAGCACGATTGAGGGCCATGCGGCACGCGGTATTGCCGAGGACGTGCTGCACATCGATGACCTGATGCCTGCGGAGCACCAAGAGCCCATTGCGGACTGGATGCGCGCACACCCGGAGCAGGGCCTGAACGAAGCCCGTGCGCACTTCGGCGATCGCTACACCTACGGCCAGTTGCGCATGGTGCAGGCATGGGTGCGCAAGGAAAAGGAACAGGAGGGAGCGTAGCGCCCCCTCCCGACCGAACGGCCCGCACCCACTACGCGGGCTGTTGTCCCAATTCCTTCAGCATCCGGCCGATCTCCGCGAAACTGCTGGCCTCGAACTTCAATGTGGGCCTTTCGTTGGGGGAGATGGTCTTGCGGCACACGTGCGCACGACCATCGATCACGGTGTACGCGAAGAGCACGGCCGGTTCGTTGCGCGCAACGGGAGGCGAGGCCAGCTCGCCCCAGCCATTGCGGCCCATTTGCAGGATGCTGCGCATCTTCGTGAACACCACGAATGCCTCTGTCTGCTTGGGTGTATCGCCCTTGGTGATGACCTGGTACTTCTGCGATTCCTGCAGGTTGATGAAGCGGTCGCAGTTGATCCATCCGAGCTGTGCCGTACTGAACACATAGGCCTGCAGACCACCCATGTCCGCCGTGCCCATGCTGTCGGCGCGCAGGGTGTATTGCCGCAGGCTCTCTGCGCGCACCTTGCTCCAGTTCGCCACCAGCGAATCGTACCGGGCCCGTTGGGGAGCGTACATCGCGTTGTAGCGTTCCAGCATCGGTGTGTACACGTCCGCGTACCAGGCCGCGTATTCTGCCGCCTGCTGTTCCTGCCATGCGGCCATGCGCTCGTGGTAGCGCTGCAAGCGCTCGGGGAAGCTGCTGCATTCGGCATCGTAAGTAACCACCTTGCGCTCGTACTTGGCCATCAGCGCAGCGTGCCGTTCCAAGGCTGCGGCGTAGCGTGCCTTGCTCATCCGTTCCACACGCTTGGGCGCCAGGAAGGCCCACCAAGGGCTGTAGGCGGTATAGCTCTCGCGGCGCGGTGCCACTGGTTCGCGAGGCAGCACGGGTTCCACGGGTTTCACGGGCCTGCCCTTCAGGTCCTGCACATGCACCGGAAGCTTGTATGAAAAGCTGGGCGGCGTGGGGTAGCGTGGTTCACGCCAGGTGCTCACCGCCGTCTCCTTCAGCGGCTGTGCTGTGGCGGTCCAATCGGCGCCATCACTACTGAGGAAAAGCTCCATGTCCGGCTTGCGCTGTTGCAGGGGCACGGCCACGTTCATGGGCGATGCGGCTGCGAGGCGCAGGGCGTTGCCGTTGGCATCGGTGGCCTGCACACGCAGCATGCCACCGGTCTCCAGCATTCGCTCACCACTGCGGGTGCTCAGCTGGTGGGCCAGCATGGCCTGTAAACCGAGCGCTTCGGTCATTTCCACTTGCACGGGTCCGTTCACGGGGCGACCTTGTGCATCCATGAACGCACCAGCCTCGAAACGCACCTGAACACCGGCCGCACCGATGATGGTCTGGTCCTGCGTGGGGTCGATGGTGAACCGTTGGATGCTGCCTTCCATCAAGGCCCTGCGCAGTTCCTCCGTATCGGCGAAATAGTGGCGCGTGAAGGTCACTTTCACCCGGCGGTTCAGCGCCATGCCCTGCTCGTTGCGGTTGCTGGCCATGGGGTCCAGCTCCCCGAAGCGGTCCACCGTCACCAGGCGTTGATCGGCACCTTTGTTCGCCAGGTATTGCGCAACGGTCGCGGCGCGGGCTTCGGACAACGCCTCGTTGTAGGCGAGGTCGCCGTCGCTGTCGGTGTGGCCCTGCACCACGAACCCGTAATCGCCAAGGAGGGTGAGCGTGGCTATCAGGCTGTCGAGCTGTGCCACCGCCGTTGGCGTCAGCTCACTGCGGTCCTTGTCAAAGTGGACATGGAGTTCCACGACGGTCGTGGAGGCCATGCCGAGCGTGGCCAGGAGAAGGCTCAGTAGAAGAAGGAGTGTGCGTGCCATGAGTGTGGGTATTGGGTCGGTTCTGTGTTGGGCGCCTGCCCTTTGACCCTTAATGCACATTGTGTGAAAAGGTGACCCTCATGCCAGGACCGGTCACAATTAATGATGGTCCTGTGCTAGCTTCGGACCATGGCGCTGGATATCCATGCACCCGATGCCCAGGGCTTCATTCCGGGGGTGTACAACCATTGCGACCGGCGTTGTGAGCGGTGCCGGTTCGTGCGGCAATGCCGGGTGGGCGCCGTGGATGTGGATGATGTGGGAGAGGCCGAGGATGCCATCGGCAGCGAAGGACCGGAGGACCTGCGCGAGCGGCTGGTGAGGTTGATGAACATGCCGCCTTTGGAAGCGGATGATCAGGACGAGGACGAAGAAGAAGGGATGGAGCTCGACCTTGATCCCGCCGACCTGGAACCCACGGCTGAAGAGATCACGGAACAGGAACGAGCGAGGCAGGCCCTGGAGGCACACCCGCTATCCACCATGGGCCTGGCCTACATGGACCTGGTGGATGAATGGATGGAGCCGCGCGAGGAGATGCTCACCGCGAAAGGCATCCTGGTGCATCGTCATCAGGAGCTCAGTGTTGCCGCAGCTCTGCGCACTCCGGAACTGCTGGTGCTCAGCGAGGCTCTGGACGAGATCGGTTGGTTCAAGACCATGCTGCACGTGAAATGCCAGCGCGCTGTAAGTGGCAAGCTGGAGGATACCGAATGGATGGCGGCCATGGACATGGACCCGCTGCAAAGCGACTGGAACGGCACGGCCAAACTGTGCAAGGAGATCGTCCAACGCTGTACGGCGGCCTGGGAGCTCGTGTCCGAGCTGATGCCTGGGGAGGCCGATGGCCTGGTGGCGATGCTCGAGCTATTGCGAAGGATCGGTGAGGAACTGTACAAGGAGTTCCCCGATACGGACCGCTTCATTCGCCCGGGTTGGGACGCCCCCCGTCAGCCTTCGGAGAGGTAAAGACCGGCGCCCACGATCCAGGTGATCAGGAAGGTAAGATAGGCCAACCGGAGGGGCAGGTATTTGCGGCGGGAAATGAACCGGCCATGTGCATGGATCTCCTCCAGGATGGCATCGTGTGAGCGTGGGGGGGAACTCATCACACGGTGCATATGGCGCTTGAATTCAGGAAGGCTCAACCCGATGAAGGTGGTGAAGTGGAGAATGTTGAACGGAATTTGTGAGGTGCCGGTATCCGGTCGCTCCGTGAAGAACAGCGGGCTTTTGGGCACGGTGGACCAGGCACTCAGGATAATGGTGGTGAGGGCGCCGACCGCGATCACCCAGTAGTGGGCAATGGGGCCGGTAACCGTATGGTCCGAGACCTTCACCAGCGAGAACTGCAGCATGACCGCAGACAAGGTGAGCATGAGGTTCGCCTTCAGGTCGCTCATCTGACTGGCTGTCATTAGGTTCCATCGCGTCTGCATCAGCAGCGAATCACGATGGTCCGCGACGTACGGGTCGACATCCTCATACCGAAGGGGCACTTCCGGAGGGCTGTTCAGTGCGTTGTTTCCTGGGACCTCTTCGGTTGTTTCCATTGCATCAAAGTCATTCACCGAGGACAAGATAATGCCCCCGTCCGTAGCTCCGCAGGAAGGTCCGTCAGCGCACCTTCAACAGGCTTCGGACCTGTTGGACACCTTCGTTCTGTAGCCGCGCGTAATAGACCCCTGCCGGCAATGGCCCCAGGTCCACGTCCACCTTGTGCACACCCGCCGGCATGGGCTGGTTCAGCACGGTCTGCAGCAATTGCCCCTGTTCGTTGTAAACCTGGATCAACACGCTGCCGCCATTGCTGACAAATTCGAGCGAGGTGCGTTCGGTGAAGGGGTTCGGATAGGCCTGCAACAGGTTGTCGCCCGCCCGTTGGTTGATGGCGTGAACACTGGTGCCAAGGCACCCACCGGGGTCGATGAGCTCCAGTGGTTGGTAGGTCTCGAGCAGCACGGTGTCGAGGTCGCTGTCCGAGAGGCAGAACCAGTCCTTCAGCACGCTGGCATACACCGAACGGAAATCGTACTGCATGGCCAGGTTGGTCTGGAAGGTGGCGTTGACAGGGATCTCGGGGTTGGTGCCGGTCATCCCGGGGATCACCTTGCTGCCAAAGAGGAACATGGGCTGGGCGCTCCCGTGGTCGGTACCCAGCGAGGCATTGTCCACGATGCGTCGGCCGAACTCACTAAAGGTCATGCCCATCACGCGGTCCTCCAGGTCCAGCAGTTGCAGGTCGTCCTGGAAGGCATGGATGGCATCGCTCAGGCCTTTCAGCAGATCGGCGTGCGCGCCCAAGGTGTGGTCGCTGGCCACCACTTGTTGGGCGTGCGTATCAAAGCCGCCGATGCTCACCCAATAGATCTTGGTCTTCAGCCCCCCGCAGATCAGCTGCGCCACGATCTTCAGTGCGGAGGCCAGTTCAGCGCCCGGCGCATTGCCGGTGGGGTAGAGGGTGCTCTGGTTGCACCCCGATACGGCCGCGGCCTCGATCACATCACCGTAGAGGTCGGTCTGCCGTTGCACCTGGCGCACGAAGTCGAGCTTGCCTCCGCTGCAAAGCGCGCTGGCCGGATCGTTGTAGATGTTGCCGGTCAGGTTCAACGGGTCGTCGGTGTTGAAGATGGCCGTGCCCATGCTCACGCCCATGTATTGCAGGCCAGGCCCCACCACGCCACCCACGCGAATGGCCAGTGGGTCGGGCATATCATCGTTCGGATAGCCCGCCGGGAAGTTGGGATACTCCAGGTTCAGGTAGCGGCCCGTCCATCCCGAACTGAGCAATTGGTCGCTGTTGGCGCCGGTCTCGTAAATGTCCGTGGCGCGGAAGTGGGAGAAGTTGGGTTCGGGATAGCTCACGCCTTGCACGATGCGCAGTTTGCCATCCTCCCACAGCTCGCGCAGCCCGCCCATCGAAGGGTGGAAGGCGGTGCTCGATGTTCCAGTGAGCGACAATGTGGCGTTCTGTGGAATGAGGACGTTGGGCCGTTTGGTGGCCAGCACGCCGTACTGGTCCAGCGGGATCACGGTGTTCAATCCATCGTTGCCCCCGAACAGTTGCACGATCACCAGCACACGGTCCTCGGTCTCAGAGCTACGCAGGGCACTTAGCAGGGGGCTGGAGAAGCCCTGCACGGTGAACCCACCGATGGTGGCCGCTGCCGAACTGCGAAGGAAGTTTCTTCTGTTCATGGCGTTCAGTGGAGTTGGGTCTCGGCGGCACCGGACATGTCGAGGAAGAGCCAGAGCAGCAGGCTGGGCACCAATTGAGCGGTCATGTCCGTGGTGTTCGGGTCGTTCACGTAGAGCTCATAGGCGTCGCTCCAGTAGAAGTCACTTTGCTGCCCCAGCAGCAGGTAGCTTGTCTTCAACTGGTTGCGCACGGCGGTGGAGATGGGCACGGCCATCAGCAGTTCGGCCGCTTCGGCCACCACCACGTTCGGGTCCATGGCATTGTTGAACTGGCCCACCAGCTGCACCAGGTCCACTTTGAACAGCAGGTTCCTGCTTTCCACTTGGTACAGGTTGTTCGGGGTGCTGAACCCCGTGTACAGGATCCCTTGCAGGCTGAAGTTGCGCGCCGGGTAGGTGGCGGTGTCCAACCAGATGTCGTCGTAGCTGGGGAATTGGTAGTAGGCCGACCAACCCGCCACGTTCGGTGGGTTCAGCAGTTCCTGTCCGCAGTAGGCGGTCAACCAATAAATGTCCCGCCACACGCGGTACTGCGCTTCGAATTGTTGCGGTGTGGGCTGTGGCATGTTCAGCTTTCGGATGGAACCGATCACCAGGTCGGCCGGGCTCATCACCATGCAGGCACGCACCTGCTCACTGAAGAAATGCTCGCTCGTGAGCAGGGCATGCATCACGGTGTGTATTTGGTCCGGTGCCGAGGCATTGTCGCGGAACAGTTGTGCCAAAGGCACGATCACTTCCGCTTCGGCGCTCGCATCGATCTCTCCGTGCACGAAGAAGCGGTATAGTTCGCGGCACATGAAGAGCGACACTTCCTCCTTCGCGAAGATCATGTCCAGTAAGGCGTTCAGTTCCGTGGCACCGGCATCGGCTCCGGTCTGTCCCTGGATCACTGTGTTGTTGAAGAAGCCGCTGAACTGCTTGTTGGTGGTGTCGTGCTGGTTGGGCCGGAAGAGCGTGAACGGCAGCACCGGTGTGCCGGCGATGTCGGTCTCGCGAACGGTCCAGCCGGTCAGTACGCGGGCCGCGGCCTGCACATCGCCCTCGGTATAGCCGCTGCCTTCCCCCAGGGTGAAGAGCTCCATCAGCTCGCGGGCGTAATTCTCATCGGGGGCCGTGGCGGTGTTCTGGTTGCCGTTCAGGTAGATGAGCATGGCCCCGCTGGTGCTCACCTCGTACATCAGCTGCCTGAAGTTGCCGAGCGCATGCGTGCGCAGGAGTTGGTCGTACTCATAGCTCAGCCTCGGATTGAACACTTGGAACACTTGCGTGGGCATGTGGTTGTTCCAGAACAGCACCAGCTTCTCGCGCATGGTCCGGTCCTGTTGCACCATCAGGCCCGTGCGCCACCACATGTAGCTCTGTATACGGGCGCCGGTCAGGTCCGTCAATTCCATGTCGTTGTTGCCGTACCTCGGAGTGTCCACCCACGTACTGCCGAAGGGTACCTGTGGGTCCACCGCATTGGGGTCCGGTGCGTTCGGTGGCCCGGACGTATAGGCCTTGATCGGTGGTGCCGCATCATTGGTGAAGGCGAGCAGCGCATCGACCACCTGGTCCAGCGAGTTGCCGTTGAAATGGGCCAGATCGGCATTGGAGCATCCGAAGATCGTGCGCCGCAGCAGATGGGTCAGTTCCGGTCTGCCGAACGGTCCGGAGTAAGGGGTGATTGGCATGCGATCGTTGCCTTTGGTGATTGGGACACCGGAAGTGATCGAAAGTTAGATCGGTGTCAGCGGATCGGTCCACGGTCCTTCGACAGAAAGCCCCCGGTCTCCTGTTGAAATGTGTTGGACGGTTGATGAACGAAGGATGGACATCCGTTACTGGCGTTGCACTAACGATCTTCGGGCCATGAAACTTGTTTCGTTCAACGTCAACGGTATTCGGGCCAGCGTGGGCAAGGGCCTTCACGACACGCTCCTTCAGCTTGATGCCGACATCATCTGCTTCCAGGAGACCAAGGCCACGCCCGAGCAGGTGGCCGCGGCGCTCGCCGGTGCCAATGGCTACCATGTGAACGCCTATGGTGCAATGAAGGCCGGCTACAGCGGTACGGCCATCGCCAGCAAGGAGAAACCCGCGAAAGTGGATTTCGGCATCGGTATGCCAGGGCACGACGACGAAGGGCGTGTGGTCACGTGCACGTTCAAGGAGGTGGTGGTGGTCTGTGTGTACACGCCCAACAGTGGCGAGGGCCTGAAACGACTGGATTACCGGGGCGAGTGGGACGAGGCCTTCCGCACGTATGTGAACAAGCTGGCCAAGGGCAAACTGCCGGTCATCATTACTGGTGATCTTAATGTGGCGCACCAGCCCATCGACATCGCGCGGCCCAAGGAGAACTACAACAAGACGAGTGGCTACACGCAGCTGGAGATAGATGGCATGAGCGCCCTGCTCACCTCCGGCTGGGTGGATACGTTCCGGCACTTACACCCGGATGTGGTGAAGTACAGCTGGTGGAGCCAGCGCTTCGGTGCCCGCGCCAAGAACGTGGGCTGGCGCATCGACTACGTGCTGGTCACCAGAGGCTTCGAGAAGAAGGTGAAGGAGGCCTTCATTCTGAACGAGGTCATGGGCAGTGATCACTGTCCGGTGGGGATCGTGTGGTAGACCATGTGCTCATGTGACCATGTGGACATGTGCACATGGCCTCAACAACTGAACCGGACCGACCATGAATAACCTTTTGCGACTCGAAGAGCTTGCGCAGTTCCTGGCGTGCTTGATCGTCTTTATCATTGTCAGTGCACCATGGTGGGTCTATGTACTGCTCATCATTGGACCGGACATTGGAATGTTGGGCTACCTCGTGAGCGCTAGGGTCGGCGCGTTCTCCTACAACCTCATGCACCATAAGCTGACCGCCATTGTTGTTGGTCTGCTTCTGCCATATCTGGTCCACGAATTCGCTGGTCCGGATGGATGGCTTGAAGACCTGTATGTTCCATTGGTGTATTCCGGCATCATCCTTCTTGGCCACTCTGCCATGGACCGCATCTTCGGCTATGGCCTCAAGTTCGGCGACAACTTCCACCACACCCACCTGGGCTGGATCGGCAAGAACAAGGGGCAGGAGCGGGCTCAGGTTCAATGACATGTTCATTCCCTTCCCTTCGCGGTCCTTTCTGGCCTCGACCCCGGACCAGCAAGTTGCCACTTGGCACTTGTCCCTTGTGACTTGACACTTGCATCTTCCTCATGCGCATCCTCCTCCTCGACAACTACGACAGCTTCACGTGGAACCTTCACCACCTGTTGGAGCCGCATGCCGATGTCGATGTGGTCTTCAACGATGCCATCACTGTGGACGAGGCCGCGCGGTACGATCGTATCGTGCTGTCGCCCGGTCCGGGATTGCCTGCTGAGGGCGGGGTCATGATGGAGCTCTTGGAGAAGTTGATGCCCACACATCCCATCCTTGGGGTCTGTTTGGGCATGCAGGCCATGGTGGAAGTGTGCGGTGGCACGCTCTATAACCAGGAACGCGTCATGCACGGTGTCTCCGTGCCCTGTGTGCCGGAGGAGCCATGCGATCCGTTGTTCGCGGACCTTTCTTTGCCCTTCGAGGTCGGTCTGTACCATAGCTGGGCCGCCGATCCGGCCACACTGCCATCTTCACTGCGCATCACGGCCCGTAGTGAACAAGGCGTCATCATGGGGGTGCGTCATCACCACTTCGATGTGTGCGGGGTGCAGTTCCATCCGGAAAGCGTTCTCACACCCTTGGGTGCCCGTATCGTGGCCAACTGGGTGGGCCGATAGGCCTGCCCGTATCCGGCGCTTCAATACAACCGGTTGCCCGGTGCAGGCCCGATCGGCAATCGCTGTTCCACCTTCAGGTCGCGCAGAATGCTGGCCTTCACGTTCAGGCGTATCATGTAGCTCTTGCGCTCACCGAAGGGGATGATGTTGGCGTTGAACTCCCAGCAGTGCAGGTCCCAATACAGGTTCAGCGAGGTGGGGGTGAGCTCCTCAGCGACCATGTCATAGCCGCTGCTCACGCCCAACTTCCAGTATTTCAGAATGGTCACGTCGCCATTGAAGAGCACGCTCTGCCGCTCGCTATCGGTATACGTATCGTTGAAGTAGGCCCGGTTGATGTCGTAGCTGTAGTTCACCCCGAGCCTCCAGGGCATGTTGAAGCTCTGGCGCGAGCCCTTCGTGGGGTCGCTGTCCTCCACCACGCGTTGTTCGCTGCCGGTATTGGTGTCGTTCACGGGCTGTCCATAGCGCTTGCTCTTCAGGTCGAAGCCCACGGCCACGTTGGTGTAGACCATACGCGCCAGCTTGCCGCTCACCGACCGTTCACTACGCTCGATGCGTTGGCCACTGGTGTTCACGGCATAAGGGTCCCAGATGCTCACCAGGTTCACGTTCACCAGGTTGAACAGCGCGGTGCGTGCCGACAGGTTCACCGGCGACCAGCGCACCGAATCGCGCAGCATGTCGTAGCTGCTGTTGATGCCCAGGAAGTCGATGAGCTTCATCTTCTTGAACTGGGTGTTCACGCTGTCGCGGCTCGCCTTGCCATCGCGCACCTTGGCCTCCACGTTCTGGATCAGGCCCAGGTTAAGGGTTCCGCTCTCGCCGGCAGCCGGCTTGCCATAGATGCCGATATCATAGGGGGAATAACTTCCGGGGGTACCATTGGGGCCGTACGGGCCGAACACCTCGGTGCTCTGATCGGGCCGGTAGGTGAGGCCCACGCTCGGTGTCAGCGTGTGGCGGATGGCCTTCAGGCGTTCACCGCGGAAAATGTACATGCCGTAGAGCTTGCTGGTGAGCGTGGCACCCGCGCCCCATTCACCCACGCGGCTGAAGCCCGGGACGGTGTCCGTGATCGTGGTGTCCGCATCCGGAAAGTAGGTCTTGCGGAGCGTTTCGGTGTACCAGCGCTCGATGAAGCGGAACTCGGGATTGAGCGTGAAGAAGCGGCTCTTGAACGTGGTGGTCACCGAGGTGGACTGACGCACACCGTTCTGCATCTGCTTCGCCAGGCGGGAAATGTTCCCCAGGTAGATCTGGTCCTCGGTGGTGCTGAGCCGATTGTCGAAGTTGGCGGTGTAGTTCACGGCCAGTTGGTCGTACCAACGGCTCGGCGCCCCTGCGGGTCGTAGCATCTGTATGGGTAGGATGCGTTGCAGGTTGAAGGTGGCCGAAGGCAACGTGATATCGAACGTCTGGTTCAACGTGTTCTGGCTGTGCCGCATGCTCACCGCCAGGTTGTAGGGCTTGCCGGTCCAGAGGTGCGTCCATTGCACGTTGCTCTGGAAGGTGTTGCTCAGGTAATCGTTGAAACTGCTGTTGAAGTTGTTGGTGAAGTTGTTGCTGGTACCCACGTTCACACTGGCGCTGAAGCGGTCGGTGAGGCTGGCCTTGGTGTCCATCAGGTGGTTCCAGCGCACGAAGAAGTTCTGCTGCTTGCTGAAATCAGGGAAGTCCGGGTCGCTGTTGAGCAGGGTGCTATGGCTGAGGTTGAGGTTGCCGCTGTAGCGGTAGCGAGTACGGTACCTGGCCAGTGCGCGTGCCGCCCAGCTGCCTTTGCTGTAGATGTCGCCCGTCAGCTGCAGGTCAAAGTGGTCGTTCACGGGCAGATAATAGCCGCCGTTGAGGAGGAAGAAGCCCAGGTTCGCATTGTCGCCCCAGGTGGGGATGAGCACGCCTCCGCTGCCGCCTTTGCGGTTGGGGAAGGTGGCGAAGGGCATGGCCAGAGGGGTGGGTACATTGCCCACTTTCATGTACGCCGGACCGGCCACGATCTTGTCATCGGGCACTACGATCATGCGGCTCACCTTGAAGTGATAGTGAGGGTGGGGGCGGTCGCAAGTGGTGAGCATACCTCCCTTGCCGTGTACTTCGCCATTGGGATGGCGTTTGCTCAGGCCGGCGCTCAGCCAGGCCGTCTGTTCCTCGGTGCGAACCTCGCGGATCATGCCGGTCTTCGTGCGGAAGTTGTACCGGATGCTGTCGGCATCGATGGTATGCCCGTCCTGTGCGAACTGGGGCTTGCCCACCACCGACCCGGTGCTGTCCGGTGCACCAAATGCACTGGCCTCTTCGTTCTTGAAGCTGAAGGAGATGCGTTCCGCGGTTAGCTGGATGCCCTGGTATTTCACCGTGGCAGCACCAAAGAGGTACACGGTTTGCTCCTTCAGGTCGTAGCGGATACTGTCCCGCGCCTCGTACCGCACTTCGCTCTGCAGCACCTGGGCGCTGAGCGGTAGGGCCGCACACATCAACACAGCCGTGATGAAAACTGCACTGGTCCGCATCGGGGTCCGCAGCAGCGGGCCGGTAGTTTCGCCCCTGAAAGGCCGGATGCGAGGCGGTAACGTCATGGTCCAGCCTTTCCCACGGAAAAGCGGGCCGAAATTAACGGATCGCCTTCCGCGTGCCATGGAACGAACACCGCGTGTGCTGAAGTATGTCCTGTTGCTGGCCGTTCTCTTAACGGTCGCTTCCAGCGCGCCCGCACAAACGCAGGGGCGCGATCCGCACCGTATCCGCACCGTGGTGCTCGACGCCGGTCATGGTGGCAAGGACCCCGGCAACCTCGGTACCGGCCGCTACAAGACCACGGAGAAGCACGTCTCGCTCAATGTGGCCAAGCTGGTGGGCAAGTACCTCAACGAGGCCTATCCGGACATCAAGGTGGTGTACACCCGCGAGGATGACCGCTTCATTGAACTGATGGAGCGCACCCAGATCGCCAACCGGGCCAAGGCGGACGTGTTCATCAGCATTCACTGCAACGCCAACGACAGCAAGGACCCCCACGGCTGCGAGACCTATGTGATGGGCCTTCACAAGACCGAAGCGAACATGCGGGTGGCGCAGAAGGAGAACGCTGCCATCCTGTTGGAGGACGGCCACGAGCTGAAGTACGACGGCTATGACCCCAAGGACCCCGAGAGCCAGATCGCACTGAGCCTGCGCCAGAACGTGCACCTGGAGCAGAGCCTGTTGCTCAGTTCGCTCATCCAGAAGCAGTTCAGGGAGCGTGTGGGCCGGCCGGACCGGGGTGTGAAACAGGCCGGTTTCCTGGTCATCAGCTACACCACCATGCCGGCCGTGCTCATCGAGCTGGGCTTCCTCACCAACCCCAAGGAGGAGGATTTCCTTCAGGAGGCCGAGGGCCAGGACTACATGGCCAGTGCCATCTACCGGGCCTTCAAGGAATACAAGGGCATTGTGGAGGGGGGGGCGGTGCCTGCGCCCGAGACGAAGCCTGCCCGCCCGGACAGCACACATGTGGCGCTCCCGGACAACAGCACCAAGCCTGCGGCCCCGCCTGCCGTGGTCTTCAAGGTCCAGGTGGTCACCAGCAACAAGCGCATCGAAACGAAGCCCTCCAACTTCAATGGACTGGAAGGGGTGGAGGAGCAGAAGGGTGCCGGTGTATACCGCTACACGGTGGGTAACGAGCCGACCTTGGAAAGGGCGCGCGAAGTGCAGAAACGCTGCAGGGACAAGGGTTACGACGGGGCGTTCATCGTCGCGTTCAAGGACGGACAACGGATCGATCTGCAGGAAGCCCTTAAATTGGCCGGGGCTCGCTGAAAGCGGCCGTTCACTGGATGAAGCTCAAGCGCGAGTACAGCATTGCCTTGGTGGTCCTGGGAAGTCTGGGACTATTGATCTTCGGCATCAATTTTCTCAAGGGTGTCGACCTGTTGCAGCGGCGTAACGTGTACCATGCCGTGTACGGTGATGTGTCCGGGGTCACCGGCTCCAGCCCCGTCTTCTTCCGGGGCATGAAAGTGGGTCAGGTGATCCGCACCCAGCTCGTGCCCGATGGCAGCGGTCGCATCGCGGTAAGCTTCCAGATCGACAACGACGACCTGCGTGTGCCGCGTGACTCGAAGGTGCAGATCTACAGCGCCGATCTCTTTTCACGCGCCTTGCAGATCATCCCGGGCACCAGCAGCGACCTGGCATCGAAGGGAGATACGCTCTTGGGCGATGCGCAACTGAGCTTGACGGATGCCGTGGGGGAACAGATCGACCCCCTGAAGCGCAAGGCCGAGCACATGCTGGCCAATGTGGATTCGGTCCTGTCCGGCCTCAACCGCGTCCTGAACGATTCGGCCATCGGCGATATCGATGCCAGCTTCTCCAGCATCCGCAACACGCTCGAGACCTTTAACGCCACCAGCCGCAGGCTCGATGCCATGATCGCGGTGGAGTCGCAGGCCGTGCATTCCACCCTGGAGAACCTGCGCAAAGTGTCGGAGAACCTGGTGGCGTACAATACCCATATCGCCAGCATCCTGCAGAACATGGACACCCTGAGCGGGACCTTGAACGGCGCCGAGGTGAAGCAGATGGTGGCCGACCTCAACGCCAGCACCGCCAAGCTGAAGGGCCTCATGGAAGGCCTTGAGGCCGGGCAGGGTTCGCTGGGTCAGCTGATGAAGAACGATACGCTCTACGCCAACCTCGAGGCGGCCACGCATGAACTGGACCTGTTGTTGGAGGATATGCGGTTGAACCCGAACAGATATGTCCATTTTTCGTTGTTCGGTAAGAAGGACAAACAGCCCAAGCTGACCGATAGCGACATCGACCGCATCGCGAAGGCCTTGCGCGAAGCCAACAAGCCATGAGCATCGCCAATATCCTCTTCCTGCTGCTGCTCGCCGGTGCCGTGGCCCTGTTCGCTCGCAACCTGGGCCGGGTGGTCCGCAACATCCGATTGGGCCGCGATCAGGACATCAGCGACCACAAGGCCGAACGCTGGGGTGTAATGGCCCGCGTCGCCCTCGGTCAGAGCAAGATGGTGGTGCGCCCGGTGGCCGGCATCATGCACATCCTCATCTACGTGGGCTTCGTCATTATCAATATCGAGGTCCTCGAGATCATCATCGACGGCATCTTCGGTACGCACCGCATCGGCTCCTTCCTCGGCGGCTTCTACGACTTTCTCATCGGCAGCTTCGAGATCCTGGCGGTGGGCGTGCTGCTGGCCTGTGTGGTCTTTATTGCGCGTCGCGCCGTGCTGCAACTGCCTCGCTTCCACAAGCCCGAGATGAAGGGCTGGCCTTCGAAGGATGCGATGATCATCCTGGTGGTGGAGATCCTGTTGATGGGGGCCTTCCTCACGATGAACGCCGCTGACCACACGCTGCAGCAATTGGGTGATGAACACTATCCCACGGCCGGTTCCTACCCGGTGAGCGCAGGGGTCGCCGCAACACTTGACCTCATCGATCTCCAACCCTCGACGCTTGTCCTGATCGAACGCACCGCCTGGTGGTTCCACATCCTGGGGATCCTCGCCTTCCTGAACTACCTCCCGTATAGCAAGCATTTCCACATCATCCTGGCCTTTCCCAACACGTGGTACAGCAAACTGGAGCCGCGCACGCAGGTGAGCAACATGCCGCGCATCACGGGCGAGGTGAAGAGCATGCTCGACCCTTCGGTCGCCCCGCCGGAACCAGCCCCGGCGCGTACGGTGGCCGGTGTGGAAATGCCCGAGCGCTTCGGGGCCAAGGACGTGTTCGATCTGAGCTGGAAGAGCCTGATGGACGCTTATAGCTGCACCGAATGCGGCCGATGCACCAGCGAATGCCCCGCCAACCTCACGGGCAAGCTGCTGAGCCCGCGCAAGATCATGATGGACACCCGCGACCGCCTGGAGGAAGTGGGCAGGGTGATCGATGCGAAAGGCAAGTGGGAGGACGATGGCAACAGTCTCCACACGCGGATCACGGAAGAGGAACTGTGGGCATGCACCACCTGCAACGCCTGCACCCAGGCCTGTCCGGTGAACATCGATCCAGTGAACATCATCATGGAGATGCGGCGCTATAAAGTGATGGAGGAGAGCAGCACGCGACCTGCGCTCACCGGTATGTTCAACAATGTGGAGAACAACGGCGCACCTTGGGCCTTCGGTCCCGATCAGCGCATGAAATGGACGGAATCGTGATGAATACCCAGGTCCACGTCCCCACCATGGCCGAATTCGCCGCCACTGGCGAAGTGCCCGAGGTTTTGTTCTGGGTCGGCTGCGCCGGTAGTTTCGACGACCGCGCCCGCAAGATCACCAAGGCCTTCGTCCGCATCCTGAACGCGGCGAACGTGAAGTTCGCGGTACTGGGGCAGGAGGAGACCTGCACCGGAGATCCCGCGCGACGTGCCGGCAACGAGTTCCTGTTCCAGATGCAGGCGTTGCAGAACGTCACCGTGCTCAATGGTTATGGCGTGAAGCGCATCGTGACCGCCTGCCCGCATTGCTTCAACACCTTGAAGAACGAGTACCCTTCACTGGGTGGCACTTATGAAGTGCTGCATCACACGCAGTTCATCAACGCGCTATTGAAGGAGGGCCGGATCAAAGTGGAGGGCGGCGACTTCAAGGGCAAGCGGATCACGTTCCACGATCCCTGCTACCTCGGCAGAGGCAACAACGAGTACGAGGCCCCGCGCGAAGTGCTGCTGAAACTGGACGCCGCGCTGGTGGAGCTGAAACGCAGCAAACAGAACGGCCTGTGCTGCGGAGCGGGCGGCGCGCAGATGTTCAAGGAGGCCGAGCCCGGCACGCGTGAAGTGAACCACGAGCGCAGCGAGGAGGCCTTGGGCGTGAAGCCCGACATCATTGCCGCAGGTTGCCCCTTCTGCAATACCATGCTCACCGATGGTGTGAAGCACTTCAATAAGGAGGGCGAGGTGGTGGTGAAGGATGTGGCCGAGCTGATCGCGGAGGCGGGGGAGCTCTGATCAACCCATTTATCCCATCCTCGCCATGCTGATCGAGGAACTCTTCCGGAAGACGTTGGACAGGGCTGGTGCCGATCCGGAAGTGTCCACCGTGCTTTGGGCCGAGGTTGCCCGTGAATGTTCGGGCAAGGGACGCTACTACCACACGCTCGATCATCTGGAGCACATGGCACGCGTTCTTTCGCCTTATTTGTACGTGATGGAGGATGCCGATGCCGTGGTGCTTGCCATCGCCTACCACGACATCGTTTACAAGGTGACCCGCTCGGACAATGAACAGCGCAGTGCCGACCTGATGCGGGCAAGACTGAGGCCGCTGGGCGTGAGCATGGAACGCCTGCAGCGAGTGGAGGAGCACATCCTCGCCACCAAGGCCCACGGATCAACTGCTGAGCCCGATACGGCCTACCTCTGCGATGCCGACCTGGCGGTTCTGGGAGCTTCTCCAGAGGCGTATGCGTTGTATGCTTCGGCGGTGCGCAAAGAGTACCGCCGCTATCCCGATCTGCTCTATAGGCCGGGACGGCGCAAGGTGCTGCGTCATTTCCTCGGAATGCCGGTCATCTATCGCATACCCGCTTTCAGGGAACAGTTCGAGAGCGCGGCGCGCAGGAACCTTGCCAACGAACTGAACGCGCTGGGCGGATAGCAGTACCCGGGAACAACAAGGGCCGCGATCTTCATGATCACGGCCCTTGAAAACGCACTGCTCAAGGCTATTGCCCCAACAACACCTTCACCGCCTCTTCCAACTGCTGGTCGCGACCCGTGCTCACAGCACCCGGCTCCAGGGCCTGCTTCACATCGGGGTCGAGCTGTTGGTTCTCCAGGTAGTTACCGTTGTTGTCGATCATGCCCACTTGGGGGATGCCGAACCACATGCCGTTCTGCAGGCCCTCCCACCACACGGCTGTGCCGGTTCCGGCCACGGGCATGCCCACCAGCTTGCCGATGCCGAGCGCGCGGTAGGTCACCGGGAACATGTGCGCATCGCTGTAGTTGCCTTCGCTCATCACCACCACGCTGGGACGCTGCCATTTGAACTGGGGCTCGGTGCCCAGCCTCTGGCCACGTGGCTCGAAGCGCATATAGGTCTTGCCGTTCAGGAAGGTGGCCAGGTCATCATGCAGCCAGCCTCCACCGTTGAACCGCGTGTCCACCACGAGCCCTTTCCGATCATGGTAGCGGCCAAGGGCCTCTTCGTACACCACACGGAAGCTCTGGTCGTCCATGCCTTCCACATGCACGTAGCCGAGCTGGCCCTTGCTCAGGCTGTCCACGATGTGGCGGCTGCGTTCCACCCAACGCTGGTAGAGGAGGTCCGTCTCTGCACCGAGCCCGATGGGCTTCACGATCTCTTCCCAACGGGTGTTGGTCTTGGGGTCGTGCAGGGCGAGCAGCGTGGGCTTTCCGGCCTTGCGGTTCAGCAGTCGGGCCGGGTCGATGTCCGGTGTAAGGGCTTGTCCGTCGATCTGTTCGATCACGATGCCGGGTCGCACTTTGCTGCCCTCCTTGAGCACAGGGCTGCGCGGCAACAGTTCGGCCACCAGCAGGCCGGGTCCATCATGTGGCGCGTACAACAGGCCCAGGGCGGCGGTCTGGTCGTCCGTGGGTTCCGAATGGCGGTAGCCGGCCCCCGTGTGCGAGGCGTTCAGTTCGCCCAGCATCTCGCTGAGCAGTTCGGCCATGTCGTAGTTGTTGTTGATGTCCGGCACGAAGCGCTGGTATTCCTTCTTGTAGAGGTCCCAATCCACGCCCTGCAGGTCCACACGATAGAACTTCTTCTTCACCTGGCGCCACACGTGCTCGAAGAGGTAGGCCCGCTCGGCGTTCTCGTTCAGGGTCATTTCCCCGTTCACGCTCACGCCCTTCATTTCGCTCTTCTCGATGTCGTAGCGCGAAATGCTGCCATTGTTGATGAAGTAGAGGTTCTTGCCCTCCTTGTCGATCTTCAGGTCGCCGGCCCAGCCTGCGCCCAGTTTGCTGATGATCTTGGTCTCCCGGGTGCGCAGTTCGGTCTGCCACAGGTCGAAGCCCTTCTCGAAGGGGGTGAGGTAGTAGAGCTTCTCGGCATCCTTGCTCAGCACGGCCGCGCTCAGGTTGCTGGAGTGCACGGTCAGACGGACCTTGCGGTCGTACAGGCCGTCCATCTCGATCTTCACGGGCTTCACCTCCTCCTTCTTGTCGGACTTTTCTTCCTTCTTGCCTTTCTCGTCCTTCTTGTCCTTTTCGCCTTTTTCGGTCTCCTCGGTTTTCTTCTCGGCCTCTTTGACCAGTTCGAGCTCTTCCTTGTTCAGTTTGTACCGGTCATAGGCCTGCCGCGTCAGGAAGAGGGCGTACACGTTTGACTGACCGCCCCAGCTGGCGTGGTTCTTCATGCCATCACGCGAGCTGTAGAAGTAGACCGCTGAACCATCGGCCGACCATTCCGGGTGGTAGCCACCGTAGCCGCTGCGTGTCAGGTCGATCACGTCCTGCTTGCCATCGGCATTGATGATGCCCACCTGGTTGATCCATTGTTCCTTGTTCAGGAACTCCACCAGGAACCACTTGCTGTCCGGGCTCCAGCTGTACCACTGGTCGCCATCGGCATAGCTGTAGTTGCGTACGGCGGGCAGCACGGTCCGTGTCTGCTTGGTGGCGATGTTGAGCGCCTTCAGGGTCGTTCGCTCCTCGAGGTAGGCCACTTCCTTTCCATCGGGCGAGTAGGTGGCTTGGAATTCCTCGGCGGGCGTGGCCAGCAGGGCTTCCTCCTTCAGCAGGGTGGCATTGAAGAAGTAGGGCTCCTCCTTGCGCACGATGCTTGTGATGTACAGGTCCCAGCTGCCGCCGCGTTCGGTGGCGTACAACAGGGTGCGTCCATCAGGGCTCCAGCTCACGGAGCGTTCCTGTTCGGGTGTATTCGTCACACGGCGCGTGGTCCCCTCCAACGAGCTCACGAAGACCTCCCCACGATGAATGAAGGCCATTTCCTTGCCGTTGGGCGAAGGCATCACCTCCGAGATGTCATCGTTCACCTTCACCGTGCGTTCGGGCAGATAGCGGCCATCGCTGTGGGTGCTGATCTCCACCTTCACAGGCGTGCCTCCGTCCGTGAGGGAGTGAATGTCACCCCGGTAGGTGAAGCAGAGCGTGCCGGTATTGCTCATGCTGAGTGAACGTACGGGATGGTCTTTCAGGAAGCTCACCTGTGTGCTGGCTCCGCCCGTGCTGGGCATCTTGTGCACGTTGTACGATCCCTTCTCTTCCGTGAGGTAGTAGATGGTGGACCCGTCGAGGTTGAACACGGGGTCGCGGTCCTCGCCCGCGAACGTGGTCAGTTGCTTGTACGCCTTGGTCTTCGGGTCGAAGGTCCAGATGTCGCGTGTAACGCTGCTGGTGTGATGCTTGCGGTAGTTGTCCTCGTAACCCTTGCGGTCGTGGTACACGATCACGTTGCCTGCTGCGTTGTATCGTGCGCTCTGCATGGCAATGGTGCTCACCTGTACCGGGCGGCCGCCTTTCGCAGGCACGCTGTACAGTTCGCCGAGTCCGCCCACCGGGAATTGCTGGTGACGGACATCATCCTGGCGGTGGCCATAGAAAAGCACATTGGCGCCATCGGGCGAGAAACCGCTGGGTGTCTCGGAACTGCTGTGGTAGGTAAGCCGTGTGGCCGGTCCACCGCTTGATGGCATCACGAATACATCATTGTTCCCATGCCGCGTGCTCGCGAAGGCGATCTGCTTCCCATCGGGGCTCCAGACCGGCGTGTGGTCATAGGCATCGTTGATGGTAAGAACGGTGGCCTCGCCTCCGCCGGTGGGCACGCGCCAGATATCGCCTTGGTAGCAGAAGGCGATGGTATTGCCGTCCGGCGAAATGGCGGGCTGCCGTAACCAGCGGTCGGCCTGTTGGGCCTGAAGTCCTCCGAAAAGCGCGAGGGTGGCTAGAAGAAGGTGCGGACGTTGGGTCATGCAGCGAAGTAAGCGGATCTGATCGGCTTTTCGTGGCGTGATGGAACGTTCGGTCATTCGCTCGAGATCACCAACTTTGTACCATGCAAACGCAGCACGCCAACCGCACCCTCGGCACCATGCCCGCTCATGCCCGCACGTGGATCTACAAGGCACCACGCACGTTGGGCCAGGCTGAACAGCGTCTTGTGCGTGAGCGTGGCGCCGAGTTCACCGAGGGCTGGGCCGCGCACGGTTCGCCCTTGGACGCCTGTGTGGATGTGCTGCACGATCGCTTCGTGGTGATCGCGGTGGATGAGGAGCAGGCCCTGGCCAGTGGCTGCAGCATCGACAAGAGCGTGGCCTTCATCAAGCGCCTGGAGCATGACCTGAAACTGATGCTCACCGACCGTATGGTGGTGGTGTATGAACAGGATGGTCACATCCGCAGTTGCCGGTTGCAGGAATTGCCCGAGCTGCTGAAGAGCGGGACGATAACGGGTGATACGATCATATTCGATGACCTGGTATCCACCGTGTGTGAGCTTCGTGAACGTTTCAGGGTCCCCTTGCGCGCCAGTTGGATGGAGCGGTTCCTTTAGCGATAACCGATCACCTGCACATACGCGGGATCAAAGAAGAGGGGATGGCTCGGCCCTTTGGCGGGGTTGTTCATGCGGTAGATGCCGGCCTCCACGTCCATCATCAACACACGGTCGAAGGTGCGTGGCGCATAGGCATCGGGCACCAGTACACTGTCCTCCAGTAAAGTCCATTCCCCTAGACCTTCCAAGCGCTCGCTGTTGGCCAATGTGTACAAGCGGGTGGCGTTTTTGATCTGTAGGTAGTAGGGGCTGTGTTCGCGCCTGCCGATGCGGGTGAACACGGTGCCTTTCAAACGCTCAACGGTGGTCGTCGTGTGGTAATCCCTGTCCGTCCAGAGCAAGGTTCCCGCGCCTTCGTAAGGTGCTGTGGCCACGGCCTTGGCTTCGGTTGGCACTTTGTTCTCCGGAATGGCTTGTAGGTAGGGGGCGTGCTCGCGCCGTAGGACCGCCCATGCTACTACTGCTGCGGTGAACACCAGAGCGATCTTGAAAACTCCGCGACGGTCCATGTTGACGCACCCTTATCCGGGCTCAATTTAGAGGCTCAAAGCAACGCATATGCGGACCGAGGCCGATCGATGGGTAGGGACATTGCTCCATGGGTGGGTGGAAGTGCTCACGCTGTTCCTGTTGTTGGTGGTGATGCTTGCCTTGGTGGGCTGGGCCTGGAACAGGGGCTTTCGTCCGGCCGACCGTGGTCCGCTGGTGTTGTGGTCGTTGTTGGTGGCGGCTTTCGGTCTCGTGCTCGTGTTGCGCCACTTCGATCACGGGCTCGTGCCGGCCTTCATCATTGCCGGTGGCCTGGTCATGGGCGGTTTGCTTGGCCGAGCTATCGAACCACGTGGGCTCATCGTTCCCGTGTTGTTGGTAGCGACCCTGCTCGGTCTGGGGTTGGTGCTTAGCGCATTGGTCCTTTGCGTCGTACTGGTGTTGGTCCTGTTGATCAGCGCCCGATCACGATGAGGATCAAGGGACAGCGACAGGGTATCGTGTGGGCCGTGCTCGCCGGTGCGGTCGCCGTGTCGCTGATCGTGTTCGCTGCCATGCTGGGGCCCTTGCGTGCGGTGCACATCGCAGCATCGTCCTTCCTGTCCGTCGCGGTCGATGGGTTGGCCGAAGGAACAACAACGCATCACATTCCCGTGCTCGACATTTCCATGGATGAAGAGAAGCTGGACAGCCTTTCCGCCGATCTTCCGTGGAGCGGTGGGCGCAATGTACCTGCGGTCCTCCATCACAACGGCATCGATCACAAGGTGCGCTTCCGGTATCGAGGGGTATATGCCACTTCGCACTTTCTCGGGGGGAAACGGTCGTTCCGTCTGTCCATGAAGCGCAGTAATCCCTTTGCGCCCTATCGTAAGGTGAACGTGATCAACCCCAAGGCCTTCAACATGGTGAACGATCACCTGGCGGCTTTCGTGGGTGGCACCATGGGTGTGGCAGTGCCTTGGAACGAACTGGTCTTCGTCCGCATCAACGATCGCGACCATGGCGTGATGGAGCTGTTCGAGCAAGTGGATGGCGACTTCGAGCGCAACCGTCACCTGGTCGATCACGAAGTGCCTGTGTACAAAGGCGACTATCCGCCCATCACGGGTCGTGCGCTTACCAAGGGCCGGAGTTTGTGGACCAACGCTGCACATTGGGAATATGCATCCGAAGCGGATAGTACGTTGGCCCATGCCCGTCTGACATCGCTGGTCGATGCATTGCGTCCCGACGACCGGCCGTTGAGCGCTCGACGGGACTCGATCTCGCGCTCGGTTGACGTGGATGCCTTCCTGCGTTACCAGGCCGCCATTCTGCTGTTGAACACGCAGCATATTGATCAGTACCACAACCAATGGCTGGTGCTTGATCCACGCACGCAACGGTTCTACCCGGTGCTGTGGGATGCGTTGTTGTTGTTCGCACAACCCGGTGAGCCTTTGTACTACGTGCACGATGCACTGGCCTATTGGATGTTACAGGTACCCGAATGGCGGTTGCAACGTGATCGGTATGCGTGGCAGGCGCTGCAACGGTTGCATGTCGGCGGTGCGTTCGATGCGGAACTGGACCGTGTGTTGGAACGCATTCGTCCATCCGTACTGGCCGATCGGAACAAGTATGGCAACGTTACGCTCTTCGCTGAGGATGTGCACCGGTTCTCCCTGGTGCATGTCATCTCTTCCCTGGCCGGATTGCGGGATGGTACAAGGCGTTGGTGGGAGCTCACCCGGGAGCGATTGCAGGCGAATAGCGTGGAGGTCTCCCGCTCGGACAGCCTGCACCTCGTTTCCTCGGTATCCGCTCCGCTGCGGTTGTCCTGGTCTGTAACAGAGGCCCTTCCGGATGTCGTTCATGTGAATGGTGCCCCGGTCGTTCCTGTTGCCATGGAGGGCGAATGGTCGTTCGTGGTGCACCGGGACTTGGTCGCACCTGCGGGTTCCGAGGATCATCCCTACGCTGACAAGCGCCACTTCGATGTGGCCCCGTTGGACTGTTGGGTCCGGTTCGCGAATGGTGTTCCTGCCACGCTGCGCATTACCAATGCCATTACCGATGAGGAGGTCCGCTAAACGCACGGCGATCGGCCCCTGGCCCCTGGTGAGCGGTTTGCTGCTCCCGCTGGCCCTGTTGATGCTGGTGTTCTCCGTGGCCGATCATGGGCTGTTGGCTGGGGAATGGCCAATGGGGATATCGTCCGCTGAAGTGGATGCCTATGCGAAGTGGCTTGATGTTCGTCCGGAGGAACGAGGTGAGGGCCGGGCCGAGATCTATCGCTTCGGAGGATCGAAGGAGGATGGTCCCTGCATGATGGAACATACCGGGCCGGGTTGGACCGTTCGTTGGTTCGAGGCCGATGGCTACGGTGACTCCGTGGAAGTCAGGCGACTGCGCACCGTGAGCGGTGGTTTCGTGGTGAAGTTCAAACGCGATGAACCGTTCCGCGCACAGCGGCACATCGTGCTCATGCCCGCATCGGTGGAAAGCATGCGCGCCAAATACTTGGAAGTCCTTGCTGGAGAGCTCGGTCTTGTAACGCCCGAGGTCTCCTTCGTACGGGTGATCGCCTGTGGTCGCGATCTGGGCATCTTCCGCAAGGAGGAGCGGATCGATACCGATCTTTTGGAGAAACAGCGCATGGCCGACGGCGCCTTGTTCGAACAGGGATTCGATGCACGACGACCTGATCACCTGTACCCTGCGTTCGATGAGGACACCCTGGCGGCCGGGATCCTAAGGGCCACCTTGCGCACAGCGAGGACCGATCTGTCCAACGGGTATAATGGCGCGCTTTACCATGTGTTGGACCGTGACGCTGCGGTGGCCAGGCTGCTGATGCATGTAATGGAGCAGGATGGGTTCCGTGAGGAGGACGTCTTCGCCTACCGTTGGTCGGAAGGACGTGTGGTGCCGCTGTACCGCCCGGGCCGTGGACCCATGGAAGGCGGCATGAACGTTGACCCGTTGATGTGGGACCCCCTGCTTGCGTTGATGTCCGACGTACGCGTGCGTGAGGCGTTGAGCGTGCGATGGGAGAAGCTGATGGAGGAGCGTTGGCGCCTGCGCGAACGGTTCCTGACCATGGACCGCGCGTGGTTGCCGTTGCTCGCGCCCCCCGGCGGCCTGGCCATGGCAGCTGCTCGCACGGCCCGCATCCGGAATGAACTGCTTGGTGACGCGATGGCGGGAACGGACCCGCTAAAAGTCCTCGATCGCCAATTGGTGGACGGACCGGGAAGGGCCACGTTCGAGCAGGATACGGTGGTCGCCCAGCGCTATTGGCCTGCACTGGATGATGCGCGCATGGTGCAGCGCATCGTGCAGCGTTACAAGGCATCCGTGCAGGGCGATACCATCGTATTCCCGCGTGGGCGCTACCAAGTGGATGAGGACCTGGTGCTACCTTTTGGCAAGCATGTGGTGTTGCTGCAAGGGGCGCGTTTCGAACTGGCGGCGGGCGTCAGCGTCATCTGCCAGGGCTCGCTCCAGGTCCGCGGTACGGCACGTAACCCGGTCTTCGTGCGTGCACTTCGTGACGGCGCACCGTTCGGAACGTTCGCCGTGCTGGGCGACAAGCGGATAACGTGCAGCATTCGTGGTCTTCAGCTCGATGGCGGCAGTGAGGCGCGCATCTGTGGTGCTTATTTCTCGGGTCAGCTCGCGGTTCACGGTGCTGCCTACACGGAAATGGTGAATTGTGTGATCGGAGCGAACGCAGGGGAGGATGCCGTGAATGTGAAAGGTGGTCGAGTGCTCATTCAGGATTGCGTCTTCGAGAACGGCCAGGCGGATCTTGTAGACCTCGACCATTGTACTGGCCGGGTCTTTCGCTGCACGTTCCGCAGTGGCCGGAAGGACAGCAATGGTGATGGACTGGATGTGAGCGGGGCGCGTATGCTGGTGGAGGACTGTCTGTTCCAAGGCATGATGGACAAAGGCATCAGCGTGGGTGAGGCGAGCCAGCTGTTGGTCCGCAATTCCCGGTTCGAGGGCAATGCGCGTGGCGTTGTGGCCAAGGACCTCTCCATTGCGCATGTCATCGACAATGTGTTCACCGACAATGGATTGGTCTTCGCTGCCTATCGGAAGAAACCCATCTATGGTGGTGCGAGGTTGTTGCGTTATGCCAACGTGTTCGATGGCAATAGGCAGGAGCAGGAGACCGATGCGCTGAGCGAGGTGGTCTCAGTAGCGCGGATGGATGACAAGGTCCTTCGCGCCTTCGCAGTGGAATAGATCAGGGGAAGATCGCTGCGCGATCCAAGGGACGCTCCGCAGAACGCAGTTCCGTGCCCTTCATGCGCAGTTCCTCGGGTGGTGCCTTGTCCAACGGGTAGAGCACTGCATCAGGACGCTCCACAAAGCTCACGGTGGCAATGGCACCGTTCTCCAGGCCTACCAGGATGCTGCTGCAATCCGCCCGGTTCACACCCATGATGCGCTCGGTCCCATCCTCTTGTGTTTCCCGGGCGAAATACACCGTTCGGGTATTCCCTTCCGCCACAAGCCGTCGCAGTTCGTTCGCTTCGAAATATCCGGTCATTTTCAGGCCGGTCACCTGGTCCAGGTGGATACTGTCCGCTTCGGAGATCATGAACGCATTGCCCTCCACGTACAGCCGATGGGCCTGCCCGTTCTTCAGCGCAATGCTCACGCGGTCCCCGGTGATCTGGTCGTTGCCGCTCCACAGGGCAGGTCGATGGTGCATGTGGATCACGCTGTCCACATCGGCATATACAAGTGTGTCGCATACACCCTGAAGGTCGCTGCGGAAGAAACGGACATGGCGGCGTGCAGTGATCCGTCGACCAGTGCTGTCAGTGGCGGTGAACACGGTGTCGCTGTGAAGGAAGAGCGTATCGGCACCCATCCGGAGCACCAGTTCGGCATGTCCGGTCACGTAGGCCTTGTGTTCCAGCGAGCGATAGTGCGCCACATCGCCGAGCACGCGGAGGTCCCCGCCACTATCCACCAATTGAACGTGGCCCCAGGCCTGGCCAATGCCCGAACGCCGGTCGTAGCGCAGACTGTCGCCTTCCAGTATGCGGTCGTTGGCCAGGATACTTGAGCGGCGCGAGAAGCGGGTGCGTTCGTTGCGTGTGTCGTAGGTGCCCCGCGTGGTATTGATCACTGTGCTGCCCTGTGTGATGGTGGTGGGCCCCATGAACTCGGTGATGCCTGTGGTGGTCACGTAGTGCATGGTGTCACACGTCACCGTGCGTTCGGGGTGGTCCAGGCGCACGTTGCGACTGAAGATGAAGCGGTGCGTGTTCGCCAGGTACTTCCCGCTACCGCTGGTCAGCACGTTGTTCTCGCGCAGGTCCACGATACGGCCCCCCGCATTGTAAACACCCACACGGGCCCTTAGGTCGTAGTCGAGCGCGGGTGTGGATAGTTCCATGCTGCGGTCGTTCAATAGAACGTTCCCTTCCATGCGTGCCATGCGGTCGTTCCCATTATAGGCCAGCCGGTCGCCCGTCATGCGCAGGCTGTCGCCCTGTTCGATGCGCACCTGGCCGAACGCGTTCACACGCTGGTCGGGGTACACATGGGCACTGTCGCAATACATCAGGGCATTACCATGCTTCAGCCGCACATTGCCGTTGAGCCGTTGCGCTCCGCCGCTCTGCTGGTCGAACCGGAGGGCATCGGCATTAAGGATCTCCACACGACCACCTCCTGGCTGTCCAGCCGTCTGGGCAACGACCATATGTTGCCCCATCAGCATGGCCGCAAGGACCACTAACCGCCACATCAGGCTCAACATCGGAAAGGGGAGGAGCAAAGGGCGTACCATGGGTGGTACCGGTCAGTTCATGCTCACGCCAGGCAGCTTGCGCATCTGGCGGTAGTGCTGGCTCAACCGTTCGAGCAGCTGACGGATGGCGTTCTCGGCCTGGGCCGTGGCCTCGCTGACCGCACTGCCTTGGGCACGCAACAGCATCACTCCGTACACGGCGGTGAAGCAGGTCTCCACAATGCCTTTGGCCTCTTCGCCGGCCTGTTCCTGCAGGGTGGCGATGCCCGGCCGTGCCGCCTCGTAAGCACTGTCGTAGGCCTCGTCGTTCAGTACGTCCACCAACGAGCGGTGCAGGAACTCCAGTTCGTTCAGTACTTCCTCCACCTCGATCAAGTGGCCGCTGCGTTCCAGGCCTTGTTCGCGCATACGGGCCATGATACCGGCATACCATCCGCGCACTTCGGCCGCTTCTTCGGCATTCAGGTCCATCGGATCGATCAGGCGCTGGGCCAGCACGTCCATGTTGAAGCCGCTGGCCCGCACCAGGTCCTCGATGTGCCACATGCTGATCACATAGCCCGCGATGTTCTCTCGCTTCTTGGCGGCCAGCAGGTCGTTCGTCATTTCTTCCTGGTGGCTTTGCGTGCCCGATGCCTTGCGTTGAGCCCGTTCACGAGGTCATCGGTGATGTCGAGGTTCTCATTGCCCACCCACACCTGTCCCCCGTTCTGCACGCTGAATATGTAGTCGAAGCCCGCCTGCTTGTTGTATTCCTCCAGGAAGGCCTTCAGTTCATCGCTGATCTCCTGGAGCATGCTCGCCTCCAATCGTGCAAGCTGGTCTTCCCCTTGCGCTTGCAGCTGTTGCACCCGCATGCCCAGCTGTTGCAGTTCGGCCTCGTCCCGGCGCTTTTCCTCGTTGGTGCTGTAGGTCTGGTCCTTGGTCATCAGCTCCTCATACCGCTGCTGGGCCTTCTCGAGTTCCTTCTTCAGATTGTCCTCCAACCGCTTTCCCTCGCTTCGGAAGCTGTTGTCCTTTTCCTTGATCAGTTCGAACCGGCGTTGCAGGGTATCCATCCGGAAGTAGGCGATACGCGCATCCTTCAAGGCACTGCTGTCGCGGATCACACTGGGCACCACCACCGCTGTTTCACCGTCCTCCTCCAGCGGTATCCCATTGGTTGAAGAGGTGTTCGTGGTGGCAGGTGTGCGCATCAGGGTCCAGCCGAGCAGGACGGTGAGCAGCACGTTCCAGATGATCAACAGCAGGGAGGTGTTCCGGGTCATGGGGATAACTGAAGCGCCCCTTCCCGCCTTCAATAAGGGGGAAGGGGCGCACAAAGGTAAACGTTGTCGTTTCGTGCCTCAGCGACGCACCACCAGGGTGCTGTTCCACTGCCCGGCATCACCGGTCAGTAGCAAGCGGTAGGTGCCTTCGGCAAGGCCGTTCAGTGCCACCTGGAGCGGGGATCCGGTGGTGGCGACCTTATGCTGCACCACCGCACGTCCCGTCGCATCGAACAGGCGAAGCTCCCAAGTGGCCGAGGGCAGCCCTATGATCATGGTACCCTCCGTGGCCGGGTTGGGTGCCAGGGTCACCCGTTCCAACGTGTTCTCCACCAGGCCGACCCAGGTCTGCAACTGCACACAGGTGGTGTCGTTGGTGGCTTGTGCATCGTTCGACATTTCGCTCCATGCACACAACGCATCGTTCGCGTCCGCCGTAGGTAAGAAGTAGGTGCTGAAGGTCACCAGGGTCTGTGCTCCCGGGTTGACCGGCGTGCCACTGTAGTTCTGGGTGCTGATGGCGCCGTTACCGAAGCGGTACTTCACGGCGAAACTGCTGACCGGTTGGTTGCCGAAGTTGGTCACCCAGGCACGCACTGCGGTCTGGCTGCCGATCTCCTGCCCGTCCGCCAACCCGAAGAAGCCGGTGCAGCCCACGTCGAACACGGGCACTTGCGAAAGGCGGAGGCCCAGGAAGAAGTCGGCCACTTCACGGTCCCGGTAATCGGCCCAGGTGTTGTCCAGCACCTCGTAGCTCTGGAGACTGAAAGGTGGGGTGATGTCCTGCGCGATATTGATGTTGGCCCCGAGCATGTACCACTGTACGTATACGGCACCGCTGGTCACTGTGATGGGTGCAGTGAGCGTGAACACCTGGCTGCCGGCAACGGCCTGTGAGGGTGCGATGTTGATGGAGTCAAGCAATGTGCCGGGACGTCCGGCGGGGCCATCATCATCGTACACCTTCAGCGTGTAGCCCACGTTGCCCGTGTTGCTGGCGATACGCACCGTGTAGTGCGTCACATACGCCGGGTAATAAGGTGGGGCTATCCGCACGCCCACACCACCGTTGCCGCCATTCCACCCGAGGCCGATCCCGTCATCCGTGGCCCCATGGAAGTTCAGGTCGTGCGTGGCCGTGGTGGTGTCCACCACCACCACTTCCTGTATCCGCTCATTGTTGGTGGTCACCAGTTCTCCGGCAATGCCGCTGATGGTATTGCGATAGCGATAAATGCCGGACGTGGTGGGGTTGAAGAAGGCAGGGTAGGTGAACGTGGTATCAAGACCGGGGACAATGTTGCCGAGGGTCACCTGTCCACTGGCCTGCACGGCACCACCCGAGTTGAGCAATTGTCCCTGCACATTGAACCCGCCGATATCCGTATTGCCGATGTTCGATACGTTGGCGATCATGGCAAAGGGAGCGCCGTTGCGCGTACGGAACACACCTGCACTGCCCACGGCCGTGCTCCAGTTCACGGTGGCATCCTTCACTTCCAGCGTACTGGCGGGTGGCATGTAGAACCGCACGGCGTAATTGGTGGCCGGGTATACGTCGTTGCTGTGCTGCAGCCCGATGCTGCCGGCCACGCTCTCGATGCCGATCACGATGTCGTTGTTCTGCGTAAGACCGGTCTGCGTGAGGTATTGGAAGGTGATGGTGCTGTCCGTTTTGCTCAGGATGATCTGAAAGCTGTTCTCACCGGTGTAGCTGGGTGCCAAGGGTGACCAGAACGGCACGCCCACCCAGGAGATGATGGTGCGGTCGGTCTCATCCTGCCAATAACAACGACCTTGATTGCCCGCCCCAGCGAAATTCAGGTCGCTACCGAGCGCGTCAATATGGTCGTTCACGCCGCCGGCGGTGGGTATGGCCGGGAAAGGCGATGCCAGATTGCCCACACCGTTGAAGGCGATGTAACCGTTGCTGCCGATCCAGACCAGCTTGCGCCCATACCAATAGAAGGGCATGTCGGTCTCCATCACGAACGGCCCCACGCGGTTGTCGTCACCCAAGCCGGACACCAGCGTGCCCGTGGTGGTGATGTCGATCCAGTCGAAAACGGGTCCATCCGGTTCATCACTGTCCTTCCATAAGTAGCCATAGGCATCCGGCCCGCCTGTCGCTGCGAACAGGGAAAAGGTGAGTGAGCAGGCCAGGAACAGGGTAAGGTTCCGCATCATGGAGGTGAGGGTTTGGTGGTGAGCACCAATATAATCAACCTTGTGATAGGTAGGGTCAATAAAAAAGGTCGCGGCCCATGGGATAGGCACCAGTAAGGATCAGTGTCCCTATGCCGTGCACTTAAGATAAAGGTGGCGTGCTCAGCGGTCCATGAGCATGTCGTTCCGTCGTGCACTGATCTTGCGCATGACGGTCCTAAGCTCGTTCACGGTCAATGGGACCTCTCTTCCTCGATGGAGCATGGCGTGGCAGTTCGGGCAAACAGGTACCAGGTCACGCCGTGGATCTGGTTCACGCGTCATTTCGGGACCTATGGATGACCTCTGGTGATGTACCTCGATGAAGCCACCGCCGATGTTCCCGTACCTGACACTCATGTCGGTATTGCAAACAGAGCATAGCGTGCCATGATGTTGCAGGCAGATCGCACGGGCCAGAGGGTCGTGCTCCAACGGGTCCACCGTCAATGAGGAAACGTGCTGCTCGTTGCCGGCGAAGTGGAGTGCATGTCGTTCAATGACAACGTCGCGTTCCAGCACATTACAGGCTTTGCATCGCGCCACTGATATCAGTGGTGTGGTCTTGTAGTTGAAGATGGATGCCATTAGACCCTGAAGGTCCTCACTACAGATCTTGATCCACCCGTGCTCTGTGAAGCTGCTCTGCACGTCACCGTTCCGAAGGCTACGGATATGAGAGCAATTACTGCGGTGAAGCATGGCATAGGCCTGGTTCGCCGGACGTTTGGTGTTCAGTACGTAACCGCGCGGATGTTCGGTCATCCATTGCAGGTAGTCCGCATCGCTCTTGTCGAATACCTCTATGCTCATGGCGGACTTCAGGGACACGGGTCTCGTGATCGCGGTCGGGCGGCGAAAGTATCGTGAGGTGTTACCTCTTAATGGACGTTGCGGATGATCTAAGGAAGAAATAGATCGGGCTTAATGTCCATACGTTCTGTTCACATGGGCTACGATTGGCATAGATCAGAAATAAGGTCGTCGTAACATGGCGATGGTCCCCTGCTGTCACTTTCGCGGACCCAATTACAGCTGTGTGGCCATGAGGACGATTGTCTTGTCGATCTTTATCCTGATCTCAGTGGTCGCCTCGGCCCAGGGTACGTTGCGTGGTGTTGTAAGCGATCCCAAGGGCGAGACATTGATCGGCGCCACGGTCGTGTTGAAGTCCGACCCGAGCAAAGGGGTTGTCACCGACCTGGACGGTCGTTACAGTCTGCAGATCCCTTCCGACGGTCCCACGGTACTCGTGTTCTCATTCGTTGGCTTCGAGCCGAAGGAGGTTACGGTTACCGCCAAACCGGGCGAGGTGGTCGTTCAAAACGTGGTGCTCGGCGAGAAGAGCGTTCAGATCAAGGAGTTCGAGGTGCAGGCCAAGGCGCGGCGCGGAAGTGATGGCTACCTCGATCGGATGAAGAGCAATGCTCCAGCTGCCATCGACTTTATTTCCCGTGATGCCATGCTGAAGACAGGGGATGCCGATGCTGCCGCTGCGGTCAAGCGGATATCCGGTGTCAGCACCGTAGGCGCTTTCGTAACGGTCCGTGGTCTGGCGGACCGTTATCTGGTAACGACGATCAATGGCGGAAGGGTGCCGACATTGGACCCGTATACGAACAACCTGAGGCTCGATCTCTTTCCCACGGGTCTGATGGACAACATCGTGATCACGAAGACTCTTACGCCGGACCTTCCTGGCGATTGGGCGGGTGCTTATATGAGCATGAACACCAGTGATTTCCCGGACAGGTTGCAGGTGACCGTGGCCACCACGATCGGCTATAACCCGAACAGTACGGGAAGGTCCATTGTCAGTTCCGCGGCTAGCGGCACCGACTGGCTTGGTCGTGACGATGGGTTAAGGGCGATACCCGGTGGAGTGCCTGAGCGCGTGGAGGACTATCCGTTATTCATTGACCCCAGCCTCTATCAGCAGCTCACGCTTCTCGGGCTGGGGTCCTACCTCAACGGTTATGGTATCACGGAGAACACGCCTGGGTTTAATACCGAAGGTGGTATTATGACCATTGGTAATACCCAGCAGCACCTTGCCCTTACGCAGCTTGGCATGCTTGCTCCCGCGTTGTTGTACGATGCCAACGCCGTACAGGCAGGCATCAATGACTACAATAGCACATACGACCTGGCTTATTTCTCGCCGCAATTGAACGGTGAGCTCGAACGTCTGAACACCAGCTGGGACAATAGTCGTTGGCGTGTGGCCGATGCCACGGGATCCCCCAACTTCAACATGAACCTGAGCATCGGCAACCAGATCGACCTTTTCAAGAGCAAGAAAGCACCCAAACAATTGGGCTATCTTCTTGGGTTCAGGTACTCCAATGAAACGCAGAATGATGAACAGAGCACCATACTTCGGACGATCGAGCGATACGAGGACGAGGATCCCGGTGACACGTTCAATCGCAAGGGTGAGCAGCGTGTAAGCGTGGTGAGCAGTGGATGGAACGCCTTGGGCAATGTTTCGTTCAAGTTGAACCGGAACAACAACTTTTCGCTGATGGCCATGGGTAACGTCCTCGGCCAGAACAATGCACGATACCTTGTTTTCCTGGATCCGACGGTGAGCGGGGAGACCTTCGTCAGTGAGGACCAGTTCTGGGAACAACGCCGTATGTGGGTTTACCAGTACGGGAGCAAACATTTCATTCCTGCGTTGAACCTGACCGTGAATGCCGATGCTTCCTACAGCGACGGCGATCGGGATGTCCTCGACCTCAAGGTGGTGCAGTACATCCTTCCTGCGGATGGAGGCAGCATCGACAACGTGGACGGTGCTCTGCGTCCCCCGGCGCGCATTTTCAGGTACCTGAACGAGCAATTGCTGGATGCGCGCCTGGGCTTTGAACTTCCGCTCAGTGATCGGGAGAACAAGGTCCGCAAGCTCAAGTTCGGTGGGGCGTACCGCTGGAACGAGCGCAGGAACGACCAGAAGTATTACCAGGTACTTGGCGCGCCTGGCCCCTCGCAATGGGAGGACGCCTCGCGCTTCCGTATGCGCGAGGATGGACGGTTCACCAGCCTTTATGCACCCTTTGGGAGCTTCAAGGACAATGATATCGGTATCCTTAATGTGGCCGCAGGATACGTGATGACCGACTATAGTTTGACGGAGCGGTTCCGTGTGGCCGGTGGTGTCCGGGTGGAGCATACGGACCTGGTCACGGATATCTATGAGTTCTGGGAACAGGGTGTTGCTCCGGATGATCCCATCCGAGGCACGGTAGGCGATCTGGCCATTGGCGGGGCCGGCTCACCCGAACCCAAGCCTGCCGTGCCGGGTAGCATTGATCAATGGGACATACTACCCAGTGCAAGCCTGATCATGAAGCTGCGTGGTGAGGAAAAGCAACCGCTCGATCTGCGGGTGAGCTATTTCCGTTCACTGAGCCGGCCCAGTTTCCGTGAGTTCAGCGTGGTGCAGCTCTATGATTACCTGCTCCAAGCCCCGGTCTACGGTAACCCGGACCTTCAGATGACCACGATCGACAACTACGACCTCCGGCTCGAGCGCTTTTTCAAAGGTGGGGACAACGTCAGCATCAGCACCTTCTACAAATCCTTCCAGAACCACATCGAACTGCTGCAGACCGCACAAGGTGGCTTCACCTGGCGGAACGCCGAGTTCAGCGAGGTCTATGGATTGGAACTGGAAGGTCGTTTCCGGTTGATGCGCGATCTGGAGTTCAGGGGGAACCTGACGTTGATGGATTCACGCTCGGAATTGAAGACCTTCCTGGACGGCGAGGAGGTCCGTTATGAAACGCCCATGTTCGGACAGGCCCCGTATATCGTGAATACCACCCTCACCTATTCCATGGACAGTATTGGCCTCAGCTTCAGTGCGTCGTACAATGTGCAGGGCCCGAAGCTGGCCGTAACGAACGCTGAACTGGATCCCACGGGTATTCGCGCCTATGAAATGCCCAGGCACCTCATTGATCTCACGTTGCGCAAGCGGTTCGGTGATCATTGGAGCGCCATGTTCCGTGTACGCGATCTCCTGAATTCCCCGCAGCGCCGTACCTATCTATTTGAGCAGGGTTACGAGGGCGATTTCGATCGATTCGCATTTGGTACCGAGTATCTGCTCACGCTAGCCTACACCATCCGATGAACCTGGTCCGTTTCCCAAAGGTGATCGCTCCAAAAGGGTGCACCAACGTATTCGTACTTGCGGTCATGTTCCTGTTCGCCATGAACGCGAAGGCCCAGAACGCCATCGAGAACGTGATCGTGGAGGTCTATTACATCAGTGATGTGAATGATGCCACCGATGAGACAGGCGGTGGATTGCCTGCGGGTTCAAAGACATACCGCGTCTTTATCGATCTATGCGAAGGATGCGCGTTGAGGGCGGTTTACGGGGATGAGAACCATGAGATCAGGATCACCAGCACAGCGCCCTTCTTCAATCATTCGGACAGGGGGCGGACCTTTGGACATCTCGTGCAGAACGGCGCGCTTGATGAAGGAACAACAGCACTTGACTCCTGGATGGCCATGGGTGGCGCATCCAACCAGAAGCGCGCTGTTTTGAAGGTGGATGATACGGATGGCAGTGTTGTCGGTGGCGGCAATAATGATGGTGGTAGTGCCATGGTGCCGGGCGGTCTATTGGTGAATGCCGATCCGCTTGCTGGTCAGCCTTTGGTGGAGCGCGATGGTCTCGTTGCGCTTGCTGCCGGAGGTACAGCTGCACCTCCGAACTTCAACGTGTCCGGGGATGATCCTGCCGCGGTCTTCGACAATACCACGGTTACGGGCTCGTTCACCTCCTTCAGTATGCGCATGGCCTGCACCGTCCCAGGTGTCACTGGGGGTGATGTAGGTAATCGCGTGCTGGTGGCCCAGCTGACCACTTTGGGTGAGCTCACCTTCTGTTTGAACGTGGAGGTCCAGCAGCCCAATGGCACGGTCGTGAAGTATGTATGCTCTGATGATGTGCTGCTGCCCGGTGAGACCGCCAATGGTCTCCTGGCCTATCCTCCGCAATGTGGTTGTACGGATCCGAATTTCCTGGAGTATGACCCAACGGCGGGATGCGACGATGGAAGCTGTCAGACGGCCATCGTGTTCGGTTGTTTGGACACACTGGCCTGCAACTACGACCCGGACGCGAACTTCAATGTGAGCCAGTTGTGTTGCTACGGGCCAGGCAATTGCAATGGATTGGACATTTCGCTCGTTTGCCCAACGGTGGGCCTGGATGAGCAAGCGCTGGATGGGTTCAGCCTGCAGGCCTATCCGAACCCGTTCCATGATGAACTGTTCCTTAAGGTCACCGCGGGCGTAGGTGGGTCGGCGAGCTATGTGCTGAGCGATGCGCTAGGTCGTGAGGTTCGGTCCGGTGTGCGTTTTATCCCAGGAGGCAACTATGAGACCCGTTTCGTATTCGGTGAACTCGCTCGTGGGGTATACCACCTCCGTATGGAACTGGACCGTGAGGTACGTTCCTTGGTCCTCGTGAAGGACTGATGCGGTCCGTGTTCCCGCGATCTAACACGGCGTAACGGCTGCATAATGTAACCTTGATGCCTTGCTTACAATAAGGCATTGACGTGCGGGTAGTTTCGCGCCATCTTTTTACAGCGACCTTCCATGTTCCGCCACGTTCTCGCCAGCACACTTGTTGCTTTTTCGCTGCAGTCCATTGCGCAGTACGAACCACCGGATCCGTCCGGTTTTCAAGGGTTGATCGTCGAGACGTACTACGTGGCGGACGAGACCGACGCTGCCGATCTGGATGGCGGTGGTGTGCTGCCTGCAGGAAGCGTGGTCTACAGGGTCTATGCCGACCTGAAGCCGGGATATCGCGTACTGACGGTTGGTGGTTTCCCCGGACATCCACTGAACATGTCCACCAGTACGGCTTTCTTCAATAACGAGGATCGCGGTGAGGCCTGGGGTCGTAATATCCCCGCCCAGCACTTGAACAAGAACACGGTGGCCATTGATTCCTGGCTGGCATTGGGTGCGGCGTCCACCTTGCACTGGGGCATACCCAAGGGTTCTGATCCGGATGGTTCGCTTGTTGGTGGTACGAACAATGACAATGGTCTTTTAGTAAACGATGTTCCGGCCATGGGTCTGCCACTTACGGAGGTCGATGGCCTTTGGAATAACGGCACCGTTCCACCACAGATCACAGCGGTTGGCACGCCTCCCGACCTGTTCGACGGTGGTGGGAGCAACACGTACACCAACGACAACTTTGCATGGGCCGTACTGGGTGAGTTCATGGTGCCTGACACGGCCAACCGTGTATTGCTTGGACAGTTCACAACGGATGGTGTGCTCGAGCTCTGCTTCAATATCACCGTGAAGTTGCCGGATAGCCTGGTCTGTGACGACCCCAACTGCCATGAGTTCATGGAGTTCTATTGGGAACTTCTTCCTTCGGATACGGTTGGTGGAGGATTCGCCACCCAGAACCGGTTCACGCATCCCACCCTGTGCTTTAACTCAGGCGCCGCTGTGGTTGACTGCGAGGGTCAGTCGGGAGGACCCGCGTTGCCTGGTACGCCATGTGATGATGGTGTGGAAGAGACAACGAACGATGTGTATGCAGCCGACTGCAATTGTGTTGGTGAGGACTGTGAGGGTGTGCTCGGTGGCGATGCGCTTCCCGGCCAGCCTTGTGATGATGGTGATCCCTTGACCGCGAATGATACCTGGCAGTCGGGTTGTCTTTGCCAGGGTGTGGTCGGTGTGCAGGAGAATGGTGGCGATATGTCCGTCGCCCTGTATCCCAATCCGACCAGCGACCGTGTATGGTTGGAAGTGGGCGGCCTTGCCGGAGAGCGGGTCAGCTATGTGGTATCCGATCTTTTGGGGAAACGCGTACTGGAAGCAGACCTTGGAATCCGCAGCGGCACTTGGAAAGGTGCGGTGGACCTTGCACGTGCTGTACCTGGCGTTTACATCCTTGAGTTGCGTATCGGTGCCTCAGTGCGTACGGGCCGTATCATCAAGTACTGAGCATGTTCCGGTCGGCCCTGGTCCTGTTGGTGGCCTTGCTGTCCTGTGGTAGTTCCGCAAAGGCCCAAGGATTGGACAGTGTTTGGGTGGAGACCTACCACGTGTGGGATTCATTGGGGGCCAATGGGAAACCCTTGGTCACCTACCGGATATGGGTGGATATGGCCCCGGGCTATCTGATGCAGGTGGTCTATGGTGACCGGTCGCACGACCTTGAGGTCTCGACCACGACTGAATTCGTGAACACGCTCGACAACAGTGTGAAGTATGCGGACCAACGTCAGGCGATGGACCTGAAGGAGTATCCGCTCGCGTTGGACTCCTGGTTCACCATCGGCGCGGCAAGTAATAAGCACATGGGTGTTCCACTGCATCTCGACAAGGATGGCTCGGTGCTGAAATGTCCACCCTATCCAAAGGCGAAGCGTGGTGCGGCAAAGGGCAATTCACTTTGCCGACGCGATGGACTCCTGGTTACGGATTCGATCGCGGGGGTGGTGAATTGGCGATTTGAGCCAGGCTATTTGGGTGATATCCGCGGTGGGGTGATCCATACCATGGACGGTGCGTGGGCGGTGCTCGGTGGGATACCTGGGGTGACCGAACAGAATCAAGTGATGGTCGCCCAGCTGACCACATCGGGTGAATTGTCCTTTAAGTTGAACATTCAGGTCGCCACGACAGATCGTGTCGCGACCAAGTTCGTGCACAGCGATCCATCAGAAGGAGAGACCATGCTCCCAAGCTTGAGCTACGGCAAGTTCCGGCGCTGAGAGGTCTTCGTCCCGATCGCATCGATGTCTGAATGTTAGATCATTGATAGGTCTGTATTTGCAAGGCCTTACCGAATGGTAATGGCTTAACAGGACGTATCGTATCGTTCATCTTCAGGACGATCAATCATGATGTAAGCATAGTCATTCGCTAACCATGTTCGGGCAAGGGTTGTGACAGTTTTGTGCCGCTCAAAGAAGCACAACGAACGAACGATCAAACCCCCCAAAACCCCAATCATGAGAACCTTGACAAGAATGACGTTGGCGGCCGGTCTTGCGGTCGCTGCAGCTGGTGCACAGGCCCAGAGCATAGGTGCAGCCTGTGGCTGTCCGAACGTTTCGGCCCGTACGCAGGTACTGCTTTCCACACTGGTGAACCCGGTCACCAACAACTTGTTGAACCCGAACACCACCCTGACCTGCAATAACCTCTACGTCCTGGACACCCGTCTGTATGTGGACGACGGTCAGGATCTGTTCGTTGAGCCTGGAACGGTGGTGAAAGCCAACAACAATAGTGGTAATGCATTTGCCATCATCGTGGCCCGTGGTGGTCAGATCTGGGCGAACGGCAGTGAGAGCTGTCCGATCATCATGACCGCCGCTGCCGATCCCCTGGATGGCAGCTACAGCGTTCAGAACCGTGGCCAGTGGGGAAGCCTTATCGTACTGGGCCGCGCATACACGAACAAGCGTGCTGCTGACGGTGATGCTACCGCCACCACCACCAATGGTGTTGGTACCATTGAAGGTCTTGCCGCTGGTGATTCACGTCACTTCTACGGTATGCCCGTGGGCCAGGAGATGAACGATGATAACAGTGGTGTGCTCCGATATGTAAGCCTGCGCCACGGCGGTGAGGTGATCGGTGCCAACAACGAGATCAATGGCCTTACCCTGGGTGGCGTTGGTCGTGGTACCACGATCGATCACGTGGAAGTGCTCTCTAACCTGGACGATGCGTTCGAGTTCTTTGGAGGTACCGTGAACGCCAAGTACCTGGTCGCGATGCATTGCGATGACGACTACATCGATTGGGATCAAGGTTATAACGGTAAGATCCAGTTCTTCTACGGCGTACAGGGCCCCGACAACGGTGGCGGTGCGTTGAACCAGGGTGACAATGGCATCGAGGCCGACGGCGACGATGCCTCCACCAACGCAGCGAACGGCGGTATCGCTTCCAATCCCACGGTCTACAATGCCACGTTCATTGCCCGCACGCAGACCATTGCCCAGGCCGATGAGGGCATCGAGGCCAAGGAGCGCACCGAAGGCACGATCGTGAACTCCATCTTCACCCGCTTCCGTTCGGGCCTGAACCTGGTGGGTGCCACTGGCACCAATGCCACCGGCAAGTGGGAGGGCGGCCTCCTGAACGTGAAGAACTGCACGTTCGTGGATTGCTCCAACCCGCTGCGTATCAATGGCACGAACACCACCTCGGGTGCGAACTGGGACCGTTTCACCTTGACCGATGGCAACGTGGCCGTCGCCTCTGGCGTGATCGACTACACCTACGCGATGACCCAGCCGGGCAACGTGCTCACCGACCGTGTGAACCCCGTTCCTGCGGCAGGCACCGCTACCAGCACGCTGAACGCCCCTGTTGATGGCTTCTTCACCGGAGCCAAGTACCGTGGTGCCTTCCAGCCTGGTGCTGAGCCTTGGACGCAGGGTTGGACCCTGGCCGCCCAGATCGGCCTGGACGCCGCTGCTGCTGCTGGTTGCACGGGCGACCTGAACCGCGACGGTGTGATCAACTCGGGTGACTTCACCCTGTTCGTGAACGCCTTCGGTGGCAACTGCTTCTAAGAGATCCCCTGCTGAGCGTGAACGGGTCCGGTACTGGTGCCGGCCCGTTCATGCGAGGCAAATCCAACAACCCAAGAACATGAAATTCCCAACACTCAAGACCCTGCTCGGGGGTATGGCCCTCATGACCGGCCTCACGGCCGGTGCGCAAGGCCTGGAAGGTGTGATCGTGGAGGAGTACCACACGATCACCCAGGCCGATGCGGACTTCATCAACGCGCAGAGCCCCACCTACGCGATGCCCGTGGGCGCCAAGGTGTACCGTGTGTACATCGACATGGCCCCCAACTACCGCTTCCTCAACGTTGTGGCCAGCGCTGACAACTCGAACCCTGTCAATTTCCAGACAACGACCACGTTCTGGAACACGACCGACATGGCCGGTGGTTCCGCTGATTTTTCGCCTGCTCAAACGCGCAACCTGCCTCGTGGCCTCGCGTTCGACAGCTACATCACCATCCATACCACCGGCAAGTCCGGTAGTACGGTGCTCGCTTGTACCGCCTTCGGTGGTGGTTCCAGCGCGAACACCCAACAAGTAGGTGTGCTGCGTTCGGCGGACAGCAATGGGAACGGAACCCTGTGCAACAGCTACCCCGGCTTCACGGGTGCTGATGGCCACATCCAGAACCCCTTTGCCAATGCGGTACCGGCCCTGTCGCTCAACCTGAGCGGTACGATGGATTTCGCTGCGTTGGAGGCCGACGGTAACCAGTTCACGTTCATCAACGATGCTTGGGCGACCCTGCCGGCTCAAACGGGCGTTGATCCCACAGGTACCAACCGTGTGTTGGTCGGTCAGTTCACCACCAATGGGGTCTTCACCTTCAAGATCAACGTGGCGCTCAGCAATCCGAGCAACCAGGTCGAGGAGTATTTCCACACCTCAGCTGCGAACCCTGGTTCGCAGGTAAGCCCTTTCCTGACCTATCCCCAGGCCTGTGTGGCCCCGGTCATCACCAGTGCCACCAGCAACGGTCCGATCTGCGCTGGTGCAGCGTTGAACCTGAGCGCCGCTGCCACCGGTGACGCCACGATCACCTACAGCTGGAGCGGTCCCAACTCGTTCAGCTCTACCCAACAGAACCCGACGATCACCGCTGCTACGGTGGCTGCCGCTGGCACCTATACCGTGACGGCATCGAACGGTTGCGCTCCCAATGCAACGGCTACCGTGAACGTGGTGGTGAACCCTTCCACCACCAACACCACCACAGTGAGCCAGTGCGATAGCTACACGTGGCCTGTGAACGGCACCACCTACACCCAGAGCGGAACCTACACGAGCGTGAGCGGTTGCGCCACGCAGACCCTGGTGCTGACGATCACCCCGAGCACGAACAACACGACCACGGTAAGTGAGTGCGACAGCTACACCTGGAGCGTGAACGGTACCACCTACACCCAGAGCGGCACCTACACGAGCGTGAACGGTTGCGCCACGCAGACCCTGGTGCTGACGATCACGCCGAGCACGAACAACACCACCACGGTAAGCGAGTGCGACAGCTACACCTGGCCTGTGAACGGCACCACCTACACCCAGAGCGGTACCTACACGAGCGTGAACGGTTGCGCCACCCAGACCTTGGTGCTGACGATCACCCCGAGCACGAACAACACGACAACGGTGAGCGAGTGCAATAGCTACACCTGGCCTGTGAACGGTACCACC
>JBKDXR010000086.1:0-10469 GCA_046306055.1 Flavobacteriales bacterium
TCTTAGCAGCGAACAAGGTCGAACCGAGCAGCGCATCGTCGTGCTCTGATCGGTATCGATCATGAATGAATGGGGCGGGCCATTGGCCAGCCCCGTTCATTTTTCACCAGCTAGCAGGTGAGCTATTCCCAGTCGTGATCGTGGATAATTTGAAGGCAGTGATCGGTCGGGATGAATCCCCGATGCGTCAATTTTGCACCAGTTCCGGCCGAACTAACGGCCTGAACCTTATTCTTTCTTAAAACATGCTCAGACATTACACCTCGCTACTAGGACTTTTCCTGGCGGTCCTCCTGGCCCCTCTCGTTGCACAAGCTCAACCGGCCAACGACAACTGTTCAGGCGCTATTGAGCTCTTTCCGGGCGCCACCTGCGTTCCCGTGGCGGGCACTGTGGCTGGTGCCACTGCGAGCCTGCCAGGAACAGTGCTGTGCGATGGGTTCAACGCTACGCCGGATGATGACGTCTGGTACAAGTTCACGGCCACCTCAAGCGTTCACCAGATCCGCGTGCAGGGTAGCCCAAGTTTTGATGCCGTCATCCAACTCCTCCAAGGGGCTTGCAATGGAACCCCCATCATCTGTCGGGATATCGTGAGCGCCGGTGGTGTGGAGATCTTGGATGTGTCCGCGTTGACCGTCGGCCAGGAATACCTCATCCGGGTGTTCCATTGGTCCGCCTCTGTACCCGCCACAACAACCTTTTCCATTTGCGTGGGGCCGTCCCTTGTTCCGCCTAATGACAACTGTGTCGGCGCCATTGAGCTGGTACCGAACCCAACCTGCAACCAGACCGCGGGCTCCATCCTGGGAGCCACCCTATCAGCTCCGGCCAGCGCCTGCGGTGGTGCGCCGAACGACGACGTATGGTTCCGTTTCACGGCCACCTCGGATCAGCACACCGTGCGCGTAGCCACCCTGAGCGGCTTCGATGCGGTCGTTGATCTTCGCAGTGGAGCTTGCAATGGCACCAGCATCCAGTGCGTTGATGTGGTCAGTTCCAACTCGATAGAGAATCTCAATGCAACCGGGCTCACAATTGGGGAGAACTACTATGTCCGGGTATATCACTTTGGCTCCAACGTGCCGGCCAATACCGGCCTGCAGATCTGCGTGCTGGGTCCCGAACCACAGACCTGCGATGCCGATGCGGGAACGCTGACCGCCAATGCCAGCACGGTATGCTTGGTGGAGGGTTCGGCCACGCTGACGGCCACGGCTGATGGCAACGTGAACGTGCCTGCCGGCTTCGAGACCGTGTACGTGCTGACCCAGGGCCCTGGCCTGGTCATTGTGAATGCCGGTGCATCGCCTTCATTCGATGTGACGGAGGCCGATGCCTACACGATCCACACCTTGGTCTATGACCCCAATACGCTGGACCTGGGCATTGTGGAGATCGGAGTGACCACGGGCTTTGATGTGAACGCCCTGTTGATCCAAGGCGGTGGCACCATCTGCGGCAGCCTTGATGTGGCCGGAGCACCGATCGTGGCGGAGAACTGCGTGACCTGCGATGCTGATGCGGGAACGCTGACCGCCGATCTGTCGGAGGTGTGTTTCGTGGTGGACGAGACCGTTATCAGCGCAACGGCCGATGGGAACGCCAACGTGCCTGCCGGCTTCGAGACCTTGTACGTGCTCACCCAGGGTGCTGCACTGGTCATCATCGATGCTGCAGCAACTCCGGCTTTCCTGGTGGAGACCGAAGGGAATTATACGATCCACACCTTGGTCTACGACCCCACTACGCTGGACCTTGGCATTGTGGAGATCGGAGTGACCACGGGCTTTGATGTGAACGCCCTGTTGATCCAAGGCGGTGGCTCTATCTGCGGTAGCCTCGACGTGACCGGAGCTCCTGTAACGGTGGAGGTGTGTGTCACCTGTGACGCGGATGCTGGTACGATCACTGCGAATGAGTCCAACGTTTGCCTGGTGGACGACATGGCCATGATCTCGGCCACCTCCGATGGCAATGTTGTGGTGCCCACCGGTTTCCAGAAGATCTATGTGCTCACCCAAGGTGCTGGTCTGGTGATCGTGGATGCGGCCCCAAGCCCGGATTTCATGGTGACCGAAGTAGGCAACTATACCATTCACCTGCTTGTCTACGATCCCAACACGCTTGATCTTGGCATCGTGGAGATCGGTGTGACCACCGGGTTCGATGTGAACGCCCTGCTGATCCAAGGCGGAGGCGCTATCTGTGGTAGCCTCGATGTCGTCGGTGCACCGATAACCGTGGAGGTCTGTATCCAGTGCGATGCGGTCGCTGGTACTATCACAGCGGATGCTCCCTTCGTTTGCCTCGTGGATGACATGGCCGTGCTGACCGCAACGCCGGACGGCAACATCGTGGTTCCGGCCGGGTTCGAGAAGATCTATGTGCTCACCCAAGGCGCTGGTCTGGTCATTGTTGATGCCGCTAGCAGCCCCGATTTCATGGTCACCGCTGAAGGTGATTACACCATTCATACCCTGGTCTACGACCCCAACACGCTTGACCTCAGCATCGTGGAGTTCGGTGTGACGACAGGCTTCGACGTGAACGCCCTTTTGATCCAAGGCGGTGGCACCATTTGCGCAAGCCTTGATGTGGCAGGTGCCCAGGTCACCGTTCAGGTCTGTGTGGCCTGCGAGGGCGGTGATGTAACGACCGCCGGTGGTGCGCCTTCCGTGAATATCTGCCAAGACAGCGAAGCCGATGTGATCGATTTCGCGACCAGCAGCACTTCCACGAACAACTACACGTATGTGCTGACGGATGAAAGCGACCGCATTGTAACGCTCCTTTCAGGCAATGCGCTTGACTTTAACAGTGCTGCAGTAGGTGTTTACCATGTATGGGGTGTCTCTTACGATGGAAGCCTATTGGGTGCCGATGTGGGTGCTGACATAGCGGATCTCTCCAACACGGGCACCTGCCTTGAGCTGAGCGCTACGTTCGTGACCGTGACCGTGGAGATCTGCATTGGTGTTGCCGAGGCGGACCAGCTCACCTGGGGCCTCTACCCGAACCCCACCGAGGGTCTGGTGACCTTGAACTACCGTGGTGCTGATGCTACCGTGAACATGGAAGTGGTGGATATGGGTGGCCGTGTGGTGGCCCAGGAAGGTCGCGCCATGACCAATGGTCAGCGCCACACCATGGACCTCGGTGCTTTCGCCCCGGGCATGTACACGGTGCGCCTGACCTCCGGCGTGCAGGTGACCAACCTGCGTGTGGTGGTCCGCTAAGAGTTGACCGATGGAACAGGAACGGGGCAGGGTTTTCCTGCCCCGTTCTTTTTTTGGCCGGAATTCGGCATTGCAACCCGTGGGACCGTGCTCGCGTAGAAAAGGCCATGTACAGCAACGTTCTCAAGACCTTGGTCCTTTCCGTGTGCATCGGATCCGCACCGCACTTTTTCGCTCAAGCGGCGGGTGAGGAGCGCATCCTGGAGATCGAAGGGCGCATCTCGGATGGCGAGAAGAAACTCGCCGGCTGTGAGGTGGTCGTTTACGAGGGCAACGAGATCGTGGGCCGTCAGGTCACGGACAAGAGCGGACGCTTCGGCTTGGGCCTGGGGCTCAACAAGGAGTTCGCGCTCGTGTTCCAAAAGGAGGGCTTTCTGCCCAAGCGTGTGCTGGTGGATACCCGCGCGAAGATCCCCGCTGAGATGATCGCCATCCCACCCCTTGAAATGACCATGAGCATGCTGCCGGCATCCAAGTATGAAGGGGCCGACACCGATGCCCTGGATTTCCCCTTTGCCATTGTGCGATGGAACAAACAGGCCATGGCCTTCGTACAAGACCAACAATACACCGCGGACATGATGCGGACCAATGGCGCGGCATTGCTACAGGCAGGCCGTACCTCCAAGGACTGAACCCCACTTACATACACCATAGACCAAGGCGTCCGCTTCCAGCGGGCGCCTTCGTCATTCAACAGGCCCCGCCTACCTTTAGGCCTCCGAAACACCTACCCATGGCCATCCGCAGACCCTTCAACCTGAAAGGTTGGATCGATGAGAACCGCGACCTGCTCAAACCGCCCGTGGGCAACAGGAACCTGTACAAGGAGGCCGGCGACTACATCGTCATGATCGTTGGTGGACCCAATGCGCGCAAGGACTATCACTTCAACGAGACCGAGGAACTGTTCTACCAGATCGAAGGTGACATCGAGGTGGGCATCCAGGAGGACGGCAAGGCGGTGACCATACCGATCAAGGAGGGTGAGATGTTCCTGTTGCCCGCCAATGTGCCCCACCAGCCTCGCCGCGGCGCGAACACCGTAGGCCTGGTGATCGAGTGCAAGCGCGACGATCGACAAATGCAGGATGGTCTGCAGTGGTATTGCGAGAAGTGCAACAACATGCTGCACGAGTATCGTTTCGTGTTGCACAACATCGAGACCGATTTCATTCCCCGCTTCCGCGAGTTCTACGCCAGCGAGGACCTGCGCACCTGTAAGAAGTGCGGACATGTGATGGAGACCGACCCCCGCTTCGTATAAGAGCAGCGGAATGGCCGAGTTCTTCTCCATCGATATCCATACGCACATCCTTCCGGAGAACATCCCGGACTTCGGATCGAAGTACGGGTACCGGGGCTTCATTCATTTGGACCATCATCGACCCGGCTGTGCCCGAATGATGATGGACGACAAGTTCTTCCGCGAGGTGCAGGCTAATTGCTGGGACCCCGCAGTGCGCATCGGCGAGTGTGACCACCACCGGGTTGACGTGCAGGTGCTCAGCACGGTGCCGGTCATGTTCAGCTATTGGGCGAAGCCACAGGATACGCTGGACCTTTCGATGTTCCTGAACGACCATATCGCGGGCATTGTGCATCGTTGGCCGCAACGGTTCGTAGGCTTGGGCACCATTCCCATGCAGGATCCCGAGCTGGCCATACAGGAGTTGGAACGGTGCAAGCGCATTGGACTTGCGGGCATCCAGATCGGAACGCACATCCATGGCCTCAACCTGGGCGAGCCGCGCTTGTTCCAGATCTTCGAGGCCTGCCAGGAACTGGGCATGGCCGTGTTCGTGCATCCGTGGGACATGATGGGTGCCGACCGCATGGACAAGTATTGGATGCCCTGGCTGGTGGGCATGCCCGTGGAGACCACCACGGCCATTGTGAGCATGATCTTCAGCGGGCTCTTCGAGAGGCTGCCCCGTCTGCGGGTGGCTTTTGCACACGGCGGCGGTTCATTCCCGGCGACACTGGGCCGTATCGAGCACGGGTTCCTGGTGCGTCCCGATCTCTGCGCCGTGGACAATAACGTGAATCCGCGCGAGTACCTCGGCAAGTTCTGGATCGATGCGCTCGTGCATGATCCCGCTATGCTCAACCTGGTGGTGGACCAGATGGGCGCCGATAAGGTGGCCATGGGCACGGACTACCCCTTTCCCTTGGGCGAACTGGAACCCGGCCAACTGATCAAGAGCATGCCCTACGATGCCGCTACCAAGGAGATGCTGCTGAGCGGTGCGGCGCTGAAGTGGCTCGACCTTGGCCGCGACCGCTTTCGGTGATCGGTCTTAACGCACCAGGTTCACGTGCCCGATGGCATCGCGTGTACGCCCACTGAGCTCCGTGGCCTCCAACTTCCAGACATAGGTATCGATGGGTGAGGGTACACCGTTGTGTGTGCCATCCCATCTGCCAGAAAGTGAGCTCGTGCTCCAGATCTCCTGCCCCCAACGGTTGAAGATCATCATCCGGAACGTGGCGATATCCTTGCCCTCGGCACCGAACAGATCGTTCGCACCATCTCCGTTCGGGGTGAAGGTGTTCGGCACATAGAGCGTTCCGTTCACGATGATGGTGATCATGTCCGATGCCGTGCAACCATCGGGGTCGGTCACGGTCACCGTGTACGTGGTGCTCTCCTCGGGCCGGGCGACCGGGCTAGCACTCGTGGGGTCGTCCAACCCGCTAGTGGGCGACCAGCTCAGTGTGCCGTTCCCTTCGGCATACAATTCAACGGGTTCCCAGAAATCGATGATCATATCAGGACCAGCAGATACGAAGGGCAGTGGACGCAGCGACACGGTCACTTGTGCGATATCGCTACAACCCAGCTCATTGGAGACCACGACCGAATAGGTGGTGCTGCCAGTGGGGGTCGCCATGGGCGTGGCGCTGTTCGGATCGTCCAGGCCGGATGACGGTGACCAGGAATAGTCGGTTCCGCCGCTGGCACCCAATTGGACCGGAATGCCTGGACAGATCAAGGCATCAGGCCAGGCATCCGCCTCCACGCTCACCACATCAATGAACACCGTATCCTGCACCGATCCGCAGGTGTTCGCCATGGTCACCACGAAGAGCGTGGGCAGTTGTGGGAAAAAGGTGGGTGACTGTATGTTGAGCGGAGCGATACCAAGTGCCGCCTGCCATACATAGCTGTCCGCGATCCCGGTGGAGAGCACGATGGAATCACCGAGGCAGATGATGGTATCCGACAACGCTGGTTCAGGAAGTGCGAAGAACACGTTCACAGTGACCGAATCCTGGAACACGCAGTTCTCCGGCGTGGTCGCCGTCACCACATAGGTCGTGGTCTCCGTGGGGCTGGCTACCGGATTGGCAATGTCCGGATCGGAAAGGCTGTTCCCCGGGCTCCACGAATAAGTGACCCCGCCGGATGCTTCAAGTGGAGCCTGGGTGCCCTGACAAATGGTGGTGTCGTTCGTCAGCTCGATCCCACCACCGAAAAGCGTCACCTCCACCACGGCCGTGTCCGTTCCACAAACATCACCCACCACAACAGTCCAGCTTCCTGAAGAGGTGGGGGTGAGCCATGGGTCGGGCACATCGGTGGCGTTCAGCCCCGTGGGAGGGGACCATGCGTAGGTGCTACCTCCGCTGGCCTGCAACTGGGTGGTGCCGCCCGGACAGAGGGCTGGCGCTGGCTCCACGGTGGCGGTCGGGGGCGGCAGCACGATCACGGTCACCGTGGCCGTGTCAGGTTGTCCGCAACCGGTATTGTCGGCCAGCACCATGGTCACATTGTAGGTGCCTGGTGTGCTGAACAGATGCTCCGGCTCCTCTTCGGTGGAGCCTGCGCTGCCATCGTCAAAATCCCAGGTGAAATCGGTGCCTCCAAGGCTGTTGTTGATGAACTGGGCCGTGCTGTTCACGCAGATGGAGGACGGACCATCGATGCCGATCACGGCTTGCGGCTGCCCCAAGCTGAACTTGAACACCCCGAGATTGCAGTTGAAGCTGTTGTTGGAGTTGCTCCAGGCCCCCGGCGTGGTCGGAAAATCATCATTACTACCGCATCCGGCGCACACGGCCTGGTATACCGTGCCGTTCTTGCTGAAGCGGCTGGTGCCACCGTCCACATGCTCATTGCTCAGCGCGCCACCGAAGTAGGTCCCATAGTTCAATGCCGTGGCCTCGGCCTCCAGCACCATCAGGTGAAAGTCGGATCCGTCCGTGGTGCTCTGGAACGCGTCGGCGCTCAAGGGCATGCCTTGGATGCCGGCACCACTGAGCCCTCCCCACCCACTGATGTAGATCTGGTCACAGTCGCTCACCAGGAAGGCGGTGGGGGAGAAGCCTGCGTTGGTACTGCCGTTGCCAAGGCGTGTGCTCCACAGTGAGGTGCTCAGGTCGTGCGTCAGCTTGTGCACGAACAGCAGACTGTTCGGGTTGGCGTACTTGCCCGGGGTGATAGGGTAGTCACCCATGGACTGCCCCACCACGAAGACCTCATCGGTCGCGTTCAGCTGGATGAAGTAGCATTGGTCGTAAGCCGCAGTGCCCAGGCGGGTGCCTGCGACCATCACGGAACCGGAGGCGTTGTAGCGCACCACGAACCCGTCCGCTGTGCCGGCAGGAGCGCCAATGAAGGGTGTGCCAGCGAGCGGGAGGTCACCGCTGACGGTCCCCCCGGAAAAGAACATCTCGCCATTGCTGTCCAGTTGAACACCGTAGCCACTATCCCCCGTGGAACCACCATGGTAGGTCGCCCAGTCCAGCGCGGTCAGTGCCGGGTTCATGCGGAAGAGGTACGCGTCCTGGACCCCGCCGAAGGCGGCTTGCGTTGCATTTGGAGTGGTCGGCGCGTTCGCGCTTTGGGTGCTGGTGCAGATGATCGGCGCACCGTTGCCATCCAGGATCACCTCGCCCCGGAACGCATCACCGTAGTTGTTCGAGAGGACGGCCGTGTTGTTCAGCCCATCGTTCCCTGTGCCACCGATGTACGTGGAGCCGATCAGGGCGGTGGCGGTCGCATTGAAGCGGGCGAGAATGATGTCCGTCCCACCAGGGTGCCCGAAGCCGTACCCGCCGCTCACGCCGACCCAGCCGTTCAAGAAGGCATCAATGGCCGTTCCTCCGTTGAACGTGGCATCATAGCAACCCGGCGTCACTGGGAAATCGGTGGAGCCCGACGCGCCCATCACGAACAACTCCTCAGCATCGTTCACCACCAAGCTGTGCGGCGTTTCGCTCGCGTTCCCGCCGAGGTAGGTGCTCCAGACCAACTGCGAGCCGTCGGCCGTCCACTTGGAAAGGCCGATATCGATGGTGCCACCGGCCAGGTCGTTCTGAAGCACTCCCGTGGTGACCGGGTAACCGGTCTGGAACACAATGCCGCCACCATACAGGTGCCCTGCATCATCATAAGTGGCCGTGAAGCCGAAGTTGTCGCCACTGCTGCCCGTATAGCTCGCGAAGGCCAGGGTGGGGTCGATGGTGATACGGTCCCCGGGCTGCAGGCAGAAGGCCCCCGACCGCACACCAGGGCGGCCGCAGAAGTGGAAACCGATCGTGTTCCCGCTCAGCACGTAGGCCGAAGCGACCTCCTTCGTGATGCCATGGCGCTCCACGAAGCTCACCGGGGCATGCTCCACCACCGTGCCATTGCTCAACTGCACATGCAGCGAACCGTCCTTCAGCACCAGTGCGTCCTGTCCCTCATAGCGGAGTTGGATCAGGCGCAGGTCCGCTCCCGGAGAAACGACCAGGTCGTACTTGATGCCCTGGCTCCCATCGATGCGCAGGTCGATCCCCGGCCACACGTTCTTCAGCAGCACTTCGCCGAACACCCTGCAGCCCGTGCCCCATTGGGCAGGCTCGTTCCCCAGGAAATAGTTCTCGTAGAACCCCTGGTCAAGGCTGCCCAAGGCCTCCTGTGCCCGCCCGTTCACGAAATGCACCCGGTAGGCATGGGTGCGTAACGGCTCGTGGTCCGCAGCGCCATCGGCATCGTGGGGATGGTGCTCCCGGGCCCCTCCCGTGCTGAGCACGAAGGTGAAGGCCGAGCGCTCCACGAACAGGGCGCCACCAGGTACCAAGGCCCTGTAAAGCACCTGCTCCGGCCATTGGCCCTTGTTCTCGGTGAACCGTGCCTTGGAAGGCGCCGCCAGCACAGGCAACGAGGCCAATAGACACCATATGGATAAAAGCCTGAGCACGTTCAAGAGGTCCCGTTCGCCAAGTTACGCCCCTAAGACAAGCTTTACGCCCCGAAAGTTGCTTGTTGGCCGGGCCTGAACGCCCCCTTGCCTCGGTTCAGTACCTTTGCCAGCGTTGCCGGGTGTCCGGCCCATCAGCATGAGCGACGCCATCAAGCATGAGTGCGGCATCGCGCTCATCCGCCTCCGAAAGCCCCTTTCGTATTACCAGGACCGCTATGGTTCGCCCCTGTACGGCTTGAAGAAGCTGTACCTCCTGATGGAAAAACAGCACAACCGGGGCCAGGACGGTGCTGGCATCGCTTCCATCAAGATCGATCCGAAGCCCGGGTTCAACTACATCGACCGGGAGCGCAGTACGGACAAGCAGGCGATCCAGAAAATTTTCGGCAAGGTGAACAAAGGCTACGCGGATGCCCTTGCGGCCGACCCCGCCGTGGCCGGGGATGCCGTCCTGCTGAAACAGGCCATGCCGTTCATGGGTGAGGTGTTGTTGGGCCATCTCCGCTATGCCACCTTCGGCCGCGACAGCCTGGAGAACTGCCACCCGCGCCGCCGCTTGAACAACTGGATGACGCGTAACCTGGTGGTGGCCGGCAATTTCAACATGACCAACGTGGACGAGCTGTTCGACCTGCTCGTTTCCATCGGTCAGCACCCCAAGGAGCGCAGCGATACCATGACGGTGCTCGAAAAGATCGGGCACTTCCTGGACGTGGAGAACGACCGCCTGGCGCAGATCCACCGCCAGCTGGGCTACAGCGAGCAGCAGATCACGCCCATCATCGGCGAGAAGATGGACATCCGTTCCATCCTGGCGCAGAGCGCGGCCGACTTCGACGGAGGGTACGCGCTGGCCGGGATGATGGGCCACGGCGACGCCTTCGTGCTGCGCGATCCCAACGGCATCCGTCCGGCCTTCTTGTACGCCGATCAGGAGGTGGTGGTGGTGGCCAGCGAGCGCCCCGCGATCCAGACGGCCTTCCACGTGAAGACAGACCAGGTGCAGGAGCTGCGTCCCGGCCACGCGCTCATCGTG
>JBKDXR010000087.1:0-35029 GCA_046306055.1 Flavobacteriales bacterium
GGAACCGATGGCGCCCTCACACTTTGCATCAGCAGCCCTGCGACGTCGCTGTTCGCGGCACTTGGAGGTGGCGCACAAGCTGGTGGAACATGGAGCGGTCCTTCTCCTGTGGTCGGCGGCATGTTCGAACCGGCGACGATGTCCGCAGGCGTGTACACCTACACGGTGAACGGGACCACGCCATGTCCGAATGACCAGAGCACCGTCTCAGTGACCGTAGTGAGCACGCCAGACCCCGGCGGTCCAGGCTTCCTTACGATCTGTGCTACGGACGCGCCCGACGACCTTTTCAGCTACCTCGAAGGCACACCGGACCAAGGAGGTCAGTGGACCACGCCGAGCGGAACGGTCGCCACGGGCATTTTCGACCCAGCAAGCATGACAGCGGGTGTTTACACGTACACCATTGCTGTGCCCCCGCCGTGCGTAATCGTAAGCAGTACCGTTACCGTGGATGTGATCGCGGCACCGGATGCCGGGCAGGACGGGGCCGCAACGCTTTGTCTCAGCGGAGCACCCATTGACCTCTTTAGCGTGCTCGGTGGTTCACCGGATGCAGGCGGAGCGTGGACCACGAGCGCAGGCGCACCGTTCAGCAGTGTGTTCGACCCAGCGGCAAATGCCCCCGGCGTGTACAACTACACCGTGAACGGCACTGCGCCCTGCCCGGCCGATGTGTCGAGCGTGACCATCGCCGTGACCGAACTGCCCAATGCGGGAAGCAATGCCATACTGAATCTCTGCATCGTTGGCGTCCCAGCAGACCTGTTCAACGCGTTGGGCGCTGCGGATGTTGGTGGTACGTGGATCGGACCCAGTGGTGCATCCACAGGCGTATTCACACCAGGCACAAGCATTGCCGGCAACTACACCTACACCGTTGCAGGATCGCCACCCTGCCCTTCCGCTTCGGCCACCGTGACCGTGAACGTGCTGAGCAACGCTGATGCCGGCGGCGATGGAGGTACCACCGTATGTGGCAGCGATGGGCCCGTTTCGCTTTTCACCCTGCTGCAAGGCAGCCCGGATGCAGGCGGCTCATGGTTCGGGCCTACCGGCACCGCGACGACCGGGACGTTCGATCCGGCGATCAGTACGCCCGGTCAGTACACCTACATCCTATACGTCCCCGCACCTTGCCAGAACGATACAGCTCAAGTAGTGATGGGCGTTGTGGCACCCGTGAGCGCAGGTAGCGATGGAAGCGCAACGCTGTGCTCCAATGATGCGTCCGTCGCACTCTTCAACCTTTTGAACGGAACGCCGGACGTTGGCGGTACATGGACCGCGCCGAACGGAGGTCCCTCGGAGGGCAGCTTCACACCCGGCATCGATATTACCGGCGGCTATGTATACACCGTTTACGCCACAGCCCCATGCACCGACCAGAGCGCTTTCGTAACGCTGGGCGTGAACCCACTGCCCAATGCTGGCACCAACGGGTCCACCACCTTGTGCCCGGAGGCCGCACCCATTTCACTATTCTCGATGCTCGGTGGCTCCCCCATGTCCGGTGGCTCATGGACAGGCCCGAACGGCCAGCCAAGCAACGGCATCTTCGATCCGGCCACCAGCCCGCAAGGCGCATACACCTATACGGTGACCGGCCTGTCGCCATGCCCTAACGCAGTGGCCAGTTCCACGGCTACGGTCTTCCTTATCGCACCGCCGAACGCCGGCCCCGATGCGGTCAGTTGCACATTGGAGTTCACACTGAACGCCACAGGCAACTGGGCCAGCGGGTCATGGACAGGCCCTGCAGGCATCACTTTCTCCGACCCGACATCACCTACGAGCACGGTCACTGCGATCGCTGGGGGCGCCTACACCCTGACCTGGAGCGTGACCAGCAACGACGGCTGCGCCACGCAGGACGAGGTGACCATCACTTTCACCGATGCGCTTGTGCCGGTGATCGCCACTACGGATGCGATCTGCAATGGGGCATGCAACGGCACGGCCAGCGTGGCGGCGACAGGTGGAAATGGCGCCTACAGCTTTGCTTGGTCGGGCGGCATTGCGGGTAACACACCCAACGCCACAGGCATCTGTGCAGGCAGCTACACCGTCACCGTTTCCGACGCGAACAATTGCTCCACCGCGGCAGTGTTCACCATTGGCGAGCCCGAGGCACTGGACATCGACGCCATCGCTTCCGTGAACGAGACCTGCCCGGGCAGCTGCGACGGCAGCATCACCATCACCGATCCACAAGGCGCACAATACAGCATCAACGGTGGCACCGGTTTCCAAACTGGAAATTCATTCGCGGGCCTCTGCCCCGGCGAATACGCCATCGTGATGCTGGATGCGAACGGCTGCACCGCATCAGGGATCGCATCGATCGCATCGCCCCCGCCTGTCATTGCCTACTTCACCTTTTCGCCTGACAGCCTGCTCGCCAGCGATCCAGAGGCGCAGTTCAACAACCTGTCAAGCCCGAACGCCACTGCCTTCAGCTGGGACTTTGCGGGGCTGGGCAGCAGCACGGCAGCGTCGCCCACGTTCACCTTCCCCGGTACGCTTGGTGGACTCTACACGGTGTGCCTCACGGCCACCGATGCCAACGGCTGCCCTGATACCTACTGCGCACCGGTACAGGTCTTCGATGCCTTGCTGGTGCATGTGGCCAACGTGTTCTCGCCCAACGACGACGGCATCAACGAAGGGTTCGCGCCGGTGTTCAACATGAACTGGGCCGTGGGGGACTACGAATTCCTGGTCTTCAACCGCTGGGGCGAACTGCTGTACGAGACCCATGTGGTGGACGAGAAATGGGACGGCGTACATGGCGGCGGTGGCGTGGAGACCGAAGTGTTCGTCTGGAAGCTGCGCTGCCGCGACAGGCTCACCCGCCAATGGATCGAGCGCATCGGGCATGTGACGGTGCTGAAGTGAGGCGTGCTTTTTTGACGTTACCAGATCATCCCTGGGAACTTCCTTACTTCTTCAGAAAGAACAGGTCGAGCACACACCCAGGTAAGACCTGATCAATCGGCGATGACCAGGTCCTGCCCCGAACAAAGGCTCTTTCGCACATGAAGGACCCTCCAGTTATATCCATCCCCCAACCACTTGCGCAGCTTGATGTAGCCGGCGTACTTCTGACCATTGACCATCTGAACAAATGCCACATAGGAATCACCCTCTTCGAAGGAACAGGAGAGAATGAATGGATACAATAGCAGTGCAGAGTCCATCAGTTCACCGAACACGGGCACTGTATCGCCGGGAAGCCACTCATCATGGCATGCATTCGATCCCGGGGGGCGCAAGAACCCAATGGAATCTCCGGCACCGATCACGGCGCTCGGCATCCATGAATCCGGATCGCCCGACAGCGCTTGCCACTGGGCGCTCAAGCATAGCACATCGCCTTCCTCTGAGGGATCAGTGAACTCACCGATGCAACAGAGACCGGAGGAATCATGGGAATATGCCAGGTACAAGGAATCACTCCCAGGAATTGGCCATTGAACTTCGCCCTCGCAACCAGGTACCGGCCTCACCGGCTCGTCCCTTCGACAACCGGCGAAGAGTGACAGTAGCATCGCTGCGGTACTCGCTTTGATGACAGCCGGCAAGCCGAAAGGAATTTCAGGGAGTCGACACATGACCTTTTCCAAAGCTATCACACTGCTTAGGCATGCTGGTCCATGCGAAGCGTGCTGCAGCGCGATCCACCACGGCTCACATGAATGAGAAGGCCCCATGGACCGGGGCCTTCCTTGAGCTATGCTTCGATGATCGTCCTTCCAAGAGGTACTAGGACAGTTACACGTCCAGCTTCGCGTAGATCGCGTTCTTCTCGATGAACTCGCGGCGAGGCGGCACTTCATCGCCCATGAGCATGCTGAACACGCGATCGGCCTCGGCACCGTTCTCGATGGTGACCTGGCGCAGTGTGCGACGGCTGGGGTCCATCGTGGTCTCCCATAGCTGCTCGGCGTTCATTTCGCCAAGACCCTTGTAGCGCTGAACACCCACGCTGGCATCCTTGCTGGCGCCCTTCATCCGCTCGATCACGGCATCGCGCTCGGCCTCGGTCCAGCAATACACGTGCTCCTTGCCCTTCTTCACCTGGTACAGCGGCGGCGTGGCGATGTAGAGGTAACCCTGCTCGATCAGCGGCTGCATGTAGCGGAAGAAGAAGGTCATGATCAGCGTTTGGATATGGCTGCCGTCCACATCGGCATCGCACATGATCACGATCTTGTGGTAGCGCAGCTTGGTCATGTTCAAGGCCTTGCTGTCCTCCTCGGTGCCGATGTGCACCCCCAGCGCCGTGTAGATGTTCCGGATCTCCTCGTTCTCGAGGATCTTGTGCTGCATGGCCTTCTCCACGTTCAGGATCTTACCGCGCAGCGGCAGGATGGCCTGGAACTCGCGGTTGCGGCCCTGCTTGGCCGTTCCGCCGGCGGAATCACCCTCCACCATGAACAGTTCGCTCATGCTGGCATCCTTGCTCTGGCAATCGGCGAGCTTGCCGGGCAGGCCACCTCCGCTGAACGCGCCTTTGCGCTGCACCATCTCACGCGCTTTCTTGGCGGCGTGGCGGGCCGTGGCGGCCAGGATCACCTTGTCCACGATCTGCTTGGCATCGCGCGGATGCTCCTCCAGGTAGTTCTCGAGCATCTCGGCCACAGCGATGTTCACCGCGCCGCTTACCTCGTTGTTGCCAAGCTTGGTCTTGGTCTGACCCTCGAACTGGGGCTCCTGCACCTTCACGCTGATCACGGCGGTGAGGCCCTCGCGGAAGTCATCACCGGAGATCTCGAACTTCAGTTTCTGCGTGGCCCCACTGGCATCCGCATATTTCTTCAGGGTACGCGTAAGACCCATGCGGAAGCCCGCCAGGTGCGTGCCACCCTCGTGGGTGTTGATGTTGTTGACGTAGGAGTGGATGTTCTCGGAGTACGAATCGTTGTACACCATGGCGATCTCCACGGGGATGCCCTGCTTCTCCCCCTCCATGTAGATCACGTCCTCCATGATGGGCACCCGGGTGCCATCAAGGTACTTCACGAACTCCACCAGGCCCTTTTCGCTGTAGAACGTCTCCGAGACGAAGCTGCCGTCCTCGTTGGTGTGGCGCTCATCGGTCAAGGTCAGCTTGATGCCCTTGTTCAGGTAGGCCAGTTCGCGCAGGCGGGTGGCCAGCGTATCGAAGTTGTACTCGCTGGCCTGAAAGATGCTCAGGTCCGGCTGGAAGGTGACGATGGTACCGCGGTAATCCGTGGTGCCCACTTCCTTCACGTCGTACTTGGGCTTGCCCTCGCTGTACTCCTGCTGGTACTTCTTGCCACCGCGGTGTACCTCGGCCAGCAGCATGATGCTCAGTGCGTTCACGCAGCTTACGCCCACACCGTGCAGACCGCCTGACACCTTGTAGCTGTCCTTGTCGAACTTGCCACCGGCATGCAATACGGTCATGACCACCTCCAGTGCGCTCTTGCCCTCCTTCGCGTGCATGTCCACAGGTATCCCGCGGCCATTGTCCTTTACGCGGATGCCGTTGGTGGGGGTAATGCTCACCTCCACCGTGTCGCAGTGGCCGGCCAGTGCTTCGTCAATGGAGTTGTCCACCACTTCGTACACCAGGTGGTGCAGGCCTTTCACGCCCACATCGCCGATGTACATGGCCGGTCGTTTCCGCACGGCCTCAAGGCCTTCAAGTACTTGGATACTATCGGCCGAATAGCTCGATGCCGCTTTCTTCTGCTCGCTCATTTCCACTGCTGTCTCAGACATGGTTCAGGTCGGTTCGCCCTCCCGTTCCGAAAGGGCTTGCGAAGATACCCGATCAACCCCGGTCCACAGGGTCTTTTTCCCAACAATGACGCGGGTTGTGTTGATAATTAACACCCCTCGAGCAAGCGCACCCATGGGGCCCATCGAAGAAGCGGGGCGACAACCGCTTGCCGCCCCGCCCAATCCCCTGAGGAGCAGGAGGTTCAGAAGGCGTACGTGGCCCCGCCCAGCAGCAACGAGCGCTGCACGGGGTGCTTGTACCACCGTTCGTACTTGCTCGCGCTGAGGTTGCTGATGTCCAGGAACAGGCTGAGGCGCTTGTTGTACCGGTACTCAATGCCCAGATACAGGTCCAGAAAACCATCCAGGTCCACCTGCTGGCTGAGTTCCACCGGTCCCGAGCTTTCCATCGGACCACCTGCCCGGTAGGCCGGGCGCTTGCCTAGGAACTGGGCCTCGGCCTTGAGGATGAGCTTGCTCCGCATGTCGTACCGCGCCATGAACGACAGTGCGTAGGGCGGCAGGTTCCAAGCCTCCTCCTGCACTTTGGTCTGGTAGGTATACACGTCCAATCGTGCGCTTATGGACAACTGCTCGCTCTTGCGGTAATTGAGCTCGCCGCTCAGGTCCAGCACATCCACTTGGTCGTACACCACGTCCATGCGGTCGCCGAAGGGTTTGTTGGGCACGTTCACGTAAAGCGGCATGTCCTCCGTACGACGGCGGCTGACCCGCACATCAAAGCCCAGGTCGCTACTGAAACTACCCCGCAGACCGGCATAGGCATCATAGAGCTTGCTGGAATTCTGCAAACGGGGCGCTCCGGTCAGCCAGGGGTTCTCCCGGGTAAGGCTTCTGAAACTGTTCCGTTGGCGTTCACCTTCCAAGCCAACGTATGGCACCAGGATGTTGTCGAACAGGCTGTAGTGCGCATAGACCTTGGGGAAGAAATGGAAGGTGGTCTCGCCCTGGGAATCGATGTACATGCCGGCGCCTACACGGATCATGTAGGGGCCCGCCCCCGTGCTCACCATGGGCGAAAGGCCGATCAGGGTACCGTTCTGCCTGAACTCACCCAAGGCATCGCCCAGGTTGCCCAGGTAGGCGTTGTTGTCGATCAGCAGATCGCCGCTGTACGTCTCGCTGCCTTCGGTCTTGGACACCGTGGCGTTCACGCGCATGTTGGTCTCGCGGCTCTTGCTGAGGTTGCTATAGGAGTGTACTTCCAAGGCCACATCGTGCGAGATCTTGGAACTATCGGTATACAGGCTGCGCAGGCGACCTGCGAAACCCAGGTCATTGTAGATCTGCTTCGTGTAGTCCTCCGGCGCTTCAATGGCGCTCAACGCCTCCTCGATACTGTCGTTGCTGGCATAGCCGTAGTAGTTGATGCGTCGACGATCGTAGATGAACCTGCCCGAGGCCTCATGGTCGGAGAGGAAGTGCTTATAGAAGGCATCCACATTGTTGAAGCTGTAGTCGCTGGGCCCCACGTCATCCAACCCGCCATTGCTGCTGAAATGCTTCACATGCAGGCCAAAGCCGTTCTTGCGGGAACGGGTCTGGTCATAGTAGAGCTCGCCCAAGGGAGTGGAATACAGCCCGAACCCGGCCTTTGCATACCCCTTGTACAACCGCGACTGCGGTGCCAATACACTGAGCTTGGCCGCCGCAATGCTGTCCACTTTGGCCGGTATCTCGGCCTTGGCCGGCAACAGCTCGTAACGCACCGGCAGTTCGGGCAGAATGGTGTCGATGGGTTCCGGGCGCAGGTCGATCTTCTGCGCATCCATCAAGGTGGGGCTGTAGATGCCCTGCACCACGTATTCGCCACCGGGCGTGTTCACCTGGGCCGAACCGATCACCGACGTGAGGCCACAGACAAGGAGGAGGAGGATGTTCTTCATGGCGTTCACTGGCCGTTGGTGTTATCCGGGACCGGGACCAGCAGTTCCTCCTGGGGGGGCGGTGTGATCTGCTGGACCTCGCTGGCATTGATGGCATCCAGCCGCTGTTGCGCCTGTGCCACCAGGTCCGGTTCCTGGCAATTATCGATAACGCTCTGCAACGTGGCCTTGGCCTGGAACCGATCGTTCAACTGCACATACACGTCGCCAAGCAGGATAAAGGCACGCGCCTTCCAATGGTCGTAGCTGGGATAGCGCTTCACGAGATCGAACACCTCGGTCTCGGCCTTGCGGAACTGGCCCTGCAAGTGGCGCACATAGGCCATGTAGTACTTGGCCTCGGCCCCAAAGGCATTGGTGCTGCTCCCGCTGATCGCCTTGAACTTGGTGTAAGCCCCTTCGGTATCGTTCCTGGCCAGCAGACCATTGGCGACCAGCAACCCGGCCTCTGCGCGCAGGTCGGCGTTCGCGGTGCTGTTCGCGGCCACTTTCTCCGCAGCTGCCGCGGCCTCTTCGGCACGGCCCAGTTCCTTCAGGCAACGCATGACACCCACCTGGGCCGTCAATGCGTTCTGCGGTGTGCTCGCATGGACCTCCAACTGGCGGAAATGGTCCAGCGCGCCCTCCCATCGCTTATCCCGTAACAGGATGTCACTGGCACCGTACAGTGCGTTCTCCATGAAGTCGAGCCCGTTGCGCTGAACCACGGCCTCCAGATCGGGCAAGGCCTGATCGTACTGCCCAGCCCGGTAATGGCAATCGCCACGATAGAACAGCGCGTTCAGCGCGTATGCACCATTGGGATACTTGTTCAGGTAATCGCCAAAGGCCCCTATGGCCTGAGGGCATTTCTCGTCGAAGTAGAGCTTTTCCGCACTGCGGTAGTACTTCTCGTCCAGGTCCAGGGTGGAGGGGTCCACGAACTTCAGGCTCTTTACGTACGCCTCGTATTCACCCACACGACCCTGCTCCACGTAAATGCTCTCCAGGCCCGCCAGCGCATCACGCGATCCGTCCATGGTGGGGTACTTGGTCACAATGGCCTTGAACCCCTCAATGGCCTGCTCCACGCGGCCCTGGCGCTTATGGATGAGGGCCGTTTGAAGCATGGCCTGGCGGACATGGGGGCTGTTCGGATATTGCGCAGTGACCTGCTCGTAGTAGCGCATGGCCTCAGCGTCATTCTCCAGGTTGATGTAGGTCTCGCCCAGTTGGAACTTCGCATCGGCGGCATAGCGTGAATCCGGCTTTTCGGTGAGCAGTGCCTTCAGCGTGGTGATCTTCTCGTTGAACTGGCGTTGCAGGCCCTGGCACACCCCCTTCTGGTACATGGCATAATCGCGATCGGGCGAGCCGGTGCGCATGGCATCATCATACCACTTCACGGCCTGCGCATTATCCTTCATCACGAAGTAGCAGTCGCCCACGCGGAGCATGGCATCGGCTCGCTGCCGGGACTCCCCCTTCTTTGCCCCCACGTACCTGCGGAACGCCGTGGCGGCCTCGTCGTACTGCTTCAGCTTGAAGAAGGTGTAGCCCATACCATAACCGGCCTGTTCATACAGATCCGTGCTGTATGCACCTGGTGAATTGCGCAGGTCGTCGTATTTACGTAATGCAGCGGGCATGTCGTTCTGGCCATAGTAGCTCTCGGCCATCCAGAAGTGCGCCCGGGCATTCACCTGCTGGTTCACCGGGTACTTCAATGCCCGCTCGAAGAAGAGGGCCGCATCGGCGTATTTGCGCCCCTCATACAGCTCCACACCGCGGTCGTAGGCGAGTTTCTGGTAGGCCTCCCGCAGGCGCAGGTCCTTATTATTGATCTCATCCAGCGCGGCCAGGGCATCCTCGTAGTTCTTGGTGCGCAGGTACACGTTCAACAGGAACTCGTAGGCCTCGTCCTTGCGCGGGGTGTCCGGGTAGGTGCGCAGGTAGTTGCGCAGTGCGTTGATGGCCTCGTGGTAGGGATCGAAGCTCAGTTCGTAGCTCAGCTTGGCATAATTGAACAGGGCGTCCTCCTTCACCTTGGGGTCCTTGCCAATGTCGAAGGCCCGCTTGAAGGCGTTGCGTGCGTAGTTCTTCTCGTTCAGCTTCAGGTAGCAGTCCGCCATGTGGTAGGTGGCCATCTGGGCGATGCTGTCCTCACCAGTGGCCACCAGATTGAACTCGGCCAGGGCCTTGGTGCAATCGCCGGTGCGGTAGTACGTGTAGCCCAGGATGTAACGATCGCCGCGCTCCACGCCCACCCGCTGGGCGCTCTTCTGCAAGTATGGCAGGGCCTCTGCATAGTTGCCGCGCCGGTAGTTGGCCTCACCCGCCAGTCGGTTGATCTCGTTGATACGCTTGGCTCCTTCAGGGTTCTCCAGCAACGGCTTCACGTAGGTGTTCAACTCGTCGTACTTGCCCTGCAGGAACAGGATCTCGGCAATGTAGATGGGCACCACCTTGCCGAAGTTCTCGTCCTTCTCCAGCGCACGGAAACCGGTAAGCGCGGTCTCGTAGTGGCCCCGCTCATAGTGGATATGTGACGCATAGTACTTCGAGGGCACTGCGTAAGGTCCTGTACCGTTCTGCACCTCGGCGAACTCGCCCAACGCGCGGTCAGGGTCCTGTTCCTGGAAAAAGGCATAGCCTCGCTTGAACCGGTACTCCTCCAGGTCCGATGGGGAAAGGCTGAACCGGTCCACCTGGTCGCTCCAGGCCAGGGACTCCTTCCACTTCTTCTGGGAGAAGGTGTGCTTGAACAGCTCGAATCGCACGGCGCCCACGTGCAGGTCCTCGGGATGTTCGGCCATGAACATGAGCAAGCGATAGCCTGCATCATCGTTGAACAAACGCACGGCGCACAACGCGCTGTAGAACTCGGCCTCCACACGCGTGGGGTCGTTGCGGTCGCTGATGCGCGCCACTACCTGGGCCAGTTCATACTGGGCCGCACCGTACTTGGCCTTGCTGAACAGGTCCATGGCGTTGGCCATGTCGGCGTTGCGTTGCTCATAATGGGCCGGTCGCTGGGCCAGCACACCCGTTAAGAGCAGCAGGGCCATGGGCAGGGCCAGCAGCACACGTCGGTGGATCATCGGGAATGGGGTCTTCATCAAGTGGTCAAAGTTCTTGGGGGCCGTGGCCAGGGGCCGGTCGCAGGTGGTCTACTTATCCACGCGGGCGTGTTCACCTGGCACGCGGTCCGCAAAGGCACACCAGCACCATGCCGAAGTCAACAACGCAGGGCATCCTGTGGGAATTATGACCTTTGGGCCAACGCGCCCAGGTTGACAAGGCGCCTTGGACCATGACCGACTCCCCCATCATCCTGCTGCACGGCGTGCGCATCTTCCAGCGCGAGAACCTGGTGCTCAACAACGTGGACTTCACCGTCAACAAGGGTGAGTTCCTGTACCTCATCGGCCGCACAGGCAGCGGGAAAAGCAGCCTGATGCGCACCCTCTACGGCGATCTTCCCCTGAAGGAGGGCGAGGGCCACGTCTGCGGCTTCGACCTGTCCAAGCTGAAGCGTTCCCAGGTGCCCTACCTGCGTCGCAAGGTCGGCATCGTGTTCCAGGACTTCCAGCTGCTTTCGGACCGCACGGTGAACGACAACCTGCTCTTCGTGCTGAAGGCCACCGGCTGGAAGGAGACGAAACGCATGGACGAGCGCATGCAGCAGGTGCTGGAGAAGGTGGGCCTTTCCAACAAGGGCTACAAGATGCCGCACGAGTTGAGCGGCGGCGAGCAACAGCGCGTAAGCATCGCCCGGGCCCTGCTCAACGACCCCGAACTGATCCTCGCCGACGAACCCACGGGCAACCTGGACCCCGAGACCACCGGCGAGATCCTGGACCTGCTCTTCGCCATCAGCCAGACGGGCCGCAGTGTGATCATGGCCACGCACGACTACACCCACATGAAGAAGTTCAACACCCGGGTGGTGCGCTGCGAGGAGGCGAAGTTGTTGGAGCTGAGCGCGGCTCCGGTGAATTGAGCACTCGGTTTACGCCCTTTTGTGCGTTAGTCATGACTGAGGATGAGCAATTGCTCATGCCACCATGGAATAAGTGGTGATTCGCTGGGAAACTCCCGGATGCTACTCTTCAACGTGTAGACTAACGTATCCGAGGACCGGCCCGGCTGGGCATACAGGGTATCTGGTAGTTGCAGAGTGCCGATGAGTGCGTACCCCCCTGTTCTGTCGGCTCTTTCGCATAACTTCACTCCATTAGGGCTCCAAACCGCCAATAGGGTATCACTCTTGCCTTCACTCAAACTCGCTCCAAGGTCAAGAAATGCGGATTCCGTGTAATACGCGACTCCATTGCTGTGAATAATACCTCGTTGCATAAACCGTTCCGACGGGTAACGAGACGAATCACCGGCGGTCACATACTGCGCAACCCAGCCCGGTGCAGAACAGGATCGATCGGATTCTTCCATGGTTAGCTGGAAGGAACCATGGAGATCAAAGTAGTCATGGCGCCGTTCCAGATAGAAGGCTGCAACCAAAACTAATAGCACGACACCAGCAAGCTTCAAGTTCACGTCGTTCTAACGGGAAACCACGATGATCCTTGCCAAGACCAGATCACAACAATCTCAATATCCGCTCCGCGTTCCGCTTATTGCTGAATCGTTCCTCCAATACCTGCGCGCGCAACTCCAGGCTTTGGCCGTTCGCAGGCTTGCCCATGCAGGCCAGGATGCTGGTACGCATCGCCCCGGGATCGTCGTGCACGTCGCATAGCCCTTCCAGACCGGTACCCTCCACCATCGGTGTGTTGCACACCACGTGTCGCCCGGTGAACAGGCAGAGCAGCAACTTCAGCTTGATCCCCGTGGCCTGGAAGGTGGGCAGCACATTCACCTGGGCATCGCGCACCAGGCGATGGATCTCTTCCGTCCCGATGTTCTCCCGAAGTTCCACGTTGGGCTCCTTGGCGACCTCACGTCGGAGCTCGGTGCTGGCATCACTGCCCGCGATCACCAGCTTCACGTCCAGGTCCTTGAACACCTTGCGCACCAGGAACAGCGCGGCCTGGTCGTTCTCGGGGACGCCGAGCGCGCCGTGGTAGAAGGCGAAGTCGCCCAGGCCGTCGGGCACCGCCACCTTGTCGACGGCATGGAATGCCGGGATATGCACCACGTTGTGGAAGTGCGAGCCGAAGTAGGCCTCGTCCTTGGGGGAGATGGCCAGCACATGGTCGGCCTCGGCCAGCACGGGTTCGAAGCGCTGGAGCTTATGTGCCTCGTTGATGAAGTAGGTGCGGCGGAAGGTGTTCGTTGCCGCCTTGGCCAGGGCACCGTAATAATCGTGCTCCACATTGTGCGCGCGCACCAGACGCTTGCGGCCATGCAACCGGGGATCGCCGAGGGAATGGCAGCAATGAAGTCCTTCGAAGAGGATCGGATGGTCGTCCTTCAGCAAACGGTCGGTCAAGGCCTCGCTGCGGCGGCTCACCACCACGTAGGGCAGGCTGTTCAGCAATTGAAGCTTACCGGTCCGGCGCGGGTAGTAGTGTACGCTGGCGCACATTGCCTCCAGGTCCTTCGCCTTGGGGCGGCCGTACTGGAAACAGTGCAGGTGCACCTTCACCCCCAGTTCGGCAAGGGCCTTCACCTTGTAGTACACGTCGATCACCCCGCCATAGCTGGGCGGCGAAGGGACGTCGAAGCTGACGATATGCAGGTGGTGATCAAGCAATGCTCTGGAACAGGGCCGATAGCACGGCCTTTTCGCGCTCGCCGTCCAGCGAAGCGGCCGCGAAAATAGCGTTTTGGCGCAGGGACTTCCGACGTGCGGGCTCGGCCTGCAGGGCCCTTACCTCGGCGGCAATGCGGGCCGGGTCGGGCGCAGGCACCACCACACCGGCATCGAAACGGCGCACAATACCCGCCACCTCGGGCAGGTCAGTGACCAGCGCCGGGATGTGGGCCCGGAAATAATCGAACAACTTGTTGGGCAGGCTGTAGCGGTAGTTCAGGTTGGTGTCCTTGTCCAGCGAAAGGCCCAGGTCGGCGTTGCGTGTGTACTGCATCATGCGCTCGTAGGGCATGCGGGGCAGCAAGTGCACACGGTCCTGCAGGCCATGCTCCAGCACCATGCGTTCCAGTACCGGCCAGGCATCGCCTCCACCCACCAGCAACAGCAGGCAGTCCGGCAGTTCGCGCATGGCCAGCACGGCCTCCTCGGCGCCGCGCTGCACATTGATGCCACTGCCCTGCAGGATCAGCAGAAAGCGGTCCGTGGGCAGCCCGAGCTCGCCGCGCGAGGGCAACGGTCCCAGCTCGCGGTGCATGGGGATGTTGCGGACCACGGTGATCGGATTGCCGTAGCGCTGCCGGTACTCCCGCGCAATGCTGTCGTTCACCGTGATCACATGCTTCAGCTTCGGGAAGATCCACCGCTCGATGGCCAGCCACACGCGGCGTACAGCACGGCCCTGTAGTTCGGGCACCTCGGTGAAGAACTCGTGACTGTCGTACACCAGTTCCTGTTTCGTTCTACGCGTGGCCAGGTGTGCCGCCAGAAGGGTGTCCAGGTCATTGGCCACCACCAGATCGGCACGTTGGCGCAGCAACAGGAAGAACAACCGCAGGTTGTACTCCGCATAGAACATCGCCCCCTTTCGGAACCACAACTTCATGCGAAGCGTGCCATAAGGCCGCTGAAGCGGAAGGCTCCCCGGCAGCTCGCGGCCCACCAGCAGAACCTCCCACCCCAGCTCACGCAATACCACGCAGGTACGATGTACCCGGTTGTCGGTGCTGAGGTCGTTGGTAACGCAGACAATGGCGCGGCGCATGGGCTATCCTCCTGCCGCTGTGTACAAGACACGGCAGCGGGCCGTGAAAGTACAGGACCGCTGCCGGTAAACTTGCTGCGCTCCACCATGGCCATGCACATCCTCCGCAACGCCGACCTTCGCCCCTTCAACACCTTTGGCGTGCCAGCCCAGGCCGAAGCGCTGGCACGTTTCAGCGATGTGGACCAACTGCGCGAGCTATTGGCCGCACCTGAGCTGGCGGGCATGCCCCGACTGTTCCTTGGCGGTGGAAGCAATGTGCTGTTCACACACAACTGGCCCGGCATGGTGCTGCTCAACGAGATCCCCGGCATCCATGTGGTGAACGAGGACGAGCGCCAGGTGTGGGTGCAGGCCGGCGCGGGAGTACCGTGGCACCAGTTCGTGCTGCATTGTGTGGACCACGGCTGGGGCGGCGTGGAGAACCTGAGCCTGATCCCCGGCAAGGTGGGCGCAGCTCCCATGCAGAACATCGGGGCCTACGGCGTGGAGATCAAGGACACATTCCATTCCCTCGAAGCCCTTCGGATCAGCGATGGCGAGGTGGTCACCTTCGATCAGGAGACCTGCCACTTCGGGTACCGCGAGAGCTACTTCAAGCGTGAAGGGCGTGATCAGTTCGTGATCCTCTCGGTCACATTCAGGCTGAACAAGGCACCGCATGTGCTGAACACAAGCTACGGCAACATCCAACAGGAACTGGAACGGCAGGGCATTTCCGTTCCGTCCATCAAGGATGTCAGTAATGCGGTGATCGCCATCCGCCGAAGCAAGCTCCCCGATCCCGCCGTGCTGGGCAATGCGGGCAGCTTCTTCAAGAACCCCGTAGTGACATCGGTCCTGGCCGACCGTATCAAGCAGGACCATCCGGACATGCCCTCCTACCCTGCGGGCGAGGGACACATGAAGCTGGCGGCCGGGTGGCTGATCGAGAAGGCGGGTTGGAAAGGCCATCGTGCCAACGACCACGGCGTACATGACAAACAGGCGCTGGTGCTGGTGAACCATGGCGGCGCCACCGGGCAGGCCATCTACGACCTCAGTGAGCAGGTGCTCCGCAGTGTGCACGAGCGGTTCGGGGTGGAACTGGAACGCGAGGTGAACATCCTCTGATCCAGCGGGGAACGGCATTCCAAGGAACACGGCGATCGTGCGCGAGGGCGCGCACAGGCGTGGGCCATCGTTGCCGATCTTCGCGTCCATGTCGTGGACCCGTACCGCACCTCTTCTCCTCTGCGCAGTGGTGGCCTTGAACGCCTGCCGCAAGGATGTAAGCACCGACCCCGACCAGCCCGGCGGACCCTCAGGACCAACTCCGCTCACACTGCAAGTGCCCTCTTGGTCGGTGGATACGGCACATGCACTGAACCTGCCCTACGACAATCCCCTTACGGTGGAGGGCGTGGCGCTGGGCCACAAGCTGTTCTACGAAAAAGCGCTCTCGAACGACTTCACCATGTCGTGTGCCACCTGCCACCGCCAGGAGAACGCCTTCAGCGATCCTCGCCGGTTCTCGGTGGGCACCGATGGAAGCCTTGGACGCAGGCAGGGCATGGCCATCATCAACATGGCCTGGGACCATTTCTTCTTCTGGGACGCACGCGCCCTGAGCCTCGAACTGCAGGCCTTTGGACCAGTGCGCAACCCCATTGAAATGGGGAACAGCTGGCCTGTGGTGGTCCAGCGGTTGCAGCAGCACCCGGAATATCCGGAGCTGTTCCGCAGGGCCTTTGGCAGTGCCACCGTGGACAGCCTGCACGTGGCCTATGCCCTCGCCCAGTTCGAGCGGACCATGATCTCGTTGAACTCCCGCTTCGACCGCTACTACTATGGAGGCGATGTCACCGCCCTTACGGAGCAAGAGGTCCGCGGCAAGGACCTGTTCTTCGGAGGAGCGCACTGCGACAACTGTCACATGTTGCCGCTGTTCCAGGACCACGGCGTGCGCAACATCGGCCTGCCTCCTGGACCGGACCAAGGGTTGGCCGAAGTATCGGGTATAACCGATCACCGCGGACGTTTCAAGACCACCACGTTGCGCAACATCGAGGTCACCGCGCCTTACATGCACGATGGCCGTTTCGCCACGCTGGAGGAAGTGGTGGACTTCTATGCGGACGACGTGGTGCTGACCACACCGAACCTGGACCCGCACATGTTCCCCTGGGTGAACGATGAAGTTCACTTGAGCGCGCAGGACCGACTGGACCTGGTGGCATTCATGAAGACCCTGACGGACGAGGGCTTCCTGAACAACCCGGCCTTCAGCGACCCGCATTGAACCCGTGGACCATACTGTGCATTCAACCATCTTCGTGACCCTCTATCCGGACCGATCCATGTTGCGCATCCTGCATCGACTGCTGTTCTCCGCCCTGCTGCTGATCACCCTTCCGGTGGCCGCACAGCAACAACTGCTGTTGCGCGATGCCTTGCTGAAGGCAGGCACCGACCTGGCACCGGACCGCATGCGTGGCCTGCAATGGATCAAGGATGCGGCCAACTACAGCTACGTGACCAAGGAGAACGTGCTGATGCGCGGTACGCTCGGCAAATCGATGGACGTGGCCATGACCGACCTGGCCGCGTTGAACAAGCAACTGCCTGACAGCGCCCAACTGAAAGGCTTTCCCGGTATTTCCTGGACCGATGCCACGCACTTCCGTTTCATGCACATGCAACGCCTGTACGTGTTCGACACCAACGATGGCACACTAAACCCACACACGCAATTGGTGGCGGGCGCGGAGAACGAGGATACTGAGCCCACCACGGGAGCGGTCGCGTTCACCAAGGACAACGACCTCTACATCAAGCGGCCGGGCCTGGGCAAGAACCTGCCGACGCGCATTACAAGCGACGGGGGAAATGGCATCGTGAACGGACATAGCGTACACCGCCAGGAATACGGCATCACCAAAGGCACTTTCTGGAGCCCCAAAGGCAACCTGCTGGCCTACTACCGCATGGATGAGAGCATGGTGACGCCCTACCAATTGGAGGACATCAGCACCCGGCCGAGCACCTTCAATGCCATTCGCTATCCCATGGCCGGCCAGACCAGCCACCAAGTGACCGTGGGCGTGCACGACCTGCAAACCGGTAACACGGTTTTCCTGAAGACCGATGGCGCGGCAGACGACTACCTCACCAACATCAGTTGGAGCTCCGATGAGCGCTTTGTGCATGTGGCGCACCTGGACCGCAAGACTGAGAACCTTCGGCTGGTGCGTTACGATGCACGCACCGGAGCGGCCGTTGGCACGCTGCTCACTGAGCAGGACGACAAGTACCTGGAGCCTGAGCACCCGGCCCTGTTCCTGAAGACCCGTCCGGAACAGTTCCTGTGGATCAGCGACCACAACGGCTGGGACCATGTGTACCTCTACGATGCCCAGAAAGGACTGGTGCGCCAGCTCACGGACGGCGCATGGAACGTGAAGGAGATCATCGGTCTGGACCCGAAGGAAGGACAGCTCTTCGTGGAAGGCACGGGCACCATCGTTCCCGGCAACCCCACGGGCGCAACGGAAACGCACATCTATCGCGTGGAGCTTGCCAGCCGCAAGACCCAGCGCCTGACCACTGACGCAGGAACCCACCATGGTATGCTGAGCTCTGATGGCACGGTGCTGATCGACAACTGGAGCAGCACCACCGAGCCAGGACGCATCGAACTACGTGACGCGCGCTCTGGGGCGACCACCAAAACGCTGCTCAGCTCGCGCGACCCGCTTAGCGGCTACACCGTGGGCAGTATTGAAACGCTGAACATCCTGGGCGAGAACGGTGATCGTTTGATCGCACGCATGATAAAGCCCAGCAACTTCAACGAGAAGCAGAAATACCCCGTGCTGATCTACGTGTACAACGGTCCGCATGTACAGTTGATCACGAACTCCTTCCTGGCCGGTGCCTCCCATTGGATGCTGGAGGCCGCAGAACGCGGCTACATCGTGTGGACCGTGGACGGGCACGGCAGTGGCAACCGGGGCAAGGCCTTTGAGCAGGCCATCCATCGCCAACTGGGCATCACCGAGGTGAAGGACCAGATGCGTGGCGTCGAGTTCCTGAAGAGCCTTCCGTATGTGGATGGCGACCGGATCGCCGTGCATGGCTGGAGCTTCGGCGGACACATGACCACGGCCATGCTCACGCGCCATCCCGGCGTGTTCAAAGTGGGCGTGGCCGGCGGCCCGGTGATGGACTGGGGACTGTACGAGGTGATGTACACCGAGCGCTACATGGACACCCCGGCCGAGAACCCCGATGGCTATGCGGCCACCACACTGCCCACCCTGGCCGACAAACTTCAGGACGACCTGCTGCTGATCACCGGTGGCGCCGATGATGTGGTGTTGCCACAACACAGCCTGTCTTTCATCAAGGCTTGCGTAACGAAGAACATCCCCGTGGACTTCTTCGATTACCCCGGTCACGGACATAACGTTCGCGGCAAGGACCGACTACACCTCATGGAGAAAGTGCTGCGTTACATCGATGCGCGCATGCTTCCCCAACGATGAACGAACAAAACCTCCCACATTCAGAACAACCACTAACAACACATGAAACAACTCGTTACCCTTCTCTTCTGTGTGCCCTTCCTGGCACAGGCACAGGTCACCCACAACGTACAGGTGGGCGGCAGCACGGTCGGCGGCACGCCTCCGTTCTACAGCCCACAGAACCTCACCATCAGCGTGGGCGACATCGTACGCTGGACCAACACTTCCGGAACGCACAACGTGAATGGCAGCACCACACTGTTCCCGGCCAATCCACAGGGCTTCAGCTCAGGCAGCCCGCAGGGCGGTTCATGGACCTTTGAGTTCACCTTTACCATTGCCGGTGTGTACAACTACCACTGCACACAACAGGGGCATTCGGCCACCCAGTTCGGCAGCATCACCGTGTTGAACCCCACGGTGGTGGAGGAGAACACACAATCCGATGACATCCTGCTCTTCCCTGTGCCCGCCAACGACCAACTGAACGTACTGTTCGGCACCCGGCGTGTGGACCGTGCTGAGCTGATCGCACTGGATGGACGCACGATGCTCACCGTGAACACCTCGGGAACTGACCGCACCGTGTTGGCCACAAGCGCCCTCTCGGCAGGCCACTACATGCTGCGCTTTTACACCGCCGAGGGCGCAGTGATCAGTCGTTCGTTCTACAAGGACTAAGCTGGGTCAAGGCGTGCGTACCACCCTCACCACCTCGCGGTGGCCAAAGCGGTCTACCACCACGGCATAGGTGCCTGGCGCCACACCCTCCAACGGAATACGGAAGGCCTGCTTGCCTGGTGCGAGCAGGCCTTCGTGCATCAGGGCCACTTCATGACCGAGCGCGTCCACCAAGGTGAGGCGAACACGGGTATGATCATTGGTCTCCACCCACAGTGTGCTGCCGGCCTCGGTGGGATTGGGATAGGCCGAAAGCCTGAAGGAGGGCGTACCGGTCAACGGCCCAACACCCTGCGGGACCTGTACCGGAACGGCCAGCGTGGCCAACCCGCCAACGGCCAGCTTCGCCAGCTTCTCGAAGTAAGGCACATCGAAGTACTCCACACGATCGTTCGGCGTATGGTAATAGGGGTTGCCGTCGTTGCCGAAGTCCTCGATGACCAGAACGGCACCGTAGCCCTCGTTCCAGAACGAGGCGTGATCGGAGTACGTGGCACCGGGGTTGGTCAACACCAGGTCCAGATCGATCTCGTAGTGCGCCTTCACCGCAAATAGCGTATCGCCGATCTCGAAGGAATTGCCCACCGGACGTACGTGTACACGGGCGCGCTTGTCCCCATTCCCATCCCAGGCCAGGGCATCCATATTGATCACTCCCCTGAGCAGTTCATCGTTGCTTGCCAGACCCGCGGCTTGGAAGGCACTGCCCACCAGACCCTGCTCCTCCTCGTCCCAAAGGGCGAAGATGATGGTATGCTCGAAAGGGATGTCACGCAGCACTCTCGCGGCCTCCAACAGCGCTGCCACGCCACTGCCATTGTCATCTGCGGCCGGAGCGGCCACATTGCCACCGGGCATGGCGTCATAGTGTGCACCAAGTATCATCGGGTATGCTCCAGGTACCGTACCCGGCTTCGTCACCAGGATGTTCCGACCCGTTGCGCTCCAACTTTGAACCGTTGGCGTGTAGCCGAACTGGGTGAGCTTGCGCTCCAGCCAGGCCTGGGATAGCGCATTGCCTTCATTGTTCTTGTGCCTGCTGACAATGGTCTCCGGTCCCGTACCCAGATCGATGGGCACCTCACCCGTGAGCTCATTGACGTAGACCATCATCGAGTCGATGCGCATGGCATCGAGCACGGCCTGCACCACGGGGTTCTGGGCAGAGAGCGAAAAGGCGGTGGTCAGAAAAAGGCCAAGGACCGCTGCACGATACAACATGCATCAAATGTAGCCATGCGCCGGTGGCGCAGAGCGATGCTAAAGCACCACCACCCGCTCCACGAAGTTGCGGTTGGCCGTGCGCACCACCACGAGGTACGTGGCACCGCGTTGCGGCAAGGTCAACTGCCAGTTGCGTGTTCCAGCGGGAACGAACTTGGCCACCGAAGCCCCTTTCATATCGAACACTTCAATGCCCGTAATACGCTCGGTGATGCCTTCGATACGCAACAGGCCATCGCGTACCGGGTTCGGAAAGATGCGAACGCCAAGCTCACGCAGATCGTCAACATTCACGGAAAGGTCTGCAATCTCCACTTCCTTCACCAGCACTGGCGTGCCATCGGCGGCCTCGTACATGGTACGGAACGCATCGATCTCGGGCGTATTGAACGCGAACATCTCCTCCATCCAACCTGGCGGAGCGGGCTGATACCACACCTTGGCCGCAATGGTGATCAGGCCTGTATAGCCGTTCATGGGGACCTGGTAGTGTACGATGTCCGTGCCACTGCCTTCGGTGCCGTTGGCGTAACGGTTGAAATCAATGTCGGTCACAGGTACCCCGGCGATCACCGTGGTGTCGTAGCTCAAATGGCTCGTGGAGAAGCCCAATGGGGCCAGGCGATTGTCCTTCAATGGGGTCTTGGCGCGCTCAAGCACCGTGGTCTTGTTGTCGTTCACGTCCCCCAATACCATCTCATAGATCTGGGCCTGGTCGGGCGAGGTGATCACATCATGGTGGGGCTCCCAATCCTCATCGTGGCCCACCACTTCGTAGGCGGGGTCCCAATTGCCGCTGCGGAACAAGGTGTTACCGGATGCATCAAGCACATGCAGTTCAACGAACGCACGTCGCGCCGGATAGCCCGAGGGGAACTTGTGACCGGCCAGGTTGGTCAGTTGCACATCAATGGAAGCAACCTCTGCCGAACGGTCCACCACGGTGGCATCCAGCAGCAAGGTGTTCTGCTGAAGCAGCCGTTCGGTCCATGTGATGGAGCTGTCGAACTGGGCACTGGAGGCGGTAAGGCCCAAGGTCGCGATATTCTGTTGGAGCAGTTTCAGCATGAAGCTGTTCCCGCCCACCATTTGATGCAGTCCATAGGGTGAACGATGGAAATCAGGGTTGGTGACAAGGAAGTTATACAGCGCACTGATGGCCACACCCTCGAATAGGCGTGGCATATGGCAACCCTGGCAGGTCACTCCGTTCTCCGGATCAGCATCGGTATTGAACGAAGAGTTGAGCCATTCGTGATAGGTGGCCTGCTCCACGAAATGGTCACCAGTGAGGTTTCCTTCGAGATCAGCGGTCTCGGTGATCAGGGTGTGGCAGCCGGCACAAAGCCCGGCACGCGTGATGTGTGCGCCGTAGACCGGATCATATCCAACAAAATTCGCCATGGGCGCACCGAACAGGTTCTCGGCATCATAAGGCCCGTAGACCACGTTGTTCGTATCGAACTTCAAGGCACCCGAGAAAATGAGGCCGGCACTGTCAGGCCCTTGCATGTGGCAGGAAAGACAGCTCACACCATCGAGCGCAATGGGATCCGCGGCCATTTCCGCGATGCTGTAGTGCCCACCACCCGTGAGGAACTTGTCGTACCGACCCATGGGTGCATGGCAACTGGTGCACTTGTCCTCGAGTCCGGCCTGGTGCCCCGGGTTCACGGCCACCTCATGGCTCACCTTGGCCCGCCAGAACGGATCCTTGGCCGAGTTGCCCATCATGGACGAGCGCCATTGGTCAACAGGGTTCACATCGATGCTATCTGCGCCGGGAATGTTGCTTGGGATCGCATTGGCATAGGGCTGGATCGAATCCCTGCCGTGGCAACCACTGCATTCACCACTTGCCTTGAAGAAGGTATTGCCACCCATGGGCAGGTCCAGGCCTGCACCACGGAATTCCATCAGTTCCTGGGCACTGTGGTACGCATGGGCCTTGGGCACACGACCGTTCGTCCATGCAACGAAAAGCGCAACGGTACCAAGCACCCCGAACAGGATGGACGCCTTGGAGGCGATGGTGAACGACTTGAACATGATGTCGACTTGCAGGTTGCCCGAAATGTACAGCACGCGAACGAAGCACTGCCGACCATGATCAGTGGCATTCTCGCATCCCCTCAACGAAAATGACCCGGCCGAAGTTCGGCCGGGTCATTTTCATTGGACGTCCTTCGCCTCAGCTACCGCGCTGTGCGCTCTTACGCATCGTGGCTGCTTTGGGCTTCGATCCGCCGGCAGCCTTGGGAGCGGCCGTTTTCTTGGCCACGGCCTCACCGGCCGCCTTCTTCGGCGCACCTTCCTTGGCTGCCTTTGGCTTGCCTTTCGTTTTATCCTCGGCCTCTGCGGGGGGCTCCGCCTTGGCGGCCAACAACCCGGCCTTCTGCAATTGCTCATACCAGGCGAACAGCTTGCGCACATCGCTGGGGTAGATCCGCTCGCGGTCGTGTTCGGGCAATACCTCACCCAGCTTGGCGAACAGCTCGTCCACAGTGGCGGTCTTCGCATCCAGGCTCGGGCCACCCTTCTCCAGTTCGTAAAGCCCTTCGAGCACCTTCGACAAAGGCACGTCATCGCCCGTGGTGAACATGCTGATCTCGTCCAATGCGCTCACGCGCACACTGGTGTGCACGGGACCGCGCTTGCCGTCAATGAGCGATTCAACGATGAGGGCTTGGCGGCCTTGGGCCACAACGCGATGCAGACCTTGGCGGCCGGCAATGGTGATGATCTTGCTGATGTCCATTCGAGAGGTTCAGTGGTCAAAGCTAACACACGGTCCGATCACGTCTTCTGTTTCCGCTTGCGCGCAGCCGGGAACAGGATATTGTTCAGGATCAAGCGGTATCCGGCCGAGTTGGGGTGCAGGCTCAGATCGGTGGGCGGATCACCGACCATGTGCTGGTAGTCCTCCGGATCGTGTCCCCCAAAAAAGGTCCATTGGCCCAGACCGAACTCGCCGTGGATGTACTTCACGGTGCCCTGCGCCTTGTTCTCGCCCATCACCGTTACGCCGGGCTTCACCAGGCTCTTCCGGAAGGCCGTGGTCTGGCCCATGAAACCGCGTACGACCTGTTCATGGCTCTGGCAGAGCATGGTGGGCACAATGTCCCATTTCGCACTGAAATCGAACAGTGTGAAGAAGTCGCGCATCTGGCCAATGCTCGAATGCAGGTCGGTGGCGTCGATATTGCTGAACTCGTACACGTTCGGGTCGGTCACCAAACGGAAATCCCGGAATGCGAACGTTCGGCCGAAGTCGATGTGCTGCTGGGCAGCCGGGTCGATGGGGTCGTGATCGAACTCGGGGGTGCAGATATCCACACCTTCCGCAGCGAGGGCAATGTCGTAACTGTCCGTGCCGGAGCACATGGTGAACAGGTAACCGCCACCGGCCACATAGTCGCGGATCTTCAATGCCACCGCCAGTTTCATCTGGCTCACCTTCGCGAAGCCGAGTTCCGCGGCCATGGCCTCGCTCTCGCGTACCTGGGCCTGGTACCAGGGCGCACTGTTGTATGCGCGGTAGAACTTGCCATATTGACCGGTGAAATCCTCGTGGTGGAGGTGCAGCCAGTCGTACTGAGGAAGAACGCCGGCGATGATCTGCTGGTCGTAGATGCGCTCGTACGGGATCTCGGCGTAGGTCATCACCAAGGCCACGGCATCATCCCAAGGTTGGAAGCTCTCCGGGGCGTACACGGCGATCTTCGGCGCCTTCTCCAGTTTCACAACTTCCATGTTCACCTCCGGGTCGCCGATCTCTGCGAGTATCGCAGCGGCCTGGCCATCGGCAATGATCTGAAAGGTGACGCCGCGCACGGCACACTCCTGTTCGATGGTCTTGTAGTGGTCGATCAGGAAACTTCCTCCGCGATAGTTGAGCAACCAATCAATGGACACCTCTTGGGAGAGTGTCCAGAAGGCCACCCCATAGGCCTTGAGGTGATCGCGCTGACCGCCGTCCATGGGGATCAGCAGTTTGGTGGCGAACACCGGCACCATGGCCAGTGCGAACAGCACCGACCACACCGCGCGAGGCCCGGACTTAGAAAGGTGCGAACTGATCGTCGCCATCGTTATCATCGTTCATCTTGCTCGGCCGGGTGATGGTCCGGAACGCGTTGCCCTGACCATCATCCGATGCCATGCCATCCCCGCCATAGCCCATGCTCATGGTCTCGAGGTCGGCGAACTTGGCCAGGTCGGCAATGAAGCGCAAACGCACCGTGTCCACGGCACCGTTCCTATGCTTGGCCACGATCACCTCGCCCACGCCAGCGGTGCTGCCGTGCTCATCCTCGTGGATCTTGTAATACTCGGGGCGATAGAGGAAGCAGACAATATCGGCGTCCTGCTCAATGGCACCCGATTCGCGCAGATCGCTCAACATCGGCTTCTTGTCGCCACCACGGGTCTCCACGGCTCGGCTCAACTGGCTCAGCGCAATGATGGGCACATCCAGTTCCTTCGCAATGCTCTTGATGCTACGGCTGATCTGGCTGATCTCCTGTTCACGGTTGCCACCCTTGGTATCCCCGCCGGCGGTCATCAGTTGCAGGTAGTCGATGATGATCAGGTCGACGTTGTGCTGGCTCTTCAGGCGACGGGCCTTGGCGCGGAGTTCAAAGATGTTCAGGCCCGGGGTATCGTCGATGTAGATCGGCGCGTTCGTCAGGCGTGAGATGTGCTGGTGAAGGATGTTGAACTCCGCATCGGAGAGGTCGCCTTTGCGCAACTTTTCGGAACTGATGCCCGCCTCGCTGGCGATCAAACGTGTCACCAGCTGGGTGCTGCTCATTTCCAGGCTGAACACGGCCACGGCACGTTGATGCTCCACGGCAATGTTGCGGGCCATGCTGAGCACGAACGCGGTCTTACCCATGGCGGGTCGTGCCGCCACAATGATCATGTCGCTGCGCTGCCAGCCTGCCGTAAGCTTGTCCAACTGCACGAATCCGGTGGGTATGCCGCTTACGCCGCCGGTCTTGTTCTTGGCGCTCTCGATCTGGTCGATGGCCCCCTGGATCAGCTCGCTCATCGGCTCGTAGTTCCGCTTGAGGTTGCCGCTGGTGATCTTGTAGAGGCCGTTCTCCGTCTTGTCCAGCAGGTCGAACACATCGGCGGTGTCATCATACGCATCGCGCATGGTCTCGGCACTGATGCTGATAAGCTCGCGCAGGATGTGCTTCTGGCTGATGATGCGCGCGTGGTACTGCACGTTGGCGCTGCTGGCCACCTTGTTGGTGAGCTGGCTGATGTAGAACGGCCCGCCCACCACATCCAGCTCGCCCTTCCGCTTGAGCTCCTCGGTCACGGTGAGGATATCAATGGGCTGGTCGTTGCGGAACAGGCCCAGGATGGCATCGAATATCTTCTTGTGCGCTTCCACATAGAAGCTCTCGGGCTGCAGGATGTCGATGGCCTCGTTCACTGCATTGCGCTCCAGCATCAGCGCACCGAGCACGGCCTGCTCCAGTTCAGGGGCTTGCGGAGGAAGCTTGCCCGCTTCGAGGGCGGTATCAACAAGGGACGCGGCTGGGCGCCGTGCCGTGGCACGACGGGTGTTCGGGAATTCGGCCATGATCGGTTCCGGGTGCGCGTCGGGGCGTTGGTGCGGGCGTTGCCCTTTTCCTCACGGCCTGTTCGCGCTGGTCGGGGGACAAAAATAGACGCGCCGGCCAGCCGCGAAGGTGCAGATGTGAACAACTCGCCCCCAGCCCATCAACAATGCTGGTGTGGAGAAGCCGCGCCTGGGTGCGCCCGTGGCTAATTTGGCCCCATGAACGTAAGTCGTGCACTGCTGTACCTGGCTGCGGTCCTCCTGGTGCTCAGCGCCTGCCGCAAGGATAAGGATGACCAGGACCCTCCGACCGTGAGCTTCCTGGCTCCGGAAGAGGGAAGCACCTTGGCCGTTCCTGATACATTTCTTGTTAGTGTGAGCGTCAGCGACAACAAGGAGGTTCGTTCAGTAACCGTTCAGTTGCTCAATTCGAGCGGCATTCCTGTTCTGCCTGCGGTAACGCGCAATGTGAACGCGGCATCGGCCCTGGTGAGCATCGCCATGGTGCTTACCAGCGAACAACTTGTCTCGGGGCCTTATTCCTTGGAAGTGCGGGCCAGCGATGGCTCCAATGACGGTCGTGCGTTCCGCACCATCTACATTCAAGGAGCACCATGGCGGCTCAGGGCCGTGTATGTCACCTCCCCCATAGCGGCGTCGGGCAACGCATTGATCTCGCGCATCGACAGTGTTGGACAACTTTCCACGGCGTCCCTTTCCCCGGAACTGGGCGGTGCGGCCATCGACGCCCGCTCACAATTGCTCTACACGTGCGGCACGCTCAACGGGGTGTTATTAGCGCAGCAGGTCGGCCCCGGAGGTAGTGGCTGGACCGTGCCCAACCTGCACAGCGGTGCCGGCACAACGCCCTATTTCCTAGGCCTGCGCCTTGATCCGGTGGACGGACATTTGTACACGGGCACGGAGGATGGGCGCATCCGAGGCTGGACCGCCGAAGGCACTTCCACGTTCAATGCCACCACAGTGACCGGCTTTCTGAGCCATTCCACAGCAGTTGTGGGTGGCAAGGTCATCAGCGAACAGGTGAGCACAGGGTCTGGCCAACGAGCGCTGGTCACGCACGCCTATTCCAGTGGCGCATTGCTCGGGCAATTCCCCCTCGACATGGACGTGCTGGACATGTACGCCCGGAACGACCAGAACGCCTTGGTCTTCGGCACGCGCAATGGCCTGGGTGTCATCCAGGACCGCAATGTGGACCTCGGTGGGACCTTTGAGATACGGGAGTTCCCGGAAGGCCCCATGCACGCAGTGGCCCAGTTGAACACCAATACGTACATCATCGCCTATGGCGATCGGCTGGCACGGTGGAGCTACCAGACCGACGACCTGTCCACACTGGCGACAGGCATCACGGCCCAAGCGCTCGCCTTCGAGCCGGCCACAGGAGCGCTCTATGTGGGCGTCGGGAACGAACTGAGAAGAATGGACCCGAACACGGGTGCCTTGGTGGATGTCACCTCCCTGCAACATGCGGCCGGGGTGATCCTGCCCCTGCGCAACCGTTAGGATCTCGCGGTCTTGCGGGCCACCGACGCCTTTTCGACCACACCCATATCACAGAACTTCCGGATCCGGCGGTCAACCAGCTTGTCCGGATCGGTCTTCACCAATTTGTTGAGGTGCTTGATCACTTCAGCCTTCACAATGCGACAGGCCTCGTCCGGATCGGTGTGCGCTCCGCCAAGCGGCTCTGGAATGATCCCGTCAATGAGCTTGTTGGCCAGCATATCGGTGGCCGTCAGTTTCAGGGCCTTCGCTGCCTGTTCCTTGTAATCCCAGCTGCGCCAAAGGATGGACGAGCACGACTCGGGCGAGATCACGCTGTACCACGTGTTCTCCTGCATCAACACCTTGTCGCCTACACCAATGCCCAGTGCTCCGCCGGAGGCCCCTTCACCGATGATCACGCAGATGATGGGTACACGCAATTGGCACATCTCAAAGATGTTGCGCGCGATCGCCTCGCCCTGCCCACGCTCCTCAGCCTCCAAGCCGGGGAATGCGCCAGGCGTATCGATCAAGGTCACCACCGGCTTATTGAACTTCTCGGCCAGCTTCATCAGCCTGAGCGCCTTCCTGTAGCCCTCCGGATTGGGCATCCCGAAGTTGCGGTATTGGCGCATCTTGGTATTAATGCCCTTCTGCTGACCGATGAACATCACCGTGCGGCCTTCCAGCAGGCCGAACCCGCCCACCATGGCCTTGTCGTCCTTCACGGTGCGGTCCCCATGCAGCTCAACGAACGAACCACCGGACAGCACATCGATATACTTCAGTGTATACGGCCGGTCCGGATGACGGCTCACCTGCACCCGCTCCCAAGCGCTCAGTTGCCCATAGACCGTTCTCCGGGTCTCGGCCAGTTTGTTCTCCAGGTCCTTCAAGGTGCCTGTCACATCCACTTCGCTGCTGGCCGCCACTTCCTTGAGCTTTTGGATCTGCTCAATGATGTGCTGGACCGGCTTCTCGAACTCGAGGAACGTCTGCATCGGTGCTGCGTTGGGTGGGCGAAGGTAGAAGGAACTGACAACGCCAACACCCCGTTCTACCTTCGCGCCCACTTATGATCGTATTCCCGAATGCCAAGATCAACCTGGGGCTGAACGTGGTCCGTCGCCGTGATGATGGCTACCATGAGATCGAGTCCGTAATGGTGCCGGTGCCGCTGACCGACGCATTGGAGGCCGTGGTCGCCCCTGAACTTGGCTCCGGCCAGGTGGCCTATACGCGCTCCGGCCTCGAAGTACCCGGACCGACCGACGGGGATCTCTGCATGAAAGCGCTCGACCTGCTGCGCGAACGCAACGAACTGCCGGGCCTCCGGGTACATCTGCACAAGGTGATCCCCATGGGTGCCGGCCTGGGCGGAGGGTCCAGTGATGGCGCGCACATGTTGCTGTTGCTGAACGACCTCCTACAACTTGGACACTCCAAGGCCGAACTGGCTGAAATGGCCGCTACGCTCGGCAGCGACTGCCCCTTCTTCCTGGAACCCGGACCTCAGCTGGCCCTTGGACGTGGCGAACTGCTGTCGCCCATCAGCCTTGACCTTTCGGGCCTGTGGCTGACCTTGGTGAATCCGGGTATCCATGTACCAACACCCTTGGTGTACAAGCACACGGTGCCCACCGGCCATCGTCTTGGTCTGGAACAGGTATTGGCCGCCCAACCCATCGCACGTTGGCAGGACCTGGTCCCGAACACCATGGAACGCTACGTGTTCGAGGCCTTTCCGGAAGTGGAGCGGATCAGAACGCAATTGAAGGAGCGAGGAGCGCTATACTCCGCCATGAGCGGTTCAGGGTCCACGGTGTTCGGATTGTTCATGGAGGATCCCGGCCCCATGGAACTGAGACCCGGATGGGCGGGTTGGACGTTCCGGTTATGAACGCTCAGCGGAGCAGGCCTTCCAGTAGCGCACGCAACTCCTCATGATCATAGGGCTTGGCCTTGATCATTCCCGCTCCATCCACCAACACCAGGCTTGGCGTTGCTTTGATGGCGAATGCCTTTGCGGCCGGTGAGCCCCAGCCCAAAAGCTCCGAATAACAGGGGAAGGGCAGTGCGCGTTCCTTGATGTTCGCCTCGAACTCCTTCGCGTCATGGTCCAGGGCAACACCGACAACGGCAACACCCTTGCGCCGCATGTCAGTGTAGATCTTGCTCAGTCCGGGCATTTGCTCGTGGCAATGGTCGCAGGTACTGGAATAGAAGAAGAGCACGGTGTACTTGTGCCTGGCGACCACATCGCCCAGATGCACCACATCCGGAACTCCCGGAGTTGGCAACAGGACATCAGGTGCACGCGCCCCCACGGCCACCTTGAGCTGCTCGGCCACCAAGCCCATCAGTTCCGCATCAGGGGGCACCAGTGATCCCGGCCCGATGACGTATCTGTCCACGAGATACTGCACAGCGTCGGAAGGTCCATACTGAATGAACAGTTCGACCAGTACGTGGCGTGAAAGCTCCCAACAAAACGCATCGGGCGCTGACCATGCAAGGACGGAATCACTGGCGGCCATCAACTGATCCACCGTTGCCGGTGTGGCGCTCTGCAGAATGGCCATGATCCCTTTCGGGTAGATGTTGCTGCGGGCCAATGACGCATCCGTCCAATCCACCGAATCACGGATGGCCTGCGGTCCCTTCCTGGAGTTCAGTGCGGACATCAATCGCATGTCGGCCTTTACCACATGCCTGAAATAGCCATCGGGATCCTCCTTGATCAATTGCTCCAATGCCCGTTGCTTCGCATCATTGACGGCAACGGATGAGCTATCCAGCGATCGCAACAGCGCCACATCCATCGGAGAAGCGACAATGCGCTTGTCGTTTATTTCCCGCAAGGCCATCTGCGCCTCTCGACTGGCCTCCTTGTAGGCCCATAGGCGCCGGTTCTCGGCGGACGCGATCACACGAATGTGCTCCTGCACAGGAGTGCCCCACAGTTCCAGTTCGACCTTGGACTCGCGGGGATCGAGGATGAGGTCCACGCGATCGCTGTCGTTCACGGCCAACTGGTAAAAGCCCGTGGGGAAACCCTGCTGGGCGAAGCGGAAATACCCTTGATCATCCACCGGGGCCGAGGCGAACCACCGATGGTCGCCGCCACGGCTCATGAGCAACTGCACTTCCGAAACCCTGGCCAGGCCGGGACCCACCAATCGGCCAGAGAGCGTCTGGGCCAAAAGAGCGTCGGCCAAGGACAGGAGGACGATCAGGAAAATGGAACGTGTACGTGAATGACCGATCATGGGGATCACGGCGAAGGTGTGCAAACCAAGGGCCGGGTTAAATATGGGGCAAAAAAAAGAGCCCCGTCCATTGCTGGACGGGGCTCAGATCGGCGACGACATACTCTCCCAGGCTTGCGGCCCAGTACCATCTGCGCTGGTGAGCTTAACTTCTCTGTTCGGAATGGGAAGAGGTGGACCTCACCGCAATAGTCACCTAAAGCTTTGAATAAGCTATGACTAGTTGTTGGACAGAACAAGAACAGCCGAGGATCATTCCACGAGCGATCTGTTGGATCGAAAGTCGACGGGCAATTAGTATCACTCGGCTTTGCCATTGCTGACTTTACACCTGTGACCTATCAACGTAGTAATCTTCTACGACCCTTAAAAGAAGTCTCATCTTGAGGTGGGCTTCGTGCTTAGATGCTTTCAGCGCTTATCCCGTCCGAACATAGCTACCCAGCGGTGCCCCTGGCGGGACAACTGGTACACTAGCGGTTCGTCCACCACGGTCCTCTCGTACTAATGGTAGCTCCCCTCAAACTTCTAACGCCCGCAGCAGATAGAGACCGAACTGTCTCACGACGTTCTGAACCCAGTTCACGTGCCATTTTAATCGGCGAACAGCCGAACCCTTGGGACCTTCTCCAGCCCCAGGATATGACGAACCGACATCGAGGTGCCAAACCATTCCGTCGATATGAGCTCTTGGGAATGATCAGCCTGTTATCCCCGGCGTACCTTTTATCCTATGAGCGATGGCCCTTCCATATGGAACCACCGGATCACTTTGCCCTGCTTTCGCACCTGCTCGACTTGTCTGTCTCACAGTCAAGCTCCCTTTTGCCAATATACTCAACGCACGGTTACCAAGCGTGCTGAGGGAACCTTTGGAAGCCTCCGATACTCTTTTGGAGGCGACCACCCCAGTCAAACTACCCACCACACACTGTTTCCCTGTTTTGCAGGGATTAGACATCAGATGAACGAAGGGTGGTATTTCAACGTTGACTCCACGATGCCTAGCGACACCGCTTCAAAGTCTCCCACCTATCCTACACATCGGGCAGCCGATGTCAATGTGAAGCTATAGTAAAGGTGCACGGGGTCTTTCAGTCCCGTTGCGGGTAAGCGGCATCTTCACCGCTACTACAATTTCACCGAGCTCGTGGCCGAGACAGTGCTCAGATCGTTACACCATTCGTGCAGGTCGGAACTTACCCGACAAGGAATTTCGCTACCTTAGGACCGTTATAGTTACGGCCGCCGTTTACTGGGGCTTCGATTCAAAGCTTCACCTTGCGGCTGACCTCTCCTCTTAACCTTCCAGCACCGGGCAGGTGTCAGGCCCTATACGTCATCTTTCGATTTTGCAGAGCCATGTGTTTTTGTTAAACAGTCGCCTGAGCCTTTTTACTGAGACCCACCGAAGTGGGTAGCGCTTATCACGAAGTTACGCGCTTAATTTGCCTAGTTCCTTAGCCACGGATCACTCGAGCGCCTCAGGATACTCTCCTTGACTACCTGTGTCGGTTTGCGGTACGGGCGGCTTGCATCTGAAGCTTAGAGGTTTTTCTCGGAAGTCTGATTAAGATCACTATCCACTTGCCCGAGGGCTCGCGGTACTGTCGGGTTTCAGCAGGAACGGCGGATTTGCCTACCATCCCTATACCTACGCCTTTCAACGCACTATTCCGTCAGTGCGCGGATCGTTCACTCCTTCGTCACCCCATCGCAATGCAAGTCGGTTCTGGAATATTGACCAGATGTCCATCAGCTTCGCCTATCGGCTACACCTTAGGTCCCGACTAACCCTGATCCGATTAACGTTGATCAGGAAACCTTAGTCTATCGGCGGGCGTGTTTTTCACACGCCTTATCGTTACTTATGCCTACATTTTCTTTTCCGGACGCTCCAGCATGCCTTACGACACACCTTCTACGCAGACCGGAATGCTCTCCTACCGCCCCATTGGGGCCCACAGCTTCGGTAACACACTTGATGCCCGATCATTATCCACGCCGGACCGCTCGACTAGTGAGCTGTTACGCACTCTTTAAATGAATGGCTGCTTCCAAGCCAACATCCTAGCTGTCAATGCAGTCCGACCTCGTTAGATCAACTTAGCGTGTATTTGGGGACCTTAGCCGATGGTCTGGGTTATTTCCCTTTCGCGCACGGACCTTAGCACCCATGCGCTCACTCCCGGATACTGATGTTGTGGCATTCGGAGTTTGTCCGGGTTTGGTAGGCGGTGAAGCCCCCTAGCCCGATCAGTAGCTCTACCTCCACAACAGTACATCCGAGGCTGCACCTAAATGCATTTCGGAGAGTACGAGCTATCTCCCAGTTTGATAAGCCTTTCACCCCTAACCACAGCTCATCCGAAGACTTTTCAACGTCTACCAGTTCGGACCTCCATTCCGTGTTACCGGAACTTCATCCTGGCCATGGTTAGATCACTCAGGTTTCGCGTCTGCCGCCACTGACTATGCGCCCTGTTAAGACTTGCTTTCGCTTCGGCTACGGGGCTGAACCCCTTAACCTTGCCAGTGACGAGCAACTCGTAGGCTCATTATGCAAAAGGCACGCCGTCACCCCCGAAGGGGCTCCGACCGCTTGTAGGCGCACGGTTTCAGGGACTATTTCACTCCTCTGTTCGAGGTGCTTTTCACCTTTCCTTCGCAGTACTGGTTCGCTATCGGTCTCTCAGAAGTATTTAGCCTTGCCAGATGGTTCTGGCGGATTCAGACAGGATCTCACGTGTCCCGCCTTACTCAGGATACCACTAGGTACAGCATGTGTTTCGTGTACGGGACTATCACCCGCTATGGTCCGACTTTCCAGAAGGGTTCCACTACACATACTGAGTCCACATTGTGGTCCTACAACCCCGGCGCCGCCGAAACGGTACCGGTTTGGGCTGTCCCCTTTTCGCTCGCCACTACTAGGGGGATCACTACTTGTTTTCTTTTCCTCCAGGTACTTAGATGTTTCAGTTCCCTGGGTTTGCTCCCTTTGCAGGGTGACTGGTCTTCAACCAGCCGGGTTGCCCCATTCGGAGATCCACGGATCACAGGTCATTATGCACCTCCCCGTGGCTTATCGCAGCCTATCGCGTCCTTCATCGCCTCTGAGAGCCAAGGCATCCACCGTACGCCCTTAGTAACTTTTCGATCTGCTCAAGATCTTAATTGCTCGGTGGACCGATCACTCGGTCTGTTCTTGTTTGTCCAACAACATGTCAAAGAACGGTGCCCTGGCGGGCTACCATCACGTTCCCGCTGGAAGGCGGTATGGCGATGGTATAGTGGAGAATATCGGAGTCGAACCGATGACCTCCTGCTTGCAAAGCAGGCGCTCTAGCCAGCTGAGCTAATTCCCCGTTGCCTATCCCTTGGTAGTCCTGCGCAGATTTGAACTGCGGACCTCTACATTATCAGTGTAGCGCTCTAACCAACTGAGCTACAGGACTATGGAGAAGGTAACGGTGGTACCGTCATTTCTATTATCCATCCGAGACAGCAGGCGTCGAAGACCGTATTGCTACGGCCAGCAGAGACCTGAAAACTTACTCTAAAAAGGAGATGTTCCAGCCGCACCTTCCGGTACGGCTACCTTGTTACGACTTAGCCCCAGTCACCAGTTTTGCCCTAGGTAGCTCCTTGCGGTCACCAACTTCAGGCACCCCCGGCTTCCATGGCTTGACGGGCGGTGTGTACAAGGCCCGGGAACGTATTCACCGCATCATGGCTGATATGCGATTACTAGCGATTCCAGCTTCACGGAGTCGGGTTGCAGACTCCGATCCGAACTGAGACG
>JBKDXR010000088.1:0-98446 GCA_046306055.1 Flavobacteriales bacterium
GAACTTGGAAATGGTGGCAATGCCCAGCACTTCGGCCTCGCGGCCCTTGAGCTGGTCATTGATGAACAGTTCCATGGACTCGTCCTCGGCCTCCTGGGTGACGCGCGCGTGCTTGTTGTTCTTCGTGTCGATGGCCTCGAACTCCGAGCGGACCACCGGCTTTCCATCCACGGTCATCAGCACCGGGTCCTGTGCGCCATTCTGCCCATTCACCAGCACAACGGCGAGAATCGCCATGAACATCACTACGAACTTCCTCATTTCCATGATCATTACCGTGTTTTCACAAGGGTGGCAAATGTAACCGATCGGGCGGGAGCGTTCCGGGTGCATGGGCGTTAAAAAAAGCGACCGGCGGCAAGGCCTTGTATGTCCCCGCCGCCGGTCGTATCGATAAAAAGACTACAGGTGGCTGTAATTGGGTGCCTCCCGGGTGATGTACACATCGTGCGGATGGCTCTCCTTCATGCCGGCCATGGTGATCCGGATGAACTTGGCATACTGGAGGGCTTCCATGTTGGCCGCCCCGCAATAGCCCATTCCTGCACGCAGGCCACCCACCAGCTGGTGAACGACCTCCTCCAGTTTCCCTTTGTACGGTACCCGACCGCTGATGCCTTCGGGCACAAGCTTCTTGATGTCGTCCTCCATGTCCTGGAAGTAGCGGTCCTTGCTGCCCTGTTGCATGGCCTCAATGCTGCCCATGCCACGGTAGGCCTTGAAGCGACGCCCTTCATAAATGATGGTCTCGCCCGGGCTTTCCTCGACCCCCGCGAACATACTACCCACCATGACCGTACCCGCTCCGGCCGCCAATGCCTTCACGATATCACCGGTGTACCGAATACCCCCATCGGCGATGACGGGCACTCCACTTCCAGCGATGGCCTGCGCACATTCGAGCACTGCGGTGAGCTGAGGAACGCCCACACCAGCGATGATCCGGGTGGTGCAGATGCTGCCCGGCCCGATGCCCACCTTCACCGCATCGGCACCGGCCTCGACCAGCGCCTTGGCCGCTTCGGCCGTGGCAATGTTCCCCACCACTACGTCCACACCGCCCACCTCGGCCTTCACCCGGCGCAGCATTTCAAGCACCCCCCGACTGTGGCCATGGGCGGTATCGATCACCAGCGCATCAACACCGGCATCGCGAAGGGCCATGGCCCGTTCAATGGAATCGCCGGTAACGCCGATGGCCGCGGCCACGCGCAGCCTGCCCAGCTTGTCCTTGCAGGCGTTCGGGCGCTTCTTCAGCTTGATGATATCCTTGTAGGTGATGAGGCCGACGAGCTTGCCGTTCGAATCCACCACCGGAAGCTTCTCGATCTTATGCTCCTGCAGGATATCCTCGGCCTGGGCCATGGTGGTATCCGGCTTGGCGGTGATGATGCGCTCACGGGTCATCACCTCGGCGACCGGACGTGACATTTTCTTCTCGAAACGCAGATCACGGTTGGTCACGATGCCCACGAGCATGTCCTTCTCATCCACCACGGGAATACCACCAATGTGGTGTTCCGCCATGAGCCGGAGCGCGTCGCCCACCAAGGCCTTGCCGTCCAGTTTCACAGGGTCGAGTATCATTCCGCTCTCCGAACGTTTCACACGGCGCACCTCGGCGGCCTGTTGCGCGATGGGCTGGTTCTTGTGGATGACCCCGATACCGCCCTGCTGGGCAATGGCGATGGCGAGCTCGGCACCGGTCACCGTGTCCATGGCCGCCGACACGATGGGGACATTGAGCAGGATGTTCCGTGAGAAGCGGGAGCGGATGTCCACCTCACGGGGCAGCACCTCGCTGTATGCGGGCACCAACAATACATCGTCGTAGGTAAGCCCTTCTACCGTGAATTTGTCCTGGAGGGAGCGGCCATTGGCCGAAGGGGCCGGGGCGTCATTGCGCGTGGGCGCTGTGGAGGATCGTTCCATGCACAAAAGTACACAACAGGACGATCCAAACGGTTCAATCGGCCTTCAATACGGTGACCGTACCGTTCCGGACCACTTGTCGCCCTGCCCCCGTGCGGAAGGCGCAGTAATAGGCATAGATACCCTGCTGTACATGGTCGCTGCCTACGATACCATCCCAGAACTCGGCGGGATCATGGGTGGTCCAGATGATCTGCCCCCAGCGATTAAGGATGCTGAACTGGTACTCGCTCACATCGGCATAGGACAGGACCGGGCCGAACAGGTGGTTCACTCCGCCAATGACCATGGCGTTCGGGATATAGACCAGTTCCTCCTGAACAGCACAGGCGATGTTGCTCTCGGAGGTGGCATTGATCCCTGAGGGGTTACCGGCCTCCACCGCCTGGACGAAGTAGCAGAACCTGCCTGCGGTGCCGGTGAACATCTGCACATCATCCACGTACTCCCACGGGTCCGGTGGCAAGCTGGCCAAAAGTAGGAACGGCCCATTATCGATACTCCTGAACATATTGTAGGCGACCGGTGCGCCCGCCCATTCCGCATACCCGTTCCAAGTCAAGCGATTGGTACCGTTGAGCTCCGGACCTGCCCTGAGCACGATGTTCGCCCCCATGTTACTGGTCGTGGCCAAGGTCCCACAGCTGTCCAGGACCTGAACCCTGTAGCGATAGCCAACGGTCGCGGGGTCCACTTCGGTATCGGTCCATGTGAACACAGGTCCAAGAGCACCGGGCAGCGTTGCCACCGTCTGAAAAGCGGCCCCGTTTGGCGAGCGTTCAATGATGTACGCGGAGACCTGAGCACCGGCGGCCGTGCTGTCAACCACCTGAATGTCCTGACCGGCTGAGACCGTGACCGTTCGCAGGTAATTGGAACCGGCCGCGACCGGATAATCCGTGAACCGGCAGGTGGTATTGGACAGTGATGAGACGGTGGATTGATCCTTGATCGCTCGCACCCGGTAACAGTAGGTGCGCTCCGGTTGGACCGGGTGAATGAACGTACGCTCCGTGCCCGGCAAATTAGCCAACACTCCCCATGCACCGCCATTCACGCTGACCAGGACCTGATGTGAACCCGTTACCCATCCCACATAGGGTGTCCAGTTCAATGTGATCTCCGATGCACACCGGTCGTAGGTGGTGGTGGCGTACATGGTGGCATGGACCGGCCCGGTAGCACTGGTATTGGGACTTGGCGGATCACCGACCAGGCAGGTGTCGAACGCAGCTACCGTGAATGCCTCCGACCCTTCGCCCGGCAGGCTCGCGGACCATTGGAAACTGGTGTTGTTCTGACCGAAGACCGTGTCGATAATGACCCCACCTCCCGGAGTGCTGAGAACAATAATGTATCCATCCGTATCCGTTTGCGGCGAGGGGGACCACGTGATGGTGGAGAGTCCGGTGACCGGATCGACCGATACGGCGGTAAGGACCGGCACCGAAGGAGGTGTGACATCGCGGAACACCTCGCCATCGCGGTTGCTGAACGATGTGCAGCCGTTCAGATCGGTAACGCCTATACGGAAGGTCAAGGAATCCTCGCAAATGGACACCACATGCTGGTAGGCAAAGGTGCTACCCGACACCTCGTCCAGAAGGCTCCACGTGCCCACGGGGTATTCCAACCAGACCGAGAACTCATCGATCACCGAGGCAGGTAGTGAAGATGCGTTCCATGAAAGGTTCGCACTGCCCAGTGGTGCGCTCTGGAACACTTGGAGGAAAAGCGTGGCCACCGTATCGCTAGGGATGGACGTGTTCGGCAACGGACCCGATGATACCGTGGTCATGAAATAGAACACCGGGCCGCTGTTGGCCCCGGCACCAGCGTGGAACGCGGTGCTCGTAGCATACACAGGCACTGGAGGCAGTGCCGCATAAGGCCCTGCGAGCGCATTCGACCAGAACACCTGATACTCAAGGAATTCTCCGCCAGGGTCTGCCGGAACGGTCCAGGTCAAGGTCACATCACCGGCCACGTTCACCGATGCGCAGCGTAATGTGGGTGGGTCCAGTACGGCCATGGCGAACAGGGGACCAATGCCCAGCAACAGAACGGCGATCGATCTGGAAAACCAGTTGCTCATGGAACGAACCACCTCCGTGGTATGGACGAGCGACATGTGCACTTTATTGCCCTTCTGGTTCATGCCGTAGCAGCGATTCCCGTGGCGCACAATCGGGTACGGGCGTGTTCGAACTCGCTCATGATCCGCTCCACGATCCGTGCAGCCGGCAGGACCTCCTTGATGGCCCCGCTCACCTGTCCGATCTCCAGTTCACCCTCCACCAGATCGCCCTCGAACATGCCCCGTTTGGCCCTAGCGCGCCCAAGCAAGACCTTCAAGTCCTCCGGGGACGCACCTTGCGCATACGCCTTCTTCACCTGGTCGAAGAACGGATTGTGCAATAGGCGCACCGGTGCCAGTTCCTTGAGCGTGAGCGTCGTCTCCCCCTCCCCCGCTGCCGCAACGCGCTCCTTGAACGCTTGGTGCGCAGAGGATTCCTCGGAACAAACGAACCGACTGCCTATCTGCACGCCATCAGCACCCAGGCACATGGCGGCCAGCATGGCACGTCCGTCGGCGATACCACCCGCGGCGATCACAGGTACTTGAACGGCATCGCGCACCATGGGCACCAATACCATGGTCGTGGTCTCCTCACGCCCATTATGGCCACCGGCCTCAAACCCTTCGGCCACGATGGCATCCACGCCTGCCTGCTCGGCCTTCAATGCGAATTTCACGCTGCTCACCACGTGTACCACCGTGATCCCGTTCGCTTTGAGACGCGCCGTCCATGCCGCAGGGTTCCCCGCTGAGGTGAACACCACAGGGACCCTTTCCTCCATGATGATGGCCATGTGCTCCTCGATGTTGGGGTACAGCATGGGGACATTGACCGCAAAAGGATGCTTGGTGGCCGCCTTGCACTTACGGATATGCGTCCGGAGCACATCGGGATACATGGACCCCGCACCGATAATGCCCAGACCACCGGCATTGCTCACTGCGGAGGCGAGTTCCCAGCCGGAGCACCAGATCATGCCTGCCTGTATCAAGGGGTACCGTACCCCCAACAACCTGACGAGCCTGTTCTGCGTATACATCATGCGGTGCAAAGCTACCGGTAACCACTGTGCCGAAGGGATCTCACACAGGTTGTTGATGACCAGTGAATTGCAGCAGCACCAGACACGGGATATGTTTCTTATGTTTGTCCGGTATCCGTTCCATACTCGAAGACGCTCCGGCCTCATGACCCTTTCCGTTAAACGGCTCCTACTGCCTCTGGTGCTTATCGGTGGTTGGCAACTCGCCTCTGCCCAGTATGCCTGGGACTTTGGACTCCACCTCGGTGGCGCTAACTATCTGGGTGAAATGGGGGGCAAGGACCAGCCCCGCCGCGACTTCGTGTGGGACATGAAGCTTGGCCAGACCCGTTGGGCCGTTGGTGGTTTCGCGCGGCGCAAGATCAACCGTACGATATCGATCAACGCAGGCCTGCTCTATATGCGGATCCAAGGCGCCGACGAGCTTTCCACGTATCGTCCCCGCCGTGGTCGCAACCTGAACTTCCGGAACGACATGTTCGAGCTTTACCTGCGACCGGAGTTCACGATCTACCAGGATAACGATATGGGTGGCCGTGGACGATATCGTACCTCCTTCCGATTGTTCGGCTATGCTGGCATTGCACTGTACTATCATAATCCGAAGGGGCAGCTCTATGGAGAGGGGGATTTCTATGCACTTCAGCCCTTGCGGACCGAATTGGTGGATTATTCCAATATCGGTGTGAGCGTCCCCATTGGCATCGGATTCAACTTCACGCAGCGTCGTCGCCACCGTTTCGGCTGGGACCTGGGCTGGCGTACAACCTTCACTGACTACCTGGACGATGCCAGCACGGTCTATGCGGACCCTGCCCTGTTGCCCAGCCAACTTGCCGTGGACCTGGCCAACCAGTCTGCACAAGCCTACGCATTGGACCCAACGCTGCCCGATCCGCGGAACTATGATGCCGGAGCCATCAGGGGGGATGCAACGCACAACGACAGCTACCTGACCATGACCTTCACGTACAGCTATGTGCTGCGTGGCCAGTCGAACTTCTACCGCCAGCGTTACAACTGGATCCGCGGCAACAATCGGGTGGGACGGAAGTCACGTGCCAAGTTCTAATGGCGAGGGTCCCATGTTGAAAAAGGAGGCCGATGGCCTCCTTTTTCATTACCGATCAGGGTTCAATCCCATTGCGGTGCGCCCAATCCTCAAGGACCACCAGCGACCAAAGCCGGGACCAATTCACCCGGGGATCGCCCAACAAGAACCGATTCCAGAGCTCCATCACCGCACCTGGCCTGAATTGCGGCCAGACGGCGAGCCGCTGAAGATGAGCTTCGCAGAAACTCCTGAGTTCGCCGCGCATCCAAGGCTCCCAAGGCAGCACAAAGCCCATTTTGGGACGATGCACGATCTCTGAAGGCAACAGGTCACCCAGGGAATCCACCAATAGCTTCTTGGGAGTGTGGGGATACTTCGCTTGATCGGACACGCCCAGGACGAACTCCACTAGATCGTGATCGAGGAAAGGTACCCGTACCTCCAGGGCATGGGCCATGCTCATCTGGTCCGTATCCCGAAGGAGCACATGCTGCAGGTAGGTGGACAACTCGCCCAACGATACCTGGCTCAACAGTGGCAAGGCGTGACCACCATCCCTTCGGATGATCCCGTTCAAGATGGACCGGACCCTGTTCGCTGGCAAGGGGGCCGCGGCCACGATCCTTGCCAATTCGCGATCCGTGAACGTCAGGCGCGAGACCGGGTATGTATCGTCGATCGAGAATGAATCCGCTCGCAGGAGCTCACCCAGTTTGTTCGACGTAATGGACGGACGCACACCGGCGATCACCGAGGCTGCCAGGCGTCTCGACCATCGTGGGAACTGGGTGACCCAACGACGTTGCCACAGTTCCAGGGAACGGGTGAACACCGGATATCCGGCGAAGACCTCATCCCCCCCTGTGCCGCTCAGCGCCATGCTGATGCCTGCTGCCTTGGTGACCTTGGAAACAACGAAGGTGTTCGGACCATCGGCACTGGGATGGTCCATGGCCGCCAGAGCGTCCGGCAACAACCGGAGCATGTCATCCGGCACCAAGCGAATGGGCGTATGTTCCGTGCGGAAACGCGAGGCAATGATGCGCGCGAATCGTTCCTCACTGAATTCCGGTTCATTGAACACGACCGAGAAGGTGTGGACCGGTGCACTGCTGGCCTGGGCCATGAGGCCAACGATCGCGCTTGAATCGATCCCGCCGGAAAGGAATGCGCCGAACGGCACGTCCGCTACCAGCCTTTTCTCCACCGCCTTACCCAAACGCTCCCTTACTTGCTCATGGACCTGAGGCAGGTCGAGATGCTCCACCGCAGGGTCGACGGCCTTGACCAGGTCATACCAACGATCGATCTGCACCTCCTGATCGGAAACACGGACCCAGTGACCGGCAGGGAGGAGTTCCACCCCTTGCACCATGGTCGCCGGCGCGTGGACGGTCTGGTATCGTACATGATCCACCAACGCATCCGCATTCAGCCGTCTTGGCACCAGACCTGAGGCCAGCAGGGCGCGGACCTCGGATGCGAACAGGAAATGGTCGTGCCCATGGTGGAAATAAACGGGCTTAATGCCCATGCGGTCGCGGGCCAGGAACAGATCACCGGTCAACGCATCCATGACCGCGAAAGCGAACATCCCTTCCAAACGGTGCAGACATTCGCCCCCCCAGGTCACATAGGAGGCCAGCAAGACCTCCGTATCCGAAGCGGTGCGGAACTTCCAATGCCCCAGGCCTTCCAGCTCAGATCGCAGAGCGCGGTAGTTATAGATCTCGCCATTGAAGACCAGGATATGCCGGCCATCGGGGCTTCGGAAAGGCTGGTCCGAATCGTGGGACAGATCGATGATGCTCAGTCGCCTGTGGCCCAGCACCGCGTTCGCCACCTGCATGACCCCTGCAGCATCGGGCCCGCGGTGGGCCATGGCATCATTCATGCGCCCAACGATGGCGCGCGGATCGGCCACTCGTTCCAATCCGAATATGCCCGCAATGCCGCACATCAGGCCTGATCCTTCATGCCGGCCAGAATACGCTGCAGACCTTCCCGCAGGGGCAGCGGATCACGGCCGAGCAGCAAGCGCATACGCGTCACATCCGGCATCCGGCGGGTCATGTCGCCTTCCTCCAGGGGTGGCAGGTGTACGATCCGTGATGGGCTTGCGGTCAACTCGATGATCAATTCCGCCAGGCCTTTGATGGTGATCTCCACCTCGGAACCGATATTGACCACATCATTGATAACATCCTTACCATGGAAGGCCGTCAGGCAAGCGTCGATGTTGTCGTCGATGTAACAGAACGTACGGGTCTGCAGGCCATCGCCGAAGAGCGTGATGTCCTCACCGGCCAAAGCCGCGCGGATGAACTTCGACACGACGAAATCGTGGCTCTGCTTCGGCCCGTAGGTATTGAAGAAGCGGAACACGGTGTAGTCCAGGCCGTACTCCTTCTGGTAGGAACGCAGGAACGCTTCGCCGATGTTCTTTACGATGGCGTAAGGCAACTTGGAATTGAGCGGTGTGGTACGCTCGTTCTGCGGGATCTCCACCGGTTCGCCATACACCTCGCTACTGCTGCTGAAGAGCACGCGCTTCACCCCCATGTTCTTGGACAGGTCGAGCACGTTGCGGATGCCATCAATATCGCGAAGCACCATCACGGGATTATCCGTGGTGCGCTTCACCCCCACCACCGCCGCATAGTGGAACACGTATTCGAAACGGTAGGCGTAGAACACACTGCTGATGTCCTCGAAACGATTGACATCGCACTTGATGAAATGCAGGTTCGACGGGGCGGGATGCGGCAGCTTGCGGACATTACCGGTAAGCAGGTTGTCCACCACGACCACCTCATTGCCCGGATCGGCGGCCAGACGGATAGCCAGCTCACTGGCAATAAAACCGGCCCCACCAGTAACAAGGATACGTGCCATGCGTTGTGCCTTAGTGCTGTCGCCAAAGCTAAGCGCTCGGCCCGGAGCGACGTGAACCGCGGAAAAGTGCCATGACCAGTCCAAGTGCGAACATGCCGGCCAACAGGCCATAAAGGAATTCGGCGCGCGTAATGGCCACCCATACCCTGTAGGGCGCCAACCTCCAATTGAAGGGTTCCCGGCGCGCAACGCGCTCACGCCACCACGCCGCATCGTAAACTTCCGGGCGTTCAACGGGACTGTTGGTCAATGAGATCGCGGACCATGCGATGGAACCCGGGCGCACATCGGCCACCAATAGGGCATCGCGCAACTCATCCCGGATGGCGCTTTGGATGTAGGTGACCTGCGACGAATGAGGCTGGAAGAAAATGCTCGTTGGTGCCCGGCCGGCCATGCTGCCACTCATCCAGTACACCTGGCCCGGCGCCTTAACGCTGCTAAGCAACGGCCACACCTCCGAACGAAAGTTGCCGGGGACCAATGAACGAGTATTGCCTGCGAAGAGCTCGCTGTACACACTATCCTCCTCGGCCCAGACCGGACGATGGGACACAATGAACAGTCGTCCCTTGAGGTCATGCACCAAGGCTCGCAACGAATCCAATTGTGCACCCTTGATGCTGCCATTGTCGCGCTCCGTGTCCAGCATCAGCACCCGATCGGCACCCAAACGGATGACACGGAGGGCCGGACCAAAAGCCTCGGTATATGCGCGGCCTGCATCGTGGTTGCCCGGGGCATTGAACAGGGCCACATCCAACTTGCGTAGCAACGCGGAACGGTAGCGCTCGATATCGGCCTCGGCATCGAGGAACAGATCGCCCGTGCTCAATAGCACGTTGGGCTTGAGCGCATGGATCGTATCCAGCCCTGCCAGCAAGGTGGCGGCCGGAAAGCCTGAACGGCTGGCACTGCTCCCGTGGAAATGACCACTGATGACCAATCGGTAGTGCCCTGTGCTGTCCGGTGGCCGCACGTCCACGTTGGTGAACGGTGAGCGCTGCGCCAGCACGGCCATGGCCAGCAACCAGCCAGCAACCAGGGTCAGATAAGCTCGGATGCTCATGGTGCGGGTTCCGGATCGGGTTCCAGGGTGCTGCCATCCTTTATCACCACCGCCCCCTTGCCTACGAACACGGGGGCCTTCACCCCTTCCACACCCGTTCCTTGAAGCTCCACCTTGCACGGTCCATGCAGCTGCCCTGTCCGACCCACCCGCACGCCTGTGGCACCTGACCGGATCGCACCGTCATTCGCGCTCATTGAACTTCCCTCCTTCAGTTCAACACCATTGCCTTTTGCCTCGATGTCACACTGATGCATCACTAAAACCGCACCGGTCGCGGCCTTTACCCCAACGCCTTTCACATGGACCGCACGCACGATCGACATCTCCGTTCGACCGCCATGCACCACCATGGCCTCATCGGCGGCCGCATTCAACTCCACACCCTTCAAGTTCGCCTCCACATAGGCCAGGGTCAGCTGGTCACGGCCACCGGTCATCGTCACACGTTCCATGCGCAATGCGCCACGCACGACCATGAGCAGGTCGCGACCGTGTTCCTCGGCGAGGATGCAATCCTGCATGGTCATTTCAGCCGAGCTCAGCACTATCGCGGGCAGACTGTCCGTGGCACCGAAGCCTTCGAAACGGAGGAAGCTCCAACGCGATGGCCTCCCGGTATCGAGCAGGCGCAGACCACCGCCGGTCCGGTCCGAGGACCACAGGACCACGTTGGACCCCTCGAGACCGTTGATCTGCATGGGTGATCGGCTGATGATGCGGGCACCCTGCCTCAGATCGATCCGCAAAGGGGCCGTGGCGGTGACCGTGTAGCCCTGCGGAATGGAAAGGTCGTGGTCGAGCACCCAGTTGCCAGGACGGATGGTGATGGTGGCCAATGCTTCATCCACGGCCAACAATGGTTCAGCGCGCAACTGGTCCAAGGTCATCGGCACAGGAAGCAATGGCTTGGTGATCAATGGCAAAGGCTGTGGGAAGATGTCCATCACCTTTACAACACTGGCACCGAGGACACCGTACCGCAGCTTGAGGCCCTTTTTCGGCCATTCCTTCCCGGTCGGTAGCACGAAGCGAAGCGCCATAGGCGAGCCCACGCTGTTGGGCTTTCGGCACGGAACGATCGACCTGCCCACCGGAGTTGCGAGAGTGCCGTCGACGAGCAACACCCCTTTCACTTCCATGGGCAGCGCTTCCACCGGAACGGCCATAACGACCAACGTATCGCCCAAGAACTGGTGTTCGTGCGCATGAAAGCCCTTGGGCACATCCAACAAGCGGCGGATGATGTCCTGATTATGGTAGTACACCGACCTGTCCAACTCCTTGTAAGGGAACTCGCGGTACACAGTGGCCGCAGCACTGTCCAAGGCAGGCTTCAGCGCGGCGAACGCACTGTCCAGGTAAGATGGCCGAGCCATTCGTTCCAGCGCCCGAACATAGGCCCTGAACAGCTCCGGGTCGTTGAAATAGGCATCGTGAAGGTCCTGATCGGCGCCCTGCCTGCCCACATAGCGCCAAGAACCCGCCAGGGCTTCAATGGGATGGGCACTGAAGCTCTCGTAGGCAACCGGCTCGATGCGCTGGAGCACGGGGTCGTAGTAGAACTTCACATCGCTCCAGTCCATACTGTGATGGCCGCCCACCAGGTCGAGCAGTGCATGCCTTCGGGCGATCAGTTCCACATCGAACACTTCCGAAGCCTTGAGATCGCCCCGCCTGAATCCGTTCATGAGCCCGCACGCTTCAGCGAACCGGGCCCTTGCCTGTGGATCCTTCTCCAGATCGCTGGAACCGAACGCGTCCAACGCGGCTGCCTGGTAGGCCTCGAAGGGCTCGTCGTACCGAACCTTGTTCATCTCATTGAGCCTGTGCACCCAGAACAGCGAGGGATCGAAACGGAACAAGGGTCCTTTCTCGCGACCATTGTGGGCGAGCAGTTCGGGGCCGAAGTGCTCCTCAAAGGCATACACACCGAGGTCCTCCCCATTGAACGATACCCGGATGAACCCGTACCGCAGGGCAACGATCCCTTCACCGGCAGAGAGGCGATGATAGAACCAATCGCACAGGTAGTTCCGCGTTCCCGGATGCTGTAGCGAGAACCGTTGCATTCCTAGGAATCCCCCGTCCTTCTTGGCCACCACACGGAACGACCACTTGCTACCCTTCACATGGTCGGTCATCTTGCCCTTGATGCGCACCTTGGCCTTGAAGGTGCCATCAGGACCGGTGAGCGTGGCCTGCACATAGTCGCGCCCTTCGGGCAGGATCACGCCCCGCTCCCGGGCCTCCTCCACCATTCGCTCCAGCTCGGCCATGTCCTTATCGGACACCGTTATCGACAGCTCAATGGGATCCACGGCAAAGGAGGCCGGGTAGTTACGCGCCCATTGCTTGACGAAGGTGACCAGCCCGGGATGCTCGCGCTTTTTCAGCTGCTTGTCTCCGAACCATGCGCCGATGCAGAGCAGCAACACCAAAGAACCGATCAACAGTCCCCACTTTCTCTTCATGGCCGACAAAGTAAACCCCTTCAGGCCAAGGCCGGGACCACCTCGTCGCCAGCGCCCTCCTCGTTGGGGCTTTCGTCCTCGGCGGCCAGTGGATGCCAATTGTAGATCTCCTCTTCGGTCACCATGGTCATGGTGGTGAGGAGAACGATGGTGAACGGATTGAGTGAGCCCACCAGCCACGATTCGTACATGATCGAGAAAAGGGTGGAGAACATCACAGCCAGGCTCATGGGCAAAGCCTTGCTGGCCTTGATGAACATGAGCAGGAAGCTGCGCAGGTAGATGAGCAGTCCTACGATGCCCACATCCAACCAGAAGGAGAGGTAGGAGTTGTGTACGCCCCCTTGGTGGTTCATGCGCCAGAGGTAGAACCGGTGCTTGCGGAAAATGAACTCGTCGTTCCCGAAACCACCGCCGACCACGAAATAGTCCTGGATGTGCGTCCAAGCGAACTCCCAGGCGAAGTAGCGTCCACTGCCGCTTTCCAACGTACGCAGGCGGAAGTACTTTTCCAGACCAAGCGCCTCAACAATGACCGGGAGGTTGGAGGAGACCACTTCGCCCACTCCTATAGCAGCAAGGAAAAGCACGAAACCCAGGAAGGGCGATCTGGCCACCAAGCGATGGAAGAGCATGAAAATGAGGACGGCGGTGGTGGAGGCCCGGGAGCCCGAGGCGAACAGGAAATACAGGATGACGCCGTAGATGAAGACCTTCTGGTAGAAGGTAAAAAGGTCCTTATTGATGCTGATGGAAACAGTGACCAGCACAAGGGTGAGGTAACAGAAAATGCCCAAGCCATTGGGGTTGCCGAACAGACCGCGGAAACGGCCGTTCACGTGGGAGTACCAATCACCGTAGAGGTATGTAACAAGCCCTGCCAGCAGAATGATCACCATGAACCAGATGAGGTTCCGGAAGAACGCCCAACCACTACGCCTGAAATTGTACAGAATGAAATTGGGTACGATGAGGTAGAGCAGGGCGTAAGAGAATGTCTTCTGTATGCCGATGAGGATGGTATTGGAAAACACCAGTGGGATGATGCTGAACAGGAAGAAGGGAAGGAAGATGTCGAAAACCCGGGCGTATGGCGCGAAATGCTCGCGATGTAGGAAGAAGATAACAGCCAGAACCACGATATAAATGTTCTTGGCGCTCTTGAACACGTTCATGCTCACGAAGGCATCCTTCGCCACATCGGAGAGCACCAGCACGAGCAGAAAACCGAAGAACATCTCGGGCCACATTTCGCGCGAACGGATGAAAAAGACCGAGAGCGGAAGAAGCGCGAAAACGATGGGGCTGGCGTATACCGCGGCAAGTATCCAGATCATGGCCAGTGCCAAGAACTGGTATTCGTCGCGGAGCATCTTCAGCATGGCCCTGCGTGCTATGATCCGGTGAATTGTTGCAGTTGGGCGCGGACAACCTCCGGCCTGCGGGCCGCGAAAACGCGCATTACCTGTACCTCATTCTTCCAATGGGCCATATCCACCGGTTTGCGCCAACGTGCAGTATGACGCTCCATTTCCGGTGTCATACGCAGGATCACATCCTCCAGTCGGGCAGAACAACGAGCTCTTGACAACGGCCCGGAGACCAATTCCTCTGCAATGGTCCTGAACTGTTCCAGTAAGCTCGGCGAGCGCATCATACCCAGGAAGAGCCGCGCGGTCGGGGAATCCTTCGGGCGCACTTTGCGAAACATATCCTCCTCTGGCGCGGCGTTCGCCCCAAAGCCCAGGTCGCTATCGCCCATCACCATGTGCCACCGCCCGTCCAACTTGGTCCCCGGCCGTGGAGTGCCTTCATAGCGCCAGTATTTCACGTTCTGGCGGGGCCAGTCCATGTTGCCCAGGATCATCTGTGCGGCCATGTACTGCAGGAACTCCGGAACATCCAACAGGGCATCGAGCAGCGCCGCAACTTCCGGGTCACTGCCATTCCACTCCTCCACGGTGGTCACCAGGTGCTTCAACTGGTCCGGTGCCAAGGGATCACCCTTGTACAGCACCCCGAGGTCCTCCACGATCGTGATCTTCTTGGGCTTCACGGCGTATCGGCGGGCCAGTTCATCATCATCCATTCGCTGCCGAAGATGGTGCACGCCCCAATAGGCCCCGTTGATGTAAAGCACACAGGTAAGCGCCTTGGATACCTCGAACGCCAACCCGCTGCACAGGTCGTGCTGGTAGGCATCGCGCAACATGGCCTTCACCTGATCGTTCCCCGCCGCGCGGATCACGAAGGAGGTGACCCCTGCCGTGCCTTCGCCCCAAGGCGCTTCGCGGAGCGGTTCATCCAATAGTACACGCAGTGCATGTTGCGGGAAACCGCGGGTCATTTGGCCATTGATGCGCACACGGGCCTGCACCTGCCACCATTCCCTGCCATCCGGATCCAGGCATTGCAACACGGCCTTGCGTTCCCATGGCTTGCCACGACCATGGAAATTGCCCGGGTATTTCCAGAAGCGCGGATCGCGGGCATAACTGCGCTCAAGTTCAGGCGGTGCATGGAACATGGTGTTACCGACCACCAGCAGCCCGCTGTCCGGGTCGAAGAAGGCACCATCCGGTGCCACGAGCGAGAGCACGGGAAGTGCCCCATGATCAGCCTCCAACACCGTATGCATGCGCAAGGGACCGTTCTGTTCCTCTGCTGCGACCACCACACCGGCGGCCGGCAGCCCGTCCAACGGGTGACGCCATTGCAACGAAGTGGGGATCATCAACCGATCTGCCGCTGCGCGATGATCGGGCACCACTACCAGCTGGGCTTTGTCACTGAACATCCGGGCATTGGAGCCATCGCCAGAGGTGGAGATGAGCAAGGGCGCGCCGGAACGCGAACGGACCGCCACAAGACCGCCCTGTTCGGAGCAGATCAGTGGACCCTCGCCCTGGGTGCCAGGCCGCAGGTCCACCGCGCTACTGCGAAAAGCCAACGCCAGCCCCACAGCCCCGATCAGCCCCACAAGCAGTACGCTTGGTCCGCGAAGGAAAGTGGTCCGGTGCATGGCGTACCGAAGCTCAGAGCTTGATGACCGAGGCCCAACGGGCCAACAGGAGGAACGGGACGAAGACCGCCACCACGATGAGCGAGGCCCCGCTGCCGCAGCCGAGACCAATGACCAAGGCTGCGAACAAGGGCAAGCGCTCAGAGGCCGGCATGTCCTGTGCACGCAATAGCAGTACCAATGCAAGCAGGGAAATGGCAAGTGGGAACTGGGCCCTCACAAAGCCTACGCCCATGGCCGACACCACAGCCCACAGTGCCAGGCGCCTGGCCTGGGGAGGGTCCGAACGCCAACCGAAGGTGGCCAACACGTAGGCTAGCAAGGCCGACAACAGCATCGACACCAGCATGTTCGGCACATCGTACAGCGTGAAATGCCCCATGTGATCGGCTGCGAATCCCTTCAGGTCCATGCGTAGTGCGGCTTTGCTGCCAAAGCTAACAAGAGCGACACTTGCACGAAGGGCGAGTATGTAGCGTGCTTCGTAACTTTGCCGGACGCATGCGAATTCCCCATCTCCTTTGCGCGTTGATCCTTGTGCCCGCTGCCCGTGCCCAGCAAACGAACATGACGTTGGCCAATGGGGGCATGACCATCCTGAGTGGAACGACCGTAGTGATCGAAGGCCCAATTATCTGGGACCTTGCTCCAACCGCTGCCTTGGTGAACCACGGGTCGGTGGACCTTGGCACTGACGCCCAGATCACAGAACCAGTTGGTTCGCCTATCACAGGAGCCGGTACCGAACGATGCGAGCTTCCGTTGGACACAGGCGCAACTGACCAGCAACCGGGCGGGCTCGGGCTAACGTTGACCCTGCCTCCCCTTTCCGGCAGCCTACTGCTGACCCGTGGCCATGTTCCGCGCAATGCAAGCGGACAGGTGGAGAGCATTGCCCGCTGGTATGGCCTTGAGGCTACTTCCCTGTTCGATGTCCCCTTCAATGTGTCGTTCCGTTACGATGATACCGAACTGAATGGACTTGCTCCAGATGTCCTGTCCATGCACAGCAGCCCTTCACTCGGTGGGCCATGGGCCGATCTACCTACCCTCAATGAAGAGGCCACGCGAACACTTACTTCCAGCCTTGATGGTGCGGGCATCTACATCACCGCTTTCAACCCTGATCAAACCACCGCGCTGACTTTCCAGTCAACAGACCGCGCTTACACGGTGTGGCCTACTGTAGCGAGCAGTATCCTGTATGTACAAGCGAATTCGTCCATCGGGACCGCACGGATCGAATTGATCGAGACCACCGGCAAGATCGTTACGGTGAAGTCAGGCCTGAACTTCACGGGCGCACCGATCAGCCTCGACATCAGCACGCTTCCACCGGGGTGTTACTTCATACGGATTAATGCGACCCATGTGGAACGTTTCGTGAAGTCGTGATGCGATCGCTAGCCCTCATTACCCTCCTTGCCACGCTGTGCGCCCATGGCCAATGGGACGTGCCAGTGACGGTGGTGCTCAATGGCAGCACTGCCCAACAGCGCCAAGTATTGGGCCTCTCAAACCCAGTGGATAGTTCGGCCGCCATAAGCCTGGCCGCTGCCCGCGACAATGCAACCACCTATGCCTTGGCCTTTGGCAGCACGTTGATCATGGCGGACCTCGCTCCATCACCTTCTGCTTACACCGTAGGCATGGTGGTACACCTGCTACCTCAACAAGCCAATGGTCTTGGTGCCCAGTTGGACCTCAATGGCCTGGGGCCGCGGCCCCTTGCGAAGCAGGGTGGCCTTCCCTTGGATAGTGCCGATCTGTTCCCGGGCATTCCGGCACGCTTGGTCTATGATGGAAACGCTTTCATCCTGTTAGGCAACACCTACTTGCCTTGCCGCCAAGGATATACAGCGGTTGCCAGGGAGTTCTGCATTGAGGATTCTTCGCGTGCTCCGCTTAATTTCTTTGATGCTGCAAAGGCCTGTACCGACCTGGGGGCACGGTTATGCACATTCTCTGAATGGACCCACGCATGTCGGAACATTCCGGACTTCATGGGCACTGTTCCGACATATGAATGGGTGGACAGTGCGGCGAATAATGCGACCGATGCCAAGCGGCTCGGGTACGGTAGCGATGGCTCCGCCAACCCGGATAGCAGTGGATGCGCCTATGGCAGCACAACCGTGCCCACCAATTTCGCACGTTTCCGATGCTGTACCAATCGCTAAAGGGGATTTCCCTGGTCTGTTTGGCAGCGGCTTGTGGCCTACCTGCAATTGCTCAAGTGGAACTTGAGGTGCCCTTGCGATTCACCGGATCACAGGAACAGCGCGGCATCGAAGGGTTGGCGCAACCGACGCAAGGCGATGCGGCCATCACTGTGGAAGCTGCCGTACGCGATGGGTGGCGCTGGTGCACCGCACAGCGGATAGCGGATACGCTTGAATTGACCACTGCACCAGCTGTTGTACCCGTGAGGGATGGACTGTTGCTCCGATTTTCGGTGCCACAGGACATGAGCGGCCGCTTGTGGGCCCGGATCCAGGGAGGTGTCGCAATGCCCTTGTTGCGCACCGATGGAGTGAACCCGACCTGGGGCCAATTGACCACCGGACGCATAGCCGAAGTGCTGGTGGCCGCGGGCCGCTACACCTTGTTGAACCTGCCCGAGCCGGAATGCCCTCCGGGCAGCTTGTCCGTGAACGCCAACTACTGCATTGATCAGGCCAGTGTGGCCAACCAATTGATCTACCAGGCCATGGACCGTTGCGCCAGACGGGGTGGCAAGCTGTGCACATTGGACGAATACCACGCCGCGTGCAACTTGTTGGGGGCGCAGCTCACGGGCATGTTCAATGAATGGGAATGGATCGACGACACCTCGAACCATACGCACACGGCGGACCAGGCAGGCCGCTTCACCTGCACCAGCCATCGCTCCCAGAGCGTGTTGCTGGAACGGGTGGGCGAAACACGATGCTGCTACCACAAACGATGAGAAGCCTGAGCATATCGATCTCACTCCTGCTGGCCTTCCATGCCATCGGACAGGTGACCATTGACCAGCCTGTGCTGCTCACCGGCGAAACATGGGAGCAACGGCAGGTCACCGGACTACCTGCCTCCACCGCCCCCACAGCGGTTCTTTCCACCGCCACCGAACAGAGCGGGCAGCATCATTTGGCGCAGACCTCTGCGACCGGAACGGTGTGGCATGCCGAACTGCCCTCGATGGCCGGCCCTGCTTCCGCGGGCATTCAGCTATTGGTGACCTGTCCTACAGCAACAAGCGGTGCAGTGGCCCTTGAAGTGAACGACCAGGCCGCCATCCCGGTACTTACCGCACCGGGTTCGCCGTTGAGCGGGGACGCCTATCCAGCAGGAACGATCTTGTCATTGGTGTTCGACGGCAGTGCGTTCCACGTGATGAACGGCCGTGCCAATGCTCGGCGTACCTGCCCGGACGGCATGGTGGCCGTGAATGAACAGTATTGCATCGAGCCGGATGAGCGCCCGGCCTCTGATTATTTCCAAGCGAGTGTTTCTTGTGCCACCCAGGACCGAAGGTTATGCAGTTGGGGAGAGCTCTATGCTGCATGCATGGCCGCTACCACGCTGGGGCTCAACAACATGGTGGGCAACTGGGAATGGACCCGCGACTCGGCCAATGAGGCGGGGAACATCCGAATGGTGATGCAGTTCAGTTGCTCTGCAACCAGCACTCGTGCAGCCACAGAGACCACACTTCCGATCGTTTCCCGCTGCTGCTACTCGCGCTGAGCGCCACGGTCCTTGACCTGCTGATGCAGTTCCTGCGCCAATGCCACCGTTCTGGCGGCCACGGTAGGCCAGGTGTAGTTCTCCCGGGCCCTTTCCCAAGCTACCCGACCAAGCCCGGCCCGGGCCGCGGCAGGCAACGCGGCCAGTTCGAGCACGGCCTGGTACAAGGCCTCCGCATCGCCTTTGGGCAGCAGACGTCCGTTGGATCTGTCCACCAGTTCGGCCGTAGCACCCACATCGCTCACGATCACCGGGCGGGCATGGGCCATGGCCTCGAGCACCACGGTTGGCATGCCCTCAAATCGTGTAGGCAGCACCAACGCGTGGCAGTGCTGATAGGCCCTGAAGAGACCCTCATCATCGATCTTGCCGAGCAGTTCCACATTGGCCGGCAATCCCGCAGCCTTTAGCTCCGCCAATAATGGGCCATCACCAGCAAGCTGGAAACGGACCAGTTCGCCCTTGCCCTCAGGCACCAATCGTCTTGCTACGCTGACCAACAGGTCGAGGCCCTTGTTGAACGCAAACCGCCCCACGAACAGGAGGCGCATGGGGCCGTTATCGACCGGGTAGGCCGGCATGACATCGGGCACGTGTACCGCGTTCGGGATGGTGACCACCCGTGTGGACGAACCGCGCACCTGGCGTTGCAGGATCGGGGTGAGACGCCCGCCCAGTGAGATGCACACGGCCGCACGACGAAGGATGTGACGCAATGTGAACCGGAACGGCGCGCCGATCAACTGGTCGCGCAGGGTGATCCCTTGGAACATCTCCAATCCATGCGGATGCACGATGAGCCTGGCGGAGAACCGCTCGATACCGCTCCATAGCGAGTAGCCTTGCGAGAACACGACGTCCGGCGAAATGCGGTCAAGCACCGCGGCCACTCGTTCACTGTATCGCCATAATTCACGCAGATAGAAGCGGGAGGGGTCGATCGGTGCAATGGACACTTCCGTGATCCCAAGACCCGCGTCGAAGATCGGTGCCGTGTGCGGATGGATGACCGTCAATCGAACGCCTGGCGTGCGTGCCAGTTCCTCTGCCAAAAGCCGTGAATGCCGTTGCATACCGCCCATGGCCTGTGGGAACACCCCATCGGTGCACAGCGCGATGTGCAGCTCAGAGCGGGACATCCTCGGCGAGCAGCGTTCGTATTCCCGTGTCCAGGTCCCACTGCGCCTTCCAGCCGGTGATGCGTTCCAGTTTGGACACATCGGCCAGCAGGTGCATGCGTTCCACCTTTCGTACACGTGCCGGGTCCACTTCGATCTTCAACGGCTCCCCAAGCTGTCGCTCGAAGGCCTCCACCACCTCGCGCACACTGTACTCGATGCCACGCCCGATGTTGACGACCTCCAGACCTTCCAGTCCGGCGTTCAACAAAGCATCCATGGCGCGGGCCATGTCGTGCGTGTGGATGAAATCGCGCTTGGGATCGAGGTTGCCCAGCTTCAGCGTGCGTGCACCCGCCAACACCTGTCGTTGGATCTCGGGGATAAGGTGCGGGTTGGTCTCGTTGGGTCCGAAAGCGTTGAAAAAGCGTCCGATGATGGTGGGAATGCCCGTGCGCATCCTGAACTCGCCGGCCAGCCTCTCCGTGGCCAGTTTGGTGATCCCATAGATATCCATCGGCCCCGTATCATGGTCCTCGCTCACGGCATGGTCCGTGATGGGATACACGGCCGCAGTGCTCGCTACGAACACCTGCTCACAGCCAGGCAATGCACCGCAGGCATCAAGCACATTGATGGTACCACAGATGTTGATGTCCGTGGCTTCGATGGGATGTGCGTTGCAGTACGGAATGAAATGGACCGCTGCGAGGTGCAGTGTCCACTGGGGCGAGATGTTCTCCACGGTCGTGCGCACTGCAGCACGGTCGCGGATATCCACCTGGTGAAAACGCTCATCCGGCACGGGTGCGAGATGGCGCTTACCAAAGGACAGATCATCCAGTACATGCACCTCGTGCCCGTTCGACACCAATCGCGCACCGAGCGCCGAACCGATGAAGCCCGCGCCGCCGGTGATGAGCAACCGCTTTCCCATGGCGCGAAAGTAGCCTGTAAGACCTTGGTGCGGGACCATGGGGCCCTGCTACCTGCTACCTTCGTAGACCGCTTGCTCTCGTTGTCCATGCGCATCTCCGTGATCATTCCCTGTTTCAACGTGGAACACTATGTGGAACGCGCCATTACGAGCGTTTTCGCACAAACCCACCAGGACATTCAAGTGATCGCGGTAAATGACGGGAGCTCGGACGGCACCCCAACGCTGCTGCAGGAACTTGTCTCGCGCTTCTCAGGGAAACTGACCGTCATCGACCAAACGAACCAAGGCGCCTGTGCAGCTCGCAATGCAGGTCTGGTAATTGCCGAAGGCAGCTATTTGCAATTCCTTGACGCCGATGATGTCCTATTGCCAGAAAAGCTCAAGCATCAAGCTGCACTGGCCGATCGAGAGGGCATGCCCGAGATCATCATGGGAAGTCACATGCTCATTGACCATAGGGGCGTAATACTGCGCACAGAACTACAGACCACTACATCAACCGACCCATGGCTGGACCTAATGGCACACCGTTGTGGCGGCACCAGCCAGAACCTGTGGTCCAGAGAAGCAGTTCAAGGCGTTGGGGGCTGGAGCGAAGGCTTGGGCAGTAGCCAGGAATACGACCTCATGTTCCGCATGCTTCAACACGGTGCGCGTGTGGTGCATGATCGTGAAGTGCTCACCGAGATCCATCAGCGGCCCGGCGGCTCCATCTCCCAAACGGCCGTGGACCGCAACTGGGTGCGATTCGTTGAACTGCGGGCACGGATAGTGGACCACTTGCGCGCCACCCGCCCGGACCTTGACCTGCAGCCCTACTTGCAAGTGCTCTTCGACAGCATTCGCACGCTTTACCTGCACGCGCCGCAACAAGCCATCGAACTGTATCATCGGCTGTTGCCCAAAGGCTATCTGCCGCAACGGTCCACGGCCACAGGAAATGGTTACCTGATCCTGCATCGCCTGTTCGGGTTCACCTGGGCGAACCGACTGCGCTCCATGCTTCGCTAAATCGCGCGAGGACCTATCAGGAGGTCATCATCCGATACAATACCAGGTTCACCCCGGGTATGCGCACGGGCAGGGCATTGTAGAAGCCCGAGAGGTTCAACACCATGCGCTTGAACATCCCCATATCGCTTACGACATGCGGATCGAGCAACTTCTTGCGCAGCACCGACTGCTCTTCGGCCGTAATGAGCCCTAGCTTACGGTTGTGCACGAGCTGGATATGGGTCTGGTAGATGATGCCCAACAGCAGCCGATGCCTTCCGGTGGCCCTTGATCGGTCCTTGAACTTGACGTAGTACTGCAATGCGGCCGTGGTGAACCCTTCGAGAAGCGCATAGGGTCGAAGGACTTTACGCTCCTCGGCGATGCGGTAATAACAGTCGGGTTCGCCGACCATGGTGAGGTAGCGGACACACGGATGGAACAGGGCCCGCGTATGGAACTCCACGTCCTGGTGGCGCGGGAACGACTCATCGAAGCCCCCCAGTGAACGCAGGAACGGCGCGCGCCACAAGGGTTGCATCACCGACCAGGGCAATCGGTGGCGGAGGAACTCTGCCAGTGGGTCCGCAGCGGAGGGGATCCACCGGTTGCCGCCTTCACCGGGCACACTGCGGAACACTTCCATGGTGGAGATCACCAGATCGAACTCGCCGCGTGGGTCGGCGGCCAAACGGCCCGCAAGGCAATGTGGTGCCAGCACATCGTCCGCATCGAAGAACATGATGTGATCGCCCGCTGCCAGCTGAATGCCCAGATTGCGACAATGGTTCGCCCCTTTGTTACCGGACTGGAAGTGCAATTTGATCCGCGCATCGGTGGCGGCCAGTTCGGTGATCACCGCACGCGTGTCATCCGTACTTCCATCATCGATGAAGAGCATTTCCCATTCCGCATGTGTCTGGGCCTGCACCGAAGCCACCATCTCGCGGATGTACCGTCCCTTGTTGTAGCTGGGCACGATGATGGATACCAACCGTACACCGCGCGCCAGGCCGGCAGTCGGAGCAGCAACGGTCCCATTGAACCGTTCGCGCGAAGGACCGAGGCAGCGGAGCAACTGGCGATAGGAGCCATCAAAGGCCGACTTCGAAAAGCGCTCGCGCACTATGCGCTGCATGCGGCCCCTATCCTCCTTCGTCGGGCGTATCAACGCGGGAAGGGCATTCTGATCATACACCCATCCCAATCGCTCCTTTCGGACCAAAGGGGCCAGATCACCCAGGCCTTCCGAGACCAGTACCATCAGTCCCGCGCTGAGGTATTCCGCGAACTTGGTGGGCGAGGCCACGCGGTTCGTCACGGAGGGCTCTCGCACCAGCAGTCCTATATCGCAAGCGGACAGGGCCTCATGCACCTGCGTATGCGGCACCCATTTGCGCGCCACACGACCGGGGAAACGGGCCTCCAGCGCACGGATGTGCGGATCATCCTGGCTCAGGAAAAGCACCCGCGAACGCCCGTCCGCAGCCAGCACATCGGCCAGCATTCGCGTTTGTAATTGCAGCGACTGCCAACCGACCGTGCTTCCCGAATACACAAGCACCAGATCGTCCGGCGACCAGCCAAGAAGTGTGCGCAGATCGCTCGTAACATCCGGCGGACGTTCCAGGTCGTGCCCCAGCGTGCAAGGAATGACCATATGATCATCGCCAGCATAGCCGAAGCGTTCGCGCCAATGCTGCACCAGGGCCTCACTGACCGCTATCCGCATATCGGCCTCGTTCACGGCCTGGCGTTCCACGCGCGCGCATTCCTCGATCAGGTCATCGTTGTCCACAATGCGGTACTCCTCCCATTCGGCGCCGTAAGCACCGCGGCCGTCAAGGCAGACCCGTTGCACATGGCGCCGCGCCCGCATGCGTAAGGCCAGGGCCGTGGCGAAGACCCCGCGACCGATGATGCCGGAGGGGCGGTACAGCAGACAGACCAGCCAGAGCCAGATCCAATTGATCCTCCAGTTGTGCGCACGCGGCACCATGGGCAAGACCAACGCACCCGGCATGCGCTGCCTGATGGCCCGCGCCGATCGACCGTAGCCGCGCAACGATACGAGGGCTACCAACTTCACACGCTCACCTCCCAGTGTGTTCAGGTGGTCCACCACATCGGTGACCTGGCTCCAGTAAACACCCGAGGGCTGGTCGTTGTATGTGAGGTAGATGATCACAACGCGCGCAACAGGGCCTCGAACACGCGCTCGGTGGCATGTCCATCCCACAGATCGGGTATACGGCCCTTCTTGTAAGTGCCGTTCGTCATCCGGTCCAAGGCATCGGCAACATGCTCCAGATCGAAAGGAATGAGCTCGTTGGTCCCCACGGTGATCGTGACCGGTCGCTCGGTGTTGGGCCGGAGCGTCAGGCAGGGGATGCGGCGGAACGTGGTCTCCTCCTGAATGCCGCCACTATCGGTGATCACACAAAAGCTTGTGGACACCAGGCGTTGGAAGGCGAAGTAGTCCATGGGTTCGCAGAGGAACAGACCTTCCATGGCCTCCAATCGCTCCAGAAGACCGGCCTTGCGGAGGTTGTTGGTGGTGCGTGGATGCACCGGGAACACCACACGGTACTTCGATGCCACGAAGGTGATCAGCTCCACCAGCCGCTGCAACTGCTGTTCGTCGTCCACCGTGGCCGGGCGGTGAATGGTCATGAGCACATGACCGCCGGTGCCAAGGCCGAGCTCCTCCAGCACGGGATCGGCCTGGATCATGTCATCAAAGGCCACCAGTGTATCGATCATGGTGTTGCCCACCATGTGCACCGCGGCCGCATCGGCGCCTTCGGCCAATAGGTTGGCTCGGCCGCTGGGCTCGGTGACGAGGAAATGCTGCGTGATACGGTCCGTGAGAATGCGGTTGATCTCTTCGGGCATGCCCATATCGCGACTGCGCAATCCGCTCTCAAGATGCGCCAGTGGCACACCCATCTTGTTCGCTGTGAGGGCGGCCGCCAGCGTGCTGTTCACATCGCCTACCACCACCATGGCATCCGGCCGCTCCTGCTCCACCACCGGTTCCAGTGCCAGCATGATGTGGGCCATCTGCGCATTGGGCGACCCGGCCGGTATGCCCAGCCAGTGGTCCGGACGAAGACCGAACTGCTCGAAGAACACGGTGCTCATCCGATCGTCGTAGTGCTGTCCGGTATGCACCAAGCGGACTTGCACATCGCCCCGTGCCTCAGCCACCTGCTTGAAGCGTGTCACCTTCATGAAATTGGGGCGGGTGCCCACCACCACGAGCAGTTTCTTCATGTGGAGGCGCGTTTGCGGGTGGCAATGATGTACTCGTCGCTGGAAGTATCGCTCACCTTCTGTGCAGGCGCACCGGCAATGGTCATGTGCCCTTCGGGGAAGGAGCGGTTCACCACGGAGTTCGCTCCCACCACCATGTTGTTGCCGAGCACGATGTCGCCGAAGATCTTGGCCCCCGGACCGATGTAGCAGTTATCGCCGATCACCGGTACGCGTTCCTCGGGTCCGGGCCGTGTACCGATCACCACGTCCACATGCAGCCGGCAATTCTTGCCCAACCGCGCTTCGGGATGAATGATGAGGGTGCCGCGATGAGCGATGGAAAGGCCCGGACCGCAGGTGTTCGGCGGTATCTCGAACCCACAGCGAACGGACCGTCGATGCAGGGCGTACGACAACAGCTTATGCCGCAAACGCCCCCACGGACCGCGCCGGTCCATGGTGTTCAGCAAGTATTCCACTTTACGCAACAGGCGTTGGAAACGCCACACCTCATCGTAGAACAGCGGCCGGTCCGTGCGCTTCAGGGCCACACGGTCAGCTTCCAGGTAGTTCCTCAGATCTTCACGGGTCTTGATCATCGCCAACCGAACAAGCGCCGCAAGTTATCCAATGCCGCAGCAGCCGCCTCGGCACCGCTGAAGCCCAACCAGCGATATAGCAGAACGTAGAGCGCGGAAAGGGCCTCCCCTGCCTTCGGAACGAATCCAGCGGGGATCACCTCGGCGAACAGTTCGGCCGCATGGGCGGGCCTCGTGCGACCGACCACCCTTAAAGCGCGGAAGATGTACTGATCACACTCGGCGATGATCTCATTGGAGTTCGGAAGATCCGATGTCCGCAAGTGTTCGCGGACCGCCACACGGAGCTCGATGTAACGTTCCCAGTTCCTGAGTTCATTGGTGCGGCTGATGGATCCGCGTTCGCGCTTAAGCACTTCAGCAGTAATGCGGTCATCCCACGCCACGCGTCCTCCGGCCTGCAAAAGGCGGAAGGCCAGTTCGTAATCCTGACTGCTGGCCTGATCCTCGTCCCATCCTCCAACGCGCAACAAGTCCTCGCGCCGCCAGAGATCGGCGGTGGTGGTCCCCAGCCGGGTGCGCACCAGCGCCAGCCATGCATCCTCTACGTGCGGTCTGATCTCCTGCGATGATCCATCAGGGTACTTGTTGCGATAGCCGCCCACGATCAACGCGGGGGCATTGTCCAGTTGGGCCAACTCGATCTGTCCGGCGATCTTATCCGGCAGCAACACATCATCGGCATCCAAGAACTGGACAAACGCTCCATCGGTGGCCTTCAGTCCGACGTTGCGTGCTGCGCAGGCCCCGCGATTGGGCTGAGTAATGACCCTGAACCGGCCAGGATGTGCAGCCACCATACGCTGCAGAACGGCGCCAGTTCCATCCGTGCTCCCATCGTTCACTGCCACCACATCCAGGTCGTTGTGGATCTGGGCCAGCACGGAAAACAGCGCCTCTTCCACATGGCACTCCACATTGTGGCAGGGTATGACAACAGCAACTTTCACGATACGATGCACGCCTTCCGTGCAAGGTACTGGTTCATCCTCGGCCAGCGTAGATGCGGCCGGTAATGAACGAGGAGAGCAGGTACCTGAACTTCGCCACGGAGGGCGAACGGTCCCATCTTAGGTAGGCCCAAAGAGCACCCCATCCCAAGCGCGGCAACTGGTAGGCCAGATCATCCCAAATGCCGTCCACACGCCGCCCGAAAGCAGCCTCATCGAACAGTCCGCGACGATGCACCTGGTCGCGCAGGCCATCGAGGTAGTTCCGCAGACCAGCCACATCCTTTGTAGAGAAGCCCTGACCGTAAAACCTCAATCCATGTAGATGATGATGCAGGCTTACCGGGTCGTTCGGAAAGCCGTACCACCGGAGCACTTCGTTGAACAAACGTCCCAGGTCACTGGCACGGTCGCGACCTTGGGAGCTGTTCTGGGGACCCAACCGATAGTACACCAGATCATCATCAATGTTCGCTAATCGTGTCACCTTCAACAACCTCAACTGGAACAACCAATCCTCACCTACCCGTGGCCACTCATCGTCGAACCGGACACTATGGTCAACGAGCACAGAACGCCTGTAAATGGAGGAGGGTTGAAAGATCGGGATCTGGAAGAGCACGCTGGCACGAATATCAACGTCGAGCAAGGATGCACGCCATCTTTCGGAAGGACTGTCCAGCAGTCGCATGTGTGAACCACTTGCACCGATGTCCGGATGTTCATCCATGAACGCTACCTGGGTCGCGACCCGGTGCGGCATCATCACATCATCAGCATCCATGCGCACAATGTACCGGCCTCGAGCGGCATCGAAGCCACGCTGCGCGCAGCCCGCAGGGCCCAGGTTATGCTCAAGGGCGATGATGCGCAGCCGCGGATCTCCCACTGCGCTCAGGATGGACAAGCTCTCATCCGTGCTATGGTCATCCACTGCGACCAGCTCGAAGTCGGTGAAGCTCTGCTCCAGGATGCTATCGATGCACTCACGCAGAAAGGGCGCCTTGTTATAGACAGGGAGCACCACGCTCACCGTCACGCCTTCGCCCCCCGCAGCCATCGGTTCAAGGTGTGCTTGGTGAGAAAGGTCAAGCGGTCAAAGGGCCAGCGACCACTGCTGCGCAGATGCGCCAGGGCTGGTGCGGCACCATAGGCTGGCAGAAAATGGAAGAGCCTGTCCCAGGCCTGAAGCGTGCGCTCACGGAATTCCATCTCCGGAAAGAGCTTCAACCGGTCATTGATCGCCAAGAGCTCGTCCACCCACTTACGTGTACGCTGGATGTCACTCGCATTGGGAACACGTCGGAACGCCCTCAACAGCATCAGATGGCACGTGAACTGTTCCTCCGTGACCTCAATACCCAGCATCTGAAAGACCCGCCTCGTTCCCTCCTCCCGGCGCTGCAGCATGCTCTGCCCGTGATTGTTGTTCTGCGCTCCCACCCTGTAGTGAAGCAACACCTCAGGGAGATTCGCATACTGCGTATACTTCAGGAACTGAGCGAAGAACAATCGATCGGACCCTACGCGTGGCCATTCCGGGTGGTATCGGATATCATGGGTGCGCAGGATGTCCGTACGAATAATGCTTGCCTGATCAAGGACCGGCATTCCGAACAAGACCTCGGACCTACAGGCTGCGTCATCCAGCGGCACCTCCCATTCCACCTCCTCGGCTCCGAAGGTGCGCAGGCGAGAACTGCTCACGCCCACCTCAGGGTGGGACTCCATGAAGGCCACCTGACGTTCGATCCGCTGAGGCAGATGGATATCATCCGCGTCGGCCCGAACGATATAGCGGCCTGTGGACAGGTCGAACCCACGCTGGGTGGCCATGGGGTGCCCCATGTTCCGATCCATCCGCTCCACGCGAAGTCGGGGATCCTGCATGGCCATCAATCGCTCAAGGCTGTCATCTGTGCTTCGGTCATCAACGGCAATGATCTCCAGGTCCTGGTAGGTCTGGTCGAAGATGCTTTGGAAGCTCTCTTGAAGAAAAGGCCCTTTGTTATAGACCGGGACCACCACGCTCACCTTCATCGGCTTTTGGGCTGATTCAACTGCCTTGAGAGGCACACGTGCGAAGATAACCGCGGGTGGACCATGCCTATGCCCTTCCACGGAGACTGCGCCACTTGCGCCGCAGCCGGAATAGCGGCCAGTTGGCGACGTCCGCCTCGCTCTCCACCATAGGAAGCCAGGCCAGCTCCTGTGCATCCAACCCTTTCTCTGCAGGACGCGCTTCAAGCAGGAAGGCCTTCATCATGCGCAGGTCCGAGGACTTGTAGAGCCGGTGATACCAACGCAGCAAGAACCAGGTCACCATTCGCCTCACCAGAGGTGCATGGGCCGCAGTGACCGGAAAAGCACGAAGGCCGGGTGTGATGCCATGCCCTTTTGCAAGTATCTGGGCCAACCCGGTCTGTCCGGTGGCCAGGGCGAGCCCGTGCAACATACTCGCTGTCTCATCCAGGAACCGATGATGCACTGTGCTTGTCTTGCTTACCGGATGCAGTCGGAAAACAGATAGCGCCCGTGGGTCGACCCAAACATCCTTTGTCCCATGATGGAACAATACCTGCAACCAGAGCTCGTAGTCCATGACGTAGTGGAGCTTCTCCTCCACGCCGTTGATGGCCTTCACCACATCCATACGGAAGAAGGTGGATTGCTGATTGATGTGCGGGTGAACGAAATGGCTATTGGGATCACCGGGATCATCCTGCCCCAATGCTCGCTCGGAGCCATCGGCTGCCCGCTCAATGCGAACACCGGTGAACACGGTGAGGTCAGGGTGCTCGGCAAAGGTCTCGCCCACTGCATGCAGCGAGCCGGGCAACAGAAGGTCATCACTGTTCAACCAACAGAAGACCTGGCCGGTGGCATGCGCAAGCCCTTTATTGATCGCATGGCTCTGCCCCCTATCCTTCTCACAGCACCACCATGCCAGTTTGCCGGCATACCGCTCGATGATCTCCCGGGAACCATCAGTGCTGCCCCCGTCCACGATGATGTGTTCCAGGTCCGGGTAACCCTGATCATGCAAGGAGCGGATGCACTCCTCCAGAAAGGGGGCTTGCTGATAGCTTGGGGTGATGATGGTGATGCGAGGCAGCATGCGCGAAAGGACCGTAGCGAACACAAAGGTCGCTCTCTTGAAGCTAACAGCCCTGTTGGCGGTCAGCACCTTCCTGCGCACCGAGGTGTTGATACACTGCCGCCACTTCATCACAATAGCGTTCGATGGAGAAGCGGGCAACAGTATCGTCTTGCGCCGATCGACCCATGGTCCGGGCCAGATCGCGATCGCTGGCGAGTTCGATCATTCGCTGAGCCAGTGCTTCACAGCCTCCATTGTAAAGCAGACCGTTGCGTCGATGCGTAACGATCTCCGATGTACCCGCTGCATCCAGACCGACCACGGGAATACCACTGGCCATGGCCTCAACAGTGACACGTCCCATGGCCTCGTTCGGCGAACACATCAAAAGGGCATGTGCACGTAACAGCACCGAATAAGGGTCTTTCACGTACCCGGTCATCTCCACACGATCTTGCAATCCAAGCGCGGCGATGCGCTCGCGGACGGGAGCCTCACGTCCCGAACCGGCGATGATCAGTCTCGCGTCCAAGCCGCGGTCCAGGACAATACGGAATGCGTCCACCGCTTCAAGCTGTCCCTTGGCCGGATGGATGACGCCGAGCATGGCAAAACTGAAAATACCGGAAGACCACCTCTCTTGGGAACGGGCCTTCAACTCCGGGAACAGGCTCCCAGGGACCACCCCATTATAGATCACATCAAGAGGCAGGTCCGGCGCATAACGGTGGATATCCTCCTTCACGGTGCTGGAGATGGCGATCACCCGGGTAGCCTGCCTGAGCGCATTCGCGTAGGCCCTGCGTCCTCGGTCGATATGTAGACCGTACTGTATTTCGGGGAGCTCACGTATGTGCCAAACCAATGGCAGCCCTGTTCTCGACCGCAGCAAGGGGCCCATCACCGCTACGGCACTATTCGCGTGAAGGAGCGTGACCTGATTTGACCTCAACCAATCCTCGATCCCGGGCAGCAAGGCCTGGTTCGCCTTGTGTCGTTCACGAGCGGCCTTCTCTTCGCGCAGATACTGCAACAGCCGATGGTGCGGACCACCGCCATACCACCGCTCGGTCATCCACGGCTGGAACGGCGCCATGTGGCAGGGAATGTCCAGACGCTCCAGTTCATTGACCAAGGCCCCAGGACCGGGAGCCAGCACCAAGGGTTCCACTCCATGCCGGTCACGCAAGCCGGTCATTAGGTCCAGCAACGAACGGTTCGCTCCGTAGAGATCGCTATAATGAGTGATATAGGCTACCCGCATGGGACTGCACTAAGCAACGACCACTTGCCCCACAAAGGTCGGGGTGACCTTGCACTCTCCGGTCCTGTGTCCTTGACAGCCATGCCTTTCATGGTCGATCCAATGCGGGCACGTGAACGCAGATCATACCGCACACACCTCGCTCGGTAGTAAAGCAACCTGGCCGATCATTCATATTCAGCGGACATCCTTCCGGCACAGGTCCAACAGACGGTCGCAAAAGGCATCGAACGCAGTGTCCGCCTTGAAATTCGCCTCCCAGTAAGCCCTTACCCCAGCACGGAATTCGGGTGTGGACATGGGGCCTTGGGGCACCCAGGCGATCGCGGCCATCAGGTCCTCCGGTGTCGTTGTGGTCGGCAATAAGATGCCCGTGGCGGATGTCACAAGGTCTCTCACCCCTCCGGAATCCGTGGCTATCAGCGGCACACCAAAGCTTGCCGCCTCTTGCAAGGCGACCGCTACCCCACCCTCGAGCCTGCTGGTCAGCACATGCACATCAACGGGGTTGGAGGCATACCACGCCATGATCCCGGCATTCGTGGTCTCTCCTCGAAGATCCACTTGCACATGGTCCGGAAGACGGGCCAACCGCTCTCTGACCATGGGCATCTCCGGCCCGTCCCCGAAATGCGTCCAATGGACCGGCGTTCGGGCCATAGCCAGTGCATCGGCGATAAGCCAGAAACGCTTCCGCGGAATGACGTATCCACAACTGACCACGCGCAGCACGTTATCCGAAGAGGCCTGTGCCACACCATGGTCGCTGGTGCCAAGGCGCGCAAGCTCATACTTGCCTGAGAACCGAGGGTGCCTCGCCCGCATGTGGTCCAACCCGGCCTGTGAAACGCAGAATAGTGCATCCACCGACCTGAGCTGCAACCGCCTGAACGGGATCGCCCCCCGCTGATGCTGATGCTCATACAGATCGAAACCATGGGCCCTGGACACGAACCGCAAACGCGCATCACGGGCCTTGAGCAAAGCCAGTTGGGTGGCCCAGTCATTGGTCCAATAACTATATATCACCACGCGATCGGGGTCGTACTCCGCCATCAAGGACCGCTCCATGTCATCCACGCGTCGTATCATCTGACGCATCCGGCTGAGCAGTTCATTACGCCATTCGCGCCTGAACATCGCGAAGCCCAGATCGGACCATAAGGACCGTAGCAGCCGGACCACCGAGAATGCATGACGCAAGAGCAGTGGAAAACCGGCCACAGCGTAGGGATCCTCTATAACGACTTGACGCTCTGCACCGGAAGGCAGGTCACGCTCACCCTCACGCCTGAAAAGTGGAAACACCCTCACCCGGCCGAAGCGACGCGCTAGGATGGGCAGTTCGTTCTCCAGGAATGATTCGCTCCACCCGAACGGATAATATTCGGTGAACAACCACAATTCCTTGTCAGCCCCATCCGATGGCCGGTCCGCTCCACGTTTCTTCGATCGAGTCAGTGACATTCCAGGGACCAGGCCATGCGGGACCTTCGGCCCAATAGCGGCAGAACGATCACCATGGCCAAAGATAGCAGGCCAAGGCAAGGTTGAAGGGCAAGAGCGGCTCGGCGTCGGATCACATCCTGCGTCGCAGTCCACCGACCACACGATCATAGGCCATCTGTAACCCTGCGGACAGCTTCTTGAAGGCGTAAGCCGTGGGCATAGCGAGCGCAAAAAGGATGACCGTGAACAGCAAGACCTTGGACGTGAGCAGATCCCCCTCTGCATTCCTAAATAGGGCCAAGGAGCGCAGGGGGCCATTGATGATAAAGATCGCCATCGATATGCCTCCGACCCACTGCAACGCTCCCCCGACCCAACGGCCGATGAGCGATGGACCGTTCCGGCGCACTGCCTGGTAAAGGAACAGCATGATCATGGCGGCGGAGATAAAGGTGGCCATGAAGAACGCAGGGTGGAACTGGCCGAGAAGGAAGATCACCAGAGCAGCCACCACCGAACCTTTAGGCAGGTACGCACCATCGCGCGCGAGCAATGCGCCAAGCAGAAAGACCGGTAAATGCCCGATGAAAATGCCCATCAATGGCAGATCGATCCTTTCGCAAATGGGATACAACCATGCGTTCAGCACCAGTAAGGCGACCAGGAGCATGCCAGCGGACCTCGCGGAAAAGAAGTCCAGCAATTTGTTCATCAGGGGAAAAAGGACGTAGAGCTGCACGATCAATCCAAAGAACCAGAACGGTCCGGAGTAGCGGAAGATGGTGCTTCCCGAGAAGTTCCATACGCTCGTCATCCGTCCAATGATGATCTCCAGGACGACACCGATATTGAACGCATGACCATCATTGATGTAACGTACAATGGAAATGAACACTGCACCGATCAGCAGCAGCGCCAATATCTTGATGAGCTTCGGGAACAAGTAGTCGACATAGGAGGACGTTCTCCCCGACCGCGCCGAAACAGCCAGTCCGTACCCCGAAGTGAGCACGAACAACTGAACACCGAAATGGCCGAAATACGCGAAGAAGTAGCGCAATAGATCCACAGGACCATCGAGCACGTGGGCGAGTAACGCCTTGGCTCCTGATGCTTTGAAGGCAAATTCGTTCTCAATGCCCATACCGGGCTGCCAGTGAAAATAATTGTGCAGGAAGATCAGCAGGATACCGATACCCTTCAGGATGGCCACATCCCTTCTCGACAATAGCTCAGCGTTCATAGGTCAGGTCCATTGTGTCCACCTCAAGCCCGGAGATCGGCTTGGGAAGGTTCTTGGAATCGAAAACATGGATCGGGGGGGGAAGGCTTCCCACCAACGAATCGAGCTGCAAAGGCACGGCTCGGTTGAAGGCATGCAGGAGACCGATCAGGTTTGAAAGCGCGACCGGATGCGCGATGCTCCTTCCCGGCCTATCCTGGCCCGACCATATCACAAATGGCACATGGTAGTTCTCCCTGAACCTGTCCGTATGGATGAAATGGTCCCGGCGTTCATCGTATCCCAAGCCATGATCACTGAAATAGAACATGTTGTGATCATCTGTTTCCCTCACCAGAGCATACAGCTCACCAAGGAACAGGTCCGTGTCACGGGTGGAACGCATGTACTTGGCGACCATTCCAGGCCCCTTGTAGGGTAAGTCCCACGCATCATAGGTGCGGTCCAGCGGAGGATGCTGTGCAAGCATATGTACAAGTATGAGCGTGGGCCGTGGATCGCTCCTGGCCTTCTGAATGACCCCTTCGAGCCAGGGAAGCATGGCCCTATCCCCAGCGCTGGCGGAGTGATAGCTGGTCTTGTTCAGGAAGTAGGAGCTATCGCAGGTCAAACCCAAGGAAGCGATCGGTGAGTCGTTCCTACCCACCCGCCCCTGGTTGGACACCCAATAGGTCCTCGCGCCGTGGTGCTTGAACAAGGCCACGATGTTCGCCTGTGGCAACGGACCTCCCATGGGGTCCGTCAGGAACAAGGTCCGCATCAGGGAACTGATGGTGGTGGATGCAGGAGCAAAACACTGGCTGAAATTGTAGCTGAAGGTGGAATCAATGTTCGGTGTCAACGGGAACAGATCGAACCCGTTCAGGTCGTAAAAGTCGGACCTGCCGCTCTCCCCAATAACGATCACGTTCAACCGCTTGGGCTTGAGGTCACGGAACGCGCTCCAATCGTGACCGGCCTCGAAGCTCTCGGACCAGTCGGCCAGTTCGTTCACCACACTGAACTGGTGCACCGTAGTGGCCACCAGCTTTCCGGGCACGGAACTGAATGCAATTGACTTGTCCTTGTACCGATCGCTCCAATCCAATCCGGCCTTGAAGGACCGCACTGCCGGGATAGCCAGCAACAGGAGCCCGATGGACACGACCACGTAACGGTTGGGGACGACCAACCGGGACCTTATCAGCACATACAGGACGAGCGCAGCCCCAAGCACCCAAGGGATGGCCATGGCAGGTTTGAACAGATCACGGGCATAACCCAACGACTCGTCCAACGTGGTATACCGCAGGGCCAACACCAGATCGTAGCTGATGGGGCCATACAAGCTAAGTGTCAGGAAATACGCGCCCAACAGCAGCACCAGGCCCACAACGAAAACCACATGGATGCGCCGACCCAAGCTGCCAACGAATACCAGGAGCAGCATGGTGACGGCAGTGCCCATCACCGTGTTCTGAATGGCGGGATACAGTTGGCTCCGGCTGGCCACCACCCAGCAGAAAGAAAGCAGGACCAGGACCTTCACCCACCACGGTGGTTCACGATGGAACCTGACCGCAATTGACCTGATGGAAGCCCTGATCGATCCAATCATACTCGTGTGGTCAACTTTCCGCTCTGTGACGGCCCGCTCCAAATGTAGGCGAGCGGCTCCCCCGGATGGCCCTGGCGCTGTGTCACATCAGGAAATGGAGGAAAGCACGTTGGATCCGGTACGCCAGGCAAGAGAACGTAGCCTACGGGACAGGGTGGAATCGCGGCCGAAGACCCCATCGAGCCAGGCCTCACGTACCTGCACCCACTGGAACAGCCAGGGATGAACAACGAAATGCCGCAACTGGAACGTTCGGGAAAAGGAACCACGAGCGCGAAGCATCTGCCAATAGACCCGCTTGGCCACGATCAAGCGACGGTCATCGCGTGGCAGCTCAACACCTCGCGACCAGTCCTCCAGACGACAATGCAGCAGGTACTTCGAAGCGGCCAGGTCCTTGTTGGCGGTAATGCGGTTGCTGGCATGCACGCCACGCAGCGACACGGCCGTGCCTACCACCCCAGGGTAGAGCCGTGCACCATGAGCCAGACGGAGCACGAAGAGCGTATCCTGATGCAAGCGCAGCGCCGGGTCGAACAGCGGACCCATGCGATCGAGCGCACTGCGCCGCACCGTAAGCGCGTCCAAGTGGAAATAGCCCACGCCTTTGATGCTGCCGAGCAGAGCACTGAACAAACGCTCGGGCGGCAGCACTTGGGTCACCGTGGTAAGCTCGTGGTCGAACTGCGCTTGGAACCGCTCCCGGCCTTCGGTATCATGGTACTCCACGCCGGTCGCACCATAGACCCCATCGGCATCCGGGTGTTCCGCAAAGATCCTGCGCTCCGCGTCGAACCGGTTGGGCAGGAACCGGTCATCGGCATCCAGAAAGGCCACGAAGGGGCTTGAACTGCTTGCAAAGCCCAGATCGCGCGTGGCTGCCGCACCATGGTTACCACCATCGGGGTGGCGCACCAGCTTGATGCGCGGATCAGTACCTGCCAGGCGATGGCATACCGCCAGGCTATCATCGGGCGAAGCGTCCTCGGCCAGCACCACCTCCTTCACCTCGGGAAACGCCAGTGCGGAGGCCACGGCCTTCTCTACGAACCGACCGGCATTGTACACCGGGATGATGACGGCGACCTCGAGGTCCATGCAGGCGAAAATAGGCCAACCGGTCCGCCCTACAGGAAGGTGGGGCCTTTTGCGCGCGACAGCTCGCGGGTGCGGACCACGGAAGCAAGGTCGGCCTCGGTGTGCATCTTCAACTGATCGCGGGCCACCAACACCTCTCCTTTCCGCAAGGCAAGGAGGCCGCGCAACAGATCGAACCACAGTTTACGCCGCTCCGCAGCAGGATCATGGTCCTTGGATGGGTCGGCGAAGCGCAACTTCAATTTGCGGATGCGCCACACCCGCAGGTCGAAGTAGGGGTTCTCTTTGCGCTCCTCGCGATCATGATGCACGGTCACGGCCGGCACAATGCCGCACTTGAGCCCATGGAAGTGCAGGCGGTGCAGGTAATCGTCATCCTCCGAGTAGTGGAAGAACGTGGGGTTGAAACCGCCCACCGTAAGCAGGCACTGCCTGGTAATGAGCCAGGCCGCCGCGTTAACGAACTCAGCCACGTAGGTCCTACCCGCAGCGCGCCCTAAAGCAAGGTCCGAATAGAGCCCAGGGCAGCGCTGGGGGATGATGAAGTTGGAGAAGGCCAGGTCCAGCGCATCACCTGCGCCGTTCAAGTGCAGGGGGCTGAGCACACCATGACCCGGTTCCGCAGCGGCACGTTCCACCAGGCGGCCAATGGTATCAGGCCGCACCCAGGCATCCTGGTTGAGCAGGAACACATGGTCATCGCCGCGATCCAGTGCCATGCGCATGCCCCGGTTGTTGGCCTGCCCAAAGCCCAGGTTACGCTCCGCACGGACCAGCTCCACCTCAGGGAAGTGCTGCTCGATATGGGCCGGCGTGCCGTCCGTTGAACCGTTGTCGACCACGATGGTGCGCACTGGTAGCAAGCTGGCCCGCAGGCTGCCCAAGCAGCGGTCCACCCACTGCATGCCGTTGTAGGTGACTACGATGGCGGTGACGTTCATGGCTTTCGGCCCTGTTCCTCCCATGCCCTTGAAATGCGCTGCCACATCAAGGGACACTGTTCCTCGGTCCCCAACCGGGCGAATTGGACCTTGTTCAATTCACCATGGGCGGAGCGGCGCCCGGGATCAAGAGCATAATCCACGACCGCACGGGCCATGGCTTCAACATCCAAGTAGGGCACAATAACACCTCCCCCGTGTCGAAGCACCTCCGCCGCACCGGTCACACCCTCAAAGCAGACGATCGGCTTGCCCATCGTCCCAGCCTCTATGCAGACAAGACCGAATGGTTCCTCCCGCGAAGGGAGGAGGAAGACATCAAGTGTACGATAAACAGGGGTTGGATCCTCCAATTCCCCCACGAACTCAACGATGCCTTCCAACCCGGCATGGACAAGATCGTGCTCAATCAAAGGTCGCTCGTACTTGCCCACGTTACCGACCCAGGTGAAATGCACTTTCAGCTCCGGATGATGGTGTCGCACCCAACGAGCGACCTGAATGAAGAGATCATAGCCCTTGCGCATGACCACGGTACCCACTGCGCCCACCCGGAAGACCTCATCAGGTGGCATCTCCAATACCCGTAGCTGCTGTGTGTGCACCAAGGCGGTCACGTACTGTACCTCAACCTTCTGCTCTTCCACCCCCCAGTTCCTGATGAGGTTGGCTCGACCGAGTTCAGAGACCGCCCAGAACCGGTCCACATGAGGCACATACTTGGGCAGGTCCGGAAGCAACTGTCGGATCACCATGTGGAACTCCTGGACGTATCCGATAAGCACTGGCTTCCGCTGTGCAAGCTGCTTCAACTTGACCCCCACCGGAATACTGGCAAGACTGTTGGCCAACACCACATCATAACCGTGGCTTGATAGCTCACGTAGCTTCTGTTCCTTGAATTCCTCTGCAGTCGGCGATGGAAGCAACCCAATGAGCCGAAGGCCTTTCCGGATGGCTCGGACAGCTACGCTTCGTTGAGGAGGCGGGGGCATCTTCAGCTCGAAGTAGCCATCCGCAGCACTTCTGAACTCCTCCTCTACAGCCCCCCCCTTCAGCGCAAGCACATCCACGACCACTTCCGGATGGTTTGACTTTAACCAGCGCAACAAATAGAGCATCACCAGCGGCGCTCCGGTGCGGGTAACATTGTGAGAGATGATCAGGATACGCTTCATACGGTCCGCTCGATGACATTCACAAGTCGCAGGACCGGATCGTCAGGAATGAGCCGGGTAAAAGTAGCAAAGGCCTCATGCCCCATGCTCTCCCAATCATCCCTACACTCCCAAGCACGCTCCATAGCCTCATCCAATCCACATGCATACCCGGGGGCCGTAATGAATCCTGAAACTCCCTCTTCAATGAACCGCTTCGCATCGCCCACATTCGTAGCGATCACCGGACGCCCACAAGCCATGGCCTCCAACAAGGCCAATGAAAGCCCTTCCATCCGCGAGGCGAATAGGGCCGCATGATGGGTGCCCCAGATCATGCGTTTGTCCGGCTCGAACCCACAGAGGCGCACCCGTTCGATGCCCAGCGCCTTGATGTTGCGCTCGATGACAGCCTTGGAACGTCCTTCGCCATAGAGGTCCACGAAAAGCTCACGCTTCCTCCACTTTTCCTGGGCCAGGACCTCAAGGACGATGTCATGCCCTTTGTGAAAAGGGGTAAGCGCGCACACCATAGCCAGTCGTAAACCCTCGCTCGTTGGCGGAAAGGGCAGCGGTGCCTGCAATCGCTCCACATCCACCGGGTTGGGTATGATGACCGCATTGGTGAACACATGGCCCAACTGCTTGGAAAGGATGGACCGGTTCTGCTCCGATACGAAGACCACGTGCCGCGCACCACGGTACGCGGTGATGAAGCGTTCTGCCTTCTCATCCGTAACATCGGCATACGGATGCACCAATTGCACCACCACCACATAGGGCACCTGCATGCGCTGCAACCGTTCGACGTAGTGCAGGAAGGGCTCGTCCAGGTGGTTGCCGAGGGAGATCACCGCCAGGTCGGGCCGCTGTTGCTCAAGCACGCTCCAGCGGTTGTCCGCCACCTCGCGCACAAAGCCCTTGCGCCACATGGCCCACGCGTTTTGCAAGCGCGACCGCTCCAGTGCCGTGCGCTCGCGCTCATGCAGTGTAACGCCGCCCTGCAACAGTGCCTCCATGCCGGTGTGCCGCGGGCACCAGCGCCGCACGCTGGCGGTCACTTGGTGGCCCTTTTGCGCCATGGCCAGCGCCGCACGCGTCCACAGCACCTCGCTGCCCCCCCAGGGCATGTGGTCGTTGGTGCTGATGAAGATCGTGTTCATTCGAGTGAATGCCACCGGCAGCGCGAAGATGGCGAACGCGGGTCCGTTATCAGCCCAACAGGCGGCGTTTCACCGCACCTTTCAACCGTGTGATGAACGAGGGCGGTGGCGGCAAAGGCTTGGGCGGCGGCGGATAGCCCCGGTCCAGGCGCGGGTCGTGCGGCGGCAGTTGGAACGTGGCTGGCTGCGCGAGCGGAACACCATCCGGACGCAATTGGGCCAGTTCGGCCAACAGCTTCACCCAGCCAGCGTAGCTCATTTCCTCGCTGTAGCGGGTGGCCACGCGTTCAAAGGCGCCCTGCGCGCATCGCTCCCAAAGCTCCCGATCATCGGCCAACCTGCGCAGGGCGATCACCGCACCTTCCACATCCTCACCCACCAACAGCCCGGTCCGTTCATGGTCCACCAGTTCGGGAATGCCGCTGGGAATGGCGCGCACCACGGGGACCACGCCCTGTGCCATGGCCTCCAGCAGGGCCACGGGCAGTCCTTCGTAGTCCGACATGAGCAGCATGGCGTGGCAGTGCTGCAGTTCAGAGCGCACGGCATCGGGTGTCAGGCGACCGGTGAACCGGACCCGCTCCGCAAGACCAGCCTCGCGCACCCGTTGCTCGGCCCCGGCACGCTGCGGTCCATCGCCGAAGAGCACGGCCTCCATCCGGTCATCGGTGCGGCAGGCCTCCAAGAGGACGTCCATCACCAACGACAACCGCTTCTGCTCTTCCACCATGCGCCCACTGAAGGCCACGCGGAAGGGGGCATCGGACCAGGTGGCAGCACGTGTGGCCACTGGCACGCCGTAGGGGATCATCACCGGATGCCGGGCCAGGTCCCGGGCAGCCACTTCGGAAGCCAGCTGCGCTGATACCGCCACCACACAGCCGTTCACCTGTTCGGGGCGTAACGCATCGGCCAAGGCCCAGTAGTCGGGATCATCGGAGTGCATGGCCAACACCCAGGGCAACCCCTGTGCACCCGCCAAGCCCGCCGCGAAATACATGCTGAACAGGCATTGCGGCAAATAGACCGCGGGCCGGTGACGCTCCAAGAAGGAGAGCGTGGCGCGTACGTCCTGCTCCATATCGGCACCTCGGGCAATGATGTCCACGGGCACACCGGCACTGCGCAAGGGCAGGCCGATGGACGACCGCTCGGGATCGGGACCGATGTGGTGGAGCAGAACGCGCACAGGGACTCCATCGGCATGCAAACGCAGCACCAAGGCCTGCATCCACGTGGTGACGCCACTGATCACCTGGATGCCACTATCGATGGAAAAGGCGATGGGCCGCTGAAGCGCACGCAAGGACCCCAGGTCGTTCATCGGGCCAGGTCGCGCAGGCGACGGACGATCCGGCGAGCAAGCCCGGGCGCCGGCACAGGGGTATTGATCGGTGCGGTGTGTGAGGATACGGTCTTCACGGCCTCGAATACGCCCCGTTGCGATTCCCTTACTTCCAGTTCGGTCGTGCGCTCATCTGGTGTCAGGTAGGCACAAGCGAACCCACCCCACATGGAGCGAGCATCCGCAGTATCGTAGGCATATTGATGGTAGATACCAGGAATGAAGTCGAGGTCCACCCATTGCACATATGGACTCGCTGACCAATCCGCGCTCCGTATCCCTTCACGACAGGCCGGGTTGAAGCTATCGTGCATGATGATCACGCAGCGGCCCTTGGGACGATACTTGAGCACCGCGTTCACATCGCGCCTTACTCCGGCCGTGGAATGATCACCATCGATCAGAAAGAAACCAACGTTCGCTCCGGCCCTGTTCAACTCGTCGATCAGATCGGGAAGCAACTGCTTGGAATCACCGACCCGATACTCCACGTTCGAGAACTTGCCGGCCAAACGCTCGGGTACCGTGGGATCGATGTCCACCGAGATCACGCGTTGTGCGAAATGGGAAATGACCTGCAACGACCCTCCTCGATACGTACCGATCTCGATCGCCACTTCGGGTCTTGTCCTCCGCAGGATGTCCTGAAGTGCGAAGCGCTCGCAATTGGTCATCTGCCAGTGAAGAGCAAAACCCGGCTCCAACGTGAGTTGGTCGTCGGGTGCATGGTAGGTGCCTGGAACGGGTCCCATGAGGTCACGAATGAGGTGATGAACGAAAGTAACCTGGAACCGATCAGTTCAGCAGGCCTGCAAGCTGTTGTTCAATGGAGGTAAAACCAGAAGCACGCAAGGCCGCCATGCGTTGCATCATCTCCGCACGGCTCCAATGACCTGCGTTCAGCAAGGCCTCGAAAGCAGCACGATCGAGTCCTTGTTCATCCGTGCGCAATAGATGATCCCCGATCCCCAAACGTTGGTACAGATCACGAAGCTTGCTGTTGGGTTCCACATACGTGCCGTGGTGCTCGATGCCCACCACGTTCGCGCTACTGAGCTGCAAGGCCAGGATGGAGCCATGAAAGCGATCGGTGACCATAAGGTCCAGTTCGCGGTAACCTCCAAGCGCTTGACCAACAACCCCGCCCATACCGGAACGGCGGCTGGCATCCTGCGGCGGATACATGAAATCCACTACCTCGAACCCGGCCTCCTTCACCCAGCCAGTTACCTGCGCGGTCACCTTGGGATCGGCAATGGCCACTCCGGCCACGCGCTTGGTGCGTTGCCCCAGGTCCGCACCGCCGCCAGGCACCAAATGCGTGATGTCCATGAGGATGGTGGGATCGGGGATGTGGGCCATGCGCGCGGGATCCACACCGGCATTGCGCAGGAGGGCCTCGGCCGTGGCATCGCGGTACAGGATGCGGTCGTAGGCCTGTAACAACGGCGCCACCTGGCGGAGGCGTTCCGCTTCTGCCCCGCCCATGTACGGATCGAAGGAAGCGGCCAGACCCACCTTCTTCACTCCCTCCAGACCCGGCAGGTAATAGGCGTTGGGCGGCAATTTGGCGGCAATGGGGTGGCCGAAGTAGCCCCCGAGCTGGAACACGGTGTCGCTGCCCACGAACACGGCATCGTAGCCCAGGGCGGCAATGGCGCGCACCACCTCGTGCTCGTCATCGGTGGTGGGCAGCGCGGGGCTGAAGTCGCAATGGGCGCGCAGGAAGTCCAGGTAGGCCTGTTCGTTGCGGCTGAAGGCATTGGGCTCCGTCTTGCCGAACCAACCCTTCTTCACCACGCCCTTTGCACGATAGCCTTGCTTGTACTTCTCGGAGACCGCAGGCACATGGTCGATGATCTCCACCCGCGCCTGGGGGTATAGTTGGGTGAGCAACCGCCACGCGCAATAGGCCTGCAACACCGAACCGATGTTGACCACGTGGTGATAGGTGAGCAGTCCGATACGCATGGGCAATGGTCAGGAGCGGAAGTGGTTCAACACCAGTTCGTGCACCACGGTCAGGTCGAGGCCCGGGCGCGTGGGGTCCACGTCGCGCAGGAACCGGGGATCCACCACGCAGAGGGCATCGGGGCTCTTCTTACCGCTGCCAATGTCGCGCGGCAGACCGGCGAGATCGCTCCAGTCCCGGTAGTAGGGATTCTTCTGTACGGCCTGCCCCCGTTGCTCGGGGAAGAGGTCCACGGGGTGGTCCACCCATACCTCGGGCAATAGGTCGTAGGCCGGCGTGCCGGCATGCTCACGACGGAAGGGACGCGCCACGAGCTTGTTCTCCTTGGCCACGGGGTGCGCATTGAAGTCGCGCACGATGGCATCGGTGAGGGCCTGGGCCTGTTCCGCGGAAAGCGCCGGGCCGCCGAAGCGTTGGTCGTAGAGGAAGATGCCGGGCACGTAGAAGTTGGTGAAGGCCTTGGTGTGGCCGAGGTCGATGGGTGTGAAGGGCGGGAAATCGGGCCGGGGATGGCCGTTGGTGACCTGCCGCACCTCATGCGCGAAACGGGCCTTCAGCTTCTGCACCGCGCCACCCCTGGCCGGAGCCGTCCCCTTCTCCGTCTTGTACCTCAGGAAGCCGAGGTCCTGCAGCATCACGTTGAAGTTCATGCTCTTGCGGTACGGCGCCGCACCATGGTCCGAGACCACCATCACCTGCTCGGGCTGCAGGCGATCGAAGACGTACTTCAAGGTATCATCGAGTGCGCTGTAGAACTGGTTCAGCAGGTAGTGCACGGCCAGTCGGGCCTGCTTCACTTCCATCAACTGTTCGATGGAGTACATGTAGATGTTGCTGATCACCACAGGTTCCTTCTGCACGAAGAAGCCCAGGTCCATGCTGCCGCTGTTCTGCACGAGGTCCGCGTAGATCCTCGCACGGCTCCACAGCGCCTCGGTGCACTTGGAGAAGAACAGGTCGGTGTGGCGAATGCCGGATACGATGTAGCGGTTCTCCCATACCATCCGCTCCCGGATGAACAGGTCCTGGAGTTCAGGCGGGTGGCAGGCCGCAGGTGGTATGCGGTTCTCGGGACTGAAGCCGCCGCCGGCGCCGCCCAGTACCACGCCGTTCAGGGCCGGTGCGGGCATCATGGTGGGCAGGTTCAACCAGGCCGCGCGTTTGCCGAGCGCATCAACCTCGACCCACAGTGGTTTTCGGGCGGCGTTGGTCGGATAGCTCTTCGATCCGTAGGACTGTGTAAAGGCCGGCTTTCCGTTCAGTGCCGGTTGCTCGTAATAAGCGCCGGTGGTGGTCGGTGGAAGTCCGGACAACATCTTCACCCAGCCGCGGCTCCATAGGTCCTCTTTCACCGGGAGCACCACGAGCTGTTCCAACAACGACCGTGTGAACGGCATATCGAAGTGTTCCACCAAGCGGCGGTCCACGCCATCCAGTCCGATCACCAGAAGCTTCATGCGTTCTGCTTTGCGTTCACCAATGAAATGCCCAGTGGCACGCTACCCTTGGCGTTATCGGTCATCTTCTCCAGGAAGAAGGGCGTTGAGGCCGCGCGCAACCGTTGCATGGAGGCCTGCGGCAACACCTCTATTTCCACCAGGTCCAACACACCTTCCAGCATATCGCCGCCGGGCATCCACGTGAAATGCTCAAGACGGTAGCGCCCCGGAAGCAGGTCGGGCAGGTCCACATGCACCCGCAGGCCGAAGGGCTCGTTGACCTTCACATCGAGGCGTGCCGTGATGGCGCCCCGGGCGATGTACATGGTACCACGCGTCATCAGGTTGATGGCATGCACCACCTCGTCGTGCACCTCGTTCACGGCGGTGTAGTGCAGCTCCAGGTCGATGCCCTTGGAGAGGTCGTCCACCTGCACCTGACGCACATGCGTGCCAGGGTGGCCCACCTGTTCCACACGGGTGAGCACTACGTGACCACGCCGGTTGGGACTGTACTCGAACAGGGCCGCCTTGGAACCGGAGGCCACCTGCGTTTGGGCATGGAGGTATTCGCTGCTCACACTGCTGGTGTCACCGTCCATGCGGATGCTGCCGTGGTCCATCCAGATGCAGCGTGTGGCGGTACCGCTGATGTCGTGCAGGTTGTGCGATACGATGACCACGGTGGTGCCTCGTTCGAGGGCCTCCCGCATGGCGCGCTGGGCCTTCAAGCGGAAGGAATGGTCGCCCACGGCCAGCACCTCATCCACCAGCAGGATGTCCGGCTCCACGGCGCAGGCCACGGCAAAACCCAAGCGCGCCGCCATGCCCGAGCTGTAGCTCTGCAGGGGCATGTCGATGAAGTCCTTGATGTCGGCGAAGTCCACGATCTCATCGAACCGCCGGTCGATCTCGCGGGAGGTGAGGCCCAGAACGGAGGCGTTCACATACACGTTCTCGCGCCCTGAGAGAATGGGGTCGAAACCGGCGCCCAAGGCGATGAGCGCGCCCACGCGGCCACGCATTTCCACGCGTCCCTGGTCCGGCTTGATGAGCCCGTTGAGCATCCGCAGCATGGTGGTCTTGCCGGCCCCGTTGTGGCCCAGCAGGCCCAGGCATTCGCCGCGCCGCAGGGTAAAGCTCACATCCTTCACGGCCCAGAACTCCGACTTCCGGAGATGTTGGGTGCGCGGCCTGCCGAAGAGCTCACCGGCCAGATCGGCCATGCCATAGCGCAGGGAGGTCTTGAAGTCCCGGCAGAACTTCTTGGAGACCCCTTCAACGTGTATGAGCACTTCCTCTGCCATGGATCAGGAGCTCATCCGTTCCACCAGAACGGGCATGGTAATGCGATAGAGGACCCAGCCCAACAGCAGCAGGACCACGGAGGCTGCGAACACCACGGCCCAGGCCCCCGGCATGGGGCTGGCCGAACCGGTGAGCCACGCCCGTGCCGTAAGCACCAGGGGCGACATGGGGTTGGCGGCGAACAGGCGGGCCGTGAACCCCTCGGTGGGCATGGCGAACACTACCGGGCTGATATACATGAGGAACTGCGCCACGATGGGCAGCGTACGGCCAACATCCTTGTAGAGCATCCCCACCGGTGCCAGCACCAGGCCCACCGAAAGGCCTGCCAGGATGAGCGCGAGCGCAGCGAGCGGGAACAGCAGCAGGTGCAGGTCGGGGAACACGCCGAAGAACATGATGGCCGGCACCAGGATCACGAATTTCACGCCGGCGCTGAACAGGACCTTGTAGAGGCCGCTGAGGATGAGCGCTTCGCGCGGGAAATTGAGCTTGGCCAGCATGCTGCGACCTGCGCCTAACTGGGCCAGCGGACTGGTGAGCGCTTCGGTGAAGAGCTGCCAGAGCATGGCGCCGGTGAAGACGTAAGCCGGGTAGGGAATGTCCGTGGTGGAGACCTTCACAATGCCGGTGCCACTAAGGAAGATCCACATGGCCGTGCTGACCAGCGGCGTGATGAAGGCCCAGAGATAGCCGAGCAGCGAGCCCCTGTACTGCGACTTGATGTCGCGCGCGGACAGACGCCTGGCGAGGCCTTGCCCGGCGCGGAGATCGGACACCATGTCACGCACCATCCGGCGTGGCGAGAGGATCAGGGCCTCGGGGGAGTACACCGTAAGCCGGTGCGCCGCAACGCTCCGTGCGGTCCTGCCCTCCCGATCGTTCACATCCTCCATCATCCCTTGCTCAGGCGCGGGTATCCGTGCCTTTACCACCATCCTCCTTGGACCGCTTGCTGCGCTTGCCGTAGCCATAACCGTAGCCATAGCCGGTACCATAGCCATACGCATAGCGGTATCCGTAGCCGTAGTTGGTGTTGTAGTAGTACTTGCTCTTCTTCATCCGCACGCCGTTCAGGATGAAGCCGGTGTTCCTGGCGGGGTTGCCGGCCAGGGCCTCCAGGGCATTGTTCACGTGGTCCTTGTTCGCGAAGCGCGTGTTCAGTACGAAGAGCGTGGCGTCCACGTGGCGCATCATCAGCAGGGCATCGGTGATGAGGCCCACGGGCGGGGTGTCCACCATCACGTAATCATACTCCAGGCTGGCCTCGCGGAACAGGTTCTCCAGATGCTTGCTGAGGATGAGCTCAGAGGCGTTGGGGGGCGTGGGGCCGGCCAGCAGTACATCGAAGTGCTCGAACTGGGTGTGCAGCACACAATCGCGCCATTGGGCCTTGCCGATGAGGATGTTGCTGAGGCCGGAGGTGCTGGACATGCCCAGGCCTGCGCCCACCTTGGGCTTGTGCAGGTCGAGCTCCAGCAGCAGCACACGCTTGCCCGCCTTGGCGAGGATGGCGCTCAGGTTCACCGAGCAGAAGGTCTTGCCCTCGTTGGGGCGGTAGCTGGTGGTCATCACCACCTTGCCACGGCCCTCGGGGCTGGGGATGTACTCCAGGTTGGTGCGCACCGTACGGAAGCTCTCCGTGATGGCCGCCTTGGGGTCGCTGTCCACCACCACATAGTTCTCCTCGGCCTTCTCGCTCACGATCACCTCGCCGTAGATGGGTAGCGCGGTCAGTTCCTTGAGCTGGTCCATGTTCTCGATGCGGTCGTAGAACATGACCCGCACGAATACCACGAGCATGGATATAATGAGCCCACCGAGGGTAAAGGTGTAGAAAATGCGGGCCTTATCGGGCCGCACCACGCCCAGTGATCGTGCGCTTTCGATCACCTTGGTCTGGGGAATGATGCCGGCCCGTGCGATCACGGTGCTCGCTCGTTTCTCCAGAAGGAACAGGTACATCTTCTCGTTCACCTGCACGCGACGCTGGATCTGGAGGATGTCCCGCTGGCTCTTGGGAAGGCTGCGCAGCATGGATTCGTAATCGGCCACTTGCATCTCCACGTCGTGGATCTTTCCCCGCAGAGCGTTACGCGTGTTCTTGATGTAGCCCAGCAGATTACCCCGGATGTACTGCACGGTGGAATCGAGCTGCTGAATGCTGAGGTTGTATGGCGTGCCTTGGAAGAGCATCCGGTTGCGCTGTAGCTGCCGATCATACAGTTCGCTCAGGGTGGACCTCAAGAAAGCATCCTCCATGATGAACGTGGCCGGTGGGAGCAGCCGCTCATCGTCGCTGTTCAACACGTAATCCTCCAGCGCGTCCAGGGATTGGATGTCCAACTCCATGCGGCGCTTCTGGTTGTCGAAGCGCACCATTTCGTTGAAGAAGAGGCTCTCCTCACGCGGCAGGTCGATGATATCCTTGCTCTCCTTGTAGTTCTGAAGTTCGCCCTCGTGTTGCTCCAGGATCACCGTGACCTCGGCCAGTTGCTTGTCGATGTAGCCCAGCGTGTTCTCGTTGATGTCGAACTCGCTCTGTAGCGTGTATTGGATATACACATTGGAGAGGGTATCCAGGAACATCTTGGCCCGGATGGCCACCTCGTCCTCCATGGTCACCTCCAGAATGGTGGTGTAGTCATGGTTCTGCACCTTCATCCGCTCGATGCAGCGCTTCACATGCGCCGAACGCTCATGGCGGACGAACTGGTAATCGGTGGCGGCCAGCGTGTTGATGGTCTGCTCGTTCACATAGGGCGACTTCACCACCTTCAACGAGTACTCCGGTTCCTGAACGGTCTGGTCGAAGGGATACTCCTTGGTGACGATGGCCCCTCCCAGGTCGTAACTGATCGAGTAGCGCTTGGTGTCTATGATCCGCAGGTCAATGGGGCGTTCATACAGTTTGCCGTTGAACACGTCCATCTCCACCGTGAACGGCTGTGTGGCGTATACCTGGGAGGTCTTGAAACGCCCAACAATAAAATAGGACACATCGAAATCGAGGCGATCGAGCGTGGCGTTCACCAGGTCGTAGGAGGTGAGGACCCGCTTCTGGTTCACGATGTCGCCGTAGGCCCCCACATAGCCCAGGCTCTTGTACATCGAGGTCTGGTAGTCATACACCTCGTTATCCTTGAGCAGCACCTGGGTGGTAGCCCCGTAGATATCAGGCAACTTATAACTGTAGAGGTACGACAACACGCCGGAAAGCACCAGCGCCACGGCCACGAAATACCAGTTCTTGGAAGCGATGCGCAGGTACTGACGCAGGTCCTTTGCGTCGATAATACTGCCGCGCTGCTGGGGTTTGGGTGAGGCCATTGAACGGATCGGCCCCACGAACAAGCGGGCCCACTACCCCGGCAATAGGTCGTCGTGGCCGGGACGGGCAAATATAGGCGGACCGATGGTCCGACGATCGGAACAAAGTGCTGGTGTCGGTGGATAACTTGTTGAAGAGCACGTTCCTCGCGGTCCGGCCAATTGTGTTAAGTTTGGCGCAATTGTTTTCTGGCCAACCCATCATGTTCCGACCTTTCCGTCTCTTCCTGACCTTGACCCTTGTGGTCGGTCCGCTGGTCGCACTGGCCCAGCCAGGTGGAGGTCCGCCCCCCTGCTGGCCCCCGCCCTGCATCCCGATCGATGGTGGTATTGGCGCGTTGATCACGGCCGGTGCCCTGCTGGGCGGCCGAAAGGCCATGGAGCTGCGTCGCTCCGCCAACTCCGATAAGTGATGTCCCCTCTTCCCACCCCCCGGGTGGCGAAGCGCGACCCCGTGGTCCTCTTCTTTCTTGTTGCCGCCCTGCTCTACCTGGGTTGGTACCTGCTGTACGAACTCGTGCTTCATCCCCTCGGAACGCTTGATCGCGCGGTGATCGACAACCTGATGTTGCTATCCGGTGGCACATTGGAGGCACTTGGTTACGCCCTGCTGCCCGAGCCGCAGTTCGACAGCAACCGCTACATCGGCATCCAGGGTGGCAGCCATCTCTGGATCGGCGACCCCTGCAACGGCGTGAGCCTGTTCGCCGTTTACCTCATCTTCCTGGCCGCCTACCCCGGTCCCTGGCGCCACAAGCTCTGGTTCGGGGCCGCGGGCCTGATCTCCATCCACCTCATCAACGTGCTACGCATCGTGGTACTGGTGATCGTGGCGCGGTACGACTATGAACTGCTCACCTTCAACCACGACTACACCTTCTATGTAGTGGTCTATGGCTGGGTGTTCCTGCTCTGGGCCATCTGGGTGAAGCGGTTCGCGCCCACCACGCCGAAGGCCCGACCCGCATGACCCGGCGGCGTATCGGCATCCTGTTGATCCTGGCCATTGCCGTGGCGCTGGGTGCCGTTCGCGATTTCCTGCTGGTGAACCTGAACTACCAGATCGACTTCGTGGAGCACCACCGCACCGTGTCCTACGCCCACTCCCTGTTCCGCGGGTGGACCGAAGGGCTTGGCCTGGGCGCTCTGATACGCCTGAAGTGGGCCTTGGCCGTGGCCATGAGCGCCAGTATGCTGGTGCTGTGCATCGGCATGGCGCGGCTGGTCTTCGGCGACCACCGGTACCGCACGGCGCTGGTGATCGGGTTCGGTGCCGTGGGAGCGCTCGCCCTGGTCCTGCAGGCCTTGTCCGCCCAGCTACCACCGCTCTATGGCGTATCGGTGAAGCTGCTGCACCTGCTGCAATACCCGGTAGTGCTCTTCCTGCTCTGGGCGGCCGCGCTGTTGCCAGACCGGCGGTCCGAATAGCTGCGCGCGGCTACCTTTGGACGGTCCGCAACGTGCGGCCCCGATCCTTCACCATCATGAGCAACCAACGCGACACCGCGGTCTTCGACGTCATTGAACAGGAGAAATGGCGCCAGACCATCGGGCTGGAGCTGATCGCGAGCGAGAACTACGTGAGCGAGGCGGTGATGGAGGCCATGGGCTCGGTGCTCACCAACAAATACGCCGAAGGGCTACCCGGAAAGCGCTACTACGGAGGCTGCGAGCACGTGGATGCTGTGGAGAACCTGGCCATTGAGCGGGTGAAGAAGCTCTTCGGTGCGGTGTGGGCCAACGTGCAGCCCCACAGCGGCGCGCAGGCCAATGCGGCCGTGATGCTGGCCTGCCTGAAGCCCGGCGACACCATCCTCGGTTTCGATCTGAGCCATGGTGGCCACTTGACCCACGGCAGCCCCGTGAACTTCAGCGGCAAACTCTACCGCGCCACCTTTTATGGGGTGGAACAGGCCACCGGCCTGGTGGACATGGCCAAGGTGCGCGAAAAGGCCCTGGCCGAAAAGCCGAAGCTCATCATCTGCGGGGCCAGCGCCTACAGCCGCGATTGGGACTATGCCGCCTTCCGTGCCATTGCCGATGAGGTCGGGGCCATCCTACTCGCCGATGTGAGCCATCCCGCAGGCCTCATCGCCGCCAAGCTGCTGAACGACCCCCTGCCCCATTGCCATGTGGTGACCACCACCACGCACAAGACATTGCGCGGTCCCCGCGGTGGCCTGATGATGATGGGCCAGGACTTCCCCAACCCTTGGGGCCTGACCACCCCGAAGGGCGAGGTGCGCATGATGAGCGCCGTGCTGGACGGGGCCGTGTTCCCCGGCACACAGGGCGGCCCGCTGGAGCATGTGATCGCGGCCAAGGCCGTGGCCTTCGGCGAAGCGCTCGACCCTGCCTTCGAGGGCTATGGCAAACAGGTGATCGCCAACGCGCAGACCCTGGCCAAGGCCCTGATGGACAAGGGATACAACGTGGTGAGCGGCGGTACCGACAACCACTGCATGCTCATCGACCTGCGCAACAAAGGCATCACCGGAAAGGAGGCCGAGCGCGTACTGGGCGAAGCGCACATCACCGTGAACAAGAACATGGTGCCCTTCGACGACAAGAGCCCCTTCGTGACCAGCGGAATCCGCATCGGCACGGCGGCCATCACCACGCGCGGCCTCAAGGAGAACGATTGCCGGCAGATCGTGGAACTGATCGACAATGCCCTGCGCCACCCCAACGACGACGAGGAACTTCGCCGCATCCGCTTCCAGGTGAACGGCATGATGCGCCTGAAGCCCCTGTACGGCTGGAGCGTGAAGGCCTGAGGACACAGCGTCCACTTCCTGACGGAGGTCAGTCCGCCATTGACGAAGTTGGGGCAACTTGGCGCCCATGCGGCGGATCCTTGTCCCCACGGACCTCAGTCCACTTTCGAGCTACGCCCTGAAAGCAGCGGCAAGGCTGGCCAAACACACTGGCGGCACGGTCTACGGCCTCAACGTGGTGCCGGTGCCGGGCGGCATGGCGGTGAACACGGAAGGCGTGCCCGTGGACGACGGAACCATGGACGTGATGCCCTACCTGAAGGCCGGAGAGCGCAGCACCAAGGCCTTGGAGCAGTGGGCAGCACAGGTGGATGTGCCGGTGGTGACACGCCTGCGCTACGGCGGCATAGCCGATGCCATCCTGGAGACCGTGAGCGAGCTCTCCATCGACCTGCTGGTGGTGGGTACCAAAGGCGGCGACTCCATACGCGACCGGCTCGTGGGCCTGTTGGTCGAACACCTTATCGGCCGGGCGGACATCCCGGTGCTCTCGCTGAAGGCCGAACATACCGGGCAGTCCGTGCACCGGATCATCTTCGCCAATGCCTTCACCCGCGACCACCAGTACTTCGACATCCTCCGCGACTTCCACGACCTGGCCGGCAGCACTGTTGAACTGCTCCGCGTGAACATCCCAAAGGACACCTTGCCCGTGGAGGAGGTCCGCGCCCACATGGACCGTTTCGCCGCCGAGAACCACCTGCACCGTTACAGCAAGCATGTGGTGAAGGCCCCCAGCGTGGAAGAAGGCGTGCTGCAATGGACCGAACTCCACGGCGGCGACCTGCTCGCCATGCGGACCCATGGACGCAGTGGCTTCAGCCGGTTGATCAAGGGCTGCGTAAGCCTCGATCTGGTGAAGAGCCTGAAGATCCCCATCCTCACCATCCGCGTGAAATGAGCGTGCTCGAATTCCTTCGCCAACCATGGCCTTGGTACGTGGCCGGACCGATCATCGCAGCGGTCTACCTGATGCTGCTGTGGTTCGGCAAGAGCTTCGGCATCAGCGCCACGCTGCATGCGGCGTGCAGCATGCTGGGCGCCGGCAAGCGCATCCCCTTCTTCCGGTTCGACTGGCACACCCAACTGTGGAACCTGCTCTTCGTGCTGGGCGCGCTCATCGGTGGGTTCATCGGCAGCACCTGGCTCGCCTCGCCCACGCCTCCGGACCTGGCGCCCGCCTTCACCGGCTGGGCCGAAGCGAACGGATTACACAGCTGGGCCACAGGGATCGCGCCCACCGAGCTTTTCGGCCCGGAACAGTTGCTCACCGCACGCGGCCTCATCCTCATCGTGGGCGGCGGGTTCCTGGTGGGTTTCGGTTCGCGCTACGCCGGCGGTTGCACCAGCGGCCATGCCATCAGCGGCCTCAGCAACCTGCAGTTGCCCTCGTTGGTGGCGGTGATCGGATTCTTCATTGGCGGGCTCACGGTCACGTGGCTGTTGCTGCCGCACATACTCGCCCTTTAGATGATGAAACACCTCAAGTTCATCGGGCTCGGCGTGGTGTTCGGCATCATGTTCACCAAGGCGGAAGTGATCAGCTGGTACCGCATCCAGGAGATGTTCCGCTTCGAGAGCTTCCATATGTACGGCGTGATCGGCAGCGCCGTGGTACTGGGCGCCATCGGCACGGCCATCATCAAGTACTGGCGCATGAAGGACCTCTACGGCAACGCCATCCTGTTCCAGGACAAGCAGCGTACCTGGCCCCGGTACATTATCGGGGGCACCATCTTCGGCCTTGGCTGGGCGCTTACCGGTGCCTGCCCCGGGCCGATGTTCACCTTGGTGGGCGCCGGGTATCCGGTATTCCTGGTCACCATTGCCAGTGCCATTGCCGGCACCTGGGCCTACGGAGCAGTGAAGGACCACCTGCCGCACTGACCCCACCGGCGGTGAGCGGTACCTTTGCACATCCATGGACGGCTACTCCCCTTTCCGTACCCGGCTGAATTTGCGCTGGGCGGACATTGATGCCAACTTCCACCTGCGCCACAGCGTGTACTACGACCTGTGCGCCCAGCAACGCATGGAGGCCCTGGCCAGTGTGGGCATCACCATGGCGCTGATGAAAGAACAACACCTCGGCCCGGTGATCTTCCGGGAGGAGTGCACCTTCCGTCGGGAGATCGGGCTGCATGATGAGGTGTATGTGGACCTATCGCTGCGCGGCCTGTCGCGCGATCATGCCCGGTTCTCCTTCGCCCACACCTTCACCAAGGCCGATGGCACCTATTGCGCCACGCTGATCATTGAAGGTGCCTGGATCGACACCCGCCTGCGCAAATTGACCACGCCACCTGACCTGGCCGTGGATGCGCTGGACCACCTGCCCCGCACCGCCGATTTCAGCTGGACCTGAGCCATGCGCCGCACGCTGCTCCTCCTGCTCCTCTTGCCGTCATTGACCAGCCTGGTGAACGCCCAGCACGACAAGGGCCGCTTTTTCGCCTACTGGGGCTACAACCGCGCGTGGTACAGTTGGAGCGACATCCACCTGAAAGGCCCCGATCACGACTTCACGCTGCGCCATGTAACGGCCAGCGACCGGCCCAGCGACTTCTCGACATCGGTCTACTTCTCACCCTCCAGCATCTGGATCCCCCAGTACAACTATCGGCTGGGCTGGTACTTCAAGGATAACTGGAGCATTTCCCTGGGCCTGGACCACATGAAGTACGTGATGCAGGCCGACCAGACCGTACGGATGGACGGCTACGTGAACGAAAGCTGTTCGCCGCAATACGCCACGCAGGAAGGCAGCAACGACGTGAAGCTGACCACCGACTTCCTGACCTACGAGCACACCGACGGCCTCAACCTCCTCTGCATCGATGTGGACCACTATGATGCGCTGTGGTCCACGTCCGACGGCCGTTTCCGGCTGCGCGTGTTCGAGGGCATGCACGCCGGTCCGGTGATCCCCCGCACCGATGTAAGGCTCTTTGGCGAAGGCATCAACAACCGGTTCAACATCGCCGGTATCGGTGTGGGCGCGCAACTGGGCCTGCACTTCACCTTCCTGCGCCACCTCTTCATCCGCAACACGCTGCGCGGCGGCTGGATCGACCTTCCGCATGTGCTCACCACCGGCAACCCCGAGGACCAGGCCAGCCAGCACTTCTGGTTCGTACAGAACGCCTTGGTCCTGGGCGGGCAGTTCGGCTTCGGTGGGGGAAAGGCGAAGGCAACGCCTGCACAGTAAGGGCCGTTCCGCGTAGTTTCGGGACCATGTTGCGTGTCATTCCGCTACTGCATGCTGCGTGCGTGCTCCTGATCGGCCTTGCAGGTTGCCGGCCGGAACATGCGCCACCCATGGCAGCGGATCATGCCTGGCACACCCACATCGACAGTGCCTGCCTGATGATGCCCAATGTGATCACCACGAACTGGGACGGCATCAACGACCTTTTCACGCCGACCACCTACAACGTGACCGCCGTGCAGTTCGGCGTGCGCGATGCGCGACTGCGACCGGTGTTCAGCCACACCGGCTTCGGCGGATGGGATGGACGGCTGGCCGATGGCACGATGGCCCCTACGGGATTCTACCTGGTCAGCGTGCAGGCCACCACCACCTCGGGCAACACCCTTCGACTAACGGCACCCCTGCGCGTAGTGCGCCACCCGCCCACGGACTGCCTGCCCGCCGGCATCACCTTGGTAAGCCCGGACATGCTCGATCCGCGACGTTGTGGCGAATTGCTGCCCACCAACGATCTGTTGCGTGTCTGTCCGTGAGCGGGGGTAGCTTGATGGCACTCATCTATAAACTTCTGTCGAAGACCCATGAGAGCATCAATTCCTATCTATTACAGTACGAGGCCACTTTTCTGTCTACTCCTGTACTTCCCTGTGGTGGTTGCCATGGGACAGGACAGTTGGTCCTTGGTGATACCTAACACAGGACAGAACATCAGGGTCACGGACTGCGTGCCAAGGGGCGATGGTTACCTCACCACCAATGTTCACTTCTGGGGTTCATTGGGAACGAACTCCGAAGCACGTGTAAGTCTGCTAAGCCCAGCTGGCCAGTTACTGGAAACTCGACAGCTTTGGTCCAGCACCATTTCCGCGGATATTTCGGTACTGCTGCATGACCCGGTGAACGGGAGGTTCCATGCCATGGGCACGTTAAAGAACATTTCTGGGCAATACCTCTGCTATGACCACATACTGGACGAGAACGGCGTACCGATCGACTCGAACCGATTCATGTTCCCGAACGTGGAGTTTGCTAATGTCGATAATGCCTGCATAGAGCCGAATGGCAATGTGGTCATCGCAGCCTAAGGACGAACCATAGGAGCACCTTCAGCAATAGACAAGTCCATCATCTATCGTATTTCCCCAAATGCCGACTCGCTTACCAGTCGGACATTACCTGGCACCTTTCTTTTCGCAGCCCGCGATGTGATCCAATTGGATGGGGATACATTGTTGATCGCTTGTGAAGGATCCCCATTCAACCATGTTGAACAAAAAGCGACCTACTACAGGCTCCATGGACCTTCACTCGAAGTGCAGGGGCGCTTCATTGCTGGACCTTACGACGGCAGCTTGGATACGATCCTTTCAAACGCAGTCGTCAAGGCGGCCTTGCATGTACATGCTCTTCCCTCAGGCAGACTTATCGTTAGCGGGAATGCAGCAAACGGACAACATGCGGTCATTCAAAAGCTCGACCGCCAAGGTCGATACATAAGCCACTTCCTGCCCGAGATGGAATTCGACCATTACTATCCTGGTGGCTATGGTGGGTCTGCCTTGATCGGCGAGGACGAAGTGTTGTTCGCGAGGATGGCCAACTTCTTTATTGGACCGCCATCACCGTTCATGCCCACCTTCCCGAACCGGATCGAGTATTTCAAGCTCGACACGGCGTTGAACCTTCTTTGTTCCGGCATCGTGGATGGCTTTGCCGATAACGCCTATTACTTTCTGGACAGGATCAAACCCACCGCTGACGGAGGCTTCCTTCTCATGGGTGGTCGCATGGACCTGAACGCACCTCAACCCCTCTTTGATGGCTGGATCCAGAAGTTGCCCCCGACCGCGTGCTCGACAGGACTTGCGGAGCGTTCGAACAAGTACGTGGTCAGTGTGCATCCCAATCCAGGTAACACTACCCTGACGCTGACCCTTGATGGGCCTGAACAACGGCCGTTGACACTACGGATCACCGAGATCAGTGGCAGGGACGTCAGGTCCGTGACCATTTACACAAGGACCACAAGCGTCGACATGTCCAATTTGACCTCCGGACTTTACGTGTACACGTTGGTCGATGCGGATGGCTTGGTGCTTAGCAGCGGCAAATGGATCAAGGAATGAGGTGAGGACATCGGTTCCGACGTAATATCCGGTGGGCGGTACTTTCGCGGTGCATTCAGCCCCATTTCCCGAAGATGCACCTGCCCGCCAACGACCCCGCGCTCCGCTCCTGGATACCCGTTGCCACCGATAGCGACTTCCCCCTCCAGAACCTGCCCTTCGGCATTGGAAGCTGGAACGGTGAGCCGCCCCTGCCTGTAACGCGCATCGGCGACCGCGTGGTGGACCTGAGCGTGCTCGCTGAGGCCGGCCTGCTCGATGGCCTGGGCATCGCGCGTGAAGCCTTCCTGGCCCCGCAGCTCAACGACCTGATGGCCGGGGGACGCCCGGCCGTACGCGCCCTGCGCCAGCGCCTGAGCGAACTGCTGCGCCATGACAACCCCACCTTCCGCGACAACAACAGCCTGCGCGAGGATGCCCTGCTGCCCGCCGACCAGGTGACCCTGCACCTGCCCGTGCGCATCGGCGACTACACCGATTTCTACAGCAGCCGCCAGCATGCCTACAACGTGGGCTGCATGTTCCGCGACCCGGCCAACGCCCTGCTGCCCAACTGGCTGCACCTGCCCGTGGGCTACCATGGCCGCGCCAGCAGCATCGTGGTGAGCGGCACCGCGATACACCGTCCCAAGGGCCAGTATAAACCTGCGCCCGATGCCGCTCCCGAGTTCGGCCCTACGCGCCAGTTGGACATGGAGCTCGAGGTGGCCTTCATCACCTTCGAGGGCAACACCTTGGGCCAGCACATCACCACTGCGGAAGCCGAGGAAAAGATCTTCGGGCTGGTGCTCTTCAACGATTGGAGCGCGCGCGACATACAAGCTTGGGAATACGTACCGCTTGGGCCCTTCCTGGGCAAGAACTTCGGCAGCAGCATGAGCCCCTGGGTGGTGACGCTCGACGCGCTCGAGCCCTTCCGGGTCGCCTCTCCGGTACAGGACCCGCCCGTGCTACCCTACCTGCAACACAGCGGCGACCGCCACTTCGACATTGCGTTGGAGGCCGCCATTTCCACACCCGATGGCCGAGAGACCACCATCTGCCGCAGCAATTTCAAGCACCTGTACTGGAGCATGGCCCAGCAGCTGGCACACCACACGGTGAACGGCTGCAACGTGCGCTGTGGCGATGTGATGGCCAGTGGGACCATCAGCGGCGACACACCCGACAGCTACGGCAGCCTGCTGGAACTGACCTGGAAAGGCACCAGACCATTGACCATGCACGACGGCACCGAGCGGAAGTTCCTGCAGGACGGCGACACGCTGGTGATGCGCGGTCACTGCGCGAAGGACGGCGTGCGCATCGGCTTCGGCGAGGTGACCGGCAAAGTGCTGCCCGCGATCTAGTGCTTCAGCGACCTAACTTTCGCGGAGAATGAGCACCGTGCAGAACGCAGGAACGGACAAGCCCTTGGCCAAACACCCCGAGATCGACCTGGTGAAGGAGCGGGCCGAGATCCTGCGACGCTACCGTGGCCTGTTGCGCGCCATCAAGGGCGAGCGCACCGCCGAGGAGAACCGGATGATCCGCAAGGCCTTCAACATCGCGGTGGAGGCCCACAAGGAACAGCGGCGCAAGAGCGGCGAACCCTACATCTACCACCCGATCGCCGTGGCGCGCATCTGTGCCGAGGAGATCGGGCTGGGCGCCACGAGCGTGGTGGCTGCGCTGCTTCACGATACGGTGGAGGACACCGACCTCACCCTGGATGACGTGAAGGACCTGTTCGGTCCCACGGTGGCCACCATCATCGACGGGCTCACGAAGATCAGTGGTTTGCAGTTCGGCACGGACAGCATCCAGGCCGAGAACTTCCGCAAGGTGCTGCTGACCCTGGCGCAGGACGTGCGCGTGATCCTGGTGAAGCTGGCCGACCGCCTGCACAACATGCGCACGCTGGACAGCATGGCGCGCGACAAGCAGTTGAAGATCGCCAGCGAAACGCTCTTCCTCTACGCACCGCTCGCCCACCGGCTGGGCCTCTACAACATCAAGACCGAGCTCGAGGACCTGTCGCTGAAGTTCAAGGAGCCGACCGTGTATAACGAGATCAGCCTGAAACTGAAGAAGGGTGAGGCCGTGCGCAAGCGCTTCATCAGCCGCTTCATCCTGCCCATCAAGCAGGCGCTGGACCGCGAGGGACTGGACTACGAGATCAAAGGGCGACCCAAGAGCGTGCACAGCATCTACAACAAGATGCTCAAGAAGCATGTCACCTTCGAGGAGGTGTACGACGTGTTCGCCATCCGCATCATCCTGAACAGCCGGCCCGAGCTGGAAAAGGCCGACTGCTGGAAGGTGTACAGCATTGTGACCGACTACTACCAGCCCAACCCCGACCGGTTGCGCGACTGGATCAGCATTCCGAAGGCCAATGGGTACGAAAGCCTGCACACAACAGTGATGAGCCCTGGTGGGAGATGGGTGGAAGTGCAGATCCGCAGCCTACGCATGGACGAAGTGGCCGAGATGGGCCTGGCCGCGCACTATCGCTACAAGGATGAGGGCGATCATGCCTCAGCTCTGGATGCCTGGCTCAACCGCATCCGCGAAGTGCTGGACGACCCCAGCACCAACGCGCTCGATTTCGTCAACGACTTCAAGCTGAACCTCTTCAGCGACGAGATCGTGGTGTTCACCCCACAAGGTGACATGCGCAGTCTGCCTTCCGGGGCCACCGCGCTCGACTTCGCCTTCGACATCCACAGCCAGGTGGGCCGCCAGTGCATCGGTGCCAAGGTGAACCACAAGCTGGTGCCGCTGAGCCAGCCCCTGCGCAGTGGGGACCAGATCGAGATCATCACCTCCAAGAAACAACAGCCCAAGGAGGATTGGCTGAACTACGTGGCCACGGCCAAGGCCCGCCACAAGATCAAGCAGGCCCTGCGGGACCAGAAGAAAAAGCTGGCCGTGGTGGGACGTGAGGCCGTGCAACGCCAATTACGCAAATGGGGGGCCAAGGTCGATGCGGCCAACATCAACCTGCTCATCGCCTATTTCCGCGCCACCTCGGCCATGGACCTCTACTACCAGGTGGCACGCGGCAAGCACGTTCTGGAGGACATCGGTGACGGTGGCACCGGCCAGGTGGTGCAGGTGAAGAACGGACGGCTGGTCCTACCCAAGGTGAAGCATGCCCCCGATGAGCGGACGCTCGAGGAGGTGGTGGCCGAGATCCGCGGCGACAAGAACAGCACACTGCTCATCGGCGACGACCTGCAGAAGATCGATTACAATCTCAGTCCCTGCTGCAATCCCATTGCCGGCGACGATGTTTTCGGCTTCATCACCCTCAACGAGGGCATCAAGATCCATCGCGTGAACTGCCCCAACGCCGTGCAGTTGATGAGCAATTTCGCGTACCGGATCGTGAAGGCCCGCTGGAAGGGCAAGGACAGTGTGGAGTTCCTCGCCGGGCTGCGCTTCAGCGGGATCGATGATGTGGGCCTGGTGAACAAGATCACCACCATCATCAGCCATGAGCACAACGTGAACATGCGGGCCATCAGCTTCGAGAGCCATGACGGCATCTTCGAAGGCAAGGTGAAGGCCTATGTGCATGACACGGACCACCTGAACGCCCTGATGGACAAGCTGAAGCGCGTGCGTGGCGTAAGGATCGTGGAGCGCGTGGACCACTGAACCTGCACGAACGGAAAAGGGCTTCGTTCGCCACCCCCGTGGCGTGTACATTTGCACCATGTCCGTGGCCGAACAACGCGAGAACGTCCGGCAGATCTTCAGCGAGTACCTGGAACGCAAGGGGCACCGGAAAACGCCCGAACGTTTCGCCATACTCACGGAGATCTACGCCCAGGACGGACACTTCGACATCGAGCGGCTTTACGGTCGCATGAAGTCGAAGAACTACCGAGTGAGCCGCGCCACCCTCTACAACACCATGGAACTGCTGCTGGACTGCGATCTGGTGCGACGCCACCGCTTCAACGGCACCCAGGCCCAGTTCGAAAAGGCCCACGCCTACCACCAGCACGACCATGCCGTGTGCGTCCGCTGCGGCAAGGTGCAGGAGTTCTGCGACCCGCGCATCCAGCAGGTACGCAACACCGTGTCCGAGGTGATGGACTTCCAAGTGACCCACCATGCCCTGCTGATCCACGGCATCTGCAGCGCCTGCCGCAATGAACGTAACGCCCCATGAACGTGACCGAACGCCTCCCCTTTGACCTGTCCGTGACCAAGGAACAACACTGCAAGGTGTTCCACCTCCACGGCCGCCTGATGGACCAGCAACAGGCCGACCGCCTAATGAGCACCCTGGAGGACGAACTCGCCGATGGCACCAGTACCGTGGTGCTCGACATGGGCGACCTGCAGTATATGAACAGCACGGGGCTGAACATCCTGATCAACGTGCTCACCCGCACCCGCAACGCTGGCGGCGACACCCTGCTGGCGGCCGTTTCGCACAGCGTGCGTCAGCTCTTCATCGTGACCAAGCTGGACACGGTGTTCATCATCACCCCCACGGTCGCCGAGGCCGTGGCCAAGGTGGGCGCCTGATCCGCATGGCCGCCCGCATGGACGTATTGCTCGGCGCCCAATGGGGCGATGAGGGCAAAGGCAAGGTGGTGGACGTGATCGCCCCCCAGTACGAGGTGATCGCGCGTTTCCAAGGTGGCCCCAACGCCGGCCACACCCTGATCTTCGAGGGGCACAAGCACGTGCTCCACACCATCCCCAGCGGCGTGTTCCGCGAAGGCACCATCAACCTGGTGGGCAATGGCGTGGTCATCGACCCCATCATTTTCCTCAAGGAATTGAAGGCCCTGGACGATGCCGGTGTGGACGTGCGTCCCACCCTGCTCGTTTCGCGCCGTGCCCACCTGATCCTGCCCACGCACCGCGCCTTGGACGCCGCCAGTGAGGCCGAGAAAGGCAAGGCCAAGATCGGCAGCACGCTCAAAGGCATCGGCCCCACTTACATGGACAAGACCGGCCGAAATGGCCTTCGCGTGGGCGATCTGGAACGGCACGACCTGATGGACCGCTACACCGTGCTGAAGCGCAAACATGAACGTCTGCTCGCCATGCACGGACAGCCAGGTGCCGATGCACAGGCCGAGGCCGAATGGCTGGATGCCGCGCGCACGCTGCGCGAACTGCAACTGGTGGACAGCGAGCACTACCTGGACCAGGCCCTGCGCCAAGGCAAGCGTGTGCTGGCCGAGGGTGCACAAGGCACCCTGCTCGACATTGATTTCGGCACCTACCCCTTTGTCACCAGCAGCAACACCATTTGCGCAGGCGCTTCCACCGGCCTCGGCGTGGCACCCAATCGCATTGGCGTCGTTACCGGGATCTTCAAGGCCTACTGCACCCGCGTGGGCAGTGGTCCCTTCCCCACCGAACTGGATGACGACATGGGCGAGCAGATCCGCAAGGCCGGGCACGAGTTCGGCAGCACCACCGGCCGAGCACGCCGCTGCGGTTGGCTGGACCTGCCCGCGCTGCACTACGCCGTAATGATCAACGGCATCACCGAGCTGGCCATGATGAAGGCCGATGTGCTGAACGGACTGGACACCGTGCGGATCTGCACCGGCTACAAGGTGAACGGCACCTACACCGAGCGCATGCCCTACGACATCACCACAGGCGTTGAACCCGTGTATGAGGACATGTCAGGCTGGGGCGAACTGCACCACGAGGCACCACTACCACCAGCGCTGGAGCGTTACATGGCGAGGATCGAACAGGCCGTGGGCGTCCCCATCACGCTGGTATCATTGGGTCCCGATCGGGCACAGACCGTGCTCCGCAAAGGCGCATTGGTGCACTGAACGGCGGCATGAGCAGGTCCAAGGCCTGGCGACCGGCGCGGAATACCGCCCCCCCCACCGGGCTTCCCGCAGCGTTGCGCTCCACCCTTGCATCCTTACTGGGCGAAGAACTGGACGCGCTCGAACGATCGCTCGAGGGACCTTCACCCGTCAGTATCCGGGTGAACCCCTACAAGCCCTTCCGGCCCGTGGCCGAGCGCGTGCCCTGGTGTGCCTCGGGATACTACCTCCCCGAGCGCCCCGCCTTCACCTTTGACCCCCTGCTCCATGCGGGGGCCTACTATGTGCAGGAAGCCTCATCCATGCTGCTCGAACCCGTGCTGAAGGCCACGGGCATGCTGCCTCACGACCTGGTGGCACTGGACCTCTGCGCCGCACCGGGCGGCAAGACCACGCACCTGCGCGGCCTGCTCACACCGGGATCGCTGCTGGTGGCCAACGAAGTGGACCGCCGCAGGGCGACGATCCTGCAGGAGAACCTGTGGAAGTGGGGACTTCCCAATACCGTGGTCAGCAATAGTGATCCTGCCGACCTCGTGCACTTGGAAGGCCTGTTCGATCTGATCGTATTGGACGCGCCCTGTTCGGGAGAAGGCATGTTCCGCAAGGACCCTTTTGCACGCGCACAATGGTCCATGGACCTGGTACACCAGTGCGCCACCACCCAGCGCGGCATCCTGGAGCACGCTTGGAACGCGCTTGCCCCGGGAGGAACATTGGTGTACAGCACCTGCACCTGGGAGCCTTCGGAGAACGAGGAGCAACTGGCGGCGCTGGTGGCCTTGGGTACCACGGCCATCGACCCCGCGTTCGACCCTGCCTGGGGGGCGGTGCGCTTGGAGGCGAACGGGATCATCGGCCATCGTTGCTACCCGCACCGGGTGAACGGTGAAGGCTTCTTCGTGGCCGCAGTGCGCAAGCCGGGAACTTGGTCGGCACAGGTATTGGGGAACACGATCCACACCCCTGCATTACCCGGGGTACGCAGCCACATGCCACAACTCACCATGCTTCACCAGGACGTCACTTGCACGATCGACGCGTGCTGGTCCGGGACCGTGCAGCGCCTGCTGAACGCACTGCATATACTTTCACCCGGCACACCGGTTAGCTACGTGAAAGGCGATAAACAACGCCCACACCCCGCATTGGCCACCAGTTTGCTGCTGGACCGCACGGCGTTCGCAGAGGTGGAGGTGAACGAACAGCAGGCCATAGCCTATTTGCGTGGCGAGGCCCTGGCAGCGAAGGAGGCCTCCGGTGAGGCACTGGTTGTTCACGCTGGGTTTCCCCTGGGCTGGGTGCATGGTGCCGGCAACCGCTGGAACAACGGCTGGCCTGATGCTTGGCGCATCCGTACACAACAACCCCGATCGGGCCGCGTATCTTGGTCGGGCATCGCCCCACGGACAGGCACATGGTGAGCGGCTTCCTCGATTGGTTCGAACGGCACAAGGTCGGCGTGATCGGCACGCTGGCCTTGCACACCATTGCCCTGTTCCTGTTCACGCTCTGGAACATCCGTACCACGCCCCGCGAGGACGAGATCAGCGACATGCGGATCGAGATGATCACGGAAGAAGAGGCGCAGCTGCTGGAACAGCAAATGCAACAGGAGGCCCTGGGCATGCCGCAGCGGGTCACCAACCTCACCAGCAACATCACTGCGGAGGCCAAGCCCACCTTCTCGCAGGCCAAACTGGCCGAGCGCGTGGAGAACGACCTGCGGAACTTCGAGCAGCAGGAGTTCGACCGGCTGGCGCAGGAACGTCGTGATCGGGGCGAGGAAGTGGAGATGCCACAGCTGGACCCCAGCAAGTGGAACAAGGAACTGTACATGGACAAGGCTGCCGAACCCGTGAAGGTGGAAGGGGCCACCACCGTTTGGCACGACCTACAAGGCCGGGTGCGTGAGAATGACGTGCCGGGTTACCTCTGCCGCACCCAGGGTCGCGTGGCCGTGCGCATCAGCGTGGACCGCAGCGGACGGGTGACCAAGGCGGAGCTCGACCCTTCGCGCAGCGCTGGTGCCGACGAGTGTATGATCGAACATGCCTTGCGGAGTTCACAACGTGCCCGGTTCAATACCGCTGGCAGTGGCCCCGACCCACAAAAAGGCACGGTCTTCTTCCTTTTCCTACCTCAATAGCGCCATTTTGGCCGCCAAACCTGCTCAATAGCGGTCATATTGACCGTATTTCCGGGTCGGCATTCGGATTGAAAGGGACGTAGCAACACAACCTGATCAGATCAACAACGCCATGACCATCGCGAAGTACCGTCCCCAAGCCCCGTTCGCAGCCCCCTTCAACGAGCTTGTGAATGAATTCCTGGGCCGTGATATCGGCCAGTTCTTTGGCAGCGACGACCTGCGCCGCAGCAACCCCGGTGTGAACATCGTGGAGAACGACAAAGCGTTCGAGCTTCGCCTGCTGGCCCCCGGGTTCGCCAAGGAGGACCTGAAGCTGAGCATGGAGAACGAAGTGCTTACCATCAGGGCCGACAAGAAGGTGGAGGAACTGAAGGAGAACGAGCGCTTCACCCGCCGCGAGTTCACGCACAGTGCCTTCAGCCGGAGCTTCCGCCTGCCCGAAACGGTGAACGCCGAAGGCATCCGGGCCGAATACCTGAACGGTGCGCTCAACGTGCACATCCCCAAGGCCGAGGCTGTGAAGCCCAAGCAGCGCGAGATCACCATCGGCTGATCCGAAGGAACAAGAATGAAATGGGGGGCATGATCCGTGTCCCCCTTTTTCGTTCATGATCAAGCACCTATCTGGAACCCTAACTGCCTGGTCCTCGTATCCAGCACCCGTCCCCACCATTCCGCACGCGCCATGAAGACCGACATGCTCGCCTACTACCAACAGGTATTGGACACCATCAGCCTGGCCGACCGCAGGATCTTCCGCAAGGAATTGCGCAAGGCGTTCAAGCGGTTGCTACCGGCGGAACGCGAGCAGCTCAAGTCGTGGTTCCGCAGCAGTTGTGTGTGCAAGGTGCAACAGCCCGCGAACGGAGGCTATGAACTGCGCCCGGCCGAAGTGCGCGCTCAGGCGTTGAAGTAGCGGCTGTTCCAGGCCCTGTCGCTGAACTGACCGAAGAACGCCAGCCAGCCGAACGCCGTGAAGGCCGCGAGCACGATGGTGCTCCAGCCCATGAACAGCACGCGTGTTCCGCTCCAGAACGGTGCATCCACGCCGGGTGCGAGCCAGGCGTTGGGAACCGCGAGCGCCATCAGGAAGGCCACTACCAGCACCGTGGCCACCAGGTTCGCCGGCGTGCGGAAGGACCAGTACAGCACCGAGCGCACGGGGCTCAGGTCGCGGCCCCACTTGTGCACCAGGTAGTACCGGTCATCGCCCATAGGCACGAACAACAGGGGGTCGGCCTCACTATCGCACAGTCTGAACCGCTCGGCGGGTGCCATGATCTTGAAGCTCGACAGCGGGGCAGATGCCTTCCGCTCCAATTCCTTCACCGCGTGAACGGCCTGTGGGGGCAAAGGGCCCTTGAACAGCCCGCCGTCCAGGAAGCGTAATCGGTACTTGATGCATAACCCCCGAATGGTCGCCAAGGAATAGACGCGATCCGGATCGAGACCTCCGATGTGGGCAGGTGCCTCACGTCGGGAACTGAGAATGACCGCTCGCAGGATATCGTCCTGCTTCTGTTCCTCCTGCAACCACTGGTGCACTTGGTCCACCAGTTCCTGTTGACCACGGAGCACACGCTCCAGCCGGTCACGTTCGGTCGATGTATCCATGCTTCAGGAACGCTGGATCACGTGGATCGGTTCGTCAGCCCTCGCTTTTTCCGGCGAGGCTCATTTCGGCGGCGATGCGGGCGGTCTCGGCTTCGAGCAATCCTTCGGCAGCACGCACATGGGGTGGCGCATCCGAAGCGATGGTGCTCCGCACGGAATTGTTCGGGGACAGGCGTCGCACCGAGGCATTCACTTCAATGGGGTTCTGCATGGTGCCCTTCTCCACGACCACCGTCCACACGGCGTCATAAGGCACCACAAAGCGCACGGGCGATTCCTCGAAAAGACCGCCGTAAAACGAGTAGGTCTTGCCGCCCCGGTAAGCCTTGAGCTCCTTCCCGGTCATGAACTTCACCTTGGTCGCGGTATCGATCTCCACTTCCAGGATCTCTTTCTTCTTGGCCTCGATCGACTGATGCAGGAACTTCATGGTGAACGATGCTGGTTTGTGCGAAGATAGGAAGCCGGAGCGTGGTTCACAGCTTCACGCTGAGCACGGGGAAGGTGGTATGGTTCACGATGTCCTCCGTCAGGCTGCCGTTCACTACGTGGAAGAAGCCCGTGCGGCCGTGGGTGGCCATGGCGATCAGGTCCGCATCGATCTCGCGGGCGAAGTTGAGGATGCCCTCTTCGATGCTCAGGTCGTTGTAAATGGTGGCCGTGTAACGCCGTAGCTCGTGCCGTTGCAGAAAACGGTCTATGGCGGCGCTGCTGTCGGCACTGCGTTCGAAGGTCTTGGGGGTGTTCACCTTCAACAAATGCACCTTGGGATCGAAGATCTCAATAAGCGGACGGAACGCATCGAACTTGCTGATGTCCTCGTTGGAGAAATTGGAAGCGAAAACAACATCGTTCACTTGGAAATCCTCGATGCGATGCTTGATGACCAGCACAGGCATGGGGGCGAGACGTACAATGCGTTGCGTGTTGCTGCCCACGAATCCCTTCATGCCCGTTGCCCCGTGCGAACCCATGACAATGAGGTCGGCCGCGGCGATGCGCTCATTCTTGAACATCTCAGGCAGCGACATCTGGCGCAGCATGAACTTGCGCAGTTCGATGCCCTCCACGAAAGGCAGCAGGGGCACTTCATCCAGCCTGGTCTCGATCTCGTCCCGCAAGCGCTGGTTCTCGGTGTGGAAATCGGTCATCTGTTCGTAGAGGTGGACCACATCGATAACAGCACCAGTCAACCGTGCGATCTTGGCCGCCACACGCAGGGCATCAGCGGCACATTCCGAAAAATCATAGGGTACAACAATGGTCTGGATGCTCATGGCGAAGGGGTCCGTTAGCGCATGGACCGGTTGAAAGTAAGCAGCTACCCGCCGATGCCCAAATGACGAACGCCATTCCGCTGGTGGCTACATTCGCCAACGGCATGAACGACCAACGCTTGGAACTGGCCGCCACGGATAAGACCCCTGCGGTGCTGCTCGACCCCGTGACCGGTTCGATGCGGATCGCCGGCTGCTCCATTCCCGAAAATGCCGACCGCTTCTTCGGCCCGATCTATGATGCGGTGGACCACTACGCGGAGAAGCCTGCCGAACGCACGAGCGTGAAAGTGGAGCTCACCTATTTCAACTCCAGCACATCGAAATACCTGCTGGATGTGTTCAAGCGGTTGGAGGATGCCCATGCCAAAGGCACCACGAACGTGGAACTGGTGTGGTACCATGCGGCCGACGACCTGGACATGAAGGAGGCCGGAGAGGACTACCGGTCACTGTTGCGATTCCCGGTGAGGTTGTCGAGCAAGCGGGAATGACCCCTTACGGAGCGCCGAACACCTCGGCCCAGACCCGTGCCGGCACGGCCAGTCCGTCCTGGAAATACACGACATCACCCCAAGGGTGCGTCACCTTGCGATAGACGGTCTCCTGCCCGGCGGTAACTATACGCCTTTCCTGCACTACCGCACGGCCCTCCTTGTAAATGCGCTCATGTGTGCCCTCGGCGAGCGGGGTCTTGGCGCTGTCCCGCACCGAGGGCGCCGGACGAGCGATCGGCATACTTTGTTCAGCCGGTGTGGTACGGACCATGGGGTCGGGAACGGGGGCTATCGGCGGCTTCGGCGGCTCTTCCGTCTTCGCCGCTTCGACCTTCGTTGGCACCGGGGTGGGTGGCGTTGGGACCACGACCGGGGCGGGAATGGCAACAGGCTGCTCCTCCGGTCTCTCAACGGGGCGTTCGGCATCGCGTTCGGCTATGAGCGCCTCGAGGTCCTTGATCTTCACCTTGGGGTATACGTTCAACGGCCGCATTCGCCGCGCCTCCTGGAAGCGGGCCAGGGCCTCATCGTACCGCTGGGCGGAGAACAGTGCCTCAGCATCCTGCATCAATGCCTGGAAGGCCGGGTCGCGCGCGGCATCCTCCGTTTCCTGTTTGGCCACCCGGGTCCGCTCCTTGGCGCTCATGCCCGCGAATTCCTTGGTGAGGCTGGTATCCCCCTGTGCGCCGGCCTCCGCAGCACCCAGCAACAGGGCACCGAACAGAAAGAAGCGGAAGAGGGTGCGCATGGCGTTGGCTGGAACGATGTACCGGAACGGAAAAAGGCCGGTGCGGGCGCGTTCCTACGCAAAGGAAGCACCCCAGGTTGCACATCGGTCAAGGAACCGTGCCTCCCGACCGCTTTACTTTGTGGCCGCAGCGGTGCGCTCCCGAACACACGAGGGCCGGGACCGCGAGCGTTGAAGAACCGCCCCCCCCCCCATGAGAACCTCCATCATCACCCTGTTGCTGGCCACCGGACTGGCCGCCTGCAACTCAGAGCCCACTACCGATCCGCGCGTTACGCAACTGGAAGAGGACGGCCAGCGCCTCAACGCCAAGGTATCCTCTCAGGACAGCACCATCAACGACCTGTTCGGCACGCTGAACCAGATCAGCGAGAACCTGCGCACCATCCGCAGCAAACAGGGCCAGTTGGTGAGCCCGGGCACGGGCATCGAGAACGGCGTTTCGCCCGAGGACCGGATCATGGGCGATATTGCCAGCATTGACTCGCTGCTCACGGCCAACAGGTCGCTCATCGACAAACTGCGCAAGCAGGCCCGCTCCAACACCAACGCCATTGCCGAACTGGAGCGCACCGTGGCCGACCTGGAACAGGGCCTGAAGGAAAAGGATGCGGAGATAGCGACGCTGAAGGAGCAATTATCCAGCACCAACAGTTCATTGGCCACACTGATCGAGATGTACCGTGACAAGTCCCAGCTCTCAGACATGCAGCGCAACGAACTGAACACCGCGTTCTACGCCGTGGGCACCAGTAAGGAACTGCGCGAGAACGGTGTGCTTACGAAAGAGGGCGGCGTGGTCGGCCTTGGTGGCGTGAACAAACTGAACACGGCCGACCTGAAGAAGGACTACTTCACGCAGATCGACATCATGCGCACCCAGGAGATCGCACTAGCCGCCAAGAAGGCCAAATTGGTGACCACCCACCCCGAGGGCAGCTACAAATTGGACCTTGAGACCGGCAAATTGATGATCACGGACGCGAACAAGTTCTGGAGCATTTCCAAATACCTGGTCGTGGTGGTGGAATGAACATGATCATCCTCAAAGGAAAAGGCCACCCTTACAGGTGGCCTTTTCCTTTGCGGGGGACCGACTACTTCATGGTGGCATTCGGCTTCGGCGCAGGCGCGGCGGCCTTGCCAGTGGCCGGCTTTCCACCGCCGGCGCAGCAGGCCCCGGCCTTGTCACCCGAAGGTGTGCACTCCTCCGAGCAGGGCTTCCAGCCCTCCTTGCGCTTGGACTCCAGCTTGGCCAGAACGGCCTTGTCCAAGGTGGCCTCGGCCGTGGCATCATACTCGGCCATGGTGGCCTCGATCTGGGCGTTCAGTTCAGCCAACTGTCGGCGCATATCCGCCACGGACTCCTCCCCCACCAGCAATTGCTTGAAGATGATCTCGGTCTGCTCCGTGCCCAGGCCCAAGGCCTTGGCGTAGCACTCGGCGCGCGTTCGTGCGAGCTGTTCGGGCGTGGGTTGCTTCACCTCCTGGGCCATGGCAGAGAACGAGGCCATTGCCAATCCTGCTGCGAGCAGGACGCTCTTCATGTTCATCGTTGTTCGGATTTGGTGCCTCCAAGATAGAAGAAGATCGCGGGCCTTGCTCATGGTCGCGCAAGCCATGGTCCTACCGGATCAATTACCTGTATCACATGCCCCGCGGAATAACTTCGCACCTTCAGCGTTCATCACTGCATGCGTACCGAATACCCGGCCAAGGTCCTGCTCGCCTGGGGCGAGGCGATCGCCGGCCATGCCGGGCTGCGCGACTGGCTTACCACCAACGGCTATCCGGAACTGGGCATCTTCACCTACGCCCTGCGGAACCGCGAAGAGGCTCGGAAATGGCTGATGGAACACGGTCACCCGCACCTGATGGCCGTGATCACCGGCATCGAGGGCGACAAGCGGGCGCTGGAATGGCTTGACCGCAACGGTATGCACGTGCTGAAACAAGTGGCGCTAACCGGCGACGGCAATGAGGATGCCTTCCAATGGTTGATGGACAACGGTCACAAGGAACTGGCCATCATCGGGCACAAGATGCACAAGGTGAAACGCCAGATCGACGAGGACAACAGCGACTACCACCGCTACGCGGGCGCTTGATCCGCAGCGGTAAGCCGGACATAGGTGCCGTGCAAACGCTCCAGCAGCAGGATGTCGATCAACGTATGCGCCACCATGGGGCCCACCAGCCCCTGTACCTCGGCCATCCAGCCCAGCACCATCATGCACAGGGTCAGTAACGTGCCATAGAGGAAGAGGCGCTTGTCGCGAGGGTCCAGGTAGCCGTGAATGGCCACGAAGACAACCGCCGTTACAGGAATGCCCAGCCAGGGTTGCAATGCGCCGCGGAAGAAGAGCTCCTCGCCAACACCTGCGCAGATGGAAATGGCAATGCGCATGGACCGCTGCCGTACGTGCGGGCCGATGAGCAGCGCATAGCGCTCCCGCAAAAGGGTGAAGCCCTGGGCCCTGACAATGGCCCATGCCAATTGACCGATGGCCGCACCGGCGAGGAGACCATACAGCACTTGCTCCAGCGGTCCGGAACCCTTCATCAGCACATCGGTCAGCGTGCGATGCTGCACCAGGGTGATGAGCGCGATGCCGCCGCCACCGAACAGGACCAAAGTGGCCAGGCCCAGCCAAGCGATCAAGGGCACCTTGGGCAGCACCATGAGCGATCACCCCAGTTCCTCCTCCTCGGTATCGCCGCTGAGCATGGCGCTCATGAGGTCGCCGAACCGGGCGGCACCGGACATCTGTGTGCGGCCGATGCGGCTATGCTCGGCCAAGCCGTGCAGCACGAACTCCGCCCACAGGAGCTGCTCCTCCTCATCGAGGTAGTTGTGGCGGGCACGCACCAGATCGAGCAGATCGGGTACGGCGCGCAGGGTCTTGGTGTATGCGGCATTGGGGGCGGAATCAGGCAGATCGCAGTGTGCCACGTCGAAATGCTCCACGATGCCGAGGTAGGGGTCCGCTGAACGCTGCGCTGCTGCGCCATCGGCCTTGGCCCTTTTGCGGGCCTTCACGGGGTCGGGGAACAGACCTGCGAACACATTGCGGATGGCCAGGCCCAGCAGGTGGTGCGCCACTTTCTCGGGGCCTTCCTGTTCACCCTCGTAAACGAGCTCCACCTTGCCGGTAATGGCGGGCACCACGGCCTGCAGGTCGCCAATGCGGGCCACGGTACGGTCCTCGCCATTGCGCAGGGCGCGCAGCTCCGCCGCGCTGATCACGCTTTCGAGGGCACTGATGGTGAGGCGTGCACTGACGCCGCTTTTGCGGTCCACGAACTCGCTCTCTCGTGCTTCCAGGGCAATGCGCTCGATGAGCACACGCAGCAGATCGGGCACGCGCACCCGGGTGAGCTGCTCCTTGGGAGAACGCAGTTCCTGCGCAGTGATGCGCATGCCCAGCTCGATGGTGGGCGGGTAGTGCGTAAGGATCTGGCTCTGGATGCGGTCCTTCAGCGGCGTAATGATGGCTCCGCGATTGGTATAGTCCTCGGGGTTGGCGGTGAAGACGAACTGGATATCCAGCGGCAGTCGGAGCTTGAAGCCGCGGATCTGCACATCGCCCTCCTGCAGGATGTTGAAGAGCGCCACCTGGATGCGTGGCTGCAGATCGGGCAGTTCGTTGATGACGAAGATGCCGCGGTGGCTGCGCGGAATAAGGCCGAAATGGATCACGCGCTCGTCGCTGTAATCGAGCTTGAGGTTCGCGGCCTTGATGGGATCGCTGTCGCCAATAAGGTCGGCCACGGTGACATCCGGGGTGGCAAGTTTCTCGGTGTAGCGCTGGTCGCGGTGCAGCCAGGTGATGGGCGTGGCATCGCCGAGCTGCGCAATAAGGTCCTTGGCATGACGCGAAATGGGTGCCAGGGGATCATCGTTGATCTCGCTGCCGGCCACCACGGGGACCCATTCATCCAATAACTGCACGAGCGAGCGGGCCATGCGCGTCTTGGCCTGTCCGCGCAGGCCGAGCAGGTTGATGCTGTGCCCGGCGAGGATGGCGCGTTCAAGCGCGGGCACCACCGTATGCTCATAGCCGTGGATACCCTCGAAGAGCGGCTGGCCTGCGCGGATACGGGCGATGAGGTTTGAGCGGAGCTCTTCCTTCACGCTGCGGGGGCGATAGCCGCTTTGCTTCAGGTCGCCGAGTGTACTTGGGAGCTTTTCCATGGGACGAGGAAGGCGCTTCATGATGCGCCCGAACACTGGATCTTACGAGGCCTTTCGATTGGAAGCGTGATCGCGGAACACCATGTCGGCCAGGCCTTGCAGGCCGGTGTAGAAAGCACGGCCCTGGTTGGCCTCGGTGAAGCGTTCGATGAATTGCTGGAGATACGTGTCCCGGGCGATCATGAAGGTGGTGATGGGGATGCCTGCCTTGCGGGCGCGCATGGCCGCATCCAGGCAGCGGGCCACGATGAAGTCGTCCAGCCCGAAACTGTTCATGTAGTATTCACCATCACGCTTGATGCAGCTGGGCTTGCCGTCCGTGATCATCACGATCCGGCGGTTCTTCAGCTTGCGGCGACGCAGGATGTCCATGGCCAGTTCCAGGCCGGCCACGGTGTTTGTGTGGAAGGGTCCCACTTGCAGGTAGGGCAGGTCCTTCAGGCTCACCTGCCAGGCATCATTACCGAACACCACGATGTCCAGCGTGTCCTTGGGGTAGCGGCGCTTGATCAGTTCGGCCAGTGCCATGGCCACTTTCTTGGCCGGGGTGATGCGGTCCTCGCCGTACAGGATCATGCTGTGGCTGATATCGATCATGAGCACGGTGGCGCAGGCGCTCTGATGCTCGGTCTCGATCACCTCCAGATCATCCTCGCTCAGGCGCAGCTCATCGATGCCCCGTTGTTGGGCGTTGCGGATGCTGTCGCTCATGGCCACTTGCTCAATGCGGTCGCCGAAACGGTATGCCCGCCGTTCGCTGGTGGCTTCATCGCCGGGACCGGCCTTGCGCAGACCGTGGCTGCCCCGATCGCTCTTCTTCAGCTTGCCGAACACCTGCTCCAACGCGCGCTCCCGGATAAGCTTCTCGGCCTTGCCGGTCAGGGGTGTCTTCCCTCCTTTCCTTGGTCGGTCACCCACGATGCCATGCTTTCGCAGGTCGGCCTCGAACTCCTTGCGGCCGTAATCCGGGGTGTACAGACCGTGCTCCTTGTCCACCTGGTCCATCCAATCGAGGGCCTCCTCCACATCGCCACTGGTGTGGGTGAGCATTTCCAGGAACAAGGGCAGCAGCTTCTCGAAGGGCGTGCGATCGTCCTGCGGGGGAATGAACTTGCTGAAGCGGTGGCCTTGCATGGGTGAGGAATGAAATTAACGCCCCGCCCCCTTCGCTGTTCACCGCTTCGACCAAAATACAAAGCCCCGCCATGAAGGACGGGGCTTTGTCGGTAAGAATTCGTCGCCTCAGCGCACCACCACGCGGCGGTTGCCCAGCACACGGCCTTCGCTGAGGAGGTTCACCGTGTACAGGCCCGAGGCCAGTCCCTGCATATCCACCGTGAGCAGGCCATTGGCCGCACCGGCGTTCACGCCCTGCTGCAGCACCACAGCGCCGCGCGCATCCACCACCGTAACGCTGGTAACGGTGAGTTCCACACCGGTCAGGTCCAGCGCCAGCACATCGGCCACCGGGTTGGGGTAGGCGTTGAAGCGCACGGCCGCGTGGTCGATGATGCCCACGTTGCCCGGACCGAACATCCACTGGGCGCCTTTTTGCACACTGTAGGCGCCACCATTGATGCTCACGGAATCCTCCTGCAAGCGCAGCACGGGATGCACCTCGTTCTCGGTAAAGAAGAAGTACGTGGTGCTTATGCGGCTCACCGTGCCCAAGGCGGCCTGGTCGGTGTAGTTCCGGCGCACCTTCACGCGCAGCACGTTGGGCACCAGGTCCTCCGGCAGTTCGAGCGTGCCGTAGCCATCGGCAATGCCGGTAATGGTGCCCACGCGCGTGGCGGGACCCAACTGGGTGTTGTAGGTGGCCCCCACGGCATCGGTCCAGGTGGTGCCGAAGGTGCAGGGATATACCAGTTCCTGTGCAGGATCGCTGTAGGCGAACAGTCCCTCCAGCGGACTGCGCTGGCCCAGGATCTTCACCCCCGTGCTGGAGTACTCATAGAAGGTGGTATCGCTGCCGCCGTCGGTGAACAGCAGGTTCGTTCCGGGTACGGCGTTGGACGAAGAGGTCACCGAGGGGGCGAGGTACTTCAAGTTCTTCTGGCCGGTGGAGTCGAGCATCCAGAACCCGTAGTCGATGTCCTCACCGGTACCGCCAGGCAAGGTCCACGTGGGTTGGGTGAACACATCGATGATCTGGCCGGCCGCTGGCGTATTGTTGCCGGCATTGATCGTGGGCGACTGGGCCTGTGCGGCCAGCGCGGTGAAAAGCGTTGCGGAGAGTAATGAGGATATGCGCATTGTGCAGGTTCGGTTTCGGTGCTGAAGATAAGACACTGGTGTGGACCCGTTCGCTGCCTCCCCCGTCGAACGCACCCGCCGATCGCTTCTCTTTGCACCTCCAGAAGCCATGAAATTCAGTGTCAGCGAGATCACCGATCTCATCCGCCACCGGCGCACCATTTACCCCAAGGACCACACCGACCGCGTGGTTCACCGCGAGATCGTGGAGCGTGTGCTCTCCAACGCCACATGGGCCCCCACCCACGGCATGACCCAGCCCTGGCGCTTCACGGTATACACCGGTGCGGCACGCGAACGCCTCAGTGCCTTTCTCGGTGAAGTGTACCGCGCCAACACCCCGACCGACAAGTTCCTGCAACGGAAGTACGACAACATTACCCAGCGCCCCCTGCAGAGCAGCGTGGTCATCGCCATCGGCATGGCCCGCGACCCCAACGGTAAGATCAACGAGCGCGACGAGCTGCTCGCCGTGGCCTGTGCCGTGCAGAACATGCACCTCACCTGTACCGCCTACGGCCTGGGCGCGTTCTGGGCCACCGGCGGCCCCATGACCGGACCTGCCATGCGCGACCACCTCGGCCTGGGGCCCAACGACCAGGCCTTGGGGCTCTTCTTCATCGGCTACCCCGGCATTGAATGGCCCAAAGGATATCGCAAGCCGTTGGAGCACGTGGTGAAATGGGAACAGTGAAGGCGCGGGGACGCAAGCGTCAAGTTCCAAGCTCAAAGACCCAAGCATAAAGGCTAAAGCTCAAAGCTCGAGGCTCAAGGCTCAGCTCAAAGGCTCAAGGGTCAAGAAACATGGTTCCATCTTCACACGTCCACTGCGCTGCCCCTGCTGTTAGTACCACTTGCCGCTTGAAGCTTGCATCTTGTCGCTTGAAGCTTGAAGCTTTACTCTTTCCATTCCCATGGCCATCCTCAACATCACCAACTACGACGACCATCCGGGGGACGCGAACTGGATCGTGTTCCGCTTTCCCACCGAGGGCATGGCGGGCGAGTTCGCGCAGGCGCTGGACCAGGCCGGTATCGGGCATGAGCGCGATGGGGATGGCGGACCGCCGTTCCTCGTGGGGGTGAAACAGCGGCACCGCGAGCAGGCCGTGCGCCTCAATTACTCCGTGCTTGGGCGGCACCGCGAGCCCTTCATAGCCGATGGGTTGTTGCGTTGGGCGGTGCTCGGGTTCGTGGCCCTCATCATGTTGCTGGCCTTGGCTGGCTACGTGGTTCTCCACTTCGGCAAGGGGTAGCGTTACCTGCCCACGCTTCACCGTTGCCTGCCACGTACCGTGCATGGCCCGCGCCCATGCCGCATCTTTGCCACTCATGGTCCCCCAGCGCAAGAAACCCGTCCGCAACCACGTCCTTGTGGTGCTTCTCGGCCTGATGTGCGCTCCCCTGTGGGCGCAGCGCGGGGTCACCACCTTCGGCATTCAGTTGAAACCAGTGCTCCCGTTGGAGTTCTTCGACCCGCTCACCACCTTGGAGCGGCCCTCGCTCAGTGGCACCGTGGAGCTTACCGGGGGCATGGCCTTCAGCATGTCGGTGCGCATAGGCATCAGCGACATGTTCTCCTTGGAGACCGGCCTGGGCCAGATCTCCCGACGCTACAACTTCGGCATTACCAACGATACCAGTGGCTATAGTGAAGGAAGCGACATCCGCTTCATCGGCTATGAGCTGCCGTTGGCCGGGCTGGTGTACATCCGCCTGGGCGAACAGCTGTGGATGAACACCGCGCTGGGCGGCTGCCTCGACTTCTACCCCAGCGATGTGCAGCGCGATGTGCAGGAGGGCCGTGCCTATTTCTACCGCTACAACTGGGCCCAGTTCGCCGTGCTGGCCAACCTCGGCGTGGAGCACCGCACCCGCAAGAGCGGTATGTTCTACCTGGGGGCCACCTACCATCGTACGTTCAGCCCCATTGCCGTCGCCGAGCTCACCTATTACGGCCCCAACTTCTTCCCTTACAACATGCGCGCCGACCTCATCGGCACTTACCTTACCGTGGACCTCCGCTATTATTTCCACGAGGACCCAGACAAGACCAAGCTCCGCAAGAAGAAGAGCTGACGAGCCACCAGCCACAAGTGGAGAGGGAACCGTGAATGAACGGTGATGAACGGGAATTCATCTGTGCGTGGCATTTCCTATTCACGTTCATCCACGTCCATTCCCGGTTGCATTGGACCGACCGTGAATGAACGGCGATGCACGGGAATGTCCCGGCGTTCAACACTTGCCGTTCACCTGCTCCAACATCCCTTCCCGGTTCCGGCCGTGCGGGTATCTTCGTCGCACACCTTACCACCTCCAACGCATGCGTGCACACTACGCCTTGTCACTCCTGTTCTCCGTTGCGGCCCTGGGGGCCATGGCCCAGCCCGCCAACGATGCCTGCGCCAACGCCATCGCCGTGGCCTGCGGCAATACCTACACCGGCACCACCACCAACGCCACCGACGACATTGCCCTGAACTGCGGCACCAACGTTACCGCACCCGGCGTGTGGTACGTGCTGCAGGGCAGCAACGAACAGCTGACCATCAGCACCTGCGTGGGCAGCGCGTACGACACCCGGCTGAACGTGTACACCGGTGCCTGCGGCGCCTTCACCTGTGTGACCGGCAACGATGATGCGTGCGATCTCCAGAGCAGCGTTTCGTTCGTTGCCGTTCAGGATGTCACCTACTATGTGCTGGTGCAGGGCTACAACGGGCTCACAGGAGAATTCACCCTGGCCGTGGAATGCGGGCCCATCACCGAGGATGCCTGCCTGGGCGCGCTGCCCATTGCCTGCGGACAGACCGTGACCGGCAGCACCGCTGATGCCACGGGCGATGGTGCTCCCGAGTGCGACACCGAGATACAGGCCGCAGGCGAGTGGTACACCTTCAGCGGCGTGGAAGGGCAGATCACCCTCAGCACCTGCCCCGGTTCCGGCTACGACACCCGCCTGAACGTTTACCGCGGCAGCTGTGCCGAACTGGTGTGCGTGGTGGGCAACGATGATGCCCCCGGTGTGCTCTGCTCCGAAGTGATCTTCGATGCCACCGCCAACAACACCTACTACGTGCTGGTGCAGGGCTACGATGGCCAGACCGGCAGCTACGACCTGACCATGACGTGCAGCAACTGCCCCGCGCCCACCAACGTGGGTGTGAGCGCACTGGACACCAATGCCGAAGTGGACTGGGACAGCGGCGTTGAAGGCACTGCGTTCTTCGTGGAATACGGCCCCAGCGGCTTCACCCCCGGCACCGGCACCATGATCAGCGGCACCACCGGCACCGATGGACCGCCCGTGTACTTTGATGGCCTTGAGCTCGGCACGGCCTACCAGGTGTACGTGACCCAGAGCTGTGGCAAGGAAGAGAGCACCACCGGCCCCATCGGTTTCATCACCCTTAGCGAGCCGCTGGCCCCGAACGCGGGCTGCAACGGCGCCATTGCCATTGGCTGCGGCCAGAACGTGCAGGGCAACACCACCCTGGGCCTGCAGGCCGATGCACCCACCTGCGGCTCGGCCGATATCACCACCCGCGGCCTGTGGTACACCTTCACCGGCACTGGCGAGGAGGTGACCCTGAGCACCTGCGGCAATGCCACCTACGACACCAAGATCAGTGTGTTCACCGGCACCTGCGGGGCCTTCACCTGCGTGGCCGGCAACGACGATGCACCCGGCTGTGCCGATAACAGCAGCGAGGCCGTCTTCCTCAGCACCAACGGCACCACCTATTTCGTTTACGTGCATGGTTATGGCGATGCACAAGGCGCATTCAGTCTGGCCATGACCTGTGCACCCGGCTGCACCCCGGTGGAGAATGATGACTGCGCCACGGCCACCAACATCCTCATACAGCCCTTAGGAGGCTGCGAGGCCAGCACGGGCACCACCGTGTGCGCCTACGCTCCTGCCCTGCCCAACCCGCCCTGCGACCCCTTCGCCCCGATCAACGATGTGTGGTACACCTTCAACACCGGCTGGGCGGCCAGCTTCGACATCCTGCTACAGGCCGTGGGCGCCACCACCATCAACGCCGCGCTGTACAACGCCTGCAATGGCGAGTACATCACCTGCTGGACGGACGTCACCGAACCCGTGAACGTATCCGGCGCGCCCGCCAACACCGACCTGTACCTGCGCCTGTGGAACGGCGGTGGCGAACAGGCGGGCACCTTCACCATTTGTGTGGAGGCCGATATCACCACGGGTGTGGAAAGTGCCTCTGTGGCCACCACGCACCTCTGGCCCATCCCCGCCACCACGACCCTTACCGTGCAGCCCGCCACGGGCCTGAAACAATTGCAGGTGCTGGACGTGCAAGGCCGCCTGGTGGCCGTGCATGGCGTGAACGGCACAGCACAGGCCACCATTTCCGTGGCGGCACTGGCCCCCGGCATCTACCTGCTGCGCTCCGACAACGGCACCCTGCTGGGCCGCTTCGTGAAGGAGTGATCTGAACTGACCTATAACGACGAAAGGCCCGGCGTTCTGCCGGGCCTTCTGTTTCTCAGCACTACCAGTTCAATTCAACGAGCGAACGACATCCTCACCCTATTCCGCTCGTGCGGTCGATCAACATGATCGGGTGCCTCACCTCAATGTCCATGCATCTCTCCTTCATGCCGCTCACTTGTACCTGAAGTAGAACCTCCGGCCGCGGCCACCACACCGTCGAACCAGGTGGCCAACTGCTGTTGCTGCTCAGGGGTGAGCTGAGCATGGGCGTGCATGAAGCGGTAATTGCCCGGCGGCATATGGCCCTCGCGCACCTCCTCGCTGCAATCGGGGGCATGCTTGCTGGTGGCGTACGTGTCCCAGCGGCTGAAGTTCATTTCGTGCCGCGCTTCGTTGATGTGGTCCTGCAGCCAGTAGTTCACCGGAGTGATGGCGGCATACCACGGGTAGGTGCTCTGGTAGCTGTGACAGTCGTAGCACGCACCGGTCACCAAGGTGCGTATCTCGGCCGGGGCATTGGTCATGGCCAGCAGGTCGGTGCTGTCGGAAAAGGCGGGGACGCTGCGATCGGGGCGGAAGAACTGGGCCACCAGGAACAGGGCGAGCAGGATGAGCAGGATGCGCTTGAGCATGTGGATATTCACTGTATGGTGCGGAAAAGGTATGGCGAAGCAATGAAGGAGGAACGTACCTCCGGCATGTTCATTAGTTGCTGCCTCATGCCATACATGCCCAAAAGGGGCAAGGTGGCGCTGAGGTGCTCCGCGTATCGCGTAAGGACACATTTGCTTGCAGTAAAGGACGCCCATCTAATTTCGTGCGGCCATGAACGGAACGTCATCCGCGTACATCGGCGAACAACAGACCACACCCATGCTCCGAAACGCGCTCATCGCACTGCTCCTCGTATTCACCACCGCCGCGTCCGCACAGAAGGTGTTCCGCGACCAGGACCCCGTGCCGCCCGATTTCGGCAAGGACCCCGGTACCCTCTTGGTGGTGCGCAGTACCATGAAGTCGCTGAACAAGGCGCTCTTGGAGGTCTTCACCGAATACTACAAAGGCCCCTTCAAGGTGATCGACCCGGAAGACCTTGCGAAGCCGGAATACGCGGACCACGCGATCTATCGCTACACCTTCAACACGGTGATCGGCTTCTTACCGGCCAGTGGCTCCGGCGACAACCGCATGCCCGCCAGTAACACCTACACCTACTACGTCTTCGACACGGTGACCGGCAAACGCAACGGGCTAGACTTTGAGGGTGCCGCCTTCAAGGGCCTGATGAAAGACTACGCGAAGAAGCTGGAAGAGGTGCGGGCAGGCGGGAAGTGAATTGAGGTGTGCGTGATGTAAAGGATCGGTCGAGGTGCGCACCACATAGGCGATCCGGACCGCTTTCCATCCTGCTGGAACGTAACCGCGTTGTGCTGTGCAACGCCGCCTGCATCCACCTGGCCGTGGACCCCGCAACACCGGAACATCCCCTGCGGGTGGTGGTGCAGTAGGCTACCATATGGTCGCGCGGGCACATCGCTCGATTACAGCTTGCAACTGCAAAAGCAAGTGTAGCACCGCCATACCGATCCTTCCCCCGCGATCGTTCACCTTCGTTGCCATGCTGTTGCGCTGGGGTGCCCTCCTACTTGTGCTGCTGGTCGTGCGGCCCATGGCGCTGCGTGCGCAGGAACTGGTGGTGAACGGCGGGCTGGAAACGTGGTCGCGCTGCCCAAGTGGCCCGGCGGTGAAGAAGGGGAAGGTGGATGGCCGTGTGCGGTCCGCACAGGGCGACCCCGACCTGTATGCCACGTGCAGCGAGGAGTTCGGGGTGCCCGACAATTGGAGCGGCCACCAATCCGCGTGGGAAGGGGATGCCTATGCCGGCCTGGTACTGACCAGCGATATGCCCAACGAATGCGGCATGCGCGAATACCTGCAGTTCCCCTTGCACACGCCCTTGGAGGCCGGGAAGCGCTACCGGCTCACCTTCCGCGTGAGCGCGGCGGAGCACAGCGGCTATGTGACCGACCGCGTGGCGGCGCGCTTCAGCACGAACGACCTGGCCCGCAAAGGCCTGCCACCCGCCCTGCGCGAACGCCCCGATGTGACCAACCCCTTGGGCCGTATGCTGAACGACACCAGCGGGTGGACCACCGTGACGGGCATCTACAACGCCATGGGCGGCGAGCGCTTCGTGATCATCGGCAACTTCCACCCGTGCAACTCCAGCACGCGTGTGCGCATGCACGCCGGCACCAAGGCCAGTATGCAACGCAAGGCCGCCGCACGGCTCGACCCCGTGACCAAGCGCGGTGCCTGGCGCGAATGGATGTCGCGCACGGCCTATGCGTACCTTGACGGCGTCTCGCTGGTACCGGACACCACCACACCGGAACGCATCGCGGCCATCACCGCGGAACAGGCCTGCCCCAGAGATGTGCCACAGGCCATCGGCCCCGAACTGGTACCCGACCCCGGCTTCGATCGCAATACGCATCCCACGCCCACCAGCTGGCGCAACGCATCGGCCGGCACGCCCGACCTGTTGGAAGGCGTAACGGGCATCTACCTCTACTCGGCCGGACATCCGGACAACCGCGAGTACATCCGCACACCGCTGAACGCCACGCTGAGCCCGTGCAGCACCTACGGCATCAGCATGGACGTGCGCCTGAACCCCACTTATGCCTTTGCGGTGGATGCCATCGGCGTGGCCGTTACGGACACCTTCAGCACCCGGCACGACCGGATGCGGCTGGACCTGCCTTGGGCCTGGCGATCGCCCCCCGGTGCGCTGCTTATGCACAGCGAGCGCCCCATCACGCTATGCGGAACCTTCGTGCCCGGCAACTGCGCCAGCCAATTGTTGGTGGGCAACTTCGGTGCGGACAGCGCCACCACCATGGTGCGTGCGGGCGCCGAAGGCGATGGGCCCTTTGCCTATGTGTTCGTGGACAACATCCACCTGACGGCAGTGGACCACACGCCCGGCTGCGTGGACCCCTGCACGGCACAGATGACGCTGGTGGCCGAGGAGCCGACACCACCGGCCCCCATGCCTGCACTCCTGGTGTTCCGGTTCGACAGCGACCGGGACCAACCCTTGGTCGTGGACACCGAGCTATTGGACGAACTTGCGGCCATGTTGCAAGCAACGCCCGGTGCGCAACTGAGCATCACCGGCCACACCGACGCCTCGGGCACGGCGGCGCGCAACCAGCAACTGGCCCTGGCCCGCGCCGTGCGCCTGCGCGAACTGCTGGTAGCGAGTGGTGCTCCGGCAAGTTCCATCGTGGTCAGCTCGGCAGGCAGCAGCACTCCGCTGGCTACGAACGCAACGCCTGAAGGCCGCGCCCTGAACCGCAGAGTGGAGGTGGAAGTGCTACGGTAAGCCTGATCCGAATGGACCACGCTTAGCGCTTCATCACGCGCATCACACTACGCCCCGTGGCGCTTTCCACCACCAGCAGATACGTGGCCTCGGCCAGGTAGCTGATGTCGGCGAACACGCGGCGATCGGCGTGCAGCATGCCATTGTGGAGGAGCATCACTTCGCGGCCCGTGGCATCCAGCAGCGTCACGCGAACTGGAGCTGCACCCGCACCGTCCACAGTGACCATCAGCAATGATGATGTGGGGTTGGGGAACACCTCGGCGATGACCGGACCAGCAGCATCAGGTATGGAGGTCGCGAGCCCCAGCACCCGGAATTTCCACCAGCCTTCCGGGGCCACAATGGGACGCACCTGTTGCTTGCCGCTGTTCGCGGTAGCGTGGATGTAGTAGAAGACCTCCGCACCGGCAGGCTGCGCGGGAATGGCAGCGCTCCACGTATTGCCGGCACCAGCGGTCATGGGCAGTGCACTGAAACCCGCTGTGGTATCAGTGGTCCAGTACACCTCGGCCCCGCTGATGCCGCTACGGTGTCGGATGTAGGCCTCCACCGTGTAGGGCGCGATGGTCTCGTAGGTGTCCACCAGGCGCTGGTGCTTGATCAGCAGTGGATCGACCACCCCGATGCCCTTGGTGATGCAGTGGATGGCCCCGCTGGCGCTGATGATGTTCTGGTCGCTGTTGTCGCAATCGATGCCTACCACGTTGTAGCCGGGCAGTGCTTCACGCAGGATCCGCAGGCCAGTGGTATCGTACTCGGTGCGGTAGGTGGGCACCAGTACAGTGCCGTTGATGAAGATGTTGTTCGCATACGTGCGGTAACTCGCGTTGGGCGGGAACTGGCCGCCGGTGCTGGACGGCATGGGAATGCGCACCAGACGGTAGGGGTCGCCGAACACGGAAGGCACATCGTCGATGATCATCTGCACGTTCTGCTCGATGCGCGGTCCATCACTAAGACCTGCGGGGAACTCTCCCACGAGCAAGGTCTCCTCATCGAGCAGTTTCATGTGCATGTCGATGTGGTTGATGTTGTCGTAGAGCAGGCGCTGCATCTTCACGTAGCGGCCAGGAGCGATGCCCATGAACTGCTGCATCATGGCATCCACGCCGGCAGAAGTGCGCACCGTCTGGTTGTATTCTCCATTGGGTCCGTTCTCCTCGTCCACCAGTTCGCTGCTGAACGCGGTGCCGAAACCATCGGACATGAAGTTGCCGCCGGTGTGCACCAGGTCGTAGGGTGCCTGAGTGGTGCTGTATACGGCGATGTTCTTGGCGGCACCAAGCTCGTCGCTAAGTCCATCGTCGAGCGGGCGCGGACGGTTGTAGAGCCAATCCAGCAGGTGAAGGGAATCCACTTCGTTGGCATAAATGCTCTCAGGCCCGAAATCGCGGGTCCAGATGCTGTTGAACGGCGCAACCAGGAAGGTGATGTTGTCCAGGTCGTCCAAGGGCCCGCCGTACTGGCTGTTGAGCAGGTAGTTCTGCACGGTGGTGGCGTTGCTGCACACGATCATCACCTCGCACTCCTCCTTGGCGGCGCGCACGATCTGCTTGAGGATGCCGGTATAGCTGGTCCAGGTGATCACCAGGGTCTGGATCTCCTCCCACTCGGCCATGGTCCGTGGAACGAAGTCGGGGGGCGTGGTGATGCCACGAGAGGCGGTTGCGCGGCTGTCCCGGTAGGGCCGAATAAGGTCCTGCTCGTGCGGGGCCAAGATGTGCGGCAGGCCTGCAGGTTCCTGTGCGAGGCCTGAAAGGGTGAACAACAAAGCGATGGAAGCGAGGAGAAGTGGACGCATGAGCGCAAGATAAGTAGTCCCGAAAGGCCCTGCCAAGGAGCGGCTGACCCCATTCTTGGAAGCACGCGCTGGGGCAGCAAACCTTCGACGACTTTGCGTGTTTCATCAGCCATGGACCTGTTGGACCGATTGCGCGAAAAGCTCTTTGGGGGCCCTGAGCTAAGCACCAGACGCCTGTACCAGGGATCGCTGATACGCCCTTCACGCTGGGATGCTGAACACACGGACTGGCTGGCCCATGGCCGAACGGACAGGATGCTGCGCGGTCTGCGGCGGCGCCTGCAGGACGAACGGCTCTCGGGCACCGGCGACCTGCACCTGTTGCAGACCCCGCAGGCGGTCGGTCTTCAGCTGATGCGTCCTGCCAGTGCCACGGCCGATGACCTGCGCCACCTGATGGACCTCTGGCGCGACCGTGTACTGGCCGAAGGCTACCGCGTGCAGAACAGTGACCTCCGCCTGGGGGTGGATGGCAGCGCGCGGGAGCGCCACTACCTGAAGCCACTGATCACCGCGGCCAACGTTCAGGGCACGATGGACCAACGCTACGGCAATGTGCTGCTGGAAGCCTTTGGCCCAACGGACGACCTGCATCACCTGCGGGTGCTGGTAACCGTTTACAGCGACCGGAACTACACCCCGGCCTTGCCCGCAGCGCCCTTGCTGGACCGCTTGTTGGAAGCGCCCCGCCGCGCCTTGAGCTGAGCGTACATGGCCACTACATCACGCACGTAGTGGAACACCTGGCTGCCTTTGCAGTAGCCGTTCTTCATCCCCGGGCGCATGTAGTAGGTCGGCATGGCCTTCAGGAGGATGGTGCGTTCCACGTTGTGCTCCCAGCGCTTGGGGTCCATGCCCAATTGCTCGGCCAGGCGTTGGGCATCGATGATGTGGCCCGGACCGGCGTTGTAGGAGGCCAGCACGAACCGCAGGCGCTGTTCGCGATCCGGCACGGCCCGCATCCACAAGGTATCCAGCTTGGAGAGGTAGCGTACAGCGGCACGGATGTGGTCGTCCATCGCGTGGGTGCTGTCCAATCCCAACCTGGCTGCGGTGCGAGGCATCAACTGCATGATGCCCATGGCCCCCTTCCGCGAGGTGACGGTGCTGTCGAAACGCGACTCCTTGTAGGCCATCACGGCCAACAGTTCCCAGTCCCAGGCCATGCCATCGGCATGCTGCCTGAACCAGCTATCGTAAGGGCTGATGCTGTCGCCCACCACGGGTACGCCGCGTTTGGTGCGCAATGGGCCTGTGCGTGGCAATACCGTGCCATAGGCCTTGGTCAGTTGCTCCTGTGCCGCCTGTTCATCGGGGTCGCCAAGCCAGGTATCCAGTGCCTTGGCCAGGCGCGGAGCATTGCGACGAACAGCGAAACACTGCGGCTGCTCCGGACCCACAGGTCCCTCGAACTCGAGCACAGGATACACCTCGGGCATGTATGCCGCGCGCGCATCGCTGACCACCGTGGCGCGGTGACGCCCCAGGACCACTTCCGTCAGGAGTTCCTCTGGAGTGAGTGCGGGCAGCGTGTGGGGCACCACGAAACGCGCGGCTGACCGGTCGAAGCGATAGGCCCCGTCCGCAAAGGGCGACCAAGGGCTGAGCAGGACGCTGTCCAAGGGGGTGTCGATCACCGCTCCTTTCAGATCATCGCGCAGGGGATCGGTACGCAGGCGGGCCAGCATGGGGCGCACGTTGCGGTATGGTCTGGTGAAACGCACCCACGCTTTCTCGCGCGAACGAGGTGTTAGCTGGGCCACGATCACATCGCCCCTGCCCTGCTGCAACCACATGGACAGGCTGTCGCGGTGCTCGGCTACAATGACCTTGACAGGAATGTCCTGCTCCCGCGCGAACCTTTCGATCAATTCGAACTCCAGTCCACTTTCCACCTTGGGCCGCTGCTCCCAGGTGAGCGGGTCCTGCATGACCAATAAGCGCAGCGTGTCGATCTTGATCACGTCCAGGTCGCGCTCCACCAATGGTGCGGACCAAGGCACGGGTGTTCGGTCCAACTTGGGTAGGCGCAGCTTCCAATACAGCCCACCCAGCGTGATCAACACCGTGATCACCACGAGCACAGCGGTATGCGAACGCTTCCACTTCATGGCAGGTCCTGCACGTGTACGGAAATGGCCGGCAGGAAGATGCCGAACTCGTTCCGGTAGGTCGGCATATGCTCCAACAGGATCTGTTCCGCTCCTTGCATGACGTCGCCGGCAGGCACCCTGCGCGATAGCCCTTGCAAGGCCCTTGCCAGACCCTCTGTGGATGCATAAGAGGTAAGCCAGTCGTTCCGCACCATGTAGGGCAGCATCTGTCGGGTCCGATCGGGCAGCAGGTGTTCATGTTCCTGCAGCAAGGCATACATCCGCTGCGCAAAATCGGCCAATGGCTCTGCGTGCCAGCGCGACCATTCGGTCGCCAACAGATGGTCGTAGAAGAGATCCATCACCACCCCGGCGTATCGGCCCGCATGGGCGCGCACGCGCTCGCGGCCTGCACGTTGCAAGGGATGCTCATCGGTGAACGAATCGATGGCGCGGTGCCTGCGGATCCCCTGCTCGATGGCCACGGGAAAGCGTGAAAGGTCCCTTCCCTTCACGGCATCGGCCATGAAATTGCCCACGATGGCCAACGCTTCGTTACCAGCCAGAAAAAGATGTCCCAGGAAGTTCATGCCAGCGCCGCGAAAGGTAGCCCCGGCCGCTGGTCATTGCTGCCATGCCGTTCGTGTGATCGCACCGACCGGCTGCCGCCGCCTTGGTACATTCGTCGGGCACTCCACTTGCAGCGCATGTCCAAAGCCTCCATATGGTCGCGCGACCCGCGACTGCTCTATTGGGCCACCCAAGTGGGAGGCTGGGGGGCTTTTGTAGGTGGTTTCGCGGCCTGGACCCTGCTCACCGATCGCTGGGTGCCCGGACTGGAACAGGTGATACTCCTGGAGTTCCTGATCGGTGTAGGCACCAGCCACCTGTACCGCCATGTAGTACTACAACGCGGATGGCTGCAGCGCGACATCGGGTTTGTGTTGCCGCGACTGAGCGCGCTGGCCCTGTTGCTCGCCTTTGCGGCCTTCGGGGCCGAAATACTCGTTCACGACCTGGTGCTCACCGGGTTCGAGCACCTGGCCGATCAGCCCGCGCAGGACCTCTTCGTTCGGCTGCTGAACTGGGCCGTGCTGCTCTTCATCTGGTCATTGATCTACTTCGCCTACAGCTGGTTCGTGCGTGGACGAAGGGAGGAGATCCGCAACCTGCGCCTGGAGACCGCGAACCGCGAGAACCAGTTGAACACCCTGCGTGCCCAGCTGAACCCGCACTTCATGTTCAACGCGCTCAATGGGATCCGAGCCCTGGTTGACGAGGACCCCGAGCAGGCCAAGCGCGCCATCACCCACCTGAGCGCCATCCTACGTAACGCCATGAACAGCGTGAAGCGCCGCACCGTGCCCTTGGGTGAGGAGCTTGATATCGTGAAGGCCTACCTCGCCCTGGAGGCCATGCGCTATGAGGAACGACTGCGCACCGCCATTGAAATACAGACCGGACTGGACCGTATTCCCGTACCACCCATGCTACTGCAGACCCTGGTGGAGAACGCTGTTCGGCATGGGATCGCCAACCTGCCCGGCGGCGGCGACCTGCACATTGGAGCATCACGTTCCGACGGCCACCTGGTGGTGACCGTGCGCAACAGCGGGCACTATGAGCCCGGCCAGGTGAAAGGCAACGGCATTGGCTTGCGCAACACGCGAAAACGATTGGAGCTGATCTACGGAAGCAACGCCCGCATCACCATCGGCAACAAGGACGGAATGGTGGAAACGCAGGTGGAATTCCCCATCAACGAACAACAAACAGGCCTGGGAACGGCCTGACCCTTACCCGCATACCATGAAAGCGCTGATCATCGACGACGAACGTCTGGCCCGCAAGGAACTGGCCTCGCTGCTGGAAAAGCACGAAGGCATCGAGATCGTGGGCGAGGCCGCCAATGCCGACGAGGCCGAGACCCTCATCGCCGAAAAACGGCCCGACCTGCTGTTCCTTGACATCAACATGCCGGGGCGAACAGGCTTCGAACTCCTGGAGTCCCTCGACCATGCCCCCCAAGTGATCTTCGTGACCGCCTATGATGAACATGCGCTGAAAGCCTTCCAGGTGAACGCCCTGGACTACCTGCTGAAGCCCATCGACCCGGAACGGCTGGATGCAGCACTGAACAAACTGGCCGCGGCCGCTTCCTCGGAATTAGGGATGCCCCAGCGCGAGATCCTCCGCGAAAGCGACCAGATCTTCCTGAAGGACGGCGAGAAATGCTGGTTCGTGACCCTGAAGGACGTGCGCTACCTGGAGAGCGAGGGCAACTACGTCCGCGTGCGCTTCGACGACCAGAAGCCACTGGTGCTGCGCTCCCTGAACAAACTGGAGGAGAAGCTGGACCCCCTGGTGTTCTTCCGGGCCAACCGCAAGCACATCCTCAACCTGCGCGGGGTGGAGAGCATCGAGCCCTGGTTCAGTGGCGGGTTGATGGTGAAACTGAAGCACAAGGGGAAGGACGGCCAACCGGAAGCCATTGAAGTGAGCCGTAGACAGGCCGCGCGCTTCAAGGAACTGCTCAGTCTGTGAGGCGGACGGAACGGCCCGTTGACCGAACAATTGTTAAGAACAGGTGATCCGTCACCGATTCGGCAGCAAAGTCTTACCTTGGTTTCATGACCACGCGAAAACCCACCCGCGTGAGGCGTGCCCGAAGAATGCCTTTACGTGCGGCACAGGAACCACCCCTGATCCGGATGGACCGGCGCAGAAGTACTGTCTCCTTCCAGTGGCAGGACGGTGCCGGCGAACTGCATTTCACAGAACTGTCGCACGCGCAGAGCTGGCCCTACCTGCACGAACAGGAACGGCCATGATGAATGTCGCTGGCCCTTGTGCACACAGGCAAACAGCTCTCACAAGCCCTGGTCGCTCCTATCCTATTGAACCTATGAACCGATCCGACCGGTCGGAATAAACCAACCCAATGGCCAAGACAAAGAAGAGCAAGCCTGCAACGAAGAAAAGCGGCAAAGTCAGTGCGCAACAAGCGGACAACTCCTACCCCATCATCCACAGCCAGTGCCTTGTGAGCACCGACCCACCAGGTAATGGCACTGGTGCCAGCTACCTGATCGAGCTGCACTACCAGCGCAACGAAGAGGTGGAATATGTGGAACTGCCCCTGGACACCGCTCAGGAGTTCATCGCGGTGACCACCCTGTTGCAAACGGGACGTGCGGTATACTACCCTGCTAACAAGAAAGTGGCCGTGGAGCGCTGGGACCTGGAGCCGATCATGCCGATGGGCTTCGGGCGCCGGTAAAGAGCCCCTCCGGACTACGCACAGCGAAAGCTGAACAACACCCACAACCGAACGCCCCGTTCATCGGCCGATGAACGGGGCGTTGCTTTTCAGCCTGTTGCGGCCAGGTCGGTCCTGGCATGTCCGTGACCGCAGCCTACCTACCAAGGCCTGCATGTGGAACGGGAACGCCCCGCCCACCATCCGGTACTTGCCGGGGTGAGCGGGGCGCTCAGGTATTCAGGGCCTGTGCTACTTGTTGATCACCAATCGCTCGGTGTAGCGCTTGCTACCGGCGGTGATGTTCACCATGTAAAGGCCTTCGGCCATCTCGTTCAGTTCCACCACTTGGTACACCATGCCATCGTTCACGGCGATGGTACGGCTGCTGACCACGGCACCGGCCAGGTCGTAGATGTCCACGCTCACCGTGTTCACCCCTTCCTCCACAGCGCTCAGGCTCACGTTGAGCAGGTCGCCACGGTTGGGGTTGGGGAACATGCTCAGCTGTGCGTCCACCGTGGTTACGCTGGTCTCAACCGGCATGCTGGACATGCTGGCAGGGCTGTTGGTGATCGTCACGTTGCACACATCACCCCAAGGCAGGTTGGTGGCACACCATTGACCGTTCACGAAGGCACGCACCTGCACTTGGTAGACACCGTTCGCCAAAGCCGGGTTCCAGTTGAGCTGCAACACGTAGGTGCTTGAGGTGCGCACCACCGGAGCAGAAAGCTCCGTGCTCTCGAACCGGAACTGATACTGCGTAGCACCGTTCACAGGACGAGCTGCGATCCGGTTGCTTCCTCCCCAGTTGCGGGTAACGCCGCAGCTGAAGAAGCTGTTGCCCGGAATGTCCATCAGCTTGGTAAGGGGGCAGGCAGCGGCCACTGGATCGATCTTGAAGCGGCAAACCGGTCCCCAGGCACTGTTCGCACCGTTCACACGGCTGCGCACTTTCACGTTCATGAGCACACCGGTCGGGATCTGGTTCGGGCTCCAGTTGTTGATCCGGGCATTGCAAGCGCGCGTGGCACCCGAGCCTGAACCATCGCTGGTGGCATGGCTGCGGAACTTGCTGTAGCCATAAGAACCGTTCGGATCGAACCACCAGAACTGGTAGCCATCATCCGTTTGGTTGCCCACACCGAACTGCGCACTAACGGCCGGGTTCTCGGCAGCCACAATGAACTGGTTGTTCACCCAGTCGAGCTTGTCGCAGCTGGTGAAGATCAGCTTGTCGGTGCCCAACGGGAGACAGAAGCCACCATTGCCGATCACCGCGCTCACGCCACCACTGGTGAAGTTGTTCCGGTTGTCGATGATGCGGTCGCCACCAGCGGTGCGCAGGATGTACCCGCCACCAGCGATGCCATCACCACCCGCATCGAACACACGGAGCACATAGCATCCATTGGGCACACAGGTAAGGTCGGTGACCGAGGCATTGGAGGGATAGGTACCACCACCGCTCTGGATGATCACGTTGTCACCCTGGCGACGGACCTCCCAGGTGACCTGCGAGCCATTGGCATCGGTGCGTACCTCGAATACCAGCTCATGCACGCAAGGCAGACCGGTATTCAGGATGTCATCAACGCGATCGTTCACCTCCTCGATACGGGTATCAAGACTGGCAGGCGTTTCGGCCAAAGCATATGCGCTGGTCGTGTGGAAGCTCTTCATGAACTCAGCGAAGGCATCCTGCTCACTGCCAGGGATGGCGAAGCTGGCCACAGCAGGACCGGCGGGCGGAAGTGTGTTCAGGTCCACACGACCGGTGCCGAGGGTGTTGAAGGGGTAGCCATCACCGCCACCGGCGAGGAAGTTCAACGTCACCACACGGAAGGTGCGGGCCGGGTTGCCGTGCAACATGCCGTTCATGACCAAGGTATCCACGGTAACACCGGTGCTATCCGTGATCACCGCATTGAGGATACGCGCATTGGCGGGCAGGGTCTCGTTGTAGCTGAACCGCACACCGCTGATCTGTGGGAAACGACCCTGTGTCTGACCGGGACCACTGGCGGCCACACCGTGTTCCAGAATGGTGCGCAAGTTGGCGGCGGTGAGGGTAAGGGTGCTCAGCAGGTTGTTGAAGCGGAGAGAGTTCTCGATGTCGAGCTGGCTGATGTCGCCCTGCTGCTTGCCGGCGACCGGGTTGGCCGCAGGAGGATCAAGGCTCACGGAACCACCAACTGCGTTCACCACTCCGATGGCGCTGCGGATACCTCCACCATTCTTGATGCTGATGGTGACACTTGGATCGTATCGACGGGCCATCCACTTGTTGGCATCGGCGCTCACATTGCCCAGGTTGGTCTCCTCGGTCCTTACGAAGTTGCGCCGACCTTCCAGGAACACGTCGGTCCGACCGAAGATGTTCCCATCCTTGGCGATGATCACGTTCCTGACTGCATCGCACAGGTTCTTCACTTCCTGACCCTTGCTGCCGGGCGTGAAGGCACTGGCGTAGTCGCCCCACACCTCAACCACACCAAGGCTGTCGGCGGGATAAGCACCGCTGATCGCAGGATCGATGCTGGCGGGGAGAATGTCTCCGTCGTCATCGAACTGCAGCACCAGACGACCCACGTACTTGTAGTTGCCATCGGTGTTCACAATGGCTACCGGCTTGCCATCAATGTCGGTGGTGAGGAAGGGATAGCCCTCGGCCGCCACATCACCGGCACGCAGGCGGTCGGTGGCATCGGCCATGAGGGTGTTGCTGCCGCCTCCGATGATCACGTCCACACCGCTCAGCAGTGGTGCGAGCTGCTTCTCCAACGTCAGCTGCTGCAGATGACTGAGGAGGATGATCTTATCGATGTTCTCGATGGTGCGCAGATCATTGATCACCGGTTGAACGATGGCGGCCAGCGCAGGCATGTCGTTGCTGCTGGGTCCGATGATGGTGGTGGCGCCGGGCGAGGAGATGCTCGCCAGGATCTGGGTAGTGACACCCACCACACCGATGCGTTCGCCGTTCACCGTGATGATGGTGCTCGGAGCGAGCTTGCGGGTGGCCGCAATGGCGGCTGCGGTCTGCGTTGGGTTGCTTTGGAAGAAGGTGTACTCTTCACGCGTGTTGGTGAACAGTGCGCTCAGGTTCGCATCACCACTGAAGTTGAGGTTGCTGCTGAGGTAGGGGAACTGCGCACCGAACCATCGGATGTTGGCACCGGAATTCACACCACCGATGATGTTGCGCAGCTCGCTCGTGCCCAGATCGAACTCGTGGTTGCCAAGCACGCTCGCCTGAATGCCCAGGATGTTCATGATGGTGATGTCCACTCGACCGATACCGGCGCGGAGGTCATTGTTCGCGAAGGGCGTGCCACCGTAGTAATTGATGTACGCATTGCGCAACGGGGTCACCAGGCTGGGATCCTCACCAGCGCTCATGAAGGGGCCGGGCAGGAAGTTGTCGCCGCTGCTCAGCGTGAGCGAGTTGGTGTAGGTGTGCTCCAGGCTGTCCACGATGGCAGCGAAGCGCGGTGCATCCTCGGTTGCCTGCACTGCGGCCTCAAAGTCGCTGGCATGCAGGATCTGCAGCGTGAAGGGCGGCGGGGTGGTGATCACATCCCCGGTGAAGCTCACATTGTCAAAGCGCCAGGTGCCACCAGTGGCGATGCCGGTCACCGTGTTGGCCGAGCGGAACTCGCCGGTGTTGCCATAGTGCGCCGCCAGGATCCGGATACCGAAGTTCGGGTTGTTGTTCGCTCCGCTTATGCCGGAGAGGTCGATCACGCGACGGCCCCAGGAGTCGGAGACGTTGGTGCCCACGGGATCGGAAGCATCGATGCGACCACCGTCCAGACCGCCGCGGTTGGCGCAGGCGCTGTTGTCGTAATTGCCGCCATCGAGTGCGAGGTTGGTCCAGGTGCTGCCGTTCAGGGTGTACTGGATGCGGGCCGTGCGCGTGGCCGAGTTGGAGAGGCGGTGGTCGTAGGAGAAGACGATGTTCTCATGTCCCACAGTGGAGGTACGGTACTCGACACCCGACGACTCGTTGGTGGTGCCGGGGGCGGCGGTGCCGATGGCCCAGGCGGTGGTGCCCGTGACCTGTGCACAACCCGTGGTGCTGCCGGTGGAGGTACCGGCGCCGGTCATGCTACCCACGATGGCGGAGGAACCACTGCCGATGTTCGGCGTAGGCGTGGCGGCCGCACCTTGCAGCGGCTCGTAGGTCCAACGGGCCAGCAAGCCCGGTACCGGTGGGGCGATGGTCGTTCCATCCACGCTCACGGTCTGTCCCGTGGCACCGGTGCTCGCGATGGTCACGTTGCCTGTGTACGTGCCTGCCGTGGTGCCGTCGAGGCGCACTTCGATGGTGGCGCTAACGGTTGCTCCGCTCAGGTTCAAGCTGGTGGCGTAGCTGCCGATGCCCTGCTCACGCAGTTCGAAGCCCGCAGGGGCGGTGAGCACCAGGTCGGCGGTGAGGTCGCTGGCGGTGACGGCGAAGGTCTGTGCCGCGCTCGGTGTGCCTTCGGGCGTGCTGAAGCCGATGAGGCTGGTGGGCACGGGCGTGGCGATCGTAGCGGTGCTCACGCTTTGCTCGATGCCAGCGAAGGTCACGTTGTCCAAGCGCCACGTGCCACCGGTGGCGGCCGTGTTCACGTTGTTGGCCTGGCGGAACTGGCCGGTGGCGGCATAGTGTGCGGCGAGCACACGCACTCCGAAGGTGGGGTTGTTGTTGGCACCGGTGATGGCGGAGAAGTCGATGGTGCGACGGCCCCAGGAGTCGGAAACGTTGGTGCCCACCGGATCGCCGGCATCCACACGGCCGTTGTCGATCGCGCCGCGGCTTGCGCAAGCGCTGCTGTAGTTGCTGCCGTTCAGGTCCAGGTTGGTCCAACTGATACCATCCAAGGTGTACTGGATCCGCGCGGTGCGCGCGCCGGTGTTGGAAATACGATGGTCGTAGGTGAAGGTGATGTCCGAATAGCCCACGGTGGAGGTGCGGTACTCCACACCGGAGGATTCGTTGGTGGCTCCGGGGTTGGCGGTGCCGATGGCCCATGCCGTGGTACCGGTGGTTTGCGCGCAGCCTGTGGAGCTGCCGGTGGCGGTGCTGGCGCCGGTCATGCTACCTACCAATGCGGAGGAGCCCGTACCGATGTTCGGAGTGGGTGTAGCCGCTGTGCCTTGCAGGGGCTCATAGGTCCATACGGCGATGTTCTCAGGTGTGGGCGGTGCGTTGATGCGGAAGGTGCTCACCGTTCCACTGATCTCGTTGCCGACGATCAGGAAGGGCATGCCATCCGGGCTGTCGGCGGCGCTTACGAACTTGATGTCCTCGGGACCGAGGTCGAGGGCGGTGCCTGCAGCGGCGTCACCGGCGAAGTTGCGGTTGTTCAGGTACTGGACGAAGACCGGTGCGGTTGGCACGCTCACATCATAGACCATGATACCACCGATGCGCTCCAGACCGATGAAGGCGTACGTGCTACCATACACGTTGGCCACTACCACGGCTTCGGGCTCGGGGCCCTTGTCATCGCTGCGGTTGTCGAAGCTGTTGTTCGCACTGTTGGTGCTGTTGAAGTTCGTGGGGTAGGCTGCGGAGGTGATCTGCTCGAACTGATCACCGCTGTCCCACACGATGGCGCCGTTGGCGTCGCGGATGGTGAAGGAGCGTGAACCGAAGACGTGGATCTCCTCGAACTCGGGATCGGCATCCAGGTTACCGGAATAGATGGTGGCATTGAGGCGACCGAGGTTGGCGTTCTGCTTCAGCGTGGCGGCGTTGGGGAATACGACGGGATCCAACACATAGGCTGCATTACCGATGCGGCGCGGCTCCACGAAGGTGCCCCACTCGCGGGCATCACCTTCGTTGGCATAGGCCACATAGGTCTGTCCGCCGATGGTGAAGGCGTCGATGGCATCGGGCATGTAGAGGCCCTTCACCGGCCAGTTGGCGATGTTGATGCTGGCGGGGTTGTCGCTCGCATCGAGACCATTGCCGGGCAGGCTGTGGTCCTTCATGCCGAGGGCTGTGATCTGCTCGATGGTGTTGGTGGCCAGATCGATGCGCACCACGGCGTTGTTCTCCTGGCAGGCCACGAAGGCCTTCTGCGAATCATCGCTCACGGTGATGTACTCGGGCTCCATGTCCTGAGCAACAGTGGCACCGGGACCGAAGATGCGCACACCGGGCAGCATCATGGGCGTGTAGGCGGTGAAGTCGATGGTGGTGACGTTGGCACCGGTAACCGATGCGAGCCCACCGGAGATGTCGATCACGCTGATGGTTCCTTGTGGATCGACGGTGTAGGTGTCGTTCGGTTCGCCCTCATTGGCCACAAGCACCTTCTGACCATTGGGGGTCACGGTCACGTGATCGGGCTGCGCGCCCACGGTCACCTGGCTGAGCAGGGTACCGTTTGCATCGAAGAACACCACCTTCCCGGGATCGGTCTTTGGACTGGCTTCCGCCGCGACGGCAATACCGCCGGGCACTACACAGAGGCTGTTCGCCACCGCGCCGTAGGTGGCCATGTTGATGGTGAAGGCGAGCGTCAAAGAGGCCGGGTTACTGGCGTTCAAGGCCACCACCTGGTTGAGCTGCGCGTTCACGAAGAAGATACGATCACTGACCGGATCGAAGCTTACGACCTCTGCGGCACTGGTGTTGTAGCTGCCGGTAGCGTAGGTACCCAGGTGGCTTATGCTGACCTGACCGAAGGCCAGCGCGGCAAGACTGAGCAGGCCCAAGGCCAGGCCGAAACCGAGAGTGCGGTCCTGCATGCGCAAGGCCGTAGTAGGTGCCACGGGCAGATCACGGACCTCTGCGGTCCATGATCGGAAGAAGCGTACAAGTAGGTTCATGGGGGAAGGGCTGTGGTGTTGTTCGGCTGCGAAGGTTCCACGCGCCTCTTACTTCCATGAGGCCCCAATGCTATGATTGGACGAACTGATCGTACGAAGCGTATTGAGTCAATATGAACCCTACGCTAAGGCCCAAAAGGAAAGCGCCCGCCAAAAGGCGGGCGCTCTCGCATGGATCGTCAGATGGACGACTTACTTGCTGATCACCAGACGCTCGGTGTAGCGCTTGCTACCGGCGGTGATGTTCACCATGTAAAGGCCGCTGGCCATTTCCTTCAGGTCGAGCACCTGGTACACCATGCCATCGTTCACAGCGATGGTACGGCTGCTCACCATGGCACCGGTCAGGTCGTAGATGTCCACGCTCAC
>JBKDXR010000089.1:0-20277 GCA_046306055.1 Flavobacteriales bacterium
TGGTAGCGAGCCGGAGGGATTTTGCGGGCAGCCTAGGCGCGAGACCCGCGCATAGCTGGACGCTCTGTAAGGGTTGAGCAACGACGGATGCCCGGAAAAGACCCCGGCGTAGACCGAAGGATTATTTTGAGATGGCTTCTATTCTTTTTTCTTTCAGGCGCAGTGGGAAGATGATCAGGTAGCGGTGCCTACGGGATCACCTTCCGGCGAAGCATGGGCGGAAAAGGGACCAGGGGACGAGTTTGAAGAGGTCCCGAACAGCTTCTAGGGCTGTTCGAAGCCTTCTTCCTTCCACAGGAAACGACCATCGGATAAGCGCACATAGGCGAACCGCTCATGGCGCTCCACCCGCACGATACCGTCCGTGAACAGGGCCACCTTGTCATAGATCAGCGCGAGTTTCTCGGCACCCTTGGCATCCATGAGGCCCGTACCAGAAGCGGTGGTGGCAATGAACAGGCCCTGTTCCGCCTCGGAAAGAGCAGTGAAGCGCGGGGCGATCACCTCCTTGCCGGTACTGTCCACCGCCCCGAACAGGTCGCCCACCTTCACCCGTGCCAGGCCGTTCACCATGGGCCATGCCTGCTCATACTTCTCAGGCACCACCAGATCGCCCTTCCGGTCGGCAAAGCCCCATTTGGTCTTCTTGCGCACCGGGATCAGGCGCCCAGTGGGAGCACCGATATCGGCATACTGGCAGGGCAGCACACGCACATTGCGCCGGTCGATGAGGCAGCGCTTGTTGTTGAGCACCACCTTGGCCAGTCCACCGGTGAGGTCGCCCCAACTGGCCACATCGGCCGCTGCATCGTAATCGAGGGCAATGGCCACCTGCCCGTCCATGCGCACATAACCGGCCTTGTTGCCCTTCACCACCAGCGCCAGGCTGTCGCGGAACGGACCCACGTGTTCATATACCAGTGGCAGCAACACATCGCCGAACGGGCCGATGACGCCCATCCTCCCCTCCTTCCGCACACGCGAAACGGCGAGGTCGAAGCCTTCGATCCAATCATACTGCGGCGGCACGATCACGTTGCCCTTGGTGTCGATCACGCCGTAGCCCTCCGGGGTCTCCACCACGGCCAGTCCGTTGCGGAAGGTGCCAGCTGATGCGTATGTGAACGGTATGGCCTCCTCGCCGCGGGCATTGATGTAGCCGTATTTGCCCTCGCGCGCTGCATAGGCCAGTCCCTTGGAGAACTCGCCCACATCGCCGAACACGATGGGCACCACAAGATCACCATTGCGGTCCACGGCACCGAAGCGCCCGCCGCGCTCCACCGTACTGGTGCCTTCCACGGCCTCCTGCACATCATCGTAAACGATATCCACCACCACCCGGCCCGAGCGGTTGATGGTGCCCACCTTGCCGTCGCGGCTTACCAGGGCCTGCGCACCAACAAAAGGCTCCACCCACTCGAGGTCCGCCTTGATGCGCTCCACACCCTCATCGTCGATGAAGCCCCACAGCCCTTCGCGCCGGAACGGCAGCAACTGCAGGCTGGCCATGCGGTAATCGTCCACCAGTTCCTCCACGTAAGGGTAGTCCGGATATTCCTGGATGAAGCGGGTGATGGTACCCACGCTGAGGTCGCGCGTATAGGCCTCGTAGATGCTGCGCCAGGCCGTTTCCACGTTGCGGTTACGGGGGTGGTCGGCGATGAACTTTCGGTACTCCTGGATCGTTCTTCCCGGCGTGCTCAGCCTGTACACCTCATCCTCGGCCTGCCGCACATAGGGACTTTCGGGATGCGCCTGGATGAACGAGATGTAAGAGCCGATGCTGCCATCCACAGTGGCCTCGCGGTACAGGGCCTGCTGGAGCCGGGTTCGCGCCTCGTACACCTCACGCGCCATGGGGTAGCGGTCCAGGAAGGCCTGGTACGCGGCAGCCGTATTGGCCTCGCGGGCAACTTCGAAGGCCAGATGGTCGCGCACCAGAGTGGCATCGGCCAGCTGGGGAGCACCCACATAGGTATTGATGAAGCGATCGTAGGCGGCAATGGTGTGCTGGCCCTTCGCCACCTGCCAGGCCAGGTCGAACACGTGCCGCTTCTGGTCCTCGATGGCCACATGGTCCACACCGAAGCGGGCCACATGGGTGCGTTCCTTGTCGCGCGCCACGGTGAAGGCGGCATCCGAACGGAGCACCTGCATGTAGGCCGAATCGATGTTGAAGAACGGGTTGTTGGCGCGGCCGCTGATGACACTGAGCCCGTACCAAGCGGCCACCGGGTGCTTCTTCACGCTCTTGGTGAAGAGCGCACGGGCCTTGAAATAATCGTGGACCTCGATGGCCTTGAAGGCCTTGTCCAGATCGCCCGCCCGGGCCGGGGTGGCGAACAACGGAACGAACAACAGGACGAGGGCGAAAGCCGGGACACGCAACATCAGCGGTCAAAGTTAGCCGCCCCCTTGCCGCAACTGCACCACCTTTGCCCACCGGCATCGACCACCATTTGTTGATGGAAGCACGCATCCAACGCATCGAACGCCTGTTGACCAAGCGCAATGCCCGCCTCGTGCTGGGCCTGCTGGGCGTGCTCACCGTAGTGTTCGGTCTGGCGCTGCGCAACGTGCGGCTCGACCACGATTTCGAGAAGTTCTTCCCTACCGACGACCCCGAACTGGACCGCTACCTCGCCTTCCGAGAGCGCTTCGGCAACGACAATGACATGCTGTTGGTGGCGGCCACCCACGCCCCCACCGTGTTCGACCGCGCGTTCCTGCAACGCTTTGACTCCCTGGGCGGAGCGTTGGCCGCAGTGCCCGACATCGACGGCGTCACCAGTCCCACGCGCCTCGGCGACCCGCGGATAACACCGATCGGTGCGTTCAATATTCCCTGGTTGCGGCTGGAAAGCGACAGCACCCTGGCCGTGGACTCGGCCCGCATCTGGAGCGATGAGCGTGTGCGCGACGGCTTTTTCGCGCCCGACGGGGAGTCGCTGCTGATGGTGGTGCAGACCGCACCGGGATTGAGCAAGGAACGCAGCGACGCCTTGATGATGCGCGTGGACAGTGCCGTTACGGCCAGTGGGCTCGGCGAGGTGCGCATGGGCGGACGGATCCATGGCCAGTACTGGTACATCCAGAAGATGCAGCGCGAGCTGGCCCTCTTCTTCACCCTGTCCGTGGTGTTGCTGGCCATCTTCCTGGCGGTGGGTTTCCGCACGCTGTGGGGTGTGCTGGTGCCCATCGGCGTGGTGGGCCTTACGGTGTTGTGGCAGGTGGGCCTGATCAGCCTGTTGGGCAAGCCGCTCAGCATACTCACCATGCTGTTGCCCACGATCCTGTTCGTGGTGGGCATGAGCGATGTGGTGCACATCCTGGAGCGCTACATCGAATGCCTGCGCCAAGGACGATCGCAGGCCCGATCGCTGGCCATCGCCTACTACGAGGTGGGCCTCGCCACCTTCCTCACCTCGCTCACCACGGCGATCGGTTTCGCCACCCTGCTCAACAGCGGCATCCCACCCATCCGCGAGTTCGGAGCTTACACGGCCTTCGGGGTGATGCTGGCGTATGGCCTCGCCTATACCCTGTTGCCAGCCGTGCTCTTGCTGGTGCGCACTCCGGTGGCCGCAGATCAGGACGAAACGCGCACTTCCTGGTATGCACCGCTGCACGGCATCTTCCGATGGATGCTACGAAATCGAAGAGCGGTTCCATGGGCCTTCATGCTCCTGACAGTGGTCTCGCTCACCCAGATCACCCGCCTGAAGGTGGACAACTTCCTGCTGGAGGACTGGCCCGAGGACGACCCGCAGAAACAGGACTACTATTGGTTCGAGGAACACTTCGGGGGCGTGCGTCCCTTTGAGGTGGAGGTGACCTTGACCGACAGTACGCGCACCGTTTGGGAACTGGACGTCCTGCGCAGCATCGAGGCCGTGGAAGGGCACCTGACCCAGCAGTACGGCGTGCGTGCTGTGATCTCGCCCGTGACCATCGTGAAGACCCTGAACAAGGCCTTCAACGGTGGTTCGGATGCCTTCTATGCACTACCCGACGACCCGGACGAATGCCGGCGGCTGGTGAAACGCGCCGAGCTCTTCAGTGGCACACAACGCATGGCCACCTTGGTGGGCACCGACAAGCGTACGGCCCGCATCACCGGGCGCATGAAGGACGAGGGCGGATACGTGCATCGCGGCCGCAACGCGGAATTGGACGCGTTCATCGCCGGGCTCGATAAACCGGAAGGGCTGCACTTCAGCCAGACCGGCATGGCCTACCTGATCGATCGCAACAACGAGAAGCTGAGCAGCCAGTTGATCGGTGGCCTTTCCATCTCCTTCGTGCTCATCGCCGCCATCATGGCCTGGGTGTTCCGCAGCTGGCGCATGACGGTGATCGCACTGATCCCCAACATCGTTCCGCTGGTGGTGGTGGGCGGCATCATGGGCCTGCTGGGCATCGATATCAAGGTGAGCACGGCCATCATCTTCACCATCGCGTTCGGCATTGCGGTGGACGACACCATCCACATGCTCGGCAAGCTGCGGATCGAACTGATGAAAGGGCGTTCACTGGCCTACGCCACCAAGCGGGCATTCCTCTCCACCGGCAAGGCCTTGGTGATCACCACCATCATGCTGCTCTCGGGCTTCGTTTCGCTGGTGTTCTCGGGCTTTGCCAGCGTGTACTACATGGGATTGCTCGTGAGCATCACACTGGCCGTGGCACTCGTGGCCGACGTGCTGTTGCTTCCGCTATTGGTGCTCTGGGGACTACCCCCCCGGAAGCACCAAGGATGAACAGCATGATCCGGATCCGCATTAAAAAAGAACGGGCCTCATCGGCCCGTTCCATTTATCGGTGAATGCTGCTCAGAGCGCGTTCCACATGCCCTTGAAATCGTCCTCGGCCATGAAGGCATCCTTCACCACCGTGGCCACCTTGCGGGCCTGGTCACGCATGCCTTTCGAAACGAGGTAATCGCAATACCGGATCACGCCGTTCTTCAACATCTTCTTCTGATCGACAGGCAGGGTGCTCACATCACCAGCGGCGGCAATGGCCTTGTTGTACTCCTGGATGCTGAGGTCGCCCTCTTTGGCCAGGTTCGACTTGTACTGGCACATGGCCAGCATCAGCCAGGCACCAGGGTTCTCGGGGTAATAACCCGTAGCGGCCACCCAGATCTGCTTGGCCTTGCTCAGGGTCTTGGGATCATCGAGCAACCCCTCGCCCATTTCCAGCGCCATGGTGTTCAATGAGCTCCAGTAGTCCTCGTAATTGTTGAAGAACTCCTTCTCCTTGTCCTTCTTGCGGTACTTCACGGCCCACTTCAGCGCCTCCACGGCCGCCTTGGGATAGTCCACCTCGTACTTGGTATTGCGCGACATCTCGTAGTAGCACATGCTCACGTAGAGGAATGGCAGGGCATCGCGCTTGGTATCGTCGGCATTGATGTACGATTCGGCCTTGGCGATGCACTTCTCGTACTTCTCGTCCACGTACATCACGAGCAGGTCCTCGTACACGTGCTTTTGGGCCATGGCACCCAGTTGGAGCGCAGCCACGAAGGCAAGGGTCAACAGCTGTTTCATCAGGGAAGGAATGTGCCGGAGGGATGGCAACCGGCATGCCGAAAATACGGACCTTCCCGAAAGTGGGCCGGTACACCCCCTTGCGGAGCGCTGCCGAAGGTGGAACTTTGCCCGCTGAAGGACGTCCGCGGCATGAACGTCGTAACGCCCTCCACAACGCTCCATGCGCATCGACATCCTATCCGCCGTGCCCCGCCTGCTGGACAGTTGGTTCGGCGAGAGCATCCTGCAACGCGCCCAAGGCAAAGGCCTGGTGGAAGTGGTGGTGCACGACCTGCGCCAATGGAGCACCGACAAGCACCGGAAGCTGGACGACTACCCCTTTGGCGGTGGTGGCGGCCTGGTGATGACCGTGGAACCCATCCACCGGGCCATCAGCGAGTTGAAGGCGCAGCGCGACTATGCAGAAGTGATCTACATGAGCCCCGATGGTCAGTTGCTGGACCAGCCCCTGGCCAACCAACTGAGCCTGAAGGGCAACCTGATCATCCTCTGCGGGCACTACAAAGGGGTGGACGAGCGGGTGCGCGAGCGCTTGGTGGACCGCGAGGTGAGCATTGGCAACTATGTGCTTACGGGTGGCGAGCTGGCCGCGGCCGTGCTGTGCGATGCCATCATCCGCATTGTGCCGGGCGTGATCGGCGACGAGATGTCGGCCTTGAGCGACAGTTTCCAGGACGGTCTGGTGGCCCCGCCGGCCTACACCCGCCCGGCCGACTACCTAGGCTGGACCGTGCCCGACGTGCTGCTGAGCGGCCACCAGGGCCACATTGATGCCTGGCGTCACCAACAGGCCGTGGAGCGGACCCGGCAACGTCGTCCGGGCCTGCTGGAGCCCGGGGAATGAGCGGGTTGGTGGAGCGAACGGAAAGATCCGTAATATTGCGGCCCCAAATCCGGAGACCGAATCCCTGTTAATGGCAGGGCGCTGGGTTACCTCCTCAAACACGACAGGCCATGGACAGGATGAAGCAGCTCGAGAAGGAATACGCGCCACTGAACGCCCTTCCCGAATTCAAAGCCGGTGACACGATCACCGTGCACTACAAGATCGTTGAAGGTAACAAGGAGCGTATCCAGCAGTTCCAAGGCGTGGTGATCCAGCGCAAGGGCAGCGGCAGCACCGCCACCTTCACCGTTCGCAAGATCAGCAACAACGTGGGCGTGGAGCGCATCTTCCCGGTGGCCTCCCCCTTCATCGACAAGATCGACCTGAACAAGCGCGGCCAGGTGAACCGGGCCCGCATCTATTACCTGCGCGGTCTGCGTGGCAAGAGCGCCCGCATCACCGAGAAGCGCCAGGCCGTGGCCAAGTAAGCCACCCCTCGTTAGTGAACGTGAAAAGGCTCCGGCGACGGGGCCTTTTTCTTTTCATACACCAGGCCGGTCAGCCCGCCCCTTATCCATGCGATGGTCGGTGGAGAGCCATGAGTACATTGGCAGAATGGAACCCAGCCCCGCGGAACTGGAGAAGATCTATTCGCAGTACACCGACGCCGAGCTGGTCCATATCGCCACGAGGTCGGCGCACCATCTGCGTCCCGAAGCGTTGGCCGTGATCCGTGGCATGCTGCGTGCCCGCAATGTGGACGAGGCCGTGTTCCAAGGCATTGATGCGGCCATGCAACCCGTGGACGAAGTCCGCGTGCAGGAGCAGGTGGCCCTGATCCGTTCACTGCCCTGTCCGGAATGCGGCAACCGTTCTGCTCCACTGAATGCCGTGCTGGCGAGTCGCGCCATCAGCTTCCTGGTGATGACCAGCTACGACCGCACGCCTTACATCGGATGCCTTCCGTGCCTGGAGCGGCGCTGCACCAAAGCCACGTGGACCTCGGCCCTTGCCGGCTGGTGGGGCTTCCCATGGGGGCCCGTACGCACCATACAGGCAGTGATCCAGAACCACTCCCAGAAAGGCGCATTACGCACCGGCCTGCCCAGCGAGACCATGGTGGCCTTCGTGGTGGAGAACACCGGCAAGATCGAGGCCTATAAAGGCCGTCCGCAGGAACTGCTGACGATGATCACCGCGCCGTTGTGAGCGGGCGAACTGAAAGGTATCGGAAGAGTACGAGCGCTATCCGGGGTCTGAACAGATCACATTTAAAAATCTGGTGCAGGGTCCCTTTCAGGAGACCCTGCACAGGCAATGAGCAGGTGTTTCATGGGACGCGGCATTCATCAAGTGTAAGCCCTTCGTCATTCTCGTCGCGAGCGCAACAAGTGCGCGGCGATCATCGCGTGCGTTTCAGACGCGGGGTAGTTGGCGTAGTTGATGCTGGCACGGATCTCAGATCCGCGCCAGCATCAGCTGTGATGGGATTCCGGCAAGAACAACAGGTCGGCCGATAAGGGCGGAATCGTCGCGCGAACGTGGGGCCTAAAGCTCGCATCAGTATTACATATCAACGTGGACAACGCTGAGCAAGCACAACCTTATTGAGTTCAAGATCCTCTTGCTTTAGTTGAAGCTTGTCGTTCCTTTCAACCAAACGAAACCCACGATCCAGCTCGCGCCATGCGCTATCACAAGCATTGAGTGCCAAGAATGCTTGAAAACGGAAGGAGTGCCTCCGCATCAGTTCATAGTCATCTGCGCCATCTGATGGATAACCGAGGTCTATGTGATGAAGTGCGCTCTTCCCACTGTCCAAAGCGAGAAGCACGGACACATAGCACCGGGACAGACTGATGGAATCATCGCGGCTTAAAGAGTACCTCATTATCCCTTTGACAACCGAGTCTGCTTTTACCGCCTCTTGATGGCTGTAGAGAGAATATACCAAGTCCAGTTCCTTTTGGAATGTCTCGGAGGTGAGTAGCTGCGTTGATGCCGGCCGTTGGCACCCAACCAACACCCTGCCTAGGCAGATCACCCAGACCGTGTGCCGAATCCAGTGCCCCATTACCCCACCAATTCCTTGTTCCGGTTCGGGATATCCTCCTTGCTGAAGGGCACCTGTTCGTCCTCCTCCTTCAGCTTCAGCACCAGGGCCAGCGCGTCGGGGACCACGTCGCTGCACAGCACCACGAAGGCGCCTTTCGGCGCGGTGCCGATGGCGTGGCGGATGGCCTCATCCTCCTTCTTCATGATGATGTACTTCTTGTTGGGGTCCACCTCCTTGATGCCCTTCACCAGCAAGGCGATGATCTCATCGTCCGTCTTGCCACGCAGGTTGCGGTCCTGGCGGATGATGATCTCGTCGAACATGCGGGCGCTGAGCCTGCCAAGGTTCACGGTATCCTCCTCGCGACGATCGCCCACACCGGCAATGACGCCGATCTTGGGGGTATCGGGCACCTTGCTGAGGAAGCGGCCCAGGGCCTCGAAGCCGTGCGGGTTGTGGGCATAATCCACCACCACCTGGAAGTTCTTGAACTGGAACAGGTTGAGGCGGCCGGGCGTCTGCGCGGGTGAGGGCACGAAGGTCATCAGTGCGTTGCGCAGCTCCTCGATCTTCACGCCCTGCGTGTAAGCGGCCAGCACGGCGGGCAGCACGTTCTGGATGTTGAACACGGCCTTTCCGCCATAGGTGAGCGGCACGTTCACGGCCTTCTCGATGCGCAGCTTCCACTCGCCCTTGCTGATGGTGATGAAGCCGTTCTCGTAGATGGCCGCGAGACCGCCGAGCTTGCAGTGCTGGCGGATGAGGCGGTTGTTCTCGTCCAGGCTGAACAACGCGATCTTGCAATCGCACTGTTTGCGCATGGCCATCACCAGCTCATCGTCGGCGTTAAGGATGGCGTAACCATCCTTGCGTACACTGCGCGGCACGGTGCTCTTCACGTGGGCCAGTTCCTCCAGGGTGTTGATGTCCTTGAGGCCGAGGTGATCGGCGGCCACGTTGGTGCAGATGCCCACGTCGCAATGCTCGAAACCGAGGCCGCTGCGAAGCATGCCACCCCGTGCGGTCTCCAGCACGGCCATGTCCACCAGCGGGTCCTTCAGTACGAACTGCGCACTGGCCGGGCCGGTGCAGTCGCCTTTCTGAAGCATCCGGTTCATGATGTACACGCCATCGCTGCACGTCATGCCCACCTTGTAGTTCACGCTGCGCATGATGTGGGCGGTGAGGCGCGTGGTGGTGGTCTTCCCGTTGGTGCCAGTGATGGCGATGATGGGGATGCGGCTGGGCGTGCCCGGCGGGAACAGCATGTCCACCACGGGTTCGGCCACGTTGCGACCGATGCCTTCCGTGGGCTCCAGGTGCATGCGGAAACCGGGCGCGGCGTTCACCTCCAGCACGGCGCCACCGGTCTCGGTGAGCGGCTGCGTGATGTCGTCGGTCATGATGTCGATGCCGCAGATGTCGAGGTCGATGATGCGCGAGATGCGCTCGGCCATGAAGACGTTGTAGGGGTGCACGACCTCGGTGACATCGGTGGCGGTGCCGCCGGTGCTCAGGTTGGCCGTGGCCTTCAGGTACACCACCTCGTCCTTCGGCGGCACACTGTCGGCGGTCATGCCACGGCGGGCAAGCATCTTTTCGGTGTGGTCGTCGATATCGATGCGGGTGAGGACCTTCTCGTGGCCATAACCGCGACGGGGGTCCTTGTTCACTTCGTCGGCCAGCTGGCGGATGGTATGCACACCATCACCGATCACACAGGCAGGCGTGCGCTTGGCACCCGCCACGAACTGGTGGTTGATGACCAGCAGACGATGGTCGAGACCGGTGATGAAGCGCTCCACGATGACGCTGCGGCTGATCTCCTTGGCCTTGGCCAGCGCGGGCACTGCCTCTTCCCAGGTCTTGATGCCGATGGTGGCGCCGCGACCATGGTTGCCACCGATGGGCTTGATCACGCACGGGTAGCCCACCACTTCCAGCGCATCCTTCAATCCTTCCTCGCTGCGCACCACACGCCCTTTGGGCACGGGGATCTCGTAGCTCTCGAGCAGTTGCTTTGTCTCCTCCTTGTCGCAGGCGATCTCCACACCGATGTTGCTGGTGCGGCTGGTGATGGTGGCGCGGATGCGCTTCTGGTGAATGCCATGGCCAAGCTGCACAAGGCTCTGTCCATTGAGCCGCAGGTAAGGGATACCACGTGCCACGGCCTCCTGCACAATGCTGCCGGTGCTGGGTCCAAGGCGTGAATCCTCGCGCAGTTCACGCATCTGCTGGATATCCGCCTGGAGGTCGTAAGCCTTGCCTTCAATGAGCGCCTCGGCAATGCGCACGGCGGCCTTTGCGGCATACAGGCCCACGGGTTCCTCGATGTAGCTGAACACCACGTTGTATACACCATGCTCACCGGTGCTGCGCGTGCGGCCGAAGCCGGTCTCCATGCCCGCCAGTGTCTGGATCTCCAGCGCAATGTGCTCGATCACGTGGCCCATCCAGGTACCCCGTTTGATGCGCTCCCAGAAACCACCCTCGTGCTCTTCGCTGCAGCGATGGCTGTAGGTGGTGGGCAGCAACGTGGTGATGCGCTCGTAGAACCCGGGGATCTTGTCGGTGGGCCGTTGTTCCAGCTCGCCGATATCGAGCCGCATGATGATGAGGTGGTGGCGACGAACGGACCAGTGGTTGGGGCCACGCATGGCCTTGAGCTCGAGGATGCGCATGGGATGGACCGAATTCCTCGGTGGGATGTTGAAGGTGATGGAGCGATCGGGGTAAGCCGAGGGGGAAGATAGGAGACATCCTTCTGTTCATCAAAACTTCATCCATGGATAACGGTGCCGATGCGGTCCGCTACTTTCGCGCTGTTCGTGCCGGACCAACGCACCATGCTGCGAGCATGATCGGCGCGAACGGGGGGTGGGGGTTGAACCATCGCACATGACACCGAAAGGCAAGCTGATCGCCATTGGCGGCAACGAGGACAAGGGCAACACGCCCGAAGGCGGACACCACTCGAAGGTGTTCCACCACGGCTTCATCGAAGAGGGCATCCTGAAACGGGTGGTGGACGAGGTCGGCGGCTCGACGAAGCGGATCGCGGTGATCACCAGTGCCAGCAGCATTCCCGACGAAGTGGGCCAGAACTACATCGAGGCCTTCGGCAGGCTCGGGGCCACCAACATCGACATCCTCGACATCCGCGACCGCAGCGATGTGAAGCCCGATATGATCAAGCGCCTGTCGCGGGCCGATGGCGTGATGATGAGCGGCGGCAACCAGTTGCGCCTGACCACGATCTTCGGCGGCACGGCCTTTCTGCAACTGATGAAGCGGCGCTACCATGAGGAGGCCGGTTTCGTGGTCGCGGGCACCAGTGCCGGCGCCATGTGCATGAGCAGTACCATGATCTACCAGGGCCACAGCGCCAGCGGACTGATCAAGGGTGGCGTGAAGATGACCACCGGTGCGGCCCTGATCCAGGACGTGATCGTGGACAGCCATTTCGTGGAGCGTGGGCGTTTCAGCCGCTTGACGCAGGCCGTGGCAGCGAACCCCTCGGCCATTGGCATCGGCCTGGGCGAGGACACCGGCGTGGTGATCACCGATGGCGAACGGTTGGAGACCATCGGCAGCGGCCAGGTGATGATCTTCGATGGGCACGACATCACGTACAGCGACTTCGCAGACGTGGAAGAGGGCCATCCCTTCAGCATCGAAGGCATGAAGGTGCACATCATCAGCAAGGGGCACAGCTACAGCGTGAAGGAGCGCATGTTCACGGCCGTGAAGGTGCCGGTGAAGAGCTGAACGCATGCCATGCAGCGCCGCCACTTCGAACTGGAACGCGGATACCTGAACATCGATGGCGAGGCGCTCTACTTCACCCGCTCGGGCAACTGGCAGGAAGCGTTGGGAACGAAGGAGCTGAGCGGCAGCCACACCCCCCGCCGCACCCTGCACGTGCTCTTCGGGTTCCTGCTGATCGGTGCACGGGCGTTCTTCGATCTGCTGCACCTTCCCTCCCAAGGTCCTGAAGGCCTGCTGCTCACCGCAGGGCTGGCCGGACTGGGTGTACTGGTGTTATACCATACCCTGCGGCATGATCTGGCCACCACGTTCCGCATCCCCTTCAGCAAGCTGCGAAACGTGCAAAGCGACGGAAGGAACGTGACCTTCACGTTCGTGGATGGTGACTGGAAGGAGCGCTCACGGACCGTTGCGCTGCCCGCTGATGCCATCGAACACCTGGAGGCCACGTGGCGTTCCAAGCTCGCTGATCCTTTCTCCGAATGATCCGTGCCCTGATCCTCGCGGCCCTTTTCACTGCCCCCCAATTTCCAGGGCCTGTGCGGCCATCCGGTTTCGTTCTGGACCAGGAACATCTCCTTCTGGACCATGAAGTACAGCGGCTCGACAGCCTGTACCGCGCCCATGAAGAACGCACGGGGAACGAGATCGCTCTCGTAACCCATCCCACGTTCAACGGCAGGTCGCCCGTTGAATTCGCGGTGGCCTTTGGGGATTCCGTAGGCGTGGGCAAGCGCGAACGTGACAACGGGATGGTGATCGCCATCAGCAAGGGCCGACGCGCCATGTTCATGGCCACCGGCAAGGGCACAGAGCAGGTGATGCCCGACTCCATCTGCCAGTGGATCATCGATGTGGAGATGACCCCCTACTTCAAGAAGGACCGCTACTTCGAGGGACTTTGGAACGGAAGCATGGCCGTTGTATCGTACTTGGAACGCCCTGAGAACACCATCGCACCGCGCAAACAGTAAGGATAGCCACGCTCCATAGCTAAAGCACACCCGACCTTTGTACCCGCATGAACGCCACATCCCCCATCCACTCCCGTTTCCGCACCATCGCCCGCCTCGAGGGCATCAGCTTCCTGGTGCTGTTGTTCATCGCCATGCCGTTGAAGTACATGGCCGACATGCCGCTCGCCGTGAAGTACGTGGGCTGGGCGCACGGGATGCTCTTCGTGGGTTACTGGGTGGCGGCCGTCCCCTTGTTCACGCAGCTGAAGTGGGACATCGAACGCATCGTAGGCCTTGGTGCCGCCAGCGTGCTGCCCTTCGGCACCTTCGTGATGGAGCGGAAGTGGCTCTCGTAGGGCAACCGCTCACTTCCCCTCCCCTTCGCCGAACGGGAACCGCAGTCCTACGGTGATCCCGAAGCCTTGCGTGAGCTCCGCGGCATCGCCCACCGTGGTACCCGGCATGTAGGCCAGCTCCGCGTAGGGCACCAGTTTGCCCGCGCGCCACTCATAGCCCACGCCCACCGGGAAAAGCACCAGCATGAGGTCGTCCTCGGTAGGCCCGAGCGCCGGGATGGTATACCGGGTGTTGTCGTACGCTTCGGTCTCGGCAGTGAACGACCAGAAGCCCAGGTGCACGCCCAGGTGGACATAGGCCCCGCCCTTGCTGAACGCACCACCCAGCACATACCGGCGGGCACCGACCGTTAGGTGGAAATAGCGCTCGCGCTCATCGGACCTCACCGTGTCGTTGGGAAGTCCGGCATAGGCCGGCAGCGGTACCGCGGTATACACCCGCACTTGCCCACCGCCCATTCCTCCCACCATGCCGCGCAACGTCCAATGGTCGTTCAACACCCGGTCGTAGCTGAGACGGAGCCCCAGGTTCCCGTTCTCCGCCGCTTTCATATTGAAGAGGTATTCGCCCGCCAACCCGAACGCATGCTGGGCGTGCGATCGAGCGCCTGTGGCGCACAGGAGAACGACCAGGAACACCACCGGGTTTCGGAACAAGCGCTTCATGCCGCAAAAATAGACCGCACCCCGTGGCGGATACCTCCAACCTGACCGGGATCAGTCGGCGCCGGTATTGCCGGCCGTACCTTTCGGGAAAGCAACGCCATGAGCAACGAACGCAATTACGGCATCTTGGGCTTTCTGGCCGGTGCCGCCATCGGAGCGGCCATCGGGGTCCTGTTGGCCCCGCGCTCCGGCAAGGAGACCCGCGAACGCATGGCCGGCAAGGCCAAGGATGCCAAGGACGATCTGGAGGACATGATCGACCAGGCCCGCACCGAATGGGCCAAGGCCAAAGGCAAGGTGGTGAACACCGCCACCATGACCAAGGAAGAGGTGAGCGACTTCGTGCGCTTCCTGTTCGAAGAGGCCGAGGACCTGAAGGAACGGCTGGGCAAGGATGTCACCGAAAGCGCCGAGGATGTGGCCGACCGTGCCCGACGCACGGCCGACCATGTGCGCCACGGCGCCAATTGATCACGCATGACCGAGCGCGAGCAACATCCGCCCCCGGAAACCGAGGTGCCGGACCTCGGGGAACTGTTCCAGGCGGCAGCGTCCGATGCCAAGGGCTACTTCGAGGCCCGCAAGGCCTTGATCACCCTCGACCTGAGCGAACGGGGCGGGCGTGTCGCGGCAAGGGCCGTCTGGTACATCGCGGCCATCCTGCTCGTGAGCCTGGGCATCGGGCTCCTCTCCGTGGCCTTGGGGCTTTACCTGAGCCGGGTGCTTCACGACAACGTGCTGGGCTTCCTGGCCGCTGGTGGTGTGCTCTTCGCCGCAACCGGACTGTTCTACCTCATCTGGCGCTGGGTGCTGCGCGACCGCATCATCCTCGCCGTCATCAATGCCGCACATGCCAGGCCGGAGCACCTTCCCTGACCTCGACGCCGTGAAGCGCGAACGTGGTCGGCTCATGGGCGAACGCGACCGCTATGGCGCAGCCCTGAACGGTCACTGGCAGCGGGCACGCACACCGGCCTTCCGCCGCAAGGTCATCGGCAACGCGGTCACCGACATCCTGCGCTCCGTGAAACCGCTGGGCCACCTGCTGGACGCCTTCGGGCCGGGCACCAACGTGGCCGGCACCTTGCTGGGCCTGGCCTTGGGCTCACGTGCCAAAGGGGCGTTCGGCAAGACCCTGCTGGGCGGACTGGGCGCTGTGCTGCCCTCCCTCTTCCAGAACTTCCGGAAGAGCGAGGGCGGTGGTCATCTGTTCTCCGAACTGGACCGCTCGTGGCAGCGCATCAAGAGCAGGTTCCGTGAGCGCAGCGGTACCTTCCGCGCATGACAACGCCCACCGACCACCGGCCACCAGCAGCGACCCTGCAGCGCTACGTGCTGGCGCTTGCCGCCGTGGTGCTCACCGTTACCGCCATGTACTTCGGGCGCGACATCATCCTGGTGATGATGTTCTCCGGACTGCTCGCCTTTCTGATGCTGCCCATGGCACGCGGGTTGGAACGCTGGCTGCCCCGATGGGCGGCGGCGCTCACGGGCACGGTGCTCATCGTGGTGGTGGTGCTGGGTATCTTCTTCTTCCTGGGCTGGCAGGTGAGCCGGTTCAGCAAGGACCTCCCCATGCTGCAGGAGAAGTTCTCCATCCGGGGCTTTCAGTTCCTGGATTGGATCGAGAACAACACCCACATGGACCGCCGCGAGCAGATGAACTGGTTCAACGCGCACCTCAGCGACCTGGCCAACTGGGGCGGAAAGGCCGCACTCACCCTGTTCACCAGTACCGGTACCGCACTGGCCAGTGTACTGCCCATTCCCATCTTCGTCTTCCTGCTGCTCCTGCTGCGCGAACGCTTCCGCCACTTCCTGCACCTGCTGGGGAATGACCGGGATACCGCGCCGCTCAGCGTGATGGTGAACATCAGCAAGCTCTCCCGTCGCTATGTGCGCGGCATGCTCACCGTCATGGTCATCTTCGGCGTGCTCGCCTCCACCGGCTTCCTGCTGCTGGGGCTCAAGTATGCCATTCTCCTCGGCTTCATCCTCGCCTTCCTGAACCTCATCCCGTACATCGGTGCGCTCGTGGGTGCCCTGTTGCCCATGTTCGTGGCCCTGGTCACCAAGGACTCCATGCTCTACGCCGTGGGCGCGCTGGCCGTTTGCCTGGTGGTACAGTTCCTGGACAACAACTTCATCACGCCGAAAGTGGTGGGCTCCAGTGTCAGCATCAACCCGCTCGTCAGTCTGGTGGCCCTGCTGGGCTTCGGCTCGCTGTGGGGGGTGGCCGGCATGCTGCTCGCCATCCCGCTCACCGGTATGCTGAAGGTGATCTGCGACAGCATTCCCGCCTTGAACGCCTGGGGATACCTGCTTGGCGAGGATATCGAGACCCCCGCGGAAAAGCGGTTGAAACTGCCCTTCCAGCGAAAGCCCGTATCGAAAGGCACCGCGTAACGATCGCGACATTGCTCATCCGGCAAGCACCTTCAGGACTTCTGCTCTTTCTGAGAATGGTCGTATGAAAGAGTCCCTGCAAGCGGGGCTGGTCAGCGCATGTGGTTGAACCGGGAATGAACAGTGATGTATGGCAATAGTGCCTCGCCGAAGCTTTCCCCATTCACGTTCATGCACGTCCATTCACGGTTGAATTCTTTGAACCGGGAATGAACGGTGATGTACGGCAATAGTGCCTCGCCGAAGCCTTCCCCATTCACGTTCATGCACGTCCATTCACGGTTGAATTCATCGGACCGGGAATGAACGGTGATGTACGGAAATAATGCCTCGCTGAAGCCTTCCCCATTCACGTTCATGAATGTCCATTCACGGTTGAATTGATCGGACCGGGAATGAACCTGCCTACCGGCAGGCAGGTGGTGATTAACGGGAATAGGCGGACCTGTAGCCCCGATCACCGGAAGATCGCCGTGTGGAACTGCCCATCGGCGCCCACATGGCCGCGGTACATGCCGCTGCAGTTGAAGTCGAGCACCAGGTTGCCCGCGCGGTCCACGGCGATGAGGCCACCGTCGCCATCCAGCGGCGGCAGTTTCTCGTGCACCACCACGCGCACCGCCTCGGCCAGGGAAAGGCCCTTGTAGGCCATCAGCGCATGCACATCGTGCGCGGCCACGGCCCGGATGAAGCTCTCGCCATGTCCGGTGCAGCTCACGGCGCAGCTCTCATTGTTGGCATAGGTGCCCGCGCCGATGATCGGGCTGTCGCCGATGCGTTGCCACTTCTTGTTCGTCATGCCACCGGTGCTGGTGGCGGCCGCCAGGTTGCCGTGCTGGTCCAGCGCCACCGCGCCCACGGTACCGAATTTCTTCTCCTTGTCGCTGTGGTCCAGTTGGTACACATCGGTGCCCACGGTCTCCTTCCACTGCTGGTAGCGGAACTCGTCAAAGAAGTACTGGTCGTCCTCCAGTTCCACCTTCTGCTTGTGCGCGAACTCGAACGCCCCGTTGCCGCTGATGAGCACGTGGTTGCTCTGGTCCATCACGCGGCGTGCGAGCACCACCGGGTTCTTCACGTTCTGCACCCCTGCCACGGCACCGGCCCGCAGGTCGGCACCGTTCATCAGGCTGGCGTCCATTTCGTGCTGGCCATCGGCATTGAACACCGAGCCGCGCCCGGCATTGAAATGGGGCGAATCCTCCAGCACGCGCACCGCGGCCTCCACGGCATCCAGTGCGGCGCCCCCTTCGGCCAGCACGGCATGGCCCCGGCGCAGGGCCAGTTCCAAGGCATCGCGATAGGCTTTCTCGCGTGCCGGGGTCATCAGGTCAGGGGCAATGGTACCGGCGCCGCCGTGTACGGCCAATGCGAACGTGCTCATGGGTGGATGTTCTTCGGGGCGTGAAAGTAGGCCGCGTGGGGAGGCATGGCCCCTTGGCGAGGGCAAGCTGTCAACAGCGGGGTGCGCAAAGGCGAAGGCCCGGCGTTCGGCCGGGCCTTCAACGGGTGAACAGGATGGCGATCAGAAGGTGATCAGCACACCGTCCGCCAGGAAGAACAGGTCCTCGCGGGGCTCGGTGATCTTCTCGATCTCCTCCTTGCTCTTGCCGGCGTCCTCGGCGTAGTGGCGCAGTTCGGCCACGGAGGTCACCTCCTTGGTGGCATAGCCTTGCATCACGGCCTTCTTGCCCTCCAGTCCTTCCTTGGGCACAAAGAAGCCGTAGTCCTTGAACTTCACCATCATGGGCGTGCCATCGGGCATCTTCACGTGCATCCAGCAGCCCTTCCTGGTGCAGCTGGTAATGATCTCGCACGCCACCTTGGCCTGCAGCGAATCGGTCTGCGAAATGGCCTTCGCGAAGTCGGCCATGCTCATGGCACCATCGGGGGTGATCTCGGCGCCGTAGCTCTTCACGGTCTGGGCCTTGGCCTCGGGTGCGCTGGTGGTGCAGGCGGCCACCAGGGCCACGCTCAGGAAAACGGTCAGGATGGACTTCATGGTCTTCGGGTTCGGATGCACGAAGGTCGGCGATCCCCGGTGGTGCTCGGCTGATCTTTAACAGGTCGATAACAAACCCGCTACCGGCCCGGGCCCTGCGGACCGCTGTTGATCACCGGGAACGCCACCAACGCAGCACGAACGACGCTCCGGACTAATTTGCGGTCCGAACATGGCACGCGAGCAGCTCACCATCGGTCGTTTGGAGCACATTGCCCTGCCGGGGCTGGGCGTGGAGCGCGTGGAGGCCAAGATCGACACCGGGGCCTACCGCAGCGCCCTGCACTACCAACGCCTGCGGGTGCGCACGGTGGACGGCCAGAAGCGCCTGACGGTGGTGTTCCAGATGGGCGGAAGGCGGAAAACGAAGGTCTTCAAGGTGTACAAACGGGTAACGGTGAAGAGCAGCAACGGCGAGACCAGCCGCCGCTACCTCATCAGCACCCGGGTGCGGCTGAACGGCTTCACGGTGCGCACCCAGTTCACCCTGTTCGACCGCAGCGACATGAAGTACCAGGTGCTGCTGGGCCGCAAGTTCCTGCGCGGCCGCTTTGTGGTGGACGTGAGCGGGAAACACTTGTTGGGGTGAAGGAGTTGCGGTTAGTTCCGAAAGCAAACGCTTGCTGTACGAGCAACGGGCTGAACAGCAGTACCTTGGCCGTTGAACCAACGATAGAAACAAACGCAACTGGGTTACGGCAATGATCAGTTAGCGGTCAGGCTATGACGACACAAACCAGACAAATAAAATGACAAAAAAGAAATTGATAATATTTGGAATTGTTGCTGCAATTATTGGCGGACTTTCTTTTTATTACATATTTATTAAGGAAGACCAAAACAAACTATTTGTGACAGTAGACAACACTCTTATTTCAGATAAAATTCGAATTTACGAGGGTTTCTATTCTATTAACTCAGGCTCAGACGATAACCTTATAAAACTAGGACTTGGCAAGACAGTATACTCTGACAATAATGCAAAGAGCTTTGAAACCATTTGCGGTGAAAACGATTTTCTTGTTGTATATGACAATCAGTTTTATACTGTTGTTCGACATTTTATCCCAAATGACTTTTATGACGGAATACCAAAACCGCACAAATACAATTTTGACTTTAAAAGAATTGAAGACAAAATACATTTAACGCTGAACATTGAGGGACAAGACGGAGAAAAAATCGAAAGAGAATTAGTTAATGTTTCAGACGCAAACAACAATATTTGGGGCAGACAAATTGAAAAATGAAATGGTAGCAATAGAACAGACAAAAGCCCGAACCGCTAAAAGCACATTGGCAATAGGCGGGGTTTCGTCTCCGCTTGACAGTTTTGAGGTAGCCGAAAGTTCAGTTCTCCGAACAAACTTTTGTGCTGAAAAGCCCGCCCATCGCCAATCTGCAAAACGTTAGCGACAATCAATGAAACACATTGTATACATACTTTCAGTACTTTCCTGTGCCTGCGGGCAGTTGATGGACCATAATCAATTACAATCTTTAAATGAGAGCAAAAGCACATCAATAAAATTGGCAGATTAGAAGCCATCTCAAAAATAGGTGAGGTGTCCTGAGCCATGAACAACGGGCGTTTGACAATAGAAGAAGGGAGGGTCTTGATCCCTTCACCGTGCGTGGCCTCTTTCGATGTCCAAAACGATGGACTGCACGGACGCCCAG
>JBKDXR010000090.1:0-2545 GCA_046306055.1 Flavobacteriales bacterium
GAAGTCGAGTGGCACCACCTTCTGCACGCCGCTCACGTCGGTACCCGATGCACGGACCGGTGCTTGATCTCGGCGTGGAGTTCGCGGTCGGCGAGACCGGGTCAGGCAGCCGCCGGCACCGTGAGCGGGCCGAGCTCCGCCTCGAGCTCTTTGGCGTCGAGGCGCGCGCGCGTAGCGGCGAAGTTCAGCGGGGCGAGCTCGAGGTACCTGTCCCTGGGCCAGTGCGGCAGAACGCGCAGCACGTCGCGCAGGTAGGCCTCGGGCTCGAGGCGGTGCAGCTTGCACGAGGCGATGAGGCTGAAGAAGGCGGCGGCAGATTGCGCTGAGTCGTCGCTGCCGACGAAGAGCCACGCCTTGCGGCCTGTGGCGATAGTGCGGAGCGCGCGCTCGGACGAGTTGTTGTCGAGCTCGAGACGCCCGTCGTCGAGGAAGCGCTTGAGCGCGTCCTCCTGGTTGATGGAGTAGCCAAGCGCCGACCAGAGCGGACCGCGCGTGCCCTTCACCTTCTGATGTTCCGGGTGGGCCCACACGAAGAAGGCCTCGACGTACGGGCGCACCCGCTCGTCGCGCAGGCGCTTGCGCACGTCGGGCTCGAGCCCCTTCAGCTTTTCGTCAGCCTCGAAGATGCGCTGGATGCGCAAGAGCGCCTCGCGCGCGACAGCGCTGCCCGCGATGGCGGCCTCCCAGTACTTCCGTCGCGCGTGCGCCCAGCACCCCACCTCGGTGCAGGTGCCGTCGCACTCGTCTTCGTCCCCGCGGTACAGCACGTCGTAGACACTCTTGGCGTCGGCCTGCACGTGGCCGGTGTAGCCGGCCATCAGCGTCTTCACCGCGTCGCTCGTCTCGCGAGGCACATACTCGAAGAAGGCGTGCGCCTTGTCGAAGAGCTGCACAAAGAAGTGGCCGCGCCGACACGGCTGCTTCTTCTTCATGTCGCCCTTGAGCGGCTGCACGTGCACGCCTGTCGCGTCGGTGTTGCAGCAGAAGCTGGTGCGCACAGCGTACGCCTTCGCCGCCGCCAACACCGTCTCGCGCAAGAGGGCGCCGGCGTCACCCAGCCACCGGCTCGTGGTGCCCCTGTCAACGGTGACGCCGTCCCGCAGCCACGCCGCTTCGAGGCGGTGCAGTGGCATCCCGTTGAGGTGCTTTTCCATCGCCAGCCTCGCCAGCAGCGAGGGCGTCGCCAGGCTTCGCGGGAGAATCTCGGGCGGACGTTCCGCCGTGTGCGTCTTCTCGCCTTCGACGCCCTCGACGACTTCGCGGTACTTCACCCGCATCACTTTGAGTCGCACCATGCTGCCGCGCCGCCACTTCAGCTGGTAGCTGACTTCGAAGCCGCTCCGCGGAAGCTTCCCCTCGAGGGCTGCGTCCACCAGCACCACCGATTCCTCGGGCAGGTCGAGCTCGCTCAGGTCGCGTCGCCCCGTCGGCTTCTTCGGCGCGCGCGGTGTCGACTCGCCGCCCGGTACAGACGGCACCTCCGACTCGGGTATTGGCGCGAGCCGCTTCGCCAGCTTGTCCAGCTCCGCCAACTTCGCCGCGAATTCCAGCTCGAGCTGTGCGGTGTCCACGCGCTCCGCGCTCGCCACGAAGAGGCGCTTCTTCAGCAACTCCAACTCCAGCTTCACCGCCGTGTACGCCTCGCGCAGGGTGTTCCGCTCGGCGACGACGCGCTCTTGCTCGGCCCGCGCGGCGCTCAGCTCGGCCTCGAGCGCGGCGATGCGCGTCCGCGCGAGCGTCAACTCCGTCGATGGCTGGCTCGCGGGCACGGCCCTTCAAATAGCCATCCGCCGCGCGCCCACAACCCATCAGTGCACTCTTCGTTGCACTTTTCTCGGCGCGACCTCCAGCGTCAGCCCCGACAGCAAGTCGTCCAGCTCGCCTTCCGTCAGCTGCACGCACGTCGTGTCGCCGCGCGACTCAGGCACGGCGAAGTTGCCGCGGTCGAGTCGCTTGTAGAAGAGGCACAGCCCCGTCCCGTCGAAGAAGACGCACTTGATGGCCGCGTGTCGCTTGCCGAAGAAGACGAAGACGGCCCGGCTCTTTGGCTCGCGCCCCAGTCGCTCCACCACGATGCCGGCCAGGCGGTCGAAGCTCCATCTCAGGTCGATGGGCTCCAGCCCTACGAAGACTTCCACCCCTCGCGGAATCAATGCTGCAACCCCTCAAGCACGTCGAGCACCCCGGCCAGCGTCTCGCTCGAGAAGTCACCCGACACCTCAACGCGGAACCCGCCGACGCGCACCACCACCGGCGTCTCCCTCACCGTCACCTCGTCCGGCACCACCACGACTCGCGCCAGCCGCACGCCCGCCTGGTTCGCCTGCCTCGTCGTACTTGTCTTCGTCGCCATCCGGCGACCTCACGCGAGTGAGCGAGCGAACATCAAGCACCGGTCCATGCAGCGGTTACTCACGTCGAGCGCCGCTGTCGGAGCCTCGATGAACGACATCAGCAAGCGTGTGCCGCAGCTGCGCCGCTCTCCAGCCTCGTTCACGAAGGGAGAAGACACGAGCGAGGAAGTGCTCCTCGTTCCCCTCGACGT
>JBKDXR010000091.1:0-37772 GCA_046306055.1 Flavobacteriales bacterium
CTCTGGCTGGACCAGCACGATGGCTTCCGCTTCTGGACGCAGGACTGGGACCTCGCCATCGACCAGTTGGCGGTGACGAACAGCGACATCGCCTTCCACACCGACAGCATCAGCACCCCTGCCCTGCTGCTGGATCCCGCACACCTCGCTTTCACCGGCGTAGGACTGGGCGCACGCGATGTGCAGATGAACAACGGACGCATCGCCTTGCAACTGGACAGCCTGTACGTGCATGGCGGCCCCAACGGTGATCGTGCGGACCTGAGCGCGCACGTGGACGCCACTGCCGATACCCTCTCGCTGACCGAGGGCCGGATCACCGCCCTGGGCAACAGCTTCACCTTTCGCGCCACGGCCGCACCGGGCGACCTTTCCGTGGTATACCGCAACCCCGAAACTGTACCGTTCGATGCCGAAGTGGGTGGTGAACTTCGTCTCGCGGTCCTGCTTCCGCTCCTGCATCAATTCGGAGTTGAACTACCAAATGGAGCCGCCATCGAGGAACGCTGGAAGACCCAATTGTGGGTCACGGGCACCGCTCAGGACATTCAACGTGCAGGCATCCAGCTCGATGGCGATCAGGGCAGCATCCTTCATGCGAACGGCCGGATCAGCAACCCCACGCAGTGGCCAAATAGTCGCTACGCGCTCACCGTCGAGGACCTGACCATGGGCGCGGGGATCCGCCAGTTGATGCAAGCCTTCGCTCCGCCCGATGTGCCCCTGCCGCAGCGCCTCGTACTGAGGGGTGAAGCCCAGGGATACGGTCTTGATGCCAGCGCCAAGGTGGATCTGAAGAGCGACCTCGGCGATCTGGTGGGCCACGCCGAAGCAAGCGGGTGGAAGGGCTCCATGCCCGGCATGATCGACGTGGACCTAAAGGCGGACCGCATCGCTGCTGCGCGCCTCACCGGCGATACCGCGCTCGGCCCCGTGAGCTTCACACTGGCGGCCAGGGGCGATGGCCTGCACGATGACTCGCGTCGAGGCACGTTGACGCTGAACCCGACGCTCCTCACCTACAACGGCAACGACCTCTCCAGCCTGCGCCTGATGGCCGAAGCGGTGGGTGATTCCCTGCGCTTGGACCTCACCACCGCCACCGAGGCCGTGGAACTGGACCTGCACACCGAAGGGCCGTGGCCCAAGGCCGGTGACAGCCTGGCCATGAACGTGGACCTCTCCCTGATCCGGCTGCACCTGCGTGAACTGGGGCTCACTTCCCACGTGCTCAACGCCGAAGGCCGCATCACGGGCCGGATCGCGCTCATGCCCGACCAGCGCGGCCGCATCGCCTTGCAGGCACCGGGCCTGCGCATCTTCAACAACGAACGCACTTTCGCCTTCGAGGGCTTCGCGCTCAACGGCCTGCTCGACGCGGACTCCACCGCCGTGGACCTGGACAGTGATGTGGCCCACCTCGCCTACCACGCCAACCTCTCCCTGGACAGCACCCTGACCCTGATCCGCGAACGCCTGCTCAGTGCGTTCCAGGAACCCTACGCCTTCCAACCGCCCCACGGACGCCACATCGACCTGAAGGTGGACCTGCCCGGAACCCAGCGCCTCGCCAGCCTGCTGCTGCCGGAACTGCACGCCATGGAGGTGAAGCGCTTCGAGGGGCGGTACGATAGCGACCTCGATGCGCTCGCCCTGAACGTGGATGTGCCGCTGCTCGACTACGCCGGCGTGGAGATCAAGGGATTCACGATCGACCTGGCCGCGGCGGGCCCGCAGCTGGAAGGCGAGCTCGCGGTGATGCGGGTGATGCGCGACAGCCTGCACGTGGACGACCTCGTGCTGCAGGCCACCAACGTGCCCGGGGCCTTGAAGACACTCCTCCGGCTGCGCAACGGCAAGGAGGACCGCTACCGCATCGGGCTTGATCTGCGGCGTGAGGACGGGATCACCGTGGCCCACCTGCAGGAAGAACTGGTGCTCGACCGGAACCTGTGGAAGGCAAAGTCCGGCAATGCACTGTACCTGGACCCCGATGGCCTGCATGCCCACGACCTCGTCATCACCAGCGGCTCGCAGCGCATCGAGCTCCGCACGGAAGAGGATGGCAACCACCTGGACATCGAGGGCTTCGAACTGGCGAACATCACCGGACTCGTGCGCAGCGTGGACAGCCTGGCCGTGCTGCACGGCACGCTGGATGCGAACGTGCTGCTTCCCCTGCACGACGATGAACGACTGAAGGCCGACCTCGCCGTGCGCGAGCTGGAACTGATGGACGTGGCCCTGGGCATGGTGGAGGCCGAGATCGTCGAGGACCGCGAGGACCGCTTCGAGGGATCGTTGCGGCTCGATGCGGGAACGAACCGGGCCAGCGCCACCTTCGAGGTCGATGTACGTGAAGAAGCTCCGCGTACCATCGTGGACAGCGAACTTGACCTCAAGGACCTCGCCCTGTTCGAGCCCCTGGCGAAAGCCTATCTGTTCGACCTGAGCGGTGCGCTGAACGGCGAACTGCACTACGAGCAGGATGGGGATGCGGTGAAGGTCCTTGGCAGCACAGCCATCACCAATGGGCACTTCGGCCTCATCCAGACCGGAGCCGTGTACCGGATCCTGAACGACACGGTGACCTTCGATGCGCGCGGTCTTGCCATGAACGGCTTCGAGGTGCTCGACGCCAAGGACAACCTGTTCCGGCTCGACGGACGCATCAACACCGGCGTGGACCGCGACCCCGAACTGGACCTGCGCCTGCGCACCGACCGCTTCCAGCTGGTGAACAGCACCGCCAAGGACAACCCGATGTTCTACGGCAAGCTCTTCAGCGGCATCGACCTGCACATCGGTGGTACGGCCACCACGCCCACCGTGAAGGGTGAAGTGAGCGTGCAGGATTCCACTGCGCTCAGCGTGGTGCTGCCCGGCAGCAAGGTGGAGATGATCGACCACGAGGGCATTGTTCAGTTCACCGCCGACTACGACGCACTGGACACGCTGGTATTGAAGTCCGACAGCGAGATGCTGCGCGATTCCTTGGCCGCCCAATTGCCCGGCATCGACCTCGACCTGCGCATCAAGCTCGATCGCAACGCCCGCTTCGCCATCGTCATCGACCCCACCACCGGCGATGCCGCAAGCTTCCGGGGCGAGGCCGACCTCCATTTCCGTTACGACCCCTTGGGCGACATCTACCTGCAGGGGCCCTTCACCGTGGTGGACGGTGGCTACACGCTGGAGTTCTATGGCTTGGTGAAGAAACGCTTCGAACTCGTGCCCGGCGGCACCATCGTGTGGGACGGTGATCCGCTCGCGGGGCGCATGGACGTGCAGGCCAAATACAGCACCAAGGTGGCGCCGTATCCCTTGGTGGCCAACGCCCGTGGCGGATTGCCCGAAAGCGAACGTAATGCCTTGCAGGCGCCCCTACCCTTCGATGTGCTCATCAACATCCGCGAAGCGGTGCAGGCGCCGAACATCAGCTTCGGGCTGGACATGGACCGGCAGGTGCGCAACAGCTACCCGCAGGTGAACAGCGTGCTGGACCAACTGGCCAAGCCCAGCAACCAGGAAGAGTTGAACCGTCAGGTGTTCGGCCTGTTGGTGCTCAGCACCTTCATCGAGAATGAGACCGGCACCACATCGGGTGGCAGCAGCCTCGCCAGCACGGCGGCCCGCAATTCCGTCAACGGCATCCTCACCCAGCAGCTCAACCGCCTCACCGGGCAGCGGATCAAGGGCATGGACGTCCAACTGGGCGTGAACACCTACGACCAGTCCGAGGGCGGCCAGAGCTACTCCCGCACCACCGTGGACTACAAGGTGACACAACGCATCCTTAACGACCGGGTGAGCATCGAGGCGGGTGGTTCATTGGGATACAACGAAAAGAAGCAGGACGTGAGCGCCATGAGCAACACCAAGGCGCCGCAGTATGCCATTGCCTACGACGTCACCAAGGACGGGCGACTACGGCTGCGGGTGTACCACGAGAACGCCTACGACCTCTACGATGGCGAGCTGGTGAACAACGGCGTGGCCATCATGCTCACGCGCGACTTCGAGAAGAACGCCAAGGAACTGGACGCGCTCCGCAAGCAGATCAGCCAGCAGCGCACAGGGGGACCTACCGAGGAGAACAAGCAGTGAGCAGTTCCTTCCATAGCCGGTGCGTACGCGCCACCCTCCTGCTCGCCACGGCCCTGCTGGCCTCTTGCACGGGCCTACGCTACAGCACCGAGGAACGACCGCTCTACACCGGATTCACGGTGGAATGGACGACGATGCCCGACTATGATGCCGCCGGAGCGAAGCGCGAACTGGAGGAACTGGTAAAGCCAGGCGCCAACAACAGCATCCTGGGCATGCGGCCCATGGTGGCCCTGCACAACGGGGTGAAGGAGCCGAAGAAGCAGAAAGGCCTCCGGCATACACTGAAGTACAAGGTCGGTGCAAAGCCGGTCTACCTGGACGACATCCCGCTGGCGGACATTAACGCAGCGATGGTGAACCGGCTGAACAACCGCGGCCACTTCAACGCGAAGTGCAGCTTCGAGGTGGTGCGCCACGGACGCAAGGCCTCGGTGATTTTCACCGTAACGCCGGGCGCTCCACTGGTGATCCGAAGCCTGCGCATGGGCAATGGATCCACCAGTGTGCTGGACAGTACCATGGCCCTGGAACTGTCACGGTGCCGCGTGCATGCCGGGGAACCGTACGACCTCACACGGCTCACGGAAGAGCGGGCCCGCGTGGCCGACAGACTACGCGAAAAGGGCTGGTACCGACTGCGTGCCGATGACCTGGTGTGGACCGCTGACACCACCGTGGGCGACACCATCGTGGACCTGAACCTGCGGGTGAAGCACACCACGGCCCTGATCAAACGCCGCATCCACACCATCGGCTCCGTCACCGTGCATGCGGACATGGACGACGTGTTGCCACCCACCGACACCGTGTTGGTGGACAGCGTGAACTACATCAGCTACCTGGACATGTACCGTCCGGAGCCCATCCTGCAAGGCGTGTTCATGCGGCCCGGCAATACCTATTCCCTCTCACGCAGCAACGCCACCCAGCGCTTCCTCAGCACGTACGGTGTGTTCCGCAACGTGCTGGTGGCCTACGCGGACGACACGCTGCGGGCCGACGTGCTGCACGCCCGCATCGCGCTGTTGCCGCTGAAACGGTTCTCGCTGTTCAGTGAACTGAACGCCGTGAGCAAGAGCAACAACTTCGCCGGCCCGGGTGTGCGTGCCGGTTTTGTGGACCGCAACCTGTTCGGTGGCTCCGAGCAGTTCACCCTGGACGTGAACGGCCGGTTCGAGACCCAGATCTCCGGGGCCGATGCGGGCACCAATGCCTACGAGGTGGGCATCAAGGCCGGGCTGGCCATTCCGCGCATGTTATTGCTGCCCGACCCCAAGGGCCTGCGCAACAGCACACCGGTCACCAACATCGCCGTGGGATTCGGCCTGTTCCGGCGGATCAACCTCTACGGCATGCGGTCGGCCGCCACGGGACTGAACTACGCCTGGCGTCGGGACCGCAAGGTGTGGCACGACCTGCAACTGCTGGAGATCAGCTACAACAACCTCTTCTACACCTCGGAGGATTTCGACGCCTTCCTGGACGAGAACCCCACCATCAAGCGCAGCTTCGAGGACCAGTTCGTCGTGGGCTTCGGCTACACCTATACGCGCAACACCAAGAACCGCGACACGCAACGCGACTGGCTGGTTTACAGCCTGGGGGCCGATGAGAGCGGCAACCTGCTGTCCGGAATCTTCGCGCTTTCCCGAGGACCTCGGCCTGAGGAAGGGTATACCCTGATCGACCAGCGCTACTCGCAGTACGTGCGCCTCCGTCCGGAACTGCGCTGGTACCATGCCTTCGGTGGGCGAGGCGCCCAGCTGGTCACGCGGCTGCTCACCCACACCGGGTTCTCCTACGGCAACACCCAGGTGATGCCCTATATAAAGCAGTTCTACGCCGGTGGCACCAACAGCCTGCGCGGCTTCCGGGCGCGTAGTGTGGGTCCGGGCACCTACGTCACCGAGCAGGAGGGCAACTTCCTGGTGGACCAGGTGGGCGACCTGAAGATCGAAGCGAACGCCGAGTACCGTTTCACCATCTCGGGCCTGGTGAAGGGCGCGCTCTTCGCCGATGCGGGCAACATCTGGCTGCTGACCGACGACCCCTCGCGACCGGGTGGCGTGTTCAAATGGGACACCTTCATCAGCGAGATCGCCTTCGACGCCGGCATCGGCCTGCGCATCGATCCGCAGGTGATCGTGATCCGCCTGGACCTGGCCGCACCACTGCGCCGCCCGGACCTGCCCGCCGGGGACCGCTGGGTGTTCAATGACCTGTACACCCAATGGAACAAGAACCTCATCCTCAACATCGCGATCGGTTATCCCTTCTGAGAAATGCACGCACTCCCCGTACCGGTCAAATTCCTCATCACCATCCTTGGCACGCTCGTGATCGGGTCCCTGAGCGGGTTGCTCACTGCGGATGCCATCGGCACCTGGTATGTCGACATCAACAAGCCGGCCTTCAACCCACCGAACTGGATCTTCGGACCGGTATGGACGCTGCTGTACATCCTGATGGGCATCGCGGCCGGTCTGGTATGGAACAGTGCCACGGAGCCCATGGCCAAACGCCGAGCGCTTGCGGTTTACCTCCTTCAACTAATGCTCAACTTCGGGTGGTCGCTGCTCTTCTTCGGCCTACGCTCTCCGGCATTGGCGTTCGCGGAGATCATTCTCCTGTGGTTGGCCATAGTGTGGTGCATCCGCTCGTTCGGCCCCATACATCGCACGGCCATGCTGCTCTTGATACCCTATCTGCTCTGGGTGAATTTCGCAGCCGTGCTGAACGGCGCCATCGTGTTCCTGAATTGACGCATACCTGAGTTCCGGTACCAAGCGCATCGCGTTCCACGTTCACACCCTGATGAAAGGAAAGAGAACACGCTATGGCCTGTTGGCCATTGTGCTGCTCGGGCTGCTCTTGGCCCATCCGCAAGGCATGCCCGTTGCCGGTGCCGATCGGAACAGCTATCACCCGGAGACCTTTTGGTACCACCCATGGGGAAAGAGCGGCACCCACAAAGGCGCGGACATCTTTGCCAAGGCCGGCACCACCGTTCAGAGTGCGACCAGTGGCCTGGTGCTTTATACAGGACAACTGGCCATGGGCGGTAATGTGGTGCTTGTACTGGGCCCCAAATGGCGATTGCACTATTACGCGCATTTGCAGGAGATCCGAACCAACTCGTTCAAATGGACCTCGGCCGGTTCCGCTCTTGGTACCGTTGGTGAAAGTGGGAACGCGAAAGGCAAAGCACCACACCTTCACTACAGTATCGTGACGCTCATCCCCTATCCCTGGCGCATCGATGGATCGCCGCAGGGGTGGAAAAAGATGTTCTACCTGGACCCAACGCAGTACCTAGCGCGCTGAGGTCCCGGTGGTCGGTATGGATGCCACCCGTTGCGGTTTGATCCGGGCGGCCACCGCATCATGCACCGCTTCCTGCACCTTGGTGCGGATGCCCATTTCGAGCAGCTTGTTGGTATCGGCCTTGGGGTACACGCGATTGCTCAGGAACACATAGACCACGTTCTGTTCGGGATCGGCCCAGACCATGGTACCGGTGAACCCCGTGTGCCCGAAGCTGGCATAGCTCACGCATTCGCAGGTGGGACCACCCTTGCCACGAACGGGTTTATCCCACCCCAGTCCACGCCTGTTACCACTTCCATCCGGCTTGCAGAACTGGCACTTGGTGAACTCCTTGACCACCGTTTCGCTGAGGTACCTGCGCCCTCCGTAATAGCCACCGTTCAGCAACATCTGCATCACCTTGGCCAGGTCATTGGCGCTGCCGAACAGACCGGCATGGCCTGCCACACCACCCTTCATTGCGGCGCCGGGATCGTGCACATCACCCCAGACCTGCCTTTGCCTGAACAGCGCATCGTTCTCCGTTGGCGCGATCCGTTCCTTGGCAAACCGTTCATATGGCCGGTAGCCCAAGGTGGTGGCTCCCAGCGGTCGGTAGAACTGTGCATCCACGTAGCGGTCCAAAGGGATGCCGGTCTGCCGCTCGATCACTTCCTGCAACAGGTAGTAGCCCATGTCGCTGTACACATACTCGCCCTTCTGCCCCAACGGCGTCCTCAGCACCCACAGGAACAGGCTGTCACGGTAGGTGCGGTCCAGATAAAGCCCTTCGGCGATCCGGATGGTGTATTGCTCCGAGGCACTGTCGCTCACCGTACCCGGCTTGAACTTCCCGTCCTTCATCAAGCGGCTCTGGAAGGGCACAAAGGCCTTGAGCCCTGCTTGGTGGGTAAGGATCTCACGAATGCCCATGCGTGCATGGGTGGTGTAGTGGTCTTCCAGTTCAGGCAGGTAGTGCCCCAGCGGCTTGTCGAGGTCCACAAGGCCTTCGTCCACCAGCTTCATCAGGGCCAGCGTGGTGCTCGCCACCTTGGTCACCGAGGCCAGGTCGTACAGGTCATCCGTGTGCACGCGACGGGTCTTGGCGTAGGTGGTGTGTCCATAGGCCTTGTTCATGACCACCTGCCCATCAACGGCCACCAGCACCTGGCAACCGGGATAGGCTTGTGCCTGGATACCGTTCGCAACGATATCGTCAATGGCCTTCAGGTCCGCGGACCGCATGCCAAGGCCTTCGGGCAGTGTGTAGCCGAACCTGCGGATCGGCCGCACATCACGACCATCCCCAGCTGCATAGAACGACGATGCCGTGATCGGCAGGCGCCCGGTGGCCCCGATGGCACCGAAGATGAGCTGTGCGGCCAGGTCCTGGGAATCCTCCGTTTCCTCGTAGGCCACCACCACACTGGCGAGGTAATGCGCTCCATAGGCCCGGGTGAGCCGGTACGGGTTGGCGAACAGGGCGAACACGGTGGGCTTGCGGGCCGCGATCTCGCGCACAATGTCCATGGCCGTTTCCGGAATACCGAAGTCCTTGTTGACCCGGTAGCTGGTCCCGTGTACCGAAACGATCACGCGGTCGAAGGGCTCCAGTTTTCGGAGCAAGGCGTTCAGGCTATCGCGGCGGATGGATTTGTCGCAGCGGAAGGTGGCCAAATCGGCATAGCGTTGCATGCTTCGCTGGAAGAGGTTGTCCAGGCTGTCGCCGATGACCACCGAGGCAACACGCAGTTGCTGCAGATCGGTGATGGGCAGGATGCTCTTGTGGTCATTGAGCACAGTGAGCGCGCGGGCATAGAGGTCGCGACGGAGCAGCAGACCCTTCGGGGTGTTCAGGTCGTTGGCAAGCCCTGCCACTTCCACCGGAAGCATTCGGTTCAGGCCTGCCCATTCCTTGGCACGCAGCACCTTCAGGCACTTGTGGTCGATCACGGCACGGTCCAGCTCCTTGTCATCGATCGCCTTGCGGATGCGCTCGATGGCCTTCACGGGATCCTGGGGGAACAGCATCACATCGTTTCCGGCAAGTATGGCGCGCAGTTCGATCTCGCCAGGCTTGTCGGCATTGGCCACGCCCTTCATGTTGAGGGCATCGGTGAAGACCAGCCCACGGAACCCGATCTGCTCCTCGAGCAGGTCGCTCACTACGTAACGGCTGAGGGTACTGGGCTGCCCCTTGGTACTGTCCAGCGCGGGCACCTCCAAGTGCGCCACCATCACGGCCGCCAGACCTTCATCCACCAGTCGCTGGAACGGGAACAGTTCCAATGAATCCAAGCGGGTGCGACTGTGCGCGATGAGCGGTAGGGTGTAGTGCGAATCGCTCTCCACATCGCCGTGCCCCGGGAAATGCTTGGCCGTGGCGATGACGCCCCCCTCCTGCAGGCCTCGCATGTAAGCGATGCCCTTGCGGGCCACATTCTCGCGGTCCTCCCCGAAGCTCCGATCATTGATCACCGGGTTCGCGGGATTGTTGTTCACGTCCACCACAGGGCTGAAGCTCACGTGGACACCGAGCCTCTTCATCTGCCGCGCGATCTCGAGCCCCATTTCACGCACGAGCGCTTCGTCCGCGTGTGCACCAAGGGTCATCTGTCGCGGGAACCGGATGGTGCTGTCCAACCGCATGGCCAGGCCCCACTCCAGGTCCATGCCCAGCATGAGCGGTGTGCGTGCCGCGGCCTGGTAGCGATTGGTCAGCCGGGCCTGCCGCTCGGGACCGCCTTGGAAGAAGATCAGACCGCCGATGTTCCGTTCGCGCACCAGCTTCTCGATCTCGGCCTCGTGACGTGCGTCCTTATTGCTGTACGCCGCCACCATCATCAGCTGGGCGATACGCTCATCCAGTGTCAGCGTGCTGAACACGGAGTCCGCCCAAGGCATGGGCTGCTCCAGGAAGGCTGGCACAACACCATGCACGTTGCGGTGAGGAGGTGTTCCACTGAATGCAACGAACCCGGCGAACACCAGGGCGGACAAATAAGCGATGCGCTGTTTCATGAACGGTCCAAAACTACCGGAGCATCAAGGGGGTAAGTGGTATTGAACGCGCCACTTATCCACAGTTGTGCTGGTGATCGCCAGCACCCCGGTCCACGTTGCTTCACGGAGTAATAACCGTGCCACGACGTACTTTTGTATGACCGTTGAGAAACGTCGTCATGAACCCTCCGAAGCTCCCCGTCGCCTTTTCGCTTTTCCGCCAACGCGGACCGAAGGGATTCGACTTTCCCACGCGGTACTATGATGCGGAGCGGGAAGCTCGAGAAGAGCGGCTGAAAAAGGCCAGGGAGCGTGCCGGTGCGGATGGTCTCATCGAAGCCGATCGCGCGCTCTTCGCCGAACGGATGCGCCACAGTTGGCATCGCCAGACCACCGAACGCAGTCATATCACACGCTTGCTGATGACCATGGGCGGGGTGATGGTGATCCTCTATTTCATCATCAAGGGCTTCGGCCTGGTGCAGTTCTAAGATGGCCGATATCATCCGGCTGCTACCCGACCATGTGGCCAACCAGATCGCTGCCGGCGAAGTGGTGCAGCGCCCGGCCAGCGTGGTCAAGGAACTGCTGGAGAACAGCGTCGACGCTGGTGCCGACCGCATTGTGCTTGTGCTGAAGGATGCCGGACGCACGCTGGTACAGGTCACGGATAATGGCAAAGGCATGAGCCCTGGCGATGCCCGTCTGTGCTTCGAGCGGCACGCCACCAGCAAGATCCGGGTGGCCGACGACCTCCACGCGGTGCGCACCAAGGGTTTCCGTGGTGAGGCCTTGGCGAGCATCGCGGCCATTGCGCAGGTGGAGCTCAAGACCCGTGAGCACGATCAGGACCTCGGCACCCGCGTATTGATCGAAGGCAGCCGTACCCGCGGCCAGGACCCCATTGCCGGGCCTCCAGGCACCACCATCGCCGTGCGCAGCCTGTTCTATAACGTGCCCGCACGCCGCCAGTTCCTCAAGAGCGATGGCGTGGAACTGAAGCACGTGCTGGATGAGTTCCACCGCGTGGCACTGGCCCATCCGGACATCGCCTTCCAATTGGTCCACAATGAGCAGGAAGAGTTCAACCTGCCTGCCGGCTCGGGACACGCCCTGCGGCAACGGATCGTAGGGCTCTTCGGCCGCAAGTACGACGAACGCCTGGTGCCTGTGGAAGAAGCCACCGACTTTGTGAGGGTGACCGGCTTCGTGGGAAAACCCGAATTCGCCAAACGTTCTCGGGGCGAGCAATACTTCTTCGTGAACCACCGCTTTATCCGCAGTAATTACTTGGAGCACGCGGTGCGCAAGGCCTACGACGAACTGGTGGCGCGCGACAATTATCCGAGCTGGTTCCTGTATCTGGACATCGATCCGGCGCAGATCGACATCAACATACACCCCACCAAGACCGAGATCAAGTTCCGCGACGATCGCGCGGTGTACGCCATTGTGCATGCTGCCGTGCGTCGTTCGCTGGGGCGGTTCAACATCGTCCCCAGCCTCGATTTCGAGCCAGAGCCCGCGATATTGGCCGGGCTGGACCAAAGCCCGCGGCCGGTCCAGGCATGGCGTCCACAGGACCTTGGTGTGTTCACCGCACCGCCCAGGCCCAGCGCGGCCGGGTGGCAGCAGCTCTTCCAAATGGGCATGGCCACACCGGTGGATGAACCCGCGGTACCTGCCGAACTTCCCCGTGTGGTGGCCTCGCGCAACCACGAGGTGGAACCCGGGGACAGGCCGGTCTTCCAACTGCACGGCACCTACATCCTGGCCCAGTTGCGCAGCGGCTTCATGGTAGTGGACCAGCACCGCGCCCACGAGCGGATCATCTATGAGCGCAACCTCAAACTGCTGGCCCAAGGGGCGGGCATCAGCCAGACCGAACTGTTCCCGCGGCACGTGGAGCTGAACGCCGCCGACCTGGCACTGGTACAGGACGTGCTGCCCGAACTGCGCAGCATGGGTTTCGACCTGGAACTGTTCGGCGGACGCACGGTGCAGGTGAACGGTATGCCCGCCGAGGCCGCTGACGAGGACCCGGCGAAGCTTTTGGAGCAATTGCTTGAACAGCTGAAGCATGAGAAGGGCAGCCTGCGCAATGAGCGGCACCATGTGCTGGCCCGAGGCATGGCCACGAGCATGGCCATCCGTGCCGGTCGCACATTGGGCCCCGCGGAAATGCACGACCTAATCGATCGGTTGTTCGCCTGTGAGATGCCCTACCACACGCCGGGCGGAAAACCCACGTTGATCACCTACGGGCTCGACGAGCTCAACGAACGTTTCGAACGCTGATGCGCAACGACGCCAATCCTCTTTCCGGACTTCCGGTGGTGGTCAAGAACCTGCTACTGATCAATGTGATCGCGTACCTGCTGAAGTTCACCGGACTGGGCAACTTCGGCGGGGTGGACATGGACACGCTGTTCGGCCTGCACTACTTCGCATCGCCCCTGTTCAAGCCCTGGCAGCTGGTCACGCACATGTTCATGCACGGCGGCTTCGGGCACCTGTTCCTGAACATGATCGGATTGTTCATGCTGGGACCGCCCTTGGAATATCGCTGGGGCTCACAACGGTTCCTATCGTTCTACATGCTCACCGGCGTGGGGGCGGCGCTCTTCTATTCCGGGGCACACGTGTTCGACTTCTATAAATTGAAGGAACTGCTCACCCCCGATGAATATGCCGAAGTACAGGTCCGTGGCCCGGCCATGTGGCTGGCCCGCGAACAGTTCTACAACCCTTACATGAACATCCTGAACGGATTGTTCAACGTGCCCATGGTGGGGGCGTCCGGTGCCATCTACGGTGTGTTGCTGGCGTTCGGCGTCATCTATCCGAACGTCCAGTTGATCATGTTCCCCCTTTTCATTCCCATCAAGGCGAAGTACTTCGTGCTCATCCTGGGTGGCATTTCGGTATACAGTGCCATCCGGAGCAATCCGAACGACAACGTGGCACATCTGGCCCATTTGGGGGGCATGATCGTCGGTTATCTGCTCATTCAATTGTGGCGACATCGCGACCAAAGTGGCAGCCACCACCCTTGGCGATGAAAGGGACGATTATGAAGAATACAAAAGCCTGTCCTTGATGAACGGTGACTGTAGGAGCATGCAGCGCCCGAACTTTGCGAATAACCTTCGTGACCGATAAAGTCCCACGTAACGACCGCCGAACCATTCCATGGCCCTGCAGAACGACCTCCGGATGAAATGGCATACAGGCGGCATGACCGTGCGCCTGATCCTGATCAACGTGGCGGTGTTCGTGGCGATGGTGCTGGCCTACCTGCTTTTCCTGCCCGCCGGAGGAAGTGGGATGGGTGCTCAGGTGCTGCGCGACCAGTACATCGTGCAATGGTTGCGCAGCACGGCCGACCTGCACGTCCTCGCCACCCGGCCTTGGACGGTGATCACCTACATGTTCGTACATACCGGACTGGGCCACATTTTCTGGAACATGCTATTGCTCTGGTTCGGAGGACGCCTGTTCGAGGACCTGCTGGGCGGCAAACGTCTTCTTGGGCACTACCTGCTCGGCGGACTGAGCGGACTGGCGCTTTACGTGTTGATGAACAACGCATTGCCCGGCCTTCATACGGGTGGTGGGGCAGGCATCATGGGCGCTTCGGCGGGCGTTCTCAGCGTGTTCATCGGCATTGCCGCCTACCGCCCCGAAATGATCGTGAACCTGATCCTGATCGGCCCGGTGAAGCTGATGTACGTGGCCGCGGTCTTCCTATTGCTGGACCTGGTGGGTATCGGCTCCGGTGATGGCGTGGCGCACGAAGCCCACATCGGAGGTGCGCTTTACGGGTTCATTGCGGCACGCCAGCTCACCAAGGGGCGTGACTGGTCGCTCGGACTGGTGAACGCATTGGAACGAATGACAGGCATCCTGAAACGGAAAAAGGGACCGCGGATGAGGGTGGAGAAACGACCCGATGTGGGTGGTACCCAGCGCTCGGCTGCAGCGCAACAACAGAAACAGGCCCGGATCGATGCCATTTTGGACAAGATCTCGCGCAGCGGGTACGACAGCCTTTCAAAGGAGGAAAAGGACCTGTTGTTCAAGGCCAGCAACGACCAGTGATCCTTGTTCAATTCACATTCTGCACACAACACATCGGCCACATTTGCGTCCTTGAAACGGAAGCCCGGTAAGTATCGGCCCCTGCGGTCATGAAGAAGGAGACACCGACCAACAAGCCCCGACGTCCGTCGCCCTGGCTCCGCCCCATGTGGTGGATCAATGTAGTGGCGGTCGTGGTATTGCTGGTCACGTATCTGGCACCGCATATCAGCCCCCGGTACTTCTGGCCGCTGGCCTTGCTCGCCTTCACCTACCCCTATCAGTTGCTCGTGCACCTCGGGCTCATGGGATGGTGGGCCTTCTTCCGCCCCAAGCGCGTGCTGCTCAGTGGTGCGGCCTTGTTGCTGGGTTGGGGACATATCGGCGACCATGTGCAATTGTTCGGTCGCGGTTCACCTTCGACAGCGGTCCAAGGAGAAGGGCTGAAAGTGCTTAGTTACAATGTGCGTGTGTTCGATCTGTACAACTGGACCCACAACGCCCACACGCGTGATGCCATTTTCGACCTGTTCCATCGCGAGGATGCCGATATCCTGTGCCTGCAGGAGTTCTTCCACAGCCCCAATAAGCGCTTCTTCCGCACCAAGGACGACCTGATGCGCAATTTCAGGTATACCCATGTGCATGAGCACTATCCCCAGCATGGGCGCTTCGATTCACATTTCGGAGTGGCCACCTTCAGCACCAGGCCCATTGTGGCGCGTGGCGTGATCGCCTTCCCCGAGAACCCGAACAACCAGTGCATTTGGAGCGATATCGCAGTGGATGGGGATACCATCCGGGTCTACAATGCGCACCTCGCATCGTACCACTTTGGCAATGATGACTATGCCTTCCTGGGATCGTTGGACACTGACACACCCGGCGACACCTTGAAGCGAGGTGGTCTGCGCATCCTCAAACGATTGAGGGCGGGTGTGATGCGCCGTGTGGGCGAAGTGGACCGCATTGTGGAACACATGACCACCAGCCCGCACCCGGTGGTGTACTGTGGGGACATGAACGATGTTCCCATGAGCCGCGCTTACGGCCAGTTCAGGGAACTGCTGACCGATGCCTTTACGGAAAGTGGACGGGGGCTGGGTGGCACGTATATCGGAAAGCTACCCTCATTGCGCATCGATCACATCCTGCATAACGAAGAACTGGAAACGTGGGACTTCCGCACGTTACCGGATGAGCTGAGCGACCATCGGCCTGTGAGCTGCAACCTGGCCGTGAGAGCGCGTTAGATCAACGGGCAAAGCCCGGTGATCGGTCATCGGTCCTGTTCCACGTCCTCCTCACGACGTGTGGCCACACTGAACACAGGGTCCACGGAATAACCACGCAGCCGGAGCAGCTCGACCAAGCCATTGGCACGCGGCAGGTGACCCGCTCCCACCAGGAAGAACACCTGTTCACCCATCCGCATCAGGCTGTCCAACCGCTGCACCATGCGATGATTGCGGTCCGTGAACAGGGCCTTCTCCATGGCCTCCGGGATCCCCCCTTGTTGCTCCATCACCACGAACAAGGCATCGAGGTCCTGCATCGCGTATGCCTCCAACATCCGGTCCAACTGTTCTTCGCCTTTGCCTTCCTTCACCTGATGGAGCAGCATGTTCGCCTGTTCCTTCAGCGGAATGGCATCCATCGCCTTGAACTGTTCCTCCATGGTCTCCAGGCCGATCACACGCTGACCGTTGTTGCGACCACGGACCATCAATTCATCGTCCAACATGCGCGAATGACCTTGCCCGTCCTCAGTCCCCTCGGTCATCAAGGCCAGTACATAGAATGGTTTCATGCGGTACAGCATCGTCGCCATCGGCCCGAAACGCTCCTTCAAGGCAGCGTCCACCACCTTCCAGTCCTTCTTGCGGTACAGGTCCTCCAAACGCTGGTCGTCAGGCAGCATCATGGAGCCCAACAGACCGCTCATGCTCGAGCGCGTCGCTTCAAGGTCCAGTTCACCGGCCACAATGCTGCACCTTGCCATGGCAGGCATCACGGAATCGCCGAACTGGAAGGCCCTATTGTCGCGACTATGGATGGTACCGTAGAGGTAGCTGGTGCTGACAGAACCCTCACGCGAAACACGCCACAACAGGGACTTTGGCGTAGGCTGGGCGGAGAGGGCTGATGCCCACAGGACAAGGGCAGGAAGCGACAGGCGGAGCATACCGCCAAAGGTAGTCCGGCGCCTTATCCCACCACCCCGGCGAGAGCGAAGGACACCAAGGCCAGCACGGCGAAGACCACCATGCTGAATCGGATCAATTGGCTGCGATCGGCGGAGCGTATGCGTTCCATGGCGGAGCGAAAAGGTACTGTAATGACGGCCTGACATGGGATGGTTGCTTCCCCCTCGAAAAAAACTTGACAAATGGCCCGAAATGACCATTGCGACCAATGGCTTTTGGTACACAACGATCACTTCTCCCCATGTTCATTGCCCATGGTCCGCGGTCAACAGCTACATCAACAGCCTGAACGTCACGTTCACAGGCCTGTCGGTACCTTTGCGGCCCTTCGCCATGCGCCACGCACGCACTGTTGCCTTCCACACCCTTGGTTGCAAGCTCAACTTCAGCGAGACCAGTACCCTGGCCCGTTCGCTGGAGGAGGCAGGCTATGCCCGGGTGAAGGTGGAGGAAAGGCCCGATGTGTTCGTACTGAACACGTGCAGCGTGACCGAGAACGCGGACAAGGAATGCCGTCGACATGTACGTCGGTTCCAGGGCATCAATCCCGAAGCGTTCATTGCCGTGGTGGGTTGCTATGCGCAGCTGAAACCCGAGGAGATCGCGGCCATTCCCGGTGTGGACCTGGTGCTGGGCGCCAACGAGAAGTTCGATCTGGCGGCCCACATTGAAGGCCTCGAAGGCAAGCTCGCGGTGGGCAAGGCCATGTATGGCGCCATCAAAGAAGTGAAGCGGTTCGTCCCCTCCTACAACTCCAACGACCGCACGCGTACCTTCCTTAAGGTGCAGGACGGGTGTGACTACTTCTGTTCCTTCTGCACCATCCCACTTGCCCGGGGTAGAAGCCGCAGCGCCACGATCGCAGAGACCGTTGAACAGGCCCGACAGATCGCTGCATCAGGTGTGAAGGAGATCGTGCTCACCGGTGTGAACACAGGCGATTTCGGCCGCAGCCACAACGAGGACCTGCTGGGATTGCTGCATGCCTTGGACCGTGTGGAAGGGATCGAACGGTTCCGCATCAGCAGTATTGAGCCCAACCTGTGCCACGACGGCATCATCGACATGGTGGCCGATAGCGGACGATTCGCGCCCCACTTCCACATGCCCCTCCAAAGCGGCAGCGATCGCATTCTGGAACGCATGCGCCGTCGCTACGACACGGCCTTGTACACTGAACGCGTACAGCGTATCAAGGCGCGCATGCCGCACGCCTGCATTGGTGTGGACGTGATCACCGGAACACCGGGTGAGACCGATGAGGAATTCCTGCGCACGCATGCCTATCTGCGCAGCCTGCCGGTGGACTACCTGCATGTGTTCACCTATAGCGAACGGGCCAACACCACCGCCGTACGCATGGAGGACACCGTGCCCATGGAGGTGCGCCGCGAACGCACCAAGCAGCTCCGGATCCTCAGCAATAAAATGCAACGCGCCTTCCAGGAACGGCACATCGGCACCACACGCAGGGTGCTGTTCGAGCACGGGGAAGATGCGAGCAAGGCAACGACCTTGGAGGGCTACACCGACAACTATGTGCGGGTGACGCTCCCCTACGATGCGGCGTTGGTGAATACTGTGGTACCGGTCACCTTGGAACGGGTCAATGGTGATGGACACGTGAATGGAACGGTGGATCACGTTCAACTCGACGTACCGTTGCTCACCTGAACGAACCGACCGGCATGTACCCCACCCTCTACCACGCCTTACTGGACCTCACGGGCCTTGATCTGCCTGCGCTGAAGTTCCTGAACAGCTTCGGGTTCTTCGTGGCACTGGCCTTTGTGTTCGCCAGTTGGACGCTGGGGTTGGAGCTCCGTCGCCGCGAAAAGGCCGGGCTACTGAAGGCCGCCACACGCAAGGTCATCATCGGTGCACCCGCAACGGTGAGCGAACTGTTGGTACAAGGAGTGCTGGGCTTCGTGCTGGGCTACAAGCTGCTTTACATGGTGCTGCACTTGTCCGAGGCCACCGCCGATCCGCAAGGCTTTCTGCTGAGCGGCCAGGGATCGCTGGTGGGAGGACTGCTTGGCTCTGCTGCCATGGCGTCGTTCGCCTGGTGGGATAAACAGAGGAACCGGTTGAAAGAGCCACGCACGGAGACCGTGCAGATGCTGCCCAGTGAGCATGCCGGGAACGTCACGCTCACGGCCGCCTTGTGGGGCCTGATCGGCGCCAAGTTGTTCCACTGGCTCGAGAACCCATCGGAGTTCGTGGCCTTCCTGAAGCACCCGGGCGGGGACGGCCTGTTCAGCGGATTGACCATGTACGGAGGTTTGATCGTGGCCGGTGCCATGGTGATCCGCTATTTCGCAAAGCACGGCATACCCGTGTGGCAGGGCGCCGATAGTGCGGCCCCGGGCGTGATGCTGGCCTACGGGGTCGGGCGGATCGGCTGCCAGGTCAGTGGCGACGGCGATTGGGGCATCGTGAACACCACCTTCGTGGGCCCTGGCCCGAAATGGCTGTGGCAATATGACTACCCGAACAACGTGAACAGCGTGGGTGTGCCGCTCACCGATGGAAGACCCTGCTTCGATGGCTATTGCACCGTTCTACCGGAGACCGTGTTCCCCACCCCGCTCTATGAGACCATTGTTTGCGTGGGTTTCTTCTTCCTGCTCTGGGCGCTGCGCAAGCGGATGCGCCCCGCAGGCACCATCTTCTTCCTCTTCCTGTTCCTGAACGGCCTTGAACGCTTCTTCATCGAGAAGATCCGCGTGAACGTGCACCTGCTGGGGAACATCACGCAGGCCGAGATCATCGCTTCGCTGCTCATGTTGGGCGGCATTGGTGGCATGCTCTGGCTACGCAGAAAAAAGAACTCCGACCATGAACCTGGAACTGCTCACTAAACAGGTCGAATCGATCTGTATCGACATCGCGGCATTCATCCGCACTGAAGCACCGAAGCTTACCGAAGCAGGCGTTTCGAGCAAGAGCGCCAACAACCTGGTGACGCATGTGGACCACACTGCAGAGGACCGGATCGTGGAAGCGCTGGAGAAGCTGCTGCCCAATGCCGGCTTCATCGCCGAGGAAGGCAGCGGCGAGCAGGGCGTTGGCCTCAACTGGATCATCGATCCGCTGGACGGCACCACCAACTTCGTGCATGGCGTGCCGTGCTACTGCATCAGCATCGCCCTGGTCGATGGCACCGAACCCTTGCTGGGCGTGGTGCACGAGGTGACCCGCGATGAGCGCTTCACTGCCTGGAAAGGAGGCGGCGCCTACTTGAACGGCAAGCCCATCCGTGTCTCGGCCCGCAAGGAATTGCAGGACAGCCTGCTGGCCACGGGCTTCCCTTATGACGATTTCGGCTACGAGGCCGAGTACATGGACCTGCTGCGCGAACTGATGCACCGCACCCGCGGCATCCGTCGCCTGGGCAGTGCAGCCGCCGACCTGGCCTACGTGGCCTGCGGGCGCTTCGAGGCCTTCTACGAGTACGGCCTCAACAGCTGGGATGTGGCGGCCGGGGTGCTGCTGGTCCGTGAGGCCGGCGGCAAGGTCAGCGGCTTCCTGCCCAGCAAGGACCCGGTGTTCGACGAGGAGATCGTGGCCAGCAACAGTGCCATCCACGACGAGCTGCTGGAGGTGATCGAGCGCAACTGGCAGCGGCAGGATTCATAACGGATCTAAGTGAAAGTGATTCGAATGTGAAATGATAACGGGACTTCTTCTACTCTAGAAGTGCTACTATTTGCATTCGATGTCGACAACTTGGGAGAACTGGAAAGGCCCTGGTATCCACTGGGAAGAGCCGAATAAACCCAGCATCTTCCTATTCAACGATGGTAGCGAATATTGGAAGGACGATGACCCAAGCCAACCCTCAGAAGCTGTCATTGCACAGAATCGGTTAATGGATGAGGTCATTCATGTCATAAAGAAACGCGAGCTTCTACCCTCTACAGTTCCTCTTCTGCGTGAGGGTATTCAAACGCATGACAGGGACCTCGCCTTCAACCATATCGCGTGGACCATGACATTATCTCACCACTTCGAGGAATTGGGGCGACTGTTGCTAGAAATGATGACCCACCGGAAGGCCACAGTAAGGCTCCGTGTTATCCAAATGATGGGTCCATTGCCCGCAGGAACTGTTAGTGATCAGATCTTGCTCAAGGGTCTGAACGATGTAAGCAAACATGTCAGAAACTTCGCTGTACAACGGATATGGGAACTAGACCAAAGGCACCTATTTCCTTCTTTGATCGATCAACAGAAAGTGGAACCTGATGCTGACCTTGCACTGAACATAAAGGAATTGATCGAGATACACAGCGTTGGTTACCGTGTTGAGATCAACGAGAATGACCCATCTCGTTGCACTGTGAAGACTAAGGAAGGTACGTTCTTCATGTCCACTTCCGAGGCGACTCCCGAAGGTATCCGTGCACGCCTGTCACGCCAAGCATCCAATTCCTAGTTCGCAGCTTCATCTTGTCGACCTCCACGCGGTAAGCGCAACTGGCAGCGGCAGTATCGATCCGCATGGAATGATCAGCGCTTGCGCAAAAGCAATAAGCCCATGAACGTGATGGCCGCGTTCACCAGCAGCAGTTCGAAACCAAAACGATAACCGCCGAAAAGCTGCTCACTATTGCGATCGAGCATGTACGTAACGAGCGGCGAAAGCACGGCCACCAGAGGCACCCAGCGATCGCGCACAGCGAGTCGCGTGAGCATGCCGAAGGCGAAGAGGCCCAGCAAGGGACCATACGTATAGCCGGCCACCTTGAACACGGTCTTGATCACACTGTCATCGTTCAGCAGCTTGAACAGCAGGATCAACAGCACCATCACCACGCTCATGACCAGGTGTACCCGATGGCGAAGCGGCAGGCGTTGGTCCTCGGGCCGTTTGTCGATCTCTAACACATCCACACAAACACTGGTGGTAAGAGCGGTGAGGGCACTGTCGGCACTGGAATAGGCGGCAGCGATAAGGCCGAGGATGAATAGCAGGCCCACGATGACCGGCAGCGTCCCACCTGTGGCGATCAAGGGATAGATCTGATCGGCCTTGGCGGGAAGGGTGATGCCGAAGCGCTCCACATACAGGAACAGCAGGGCGCCCAACGTCAGGAACACCAGGTTCACCACCACCAGCACCAGGCTGAAGCTCACCATGTTCTTCTGCGCTTCGCCGATGCTGCGACAGCTCAGGTTCTTCTGCATCATGTCCTGGTCAAGCCCGGTCATGGCGATGGCGATGAACATACCGCCCAGGAACTGTTTCCAGAAGTAGGTGCCCGGTTTGGGATCATCGAAGAAGAACACGCGGCTCAGTTCGCTGGCCTTTACCTGGGACAAGGTCTCGGCGATGCCCCAGCCCAGCTTCTGGCCCAGCAGCACCACGGTAAGCCCAACGGCCAGCAGCATGAACGCGGTCTGCAGGGTATCGGTCCAGATGATGGTACGCATGCCGCCCTTGTGGGTGTAAAGCCAGATCAACGCAATGGTGATCACCACCGTCACCACGAAGGGGATCCCCCAGGCGTCGAACAACAGGTACTGCAGGACGACCGCCACCAGGTATAATCGCGCTGCCGAACCCACACTGCGACTGAGGAGGAAGAACCATGCTCCGGTGAGGTAACTGCTGCGCCCGAACCGTTCACCCAGATAGCCGTAGATGGAGGTAAGCTGTAGTCGATAATAGAGCGGCATCAGCACGAACGCAATGACCGCATAGCCCGGGAGGTAACCCAGCACCATCTGCAGGTAACTGAACTGATCGGTGCCCACCATGCCCGGCACACTGATGAAGGTGACCCCGCTGAGCGAGGCGCCGATCATACCAAAGGCAACGATGTACCACGGCGACTTCCGTTCACCAAGGAAGAACGCGCTGTTGCCCGCACCGCGCGAGGTGACGACGGAGATGCCGTAGAGCAGCGCGAAGTAGGCGACGATGACGGAAAGGACCAGCAGGGGCGACATGCGTGCGAAGAAAAGGCTACCGAACAGGTTATCCTTGCCTTGTCAGGAGAAGTTGTCCATGCTCCATGTTGAAGCACGTTCTGCCGAAGGAAAGCTTCCTCGGCACATTGTACCGTCCAAGTGCAACGTGCTCGACCCAAAAAATGAGCGGCTATATTCGCCGCAGGCGCTTGAGAAACAGGAGCGCCACTGCACGAACACCCTGGCACCACATCCCGACCACTCGAGGTTGGGGCGTATGTGATCAGCGTTCGGGATAGAACAATGAAGAGCATATTCAAACGGATCCCCATGCTGCGGCGCGTTGTCGGTCTGTTCCACAGGCCAGCACCCATGCCCTCCACCTTCTCCTCGTCCGGCAATTATTGGGAGGAGCGATACAGCCAGGGCGGTAACTCGGGAAGCGGTTCATACGCCAAGTTCGCCGAGTTCAAGGCCGAGGTACTGAACGATCTCGTTCAACAGAACGCCATCCGCTCGGTGATCGAACTGGGCTGTGGCGATGGGAACCAGTTGGCCCTTTTCCGATTCGGGAAGTATACCGGTTACGATGTAAGTCCGACCGTATTGGACAAGTGCCGGACCCTTTTCAAGGGCGATGCCACCAAGGAATTCCGCGACATGGAGGCCTACGCCGGTGAGCAGGCCGACCTTACGCTCAGTCTCGATGTGATCTACCACCTGATCGAGGATGATGTTTATCACACCTACATGCACGACCTGTTCAGGGCTTCGCGCAAATTCGTCATCATCTATTCCTCCAACCGCACCGAGAACGAGTTCGCCAGCCCTTCGGCACATGTGCGGCACAGGAAGTTCACAGACTGGGTGGCAGCGCACGCCCCGGAGTTCCGGCAGATCGCTCATATCCCCAACCGTTATCCATACAACGGCGACCCTTTCACCTCCTCCTTCGCGGACTTCTACATTTTCCAGCGGAACTGAACGTTGGCCATTTCCAAAGGGATCGAGCATCACTGAGGCCTGGAACACCCTTGCTAACTTTGAAGCATGTCCCTATCCTCGACCCTGCTTGAACATGCGGTGGACCAACTGGCCACGCTACCAGGCATTGGTCGGCGTACCGCCATGCGTTTGGCCCTGGACCTGTTAAGGCGCGAACCACAGGAGGTGGCCCGGTTCAGTGATGCCATCCGCCGCATGCGCGATGAGGTGCGGTACTGCGAGGTGTGCTGCAACATCAGCGACGAGCCGCGCTGCACCATTTGCCGCGACCCGCACCGCGATGGCGGCCTTATTTGTGTGGTGGAGGACATTCGCGATGTGATCGCCATTGAGAACACGCGCCAGTTCCGGGGACTATATCATGTGTTGGGCGGAGTGATCGACCCCATGGAAGGTGTCGGCCCCGACGACCTGAACACACCACAGCTTATGGATCGCGTGCGATCCGGAGTAGTGCGCGAGGTACTGCTGGCCCTTGGGGGCACGTTGGAAGGCGACACTACGGGCTTTTACCTGAACCGACGCCTGGTGGAGGCCGGTATACTGGTCACCACCATCGCCCGCGGCATCAGCGTGGGCACCGACCTGGACCAGGCCGATGAATTGACCTTGGGGCGAAGTATCGCGGACCGGAAACCATACAACGCATAAGCCTCAGCCAGAGCCAGGCACCTTGGGGGTCGCTTTCAACGTCCCACCTTATATTGCCGACCCAAAGTCCGCACGCACTGTGTTCTTAGCCTTCCCTGCATTGCCCGGTGTCGGATCCAGCAACAGGACATCCTTCCCTTTCCTGATCATAGCGCTGCTTGGGCTTTCCGGACCGCAATGGGCCGTTGCCCAATGTCAGTTGCTTACATCATCATCGCAGACCACCATCACCTGTGGCTCCTGCGTTACGCTCTCGGCGTTCGGCAATGGCACCGGCAATGTGGCCTTCTCGGAGGACTTCAACAGCGGTGCACCGGTCGGGTGGCAATTCACCCAAAGCGCACAGTTCAATAACCCCTGCGGGCCGGGCAACGGAACGCCGCACCTGTGGATGGGACAGGGCTCCATCAACCCGCGCACCATGGTCACCAATCCTTTGGACCTCACACTGGGGGGGAACATCTGCTTCGACATGCGCTTCGCCATTCAAGGCGACGATTCGCCCTGTGAAGGTCCCGATGAACCACAGGAAGGCGTGTTCCTCGACTATTCCATCAACGGTGGTGCGAATTGGATCACCATCAACTACTTCGATCCGAACGGCGGCTATGACCCCCAACTCACCAACTGGAATACCTGGTGTTTCGCCATCCCCGCAGGCGCCCAGACCCCCGCCACCCTGATCCGCTGGCACCAGAACGATGTGAGCGATGACATCAACGACCATTGGGGGATCGATGACATCGAGATCACCCTGAACGACCCCAACTACGGGATCACGTGGTTGCACGATGGTTATTCATACGGCCTTGGCAGTGGCGGCGGTGCCAACCCCACCCCGATCTGCCCGCTCACCACCACCACGTACACGGCCATCATCACGGACGGTACCAACACCTGCACCGATGAGGTCACCATCAACGTGGTGGACCCTGTCATCATTTTCGACATGGGCCCGGATGAGGACATCTGCCAGGGGGATTGTGTGACCTTGAACGCCAGTGCCTACCACCAGGTATCACCGGCGAGCACACCCACCTTCTCGAACAACCAGATCGACCTCGTGGTCGGTGGTAATGCCAGCGTGAACATCAATGTGCAGGGCTTGAACATGGCGGGGCTGATCGACGGTTCCATCACGCAAGCGTGCATCAATGGTTTCAATTTCACGGGAAGCAGCATCTGTTTCAATTTCGGAGGATGTCCGTGCAATGGAGCTACCGTGCCCTTTGGTGGCACCTGCGACCTGAACCCGGGGAGTTTCACCCTCACGCTGAACGCACCCAATGGTTGTGGAAGCATCATCCTGGCCCCGCAGGGCATCGCATCAGGGAACTACAACAACACCTGTTTCATACCCGTGGGTGGGTCGCTGCTCGCTCCCCCCTTCCCAGGCGGTGGGCCTTATGCCCCGAACCAAGCCTTCTCCAACCTCAATGGATGCGACCCCAACGGGGTGTGGTCCGCCACGTTCAATGCCCCCGGTCTCGGCATCGGAGTGGGCCTTCTTAGTGGTTGGAGCATCTCCTTTGATGACCCCGAGATCGTAGGCCCCGTGATCTTCAGTTGGGACCCAACGACCAACATGACCGATGCGGACACCTTCACCCCCACCGTCTGCCCCACGGCCACCACCACCTACACCTTGAGCGCGACCAACCAGGTGGGTTGCAACGTGTTCAGTGAGCCCATCACGGTGAACGTGGAGAACTGCTGCGCCCTTTCCATCACAGCCTCCGAAAGCACGCCGGCGAGTTGCGTGGCCGACGATGGCACGATCACCATCACCGGAATTGCGGATGAGGTGGGTACGGTAACCTATTCCCTCGATGGCGGTCCGGAGCAATTGAGCGCCACCTTCACCGGGCTCGCGCCGGGCATCTACACCGTTACCGTGAACGATGATGTGAACTGCCCTGTGAACGTGAACGTGGAGGTGGAAGCCGCCGAAGGGCCCGAGATCGCGGACATCACTACGGGAGCACCATCCTGCGGAGCCGATGATGGTACCATCCTGATCGATGCCGTCGGGAACGGGCTTCAGTACAGCGTGGACGGTGGGCTCACCTTCCAAACCGACCCGCAATTCAACGACCTGGCAGCGGGGATCTATGACCTACAGGTCAGCGATGCCAACGGATGCATCAGCGATTCAAGCCTTGTGATCAGCGCCCCTGATGCGCCGGAGATCCAGAACGTGGTGGAGGAGGGAACCACCTGTGGCATTAATAATGGGGCCATGATCATAACGGCCACCGGTAATGCACCGCTTAGCTACAGCATCGATGGTGGTGCCACGGTGCAGGCTTCCGCCACCTTCTCAGACCTGGCCGCCGGCACCTATATCATCACCGTCATCGACGCGGACGATTGTGAAGCCGCTATTGATGCGACCATCGATGGCTCCGCTCCACCCACGATAGACCAGGTCGATACCGTGGACCCGACCTGCGGGGTGGTTGATGGTTCCATTACGATAACGGCCACAGGCATTGGCTTGCAATACAGCCTCAATGGGGGCCTCAACTTCCAGGCCGGCAACACCTTCTCCAACCTGGGCAGCGGTTCCTATGATGTGGTCGTTCTTGACGCCTTCGGATGCACCGGCACACAGACCGTGGACCTGAACGCCATCGATGGTCTGGCGATAGACGATGTGTCCACGGTGGCGGCCACCTGCGGCTTGGCGGATGGTTCCATCACTGTGCTGGCCACGGGAAGCGGCTTGAACTACAGCATCGATGGAGGCTTGACCCAGCAGGTGAGCGGCGTCTTCGCATCCTTGCCAACCGGCACCTACACGGTGACCGTTATCGACGACATCGGATGCACCAGCACGGCCACCGCAACGGTGAACGAACTTGCCGGACCTTCCATCACGAATGTGGCCACCACCGACCCGGCTTGCGGGCAAAGCGACGGGGTGATCGTTGTAACCGCTTCCGACCCTGCAGTGCAATATAGTGTGAACAATGGCGCCACGTACCAAGCCTCGAACACCTTCAATGGCCTGCCTCCCGGCAACTATCAAGTGCTCATCAGCCTGAACGGCTGCACCGATCAGGTAACCGTGGACCTTGCTTCCACCCCACCCCCTGCGATCAACACCATCACGCCTGCGCTCCCACTTTGCGCGGGCGACAGTAATGGCGGTTTCTCCATTACAGCCACAGGTTCCGCCCCGCTCCAATACAGCATAGATGGTGGCACGAACTTCCAGGTAGAGAACTCCTTCACGGGGCTGCCCACAGGCACATACAGCGTGGTCGTCACGGATCCGGCGGGGTGCTCCACCCAGCAGGACTTCGTGCTGAACCAGCCTGCCCCACTGACATTGCAAATGAACGTGCAGGCCCCGAACTGTTCCGGTGATTGCACAGGCACGGCCACCGCACAGCCCTCCGGAGGTACGCCCGGCTTCAGTTATGCATGGTCACAAGGGTTGGCAGGCCCTGCCGCGGCCCAGGCCACCAACGTGTGTGCAGGAAGCTACCAGCTCACCATAACGGATGCAGTAGGCTGTATCGCACAAGCCGACTTCACTTTGGAGGAACCTTTGCCCTTCGTGATCGAGAGTATTGCCGCCACGGCTGTATCATGCCCGGGACTTTGTGACGGCACCGTCGTGGTATCGGCACCCGGCGCCACGGCCTACTCCCTGAATGGAGGCCTGCCCCAGATCGGCCCGGTCTTCTCCAATGTGTGCCCCGGTGCGCAGCAGGTCACCGCGGCCAATTCGAGCGGTTGCTTTGCACAGGCCGACGTGAACGTGGCCCCGGGGCTTCCCGTGGTGGCCGGGTTCACGGCCACACCTGCCGCAGCGACCACACTGAACCCGCACTTCGAGCTCACGAACACTTCCGTGAATGGTGTGGAATACCTTTGGGACCTGGGTCCCTTGGGCACCAGCACGGATGTGGATATCGCCGTTTCACTGCCCGAAACGCCCGGTGAGACCACTGTTTGCCTCACCACCACCAACAGCCAGGGTTGCACGGACAGGTACTGCTCCGCCTTGATCGTGCTGCTGGATTTCGCCCTGTACGTTCCGAACGCATTCACCCCTGATGGGGATGGTGTCAACGATGAGTTCTTTGTGGTGGGCGACCCCATCCTGAACATGAACTTCGAACTCCTGATCTTCGATCGGTGGGGCGAGCTGATCCATTCCAGCAACGACCTTACGAAGCCTTGGGATGGGCGCTACGGGGGAACGGATTGCATGCAGGGGCAATATGTATGGCGGGTGTCGGTGAAGGACCCCTACACCGCTGAGGTACGTTCCTTCAAAGGCCATGTGAGCCTGTTCCGTTAGACTTGCAATGGCATAAGCCGGCGGCCTGGGACGATCCGCCCCCTCTTCCACATCGTTCCATCGCCTCATGAAACTGTCCGTCATCATCGTCAACTATAACGTGCGCGCCTATCTGGAGCAATGCCTGCGCACGGTGTTCACCGCTCTGGAAGGGCTGGAAGGTGAAGTGTTCGTGGTGGACAACCAGAGCACGGACGGAAGTGTGGAGCTTGTTCGGGAGAAATTCCCACAGGTGAAGTTGATCGCCAACACTGAGAACGTGGGATTCAGTCGTGCGAACAACCAGGCCATTCGCTTGGCAGAAGGGGAATACGTGCTGCTCCTCAACCCTGATACCGTTGTGGGTGAGGATGTGTTCCTCAAAGTGGTGGGGTTCATGGATGCACACCCCGGATCCGGTGGGCTGGGCGTGAAGATGATCGATGGCACTGGGCACTTCCTGCCCGAATCGAAACGAGGGTTACCAACACCACAGGTGGCCTTCTTCAAGATCATCGGATTGTCCCGCTTGTTCCCGAAGAGCCGGTTGTTCGGCCGCTACCATCTGGGCCACCTGCCTGAGAACGAGGCCGCCCCGATCGAGATCCTGTCAGGTGCCTGCATGTTCCTGCGTAAGAAGACCTTGGACGAGGTGGGCCTGCTGGATGAGAGCTTCTTCATGTACGGCGAGGACATTGACCTGAGCTACCGTATCACCCTGGGTGGTTACGACAACTGGTACTTCCCCGACGCGCGCATCATCCACTACAAGGGCGAGAGCACGAAGAAGAGCAGCGTGAACTACGTGTTCGTGTTCTACAATGCCATGGCCATCTTCGCTCAGAAGCATTTCGCTCGCAGCGGTGGGGTGTTCCCTGCGCTCATCAAGGGCAGTATTTACCTGAGCGCGGCGGCGGCCATTGCCACACGTTTTCTCAACAGGGCCCTGCTACCCTTCCTGGACCTGCTCACCATTGTGCTTGTGCTCGCTTTATCCCCGGTGGTGCCCCAGCGGTGGCCGTTCATTCAGGAACTGGGAACCGACCTGGTGATCGGGCTGGGCGTGGTGGGCTGGACCGCGCTGTTCGGTGGGTACGATCGCCCTTTGCGGTTCCTTCCTCCGGTAAAAGCCCTTCTGGCATTGCTCGCTGTTGGCGGTTCCCTTTGGTGGTCCTTGTCAGGAACGGCGGAGGACATTCTGGAGACCGCGCTGCTGTGCACCTGGGCCACGGCCGCCATGCTGTTCGTCCGCCTGGTGCTCCATCTCCTCCGGATACGGGGATACGGACTTCGCCGCAAGGAACGCGAGCGCATCCTGGCCATCGGGTCCAAGGAAGAGGCCCGGCATGCCTTGGCGTTGCTCTGGCAGACCCATTTCGGACTCGGCTGGTCCAGCACGATCTCGCCCGGCACACCGAACACAACGCCCGAGGCCCTGGCCCGTACCATCCGCAAACATCGGGTGGGCGAAGTGGTGTTCTGTGCGAAGGACCTTTCCTGGGGGGGCATCATCACCATGATGGAACAGCTGCGGAAGAGCGGTGCGGAGTTCAAGATCGCGCAGCCGGCACGGGAGTTCATCATTGGTCCCAGCAGTATCGAAAGCCTCGCGGACCTCTACGTACTGCAAGAACATGCGTTGATCACCCCCGGTGGGCGCCGGGCCAAGCGCATCTTGGACGTGGTGGTATCGGCACTAATGCTCCTCCTGGCCCCGTTGGTGGCCCTTACCTTTCCCAAGGGTGCAAACCGATTGGGCGACGCTGTGGAAGTGCTCGCGGGGAAACGTAGCTGGGTAGGCTACCTACCGACCTCCCGCAGGGCACTGCGATTGCCTTCGCTCCTCCCAGGAGTGTTCAACCTGGCCATCGAACAGGCCAACGCCCCCACGGAACGGGTCTCGGTGCGCATGAACGCCTTGTACGCCAAGGATTACGAACCGTTCAAGGACCTTCGGTTGGTATGGCGCGGCCTGCTCTCCAAGCATTGACCGAAAGCACCCTTGCTTTGTGCGGCATCGTTACCTTTGGCCGGGTCCGCAACGGACCTGAGCGAACATGTCCCAGATCGAGATCCTGTTGCCCAAAATGGGCGAGAGCGTGGCCGAGGCCACCATCATCAAGTGGTTGAAGAACGAAGGCGACCGGGTGGAGGCCGATGAGCCCATTGTGGAGATCGCTACGGACAAGGTGGACAGCGAGGTTCCTGCTCCCGAGGCGGGCATCCTGCTGAAGCGTCTGGTGAACGAGGGCGATGTGGTGAAAGTGGGCCAGGCCATTGCCCAGATAGGCAGTGCGGCGGTTGCATCCAGCGCTCCGTCAGCCCCAACGCAAGCATCAAGACCGCAGCCCGTTGCATCCGTTCCTTCGACCAACGGCGCGCCCGCCCCTGTCGCTCAAATGGCAGCGGCTTCAGGCCCTGTGGAGCGCACCGGCCCCAGTGGCAAGTTCTATTCGCCCCTGGTGCGCAACATTGCCCAGAGCGAGGGCATCTCCTTGCAGGAACTGGAGAACATCGCAGGCAGTGGACAAGGTGGACGCGTTACCAAGAAGGATGTTCTGAATTACCTGCCCAACCGCACCGCCCAGACCTCCAGCACCCCATCAACGGTCGCCCCTTCTTCAGCGGCAGCATCTGTAGCGGCACCAGTGGCAGCAGCAGCATCAACACCGCCTTCCGCACCGGCACTGGTACCTGCGGCCGGAGATGAGCTGATCGAAATGGACCGCATGCGCAAGTTGATCGCCGACCACATGGTGATGAGCAAGCGTACAAGTCCGCACGTCACCAGCTTCGTTGAGGCCGATGTGACCAACTTGGTGCACTGGCGCGACAGGGTGAAAAAAGCCTTTGAACAGCGGGAGGGTGAAAAGCTCACCTTCACCCCGGTGTTCATTATGGCCATTGTACAGGCCATCAAGGAGATGCCGATGGTGAACGTGCAGGTGGACGGCTATACCATCATCAAGAAGAAGGACATCAACATCGGTATGGCCGCTGCCATGCCGAACGGCAATCTCATCGTGCCCGTGATCAAGAACGCCGACCAATTGAACTTGGTGGGCCTGGCCAAGAAGGTGAACGACCTGGCCAATCGCGCGCGTACCGGCAAACTGCTGCCTGATGAGATCAGTGGCGGCACGTACACCGTTACCAACGTGGGCACCTTCGGCAACGTGCTGGGCACGCCGGTCATCAACCAGCCTCAGGTCGCCATCATGGCCACTGGCGCCATCCGTAAGAAACCGGCCGTGATCGAGACACCGCAAGGCGACCTCATCGGCATACGGCACCAGATGTTCCTGTCCCATTCCTACGACCACCGTGTGGTCGATGGCGCGCTTGGAGGTCGTTTCGTGCGGCGTGTGGCCGATATCCTGGAGGCCTGGTCCATCGACCAACCCTATTGATCGACGCCCGCAAGAGGAAAATCCTACATTTAGCCACCTTTCGACCTCCGGACCTTGAACCTATTCCCCATGAAGTACGGCCACGCATCCGCGTTGCTGACCTGCTTGCTCGTTTGCTCTGCAGGTCTGTTCGCGCAGCCCACGAACACCTCGTTCAACTGGAAGTTCGAGGAGGCCAACAAGTTGATGGAGGAGAAGCTGTTCAGCCAGGCGGCCGAGATCTGGGCGGAACTGGTGACTGCCGATGGCGAGAACGCCAACCTCAATTACAAACTGGGCCTTTCGTACTACAGTTCGTACAACCAGAAAGCAAAGGCACTGCCCTACTTGGAGCGGGCCTCGCAACTGCGCCAATCCAAGAACACAGGTGGCTTCAACTCTGCCGGTTACGATCCCTTCGAACCCAAGGAACGCAACGCCCCTGTGGAGGTGGACTATTACCTCGCTCGTTCCTACCACCTGAAGAACGACCTGACCAAGGCCGATACCTATTACCAGAAGTTCCTGGACGAGACTGAAGGGAAACACGCCATGGCCCCGTTGGCCGTGCGCGGAAAGGAACAAGTGGCCAATGCTCTCGAACTCCAGGCCAGTCCGTTGAATTATTCCATTTATAACGTAGGCCCGAAGATCAATGGCGAGTACCCGGACTTCAGCCCGGTGCTTTCCGTGGATGGCAATGCCCTGTTCTTCACTTCGCGCCGCATCCGTCCCGATAGTTCCAATCGCGGAATTCTGGACCCCTTGGCAGGCATGCCTCATGAGAACATCTACGTGAGCTTCAAGGACCGCGAGGGCAACTGGCAACCTGCCGAACTACTGAACGTGAACCCGCCCGGTGCCGGACACATGGCCGTGGTGAATGTTTCCGCTGACGGACAGACCTTGGTGATCTACCGTGATGACGGCGGCGACGGCAACCTGTATGAAAGCAAGCTGGTCGGTGAATTGTGGAGCGATCCCGTGCTGATGGGCTCGGACATCAACACCAAGGCTTGGGAGACCCATGGCGCACTCACGGCCGACGGCAATACTTTTTACTTCGTCAGCGACCGCAAGGGAGGTATCGGCGGCAGGGACATCTACCGGGTGGTGCGCCTGCCTAACGGTCAGTGGAGCAAAGCCCAGAACCTGAGTACAGTTGTGAATACGCCATACGATGAGGACGGCGTGTTCATGCATCCCAATGGTCGGTTGATGTTCTTCTCGTCCACCGGACATAACTCCATGGGTGGCTTCGACATCTTCACCACCGAACTGCAGGACGATGGTAACTGGACCGTGCCGAAGAACTACGGTTACCCGTTGAATTCGCCCGATGATGATGTGTTCTTCGTTACCACGGCCGATGGTCGCCGGGGCTACTTCAGTTCAGACAAGATCGAGGGCTTCGGTGAGAAGGACATCTACTACGTGGACCTGCCCTCCGACATGGAGAGCGAGGGCCTCACGGTATTGAAGGGCTATATCGTCCCTGCCCCGGGAGAAACACTTCCGCCAAGCACGATCCTGTATGTCACCGACAAGAGCACTGGCGAGGTGAAGGCCTACAAGCCCCGTCAGCGCGATGGTGTGTATGTGGCCATCCTGCCCCCCTGCAAGGAATATAACCTGGACTACCGCGTGAACGACGTGACGGTGCACACGGAAGACATCTTTGTGGAATGTGAGAGCTCTTACCAGGAGATCAACAAGGAGATCTACCTGAACCCTGTATCGTTGGTCGGTCCGGCCAGCATCGTTGATCTTCCGAAAGGAGCGCCTCCTGGCAAGAAAGAGACGGGCAAACCCGTGGCCGGTGCCGCAGGGGCTGCCGGGGCTGCTGGTGTAGCCGCGGGTAAAGAGGCCAAGAAACCACTGACCGATGCCGAGGTCAAGGAAAAGGCCGAAAAGCACGTTGCCCCTGACGCCAAGTACGCCGATGAGTACGCGAAATACTACGCGTACAACATGAAGGACATCGACCTGAACGAAGAGCGTTGGCAGCAATTCGTGAACGTGGTGGTTGACCTGATCAACACGAACGGTGAAGCCCGTGTGGTGATCGAGGCCAGCGCCTCAAAGGTGCCCACCAAGACCTTTGGCACCAACGAGAACCTGAGCCGCCAGCGCATGGAAGATGCCCGCAAACGTCTCATCGAGGCCGTGCAGGCCCGTGGAGTGGATGCCACCAAGCTCAAACTGGAGGCCGTCAACAACTTGGTGCAGGGCCCTCGCTACCAGAGCGATTACCAGAACACCGATAAATACGGCAAGTTCCAGTTCGTGAAGCTGAAGGTGCGGTGATCGGAGGTCTCGGCCTGTTAAGGGACATAACTGCGCAACAGCGGGCCGGTGCCCTGTACCATCAGCATACAACGCTCACGGACCATGGCAACTATACCACCGGAAGAGCTCGGCCGGTTCTCGTGGAAGCGACCCTTGACCTCGTACACCCGCGTGCACGATGCGGTCACGAGATACGTCATGCCGTTCATCCGCAACCGGCGTTGGTTGGTGCGGAACAGGCGGTGGTCCGAACAGGAATACTTGAACGTTGGTTGCGGGTATGGCCTTTACGAAGGCTTTGTGAACCTGGACTACATCTGGAAACCGGGGGTGCTGTGTTGGGACGTTTCACGGTTGGATAAAGAGCCGCTCCCCTTCCCCGCCGATCACTTCAAAGGCATCTACACCGAACATTGCCTCGAGCACATCGACCTGAACGCTGCCTGGGCCTGTTTGCGCGACCTGTACCGCGTAATGAGACCTGGCGGGCGCATCCGCATCATCGTACCCGATGGCGAGATCTACATTGATGGGTACAACGCCCATAGGGCCGGCCGACCTGTTGAACTGCCCTATGCCAAGCAGAACAAGGAAGCCACACCCATGATCAGCATCAACCGTGTAGGACGTGATGCGCACAAGTTCCTGTACGACCATGAGACACTCGCCTACATGCTGAAGGAGATCGGCTTCACGGCGATCAGCAAGGAGCGTTTCGGTTCTGGTAAAGACCCCTTCCTCATCCGCGACAGCAAACACCGCGAGTGGGAATCCCTCTACGTGGAGGCCGTGAAATGATCCTTCACACCCATTCCTTGCCGCTATGCGACTGACACTCGAACGGCCCCTCGCCTTCTTCGACCTGGAGACCACCGGCACACGCATTGGTCGCGACCGCATTGTACAGATCGGCATAATACGCCTTCAGCCCGATGGCGAGCGTGAGCGGTACCAGACCCTGGTGAACCCCGGCATGCCCATCCCGCCTGAGGCCACCGCCGTCCATGGCATCACCGATGCGGATGTGGCCGATGCCCCCGCCCTGGATGAAGTGGCCCGGGAGATCCTCGATCAATTGGCCGGCTGTGATCTGGCCGGCTTCAACCTGCTCCGCTTCGATGTGCCGTTCCTGGCCGAGGAGCTCTACCGCGCAGGGTTCGATTGGGACCACGCCAGCCTACGCATTGTGGACGTGCAACGCATCTACCACCAAATGGAACCCCGGAACCTGAGCGCCGCGCTCCGGTTCTATTGCGGTCGCGAGCACAATGGCGCCCATGATGCCATGGCCGATGTGGAGGCCACAGCAGATGTGCTGCTCGCCCAATTGGACAGGTATCCTGATGCCCTGCATGGGACCGTGGATTTCCTCGGGGAGTTCAGCGGTGATCGCCAGCGAAGCCCCGATGCTGGAGGCAAGCTCATGTTCGATGACCGGGGGACCATCTGCCTTGCCTTCGGCAAATACAAAGGCTGGACCTTGGAGAACATCGGCCGCAACGACCCCGGTTACCTACAGTGGCTGATGACCAAGGCCGAACTGCCCGGCAGCACCCTGGGCATCATGCGCAGTGCACTGGCCGACCTTAATTCCTGAAGTGAGGCATGAAGATCATTTGCATAGGACGCAACTACGGCGAGCACGCGAAGGAACTGGGAAACGAACAGCCGGATGAGCCGGTGGTGTTCCTGAAGCCAACGTCCGCGCTGATCCCAAAGGATGGACCGATCGTGTTACCGGCCTTCAGCAATGACGTGCATCACGAGATCGAACTGGTCTACTCCATCCGCCGCCACAATGGTCGTGCCGAGGCGGACCGGGTCACCGTTGGCCTTGACCTCACTGCGCGCGATGTCCAGACCGAACTGAAGCGAAAAGGCCTGCCGTGGGAAAAGGCCAAAGCGTTCGATGGCTCGGCGTACGTGGCGGAGACCTTCACTGCACTGGACTCCTTCCCTCCTGGCCACCACATCGACTTCCTGCTGAAGAAGAACGGCCATGTGGTACAAAGCGGCCACAATGGGCAGATGATCTTTGATGTGGCCACCCTCATTGCCCATGTGGAGCGCTTCATGACGCTCGATAACGGGGACCTCCTCTTCACGGGAACGCCCGCCGGTGTAGGAGCCTTGAAGGCCGGCGACCATCTGGAAGGCTTTCTGCTGGGCGACCTGGTCCTTGACCTCGTTGTAGAGGCAGCGCCTTCGCACCGTTGAGATACCTTTGCGAACCTCCCTTCCCTAGAGAACGCGCACACGAATGACCAAGATCGTCCAAGTCGGCAACATCGCCTGTGGCAGCGACCAGCTGTTCCTCATCAGTGGTCCCTGTGTGATCGAGACGGAGGACATCATGATGCGTACCGCCGAGAAGCTGCGTGAGGTCAGCGAGCGCATGAAGGTGCCCGTGATCTACAAGAGCAGCTTCACCAAGGACAACCGCAGCAGCGTTGACTATTACCAGGGGCCTGGCCTTGAGGAAGGCTTGAAGATGCTCGAGAAGGTGAAGAAGCAGTTCGGCTTCCCGCTGCTCACCGACATCCACTACCCCAGCCAGGCCAAGGCCATTGCCGAGGTGTGCGATGTGATCCAGATCCCCGCATACCTGTGCATGCAGACGGAACTGGTCACCACCACCGCCAAGACCGGTGCCGTGGTGAACATCAAGCACGGTCAGTTCCTCGCACCGGAGAACATGATCAACCCGGCGAAGAAGTGCGAAAGCGTCGGCAACGGCAAGATCATCCTGACGGAACGCGGCTACACCTTCGGCTACAACGACCTGGTGGTGGACCCGCGTGCCTTCTACCACATGCGCAAGACGGGCTATCCGCTGGTGTTCGACATCACCCACAGCATCCGCAAGTACGGCATCCCCAGCGCCGATCCGCGCGGCGGCAACCGCGAAGTGATGCCCACCATCGCCCGGGCCGGTGTGGCCGCCGGGGTGGACGGCGTCTTCATTGAAACGCATCCGGATCCCAGCACCGCCAAATGCGACGCCGCCAGCCAGCTCTGCGTCACCGACCTGGAGGAATTCCTCAAACCCCTGCTGGACCTCCACGCGGTGGAGGTGAAGCACCGCCACCAACTCGCCAACGTTTGATCGAAGCACCCGTACCCGCGACCCAATGGGTCGCCCCAACGGGTGCGATCAACCACCTCATCTGAACCGACCCACACAGCACTCCGCACCATGGAACTCTACCTCGACAGCGCCGACATCAAGGAGATCGACGAAGCCTTCAAGCTAGGCTTCCTCACCGGCCTCACCACCACGCCCACCTTCATGCACCGCGGTGGGGTCACGAACATCGACAAGATGATCCTGGACCTCGCCAAGAAGGTCCCCATCCTGCAGGTGGAGGCCTTGGGCGAGACCGCCGAGGAAGTGGTGAAGGAGGCCAAGCGCCAGTTGAAGATGGGCCTGAAGAAGGAGACCACCGTTTTCAAGATCCCCGTGAGCCTGGAAGGACTTCGTGCCTGCCGCATGCTGCGCAACGAGGGCATCATGGTGAACGT
>JBKDXR010000092.1:0-10873 GCA_046306055.1 Flavobacteriales bacterium
TCGGGCGAGATCATCAGGAACGGCACAGCCGTGGTGATCGTGTTGATCTGGTCGTTGCACTGCTGGCCAGTGGACCGGTACTGCGGATCGCAGGGTTGGGCCACCAGGCTTGCCGGAAGGGCAAGCGCGACGACCAGTAAGGTGCGTTCGAAAGGGGTGTTCAACAGCATCACGGGCAGGTCAGGTGCAAAGGACCGCAAATATACGCGGGTTGGAGGGGGCTTATTGTGCAGATCATCTCAGGATCACCAGCTTCTCGAACTTATCGGCGTTCTCCCCTTCGGGCGTGGTCACGCTCAACCGGTACACATAGACGCCGCGGCCCAGTTTGTCGCCGAAATCGTCACGTCCGTCCCATTCCATGGGTTCGCTCCGGAATCCTTCGCAGGCCAACTGCCGGTTCAGGGTCTTCACCAAGCGGCCGCTCACCGTGAACACCTGTACCTGCACGTTCAACGTGGTGCATGGACGGTTGTGCTCGAAGAAGAACTCCGTGCGGGTGGTGAACGGATTGGGGTAGTTGAGCACATGGTCCAGGGCCAGTTCGGCGCTGGAGGCCACCACGAACTCCGTGTTCGTCTCGTTGGAGTTGTTGTGCACGTCCCAGGCCTTCAACCGCAGGGTGTGGGTGCCCTCGGAAAGCTTGCTCAGGCGGTAGCGCACCGAACCGCTCTTGTAGGTGTCCAGGTCGGACTCATAGAGGTCGTTCAGCACGATCGCCTGCTCTGTGTTCTCGTCCAGCACGGCCAGCAGGTCGTGGCCAATGCTGCTGCCCACGGTATTGATACCGTTCTCATCGAACAGCTTGCCCAGCAGCAGCGGGGTCTCGTTGGTCATGCCACCCCGAACGAAGAGCTCATCGTTCATGAACAGCTCGATCCGCGGACCGATCTCGTCCGCCAGGATGTTCGTTGCTGTGCCTCCGACCAGGGGGCTGTTGGTATACCCGATGGCATTGGCGTTCCAGCTCTCCGCATAGCAGCTCACGCGCCCTGCACCCACGGTATAGTTGATGTCCTTGGGGACCACGAACGTGAAGCTGAACTGCCCGTTGGTGACGGTGGCCTTGCCGCGGTAGAGGATGTTCTTGTAGATGCGGAAAGGGAACGGGTTACCTCCATCGTTGGCCAGCGTGCTCTGCTGCTGGTCCTTGTCGAACACCGTGGGCACCACCAACCCATTGAAATCCGCCGCGGGTTGGCCGTTGCCATTGTCCACGAAACCACTGATCCGCACGGTGGCCAGGGCCTTCAGCGTATCCATGGGGTTGCCGAGCGTGTCCGTTATCGCCGTGATGCGCGCGGTGAGCCGGGGCATGGCCAAGCGCATGCTGGGGTCGCCGATCAACGCGAAGTTGCGGTGGTTGGTGAACGTTGGGTAGGCCGTGGACATGTCCACTTTGGTCTTCCGGTAAATATCGCCAAGGGTCTGTGGGCGGCCCTGCTCATCGGTCTCATCGAAGACATGGTCATAGAAGTCACGGCCCAGGTCGAAGTTCTGGCCGGAATAGGCCAGTCGCGTCGTGGTCATCAGGCCGATACCACCACCGTTGGGATTAAGCATCACGTACTCGCCGGCCGATGTGCGTCCGGGATCATCCCACCGGGTGAATTCACACGTGGCCGTCATGAAAAGTGGCGCGCGTTCCTTGTTGGTCCAGCCCAGGATGGTACCGTTATCCAGCAGGCGTTCGTGCGCCCAGCCCACTTCACCTCCGTGGCCGATGTAGTTCACCAGAAGGCATCCTTTCTGCACCTTGTCACGCAATTCGGTCTGTGACTGGGGATAGCGCTCGCCACCGGGCGTGCTGACCTGCTGGTAGGCATCCATGTAGATCTTGTCCACATTGAAGCGCGGATGCTCGCTCTCCACACGCCGGGCAAGGAAATCGCTCTGGTCCATGTGGATGATACCTTCAAAGCCGTCGCCCTCCTGATCGTCAGAGACGAAGAGGACATGGCCCCGCCAGTCGGCAATGCCCCCATCGCCTGAAGAGGTGCAATTACTGCTGCCTGTTGAAAGCAGCTGCAACTGATCGTAGGCCATCAACTTCGCCACCATTTCCCCGGCCATCTGCTGGCTCGAAACAGGAATACGTCCGATCCCTATATCCACCAGATCACCGGGTATCTCGCTCTCGTTGGTATCGAGCAGGCCGAAATAATCATCGGACGTGTAGGAACGACCGGGGTCGAGGCTGTTCTCGGTCTGGTAGCTGGGGATGAAGTTCTGGTTGGTGGAGTTCCAGGACAGGTTGTTGAAGGAACCATCGCCGAAGAGCAGCAGGTAGCGTGGCATCAGACCGGGATCGGCCCCGGCGCGGTCGTACAACATGCGCATGTACCGCTTGATGGCCGTGGCATCGCGTGAACCGCTGGAGAACTCGTTATAGATCTGCTGTGGGCTCACCACACGCACGGTCAGGCCCTCATTGCTGCGGCGGTCCACCAAGGGCTGCAGGGACGAGCGGTACTCGGGTGGCGAAACGATCACCAGGTCGGTGGGCAGGGGCGTGGCGTGCAGGTCCTGGTTGGGCACACGGCCCACGCGCACCGGCGTCACATAGTTGGCATCGCGGAAGGCGATGAACTCGCGCAGGCTGTCGGCCGTCGCACGGAAGAGCTTTCGCGTTCCATCCGTGGTGAATGCCACTTCACGCACGTTCGTCGGGTCCGTCACTTCCCAAATGCGCGAGACGGCACTGGCCTGCTCAAGCCTGTAATCGGCCACCTGGCCCGCCCCCACGGATGCCAGATGACGGAAGCCCAGCTGATCGCCCGAGAAGCGCAATTCCCTCACACAGTTCAGTTCCAGCCAGTTCATCCAGCCCAACGAGCTCACCGGATCGAACTTGTTGAAGGTGACCGTCAGCGGGATGGCGTTCCCGGAGGCGTTCCAGCAAAAGCTGCTTCGCGCGGCACGCGCATAGGCCCCCGTGTAACTGCCGGAAACACCGGTGATGGTCATCGTCCCATTGAGGCCCGTAGGCGAGGTGATCACGAACGAACTGGAATTGAAGACCACACCATTGTTCAGTGTACGCGCCGCGGCGTCCATCACGATGCAGGCCTGCTCCGTGCCCACCAGATTGGGTGTATCGAACGCGTAATTGTAGGTCGTGGTCAGGTCGTAGGTCTCGCCATACCAGGTGCGCCCGGATTTGAGGAAGTTCACCAGGTCGCGGTCGATGAACTGGCGATCATTGAAGGTGGTGACCGTAGTGGTGGCCTCATCCTGCGAAAGCTGCGCCGGGGTCACGCGATTGGGCGGATCGACCCCGATGCCCACGAAGTAGGACGCGCTGTCACTGTAGGCATGCTTCGTATGGGCGAACCGGCCGTCCACGAGGTCCCAGCGGTGCGGACCGGTGACATAGAAGATAAGGTTATCCCCGGGGCCGAAGACCCCGTCACCACCATCGTTCACCTGAATGGCATTGGCCAGCAGATCGGTGGGGCGCTCCACCGAATTGGCATACGGGAGCTGCCCAAAGTGATTGCCATAGATATTGATGCTCGCAGAGGACAGGTTGCTCACATCCACACCAAGGTCTCGCAGGAATTCATAGGTAATGCGGCACACCCCATCCCGTCCAACGGTGAAGCGGAACCAATTGCCACTGGCCAACTTGGAAGATGCGGGATACTCCTTGGGCACCCCACCACCACCACCGCGGGTTTCCACCAGCTCCATGCGGAAGCGCAACAGTTTCTCCACCTGGCCGGTGGCGCTGTTCCTGCGGAATGGGTCAATGGTGATATAGGCATAGGGCCGTTTACGCATGTAGGAGACCCGCGACAGCACTTGCGGTTCGTTGCCAGCGCTGCTAGCGGCCGACCATGCCGTGCGCTCGGCCTCGGTGAGCGGCACATACTCGGCATCCACCAGGCTCACCGATACGGCGGTCACCCCGGGATCGAGGGGAAGCACCTCGTTGAAAAAAGGAAGACCGTCCCGCTCGGGATCGAACCGGGCACCTTCAAAGGCCTGCACGGCCGGGGTGCGTTCCTGCGTGGCGGTCTTCGCTGAAGCGGCTGCACCAGGCTTCTCCGATGCAGGCCTGTCCGTGGCCGGAGGCCATTGCAGAAGGCGCATCCATCGGTCCTGTGCGACCAGCTGACCAGCCACTAACAGGGCCAGGAGTACGAGGGTGGGGCGATAACGGTTCATCAACACGGATCAACAGGTTTTCAACAGTTCGGAACGAAAATACTACCTTCGACCCTTGCGTTCCGGAACACCGGTCCAACGGCAGCTGTTCAGAGATATTGCCAATGGGTAGGAGAACCGTAATGCAACGGGTTGCGTATACTTGGCGCTGGCTCATGGGCCGTGAACGAATCGAGAGCATGATGGATCGGACTGTTTGGCGAGCGGCCTTGAGCCTGACAATGAGCGTGGTCTTGACCTTGGGCGCATCCGCCCAGGACCCGCAGTTCACACAATTCTACGCGAACCCGCTCTACCTGAACCCCGCGTTCGCTGGTACTGCGAGGTGCCCTCGCGTGGTGATGAACTACCGCAATCAGTGGCCCGCGCTCAGCGGTACGTTCGTGACCACGAGCGTGAGCTACGACCAGCACGTGGACGGGCTCCAGGGTGGTCTTGGGTTGCTGGTGACGCACGACCAGGCCGGCAAGGGCACGCTGAACACCACACGCGTGAGCGGCATTTACTCCTACCAGCAGGCGCTGACCAATAAATTCTCCATCAAGGTCGGCTTCGAGGCCACCTATTTCCAGAAATCGCTGGATTGGAGCAAGCTCACCTTCGGCGACCAGATCGATCCGCGCCGCGGCTTCATCTATAATACGCAGGACGTTCCTCGCGGGGGCAATGTGGGCAATGCGGACTTCAGCGCCGGTATCCTGGGCTACACGGACATCTTCTTCGTGGGATTCGCAGCGCATCACCTGACAGAGCCGAATGAATCGCTCATTGTAGGGAACAGCGACCTGCCCATGAAGTTCACCGCCCACGGTGGTGCGGCCATCCCCATTGGCATGCAAGGGAAGTATGGTGAGCCACGCACCCGGATCTCGCCCAACGTACTATACCAGCAACAAGCTTCGTTCAGGCAATTGAACCTGGGCCTGTATATCGACCACGGTCCGATCACGGCCGGTGTATGGTACCGTACCCAGGACGCGTTCATTGCGTTGATCGGTTTCCACACGGAGAAGTTCAAGTTCGGATACAGCTACGACCTCACCACCAGCAAGCTGACCACCCAGACCGCAGGGTCGCACGAGATCAGCCTGCAGATGCAGTTCAACTGCAAAGCCAAGAAAAGAAGGTTCCGCGTGGTGGCCTGCCCCACGTTCTGAGCCAACGACCAACGAATCAGCACAAGACCATGAGCCTTGTAAGGAATATCGGGACCCTCACCGCCGCAGCGGCACTGTTCAGCAGTTGCCAGTTCGAGAAGAGCGGTGCAACAGGATGGAACTATAACGACTCCAAGAACGGAGGCTTCGAGAAGACCGCCTTCGAGGAGCAGGAGACAGGCCCCGGCCTCATCCTGGTGGAGGGTGGCCAGTTCACCATGGGCCGTGTAACGGACGACCTGCGTCACGAATGGGATATGATCCCCCGCTCGGTGACCGTGTCATCCTTCTATATGGACGAAGTGGAAGTGACCAACTTCTACTGGCTCGAATACCTCTACTGGTTGGAGCGCGTGTTCGTGGCCGACTACCCGGAGATCTACAAGAAGGCCCTGCCCGACACCTTGGTGTGGCGCAGCAAACTGGCCTTCAACGAGCCGTATGTGGAGTATTACCTGCGCCACCCGGCCTACCGCGACTACCCCGTGGTGGGTGTGAACTGGCTGCAGGCCAACGATTACTGCGCCTGGCGCACGGATCGTGTGAACGAGGTGATCCTGATCCGCGAGGGCCTCTTCGAGCATTACCCCAACCAGATCAACGAGGACCACTTCACCACGGACGCTTATCTGGCCGGACAATACGAGAGCGGCAAGAAGGTGGATGGCGTGACGGACTTCAACCCGAACAAGGACACGCGTAACATCAAGATGGAGGACGGCATCCTGCTGCCCCGCTATCGCCTGCCCACCGAGGCGGAATGGGAATACGCGGCCTACGGCCTGGTCGGCAACACGGTCGACGAACGTATCGTGGAGCGCCGCATCTATCCTTGGAACGGCCACTGGGTGCGTTACGACAGCCGCAAGAAAGGCGGTGCTTTCTATGGTGACTTCCGTGGCAACTTCATGCGTGGTCGCGGTGACTACATGGGTGTTGCAGGCAGCCTGAACGATAATGCCGACGTGACCTCGCCCGTGTTCAGCTACTGGCCGAACGACTACGGCCTGTACAACATGGCCGGCAACGTGAGCGAGTGGGTCATGGACGTGTATCGCCCGCTGAGCCCCGAGGACAAGGACGATTTCCGTCCCTTCCGTGGCAATGTGTTCAAGACCAAGGTGCTGAACAGCGATGGTGCCGTGCAGGACAAGCACGACATCGTGATCTACGATGTGGACGGCATCAAGTACTACCTCACCGAGTTCCAGACGGCCATGCAGGGTCGCGCCACGGATGAGGAGGCAGCGCTCATTGATGAGCTGCTGACCGCGATCGACCAGAGCATCGAGTTCAACAACACCCGCAAGCCCGATGCGGCCATGCAGCGTGTGCAGGACATGGTGGACCTGATCAAGAGCAAGGACCTGGACATCTGCCCCAAGTTGCTCAGCGGCATCAGCGATTACCAGGCCGACCAACCCGGTGACGTCCGCGTGCGGAACGTGACCGTGGAAGAGAACATCGACCGCCGCAATTACCGCCAGAGCGACAACATCGACTTCCGTGATGGCGACGTGGAAAGCAGCATCTACTACGAGCAGCCCGATTTCGAGGGCAATGCGATGTACGACTGGGGCAAGACGACCTTGGTGAACGATCGCAGCCGTGTGTACAAGGGTGCCAGCTGGGCCGACCGCATCTACTGGGCCAACCCGGCCACACGCCGCCACCTTGACGAGCGCCAGAGCACGGCCACCATCGGCTTCCGTTGCGCCATGACGCGCGTGGGCAGCCCCAAGGGCATGGGCGACGACAAGCGCCGCAAGAAATTGGAGACCAAGCGCTGACCTGAAGGTCCGCCCCTATTTTCGAGCCCCCGGAGACCCCGGGGGCTCGTTCGTTCATGACCACCATCGACACCCTGCACACGCGCTTCCTGGAATGCTCCGGGGCCTGCACCGATACGCGCAACATCACCCCGGGGAGCCTCTTCTTCGCGCTGAAGGGACCGAACTTCAATGCAAACGCCTTCGCCGGGGAAGCTCTCGCAAAAGGCAGTCGGTATGCCGTGGTGGATGACCCGACCGTGGTCAAGGATGAACGCTTCCTACTGGTACCCGATGTGCTGAAGGCCCTGCAGGACCTGGCCCGCCATCATCGCCGAACGTTCAACATCCCGGTCATCGGGATCACCGGCACCAACGGCAAGACCACCACGAAGGAACTGGTGCATGCCGTGCTCTGCGCCGACCGCCCCACCCTAGCCACCAGCGGCAACCTCAACAACCACATCGGTGTGCCTCTGACATTGCTGCGGATGAACGCCGAACACCGCATCGCCATCATCGAGATGGGCGCCAACAAGGTGGGCGACATCGCCGAACTGGTGGCCATTGCAGAACCCACACATGGTCTGATCACCAACATCGGCCGCGCCCATTTGGAAGGTTTCGGCAGTTACGAAGGTGTTATCACGGCCAAGTCCGAGATGTACGGCTTCCTTGGCGGGCACAACGGCACGTTGTTCGTGAACGCCGATGATGCGTTGCTGATGAAGAAGAGCGCAGGGATGAAGCGCGTCACTTATGGTCGTTCGGCCGGTGCGGACACCTCGGGCGACACCGTATCGTCCGGGCCGTTCATGGCGATGGTGTTCGCGGGCAGAGATGAGGAGGCCTACCATGTGACCACCCAGCTCATCGGCGACTACAACCTGCCCAATGCCCTGGCAGCCGTGGCGATCGGCCAGTATTTCGGGGTGCCCGACCAACGCGTCGCTGAAGCGCTGACGGCCTACGCTCCCAGCAACAGCCGCTCCGAGTTCCGCGACACCGGTCGCAATCAACTGGTAATGGACGCCTACAACGCCAACCCCACGAGCATGGCCGCAGCCCTGCGCAACTTCGCTGAAATGGCGAGCGACCGGCCCAAACTCGCGATCCTCGGCGATATGCTGGAGCTGGGAGCCGAGAGCAGGAAGGAACACGATGCCATCGTGGCCTTGGTGCACGAACTGAAGCTCGAAGCCCATTTCGTGGGACCCGAATTCCAGCGCAGCTCGGCGGACCGCTCCCATCCCCATGCCGCAGCACTGATGGAGGCCTTAACGAAGGAACCCCTCACCGGGCACTTGGTACTGGTGAAGGGCTCGCGAGGGATCAAGTTGGAGACGGTGGTGCCTATCCTATAGGGCATCCAATTATCGCATAGTAGGTCGACCCGGAGGGTCGACGCTACACGTGCGCATTTGATATGTTGTCAGGTGCCTGCGACCGATCAACCTTTCAGGACGGAACGGCTGATCACGATGCGCTGCACCTCGCTGGTGCCCTCGTAGATCTGCGTGATCTTGGCATCGCGCATCAGGCGCTCCACGTGGTACTCCTTCACGTAGCCGTAGCCGCCGTGCACCTGCACCGCTTCAGTGGTGGTGCGCATGGCCACTTCGCTGGCGAAGACCTTGGCCATGGCGCTGGCCTGGTCGTAGTTCAGGTGCTGGTCCTTCAGCCAGGCGGCCTTCAGGCACAGCAGGCGCGCAGCCTCGATCTCGGTGGCCATATCGGCCAGCTTGAAGGCGATGGCCTGGTGGTCGCTGATGGTCTTCCCGAAAGCCTTGCGCTCCTTGCTGTAGGCGAGGGCCAGTTCGTAGGCCCCGCTCGCGATACCCAATGCCTGCGCGGCGATACCGATGCGGCCACCGCTCAGGGTCTTCATGGCGAACGTGAATCCGAAACCGTCCTCCCCGATGCGGTTGGCCTTGGGCACCTTCACGTCCTGGAACATCAAGGTGTGGGTGTCGCTGCCGCGGATGCCCATCTTGTCCTCCTTGGCACCCACCACGAAGCCGGGCATGCCCTTCTCCACGATGAGGCAGTTGATGCCCTTGTGCCCCTTGGCCGCATCGGTCTGGGCCATCACCAGGTAGGTGCTGGCACTGCCGCCGTTGGTGATCCAGTTCTTGGTGCCATTGAGCAGGTAGTGGTCGCCCATGTCGATGGCCGTGGTGCGCTGGCTGGTGGCATCGCTGCCGGCCTCGGGCTCGCTCAGGCAGAAGGCGCCGATCTTCTCGCCTTTGGCCAATGGCACCAGATACTTCTGCTTCTGCTCTTCGTTGGCGAAGGTCTCCAGACCCCAGCACACGAGGGAGTTGTTCACGCTCACCACCACACTGGCGCTGGCGTCCACCTTGCTCAGCTCCTCCATCACCAGCACGTAGCTGATGGTGTCCATGCCACCGCCGCCATACTTGGGGTCCACCATCATGCCCAGGAAACCGAGCTCACCGAGCTGCTTGATCTCCTCGGCGGGAAAACGCTGTTCGCGGTCGCGGTCGATGACGCCGGGCTTCAGCACGTTCTGCGCGAAATCACGGGCAGCGTCGCGCGCAGCGATCTGCTCTTCAGAGAGTTCGAAATTGAGGCCTGCGAGGGTAGCTGTATGGGACATGGACATGCTTTTCAAGGGAGCGCAAAAGTACGGGGTAACTTGGCGCCATGGAAGTGCGGGAACGCGACCATTTCGAGGTGATCGGCGTAATGAGCGGAAGCTCGCTGGACGGCCTTGACCTGGCCTGGGCGGAGCTGGTGCACGACGTAGGCGACTGGAGCTTCAACATCCGGGAAGCGCGCACTGTTCCCTACGACCGGCATTTCCAACAACGCCTGAAGGACGCCATGCACGGGAGCGCGCTGGAACTGGCCCGCTTGGACCGCGACCTGGGCGATCTGATCGGCAGCGCGTGTACGGAACTGTTGGCTGGCCGAAAAGTGGACGTGATCGCCTCCCACGGGCACACGCTCTTCCACAAGCCGGAGGAAGGACTTACCACCCAGATCGGCAGCGGGGCACGGATAGCAGCGAGAACAGGCACCACCACGGTCTGCGACTTCCGCAGCGTGGATGTGGCACTGGGCGGGCAGGGCGCTCCGTTGGTGCCGCTGGGCGAACGGCTCTTGTTCCCGCACCACAAGGCCTTTCTCAACATCGGGGGGATCTGCAACATCGCACTGCATGGAGCGGAACGAGTGACCGGGTACGACGTGTGCATCGGTAATCAAGCGCTCAACTTCCTGGCCAGCGAAGGCGGCCGCACCTACGATGAAGGCGGGACCATGGCCCGTTCGGGAAGGATAGTGCCGGAACTGCTGGAAACGCTGAACGCCCTGCCCTTCCACCACCAGGCACCGCCGCGTTCCTTGGGCCGGGAGTGGTTCGATGAACAGGTGAAGCCCGTGATCGACCGGAGCGAACTGCCTTTGACGGATCGCTTGGCCACGGTGGTGGAGCACATCGCCCAGCAACTGGCCGCAGCGCTCGCTTTTGCCGATGGCCCGGTCCTGGTCACCGGCGGAGGAGCGCACAATGCGTTCCTATTGGAGCGAATGCGCAGCCAGTGCGCCACACCCATTGAGGTGCCGGACCGGCTGACCGTGGACTACAAAGAGGCCTTGGTGTTCGCGCTACTGGGGGTGTTGCGGGTCCGTGGTGAGGCGAACACGTTGAGCAGTGTCACGGGAGCGCAAAGGGACAGCACGGGAGGAGCCGTTTATCATCCCTATTAACAGTCCTCCGGGAAAACCTGATGGGCGCGCCCGCAAGTAAGG
>JBKDXR010000093.1:0-26676 GCA_046306055.1 Flavobacteriales bacterium
ACGGATTGGCGCTGGGGGCCGCCAGTGGGAACTCCAGTTCCTCGAGCAGCTGGCGCGTGAGCGGATGCGCGGGCATACGCACGCCCACGGTGTCGAGGCCGCTGGTGACCAGGTCGGGCACCCCGGCGTGCTTGGGCAACACCAACGTGAGCGGTCCGGGCCAGAAGGCATCCATCAGCGCCTCGGCGCCGGGCGGAAGCTCGCGCACCACACGTTGCACGTCCTCCCTGCGGGCCACATGCACGATCAGCGGATCGAACGAAGGGCGCTGTTTGATGGAGAAGATCTTCAGCACGGCGGCCTCATCGAAGGCGTTCGCCGCAAGGCCGTAAACGGTCTCCGTGGGGATGGCCACGGCCTCGCCGTTGCGCAAAAGTCCGGCCGCATGCTGCACGTTGTTGCCGATGGTGGCCATGTGGCAAAGGTCATCATCCGGGGGAACATGGACCTCTGCATGATGTCCAGTACCACGGCCCTGGCGAAGCCGGGATATGCCCTACGGCCCTACTTTAGGGAAGCCAATAACGCCATGGCGCGCCAGACGCCGATCGATCCTCGCTAAGAACCACATGCTCCGTTTCGAATGCACTGTTCCATGAAGGCATGCCTGTTCCGGACGTTGTCCATACTAAGCGCCGTGCTGGTCCTGATGACGACCAATGCCCAGGTACCAGAGCAGCTTCAACCCTTCATCCAGTTCGCCGATGAGCGCGAGGCCGAGAGCTTCAGCCGGGTGTTGGGAACGCCCAACACCGCCGATATCATCACGCTCTTGATGCTGACGGACAGCGGGCTCAAGGGGCCATCCTTGGAGGAGGTCATGCGGCGCATACAGGCGTCCACGGAACGTCACCGCGGTCTGTCCGCTGCGTCGTTATCGGAGAAGCAACTACGCCATTTGTTCCAGGAGGTACAGTCCGCCTTTATGAAACGGTACGACGCACGCGCGCTATTCGCGGACCTGTTCGCCAACGGGGATTTCAACTGCGTGACCGCCTCCATGCTGTTCGCGATCATCCTGAACGACCTGGGAATACCGTTCGACATGCACCAAACGCCCGACCACATGTTCCTGGTCACAACGGCCGGCGGTTATCCTGCGATGATCGAGACAACGGACCCGGTGCGAGGTGTGTTCGTGGTGTCTCCCCGCACACAGAAGAAATATGTGGAAGAGCTCTTGCGAGCGAAGCGCATCACGCAAGCGCAGATCGATTCCATGGGGATGGTCGGCGCGGTATCCACCATTTCGAGGCTGGATACCGTGATCGATATGCGCGCTGCGGTGGGCACACATTATCACAATGCGGGCATTTTCATTGCGGACAGCGATGTACAGAAGGCCATCTCCATGTTCGCGAAGGCTCACGCCTTGCACCCCTCCGCCACTTCCAAGGCCACCATGCGGCAAGCCCTTGCCATGCGACTGGATAAAATGGAGTTCGAGACCATGGACGACGTGCGGTTCCTCTTGGCCGGTTATTCGTTCATCGATGATCCCGAGGTCGATGCGGCCCTGCTCGACGATCAATCGAAACTGCTTGACCGGCACCTGATACAGCGCGGCGATACGGTGTTCGCCAAGGCCATGTTCGACGCCTTCCTGAACACGGTGGACCGGGAGCGGACGCGCAACAAGTTGACCCTACAGCACCATGTCGCCATGGGGCGCTATTATGCGCTGAAGAACCTGTGGAACCCGGCCGTGGAGCATCTGTTGTTGGCCGCGGCCATGGAACCGAACAATGTGGAAGTGGAGGCCTGGGTCAGCGAAGCGTTACTGAGACGGCTGGAGCGAATGCCCGACCGATCAAGCTATTTGGAGCACCTTGACGGCCTGGTGGAACGAGCTCCCGAGCTCAAGGGTACTCCCGGGATCCAACGTTGCTACCATCTGGTGTACCTCATTTCCGCTGAAGACCACTTCAACATTGACCAGCGCACAAAAGCCGAGGACTATCTCAAGCGTTTCGAGCGTACATACGGCCAGCAAGAGAGCCTGCCGGTCGATGCCATTGCGGGTGCCTATCTGGCCGGGTGGCGCTCCTGGACCAGGGCTCGGGACAAGAGCATGGCCAAAAGTTATCTGGCAAGAGGATTGAAGATCGCTCCGTTCAATGAAGACCTGAACCGCGCCAATGGCTACACCACGTATTGAACGGCCTCGCCAACAAGGCATGGCATCGCGAGCGCCTGCCATGTGCCTGTTCGCGCTTGTCACCATCCTGTTCCCCATTGTGCTCCACGCGCAACTGACCCCCGGCTTCGACATGCAGGAATACACCGAGCTGCTGAAGGTGGGCCGCAGCTTCGCCGACACGGTGATCCCCGGCCTTGACATTCCGCACAGCAGCAAGTACCGGCGTGTATACCGCTCGCCGGTGATGGGACTGGAGAACATGTGGGAGCTGCACACCGACGACCGCGGGACCGCCGTGATCAGCCTGCGCGGCACCACCGCCAAGGCCGTGAGCTGGCTGGCGAACGGCTACGCCGCCATGATACCGGCCTCGGGGTCGATGCAATTGGAGAAGGGGTTCACGTTCCAGTACCACCTGGCCGATGACCCACAGGCCGCCGTGCATGTGGGCTGGACCGTGGGGCTGGGCTTCCTTCAACGCGACATCCTGCCCAAGGTGGACTCGCTGTACCGGGCCGGCGTGCGTGATGTGATCATTACCGGGCACAGCCAGGGCGGCGCACTGGCCTACCTGCTCACCGCACACCTGTGGGACCTGCGGACCCGCGGCCAGTTACCTGCTGACCTTCGGCTGAAGACCTATGCGAGCGCAGCGCCCAAGCCCGGCAACCTCTTCTTCGCACACCACTACGAATCCACCACGCGCGACCGGGCCTTCAACCTGGTGAACGCCTGGGACTGGGTGCCCGAAACGCCGATGAGCATCCAGACGGTGGACGACTTCAACACCATCAATCCATTTACCGATGGCAAGAAGGCCATGAAGGACCTGCCCCTGACGCAGCGGGTGGTGGCGAAGCACGTGTACAACAAGTTGGACAAGCCCACCCGCAAGGCCCAGCGCCACTACCAGCACTACCTCGGCAGTTCGGCCTCGGGCTTCGTGCAGCGCACGCTTCCCGACTTCGTGCCGCCACCGTACGCGGCCACCAACAACTATGCGCGTGCAGGCACCATCATCACCCTGATGCCCGATAGTGCGTACAGCGCTCGTTTCCCGCAACAACGTGAGCGGATGTTCGTGAACCACATGCCCGATGCCTACCTGTTCCTCGCGGAGCGCAATGTGAGGACCGCACTTGCCATGCGGACCACAACGCCAGCACCCCCGCGTGATTCGCTCGTGCTGGACCGGCAACGCGACGTGCTCCGGGGTGTGGAGTTCCATGCAGCGGGTGAAGGGTGGTTGCTGACCGTGCATCCGCAACAAGGCTTCGTCCTGGACCACGTTGGCATGGCTCGCCTCGTATTCCCCTATTCCGCGCCGATGAACGAGAAGGATGGCGGGTATCGCTATGTCAGCACGGTCGACGATGTGCATATCGAGGTCGTGGCGAACGATGTGGCGACCGCAGTTCAGGGGGCCTTTCCAACGACCGTGCGGATAAGAGGTGCTGAACCTTCTTCTGCGAACACTGAGCTTGCAGGCCAAGGCGAGTTCCTTCCACCGGTGCGCCTGCACGACATCTGGATGCTGATGTCCATGGATGGGAAACGTGTGGACCCGAAGCTGTTCCGTGAAGGTCCGCGACTGGAGTTCTTCGTGGCCGACGGGCAAGTGGTGGGCAGCGATGGCTGCAACGGGATCTCCGGGCCGTTCACCGTTACGCCTGAAGGATTGTACCTCGGCGCACTGATGCGCACATTGCGCGCCTGCCCCGGGGCCGTGGAGCGCATCGAACAGGCCTTTCACAACGCCTTGGGCAGTGCCCCGCTGCGTTACACGTTCCACAACAACGACCTCACCTTGCGCGCTGCGAACGGCGCCGTGCTGGTGTTCCGGCGCGTGGATTGAGACCAACGGCCGAACATCGGAACTTCACCCCTCGCATCAACCCGATCACCCAACGAACGAACCGCCCCATGGACCGTCGCACCTTCCTCCGCTCCGCCTGCCAGGCCTGTGCCGCACTGGCCGTTGTTCCTGCCGTGGCCACCTTGGAAAGTTGTAGTGCCAGCAAGAGCCTCGCCGTGACCGATGGCGTGGTCAACATCCCGCTGAGCGAGCTGAACAAGAGCGGCACGACCATGGTGAAGGCCCAGGGGCTGGGCGCCAAGTTGATGGTGGTGCGCCGCGATGATGGCACATACACCGCGCTCCTGTTGAACTGTCCGCACAAGAACGGACCGGTGAAAGAGAAGGCCGGCGTGCTCACCTGTGATTGGCACGGCAGCACCTTCGACCAGAACGGAAAAGTGACCAAGGGACCCAGCAAGCAGGACCTGAAGAGCTATCCCGCAACCGTGGATGGTGACCAGCTGCGCGTGAACGTGGGGTGATCAGATCAACCCCTCCACATAGCGACGGTCGTTGGCCAACCGTGGCACCTTGCTCTGTGCATCGTTCATGCCCCGCGCCTTCATCCAGGCGGAGAAACCACCGCGCGGCACAGCCGTGATCACCAAGGGCCGAAGCACCTTGCCGGTGATCAGGTCCTTGTAGTAGGGGTTGCGCTTCTGCAAGGCCTCGTCCATAACGGACGCAAAGCGATGCATGTCCGCCGGCGGTGCCGCGAACTCGATGAACCATTCATGGAAGGGCAGGCCATCGGCGGGCGTGGTCTGCGGGGCTACGGTGAACTCGGCCACTTCACACGGCACCACCGCAATGGCATCCTTCAGGGCCCCCTCCACTTCCTCGGCGATCACATGCTCGCCGAAAGCACTGGTGAAATGCTTGGTACGGCCGGTGACCTTGATGCGTGGCGGCGTGAGCGAAGTGAACTTCACGGTGTCGCCGATCTCGTAGCCCCAAAGGCCGGCGTTGGTGTAGAGCACCAGGGCATACTGCGTGTCCAGCTCCACCTCGGCGATGGACCGCGGTCTGCGGTCGTTGCCTTGCATGGGCACGAAGCCGAAGTAGATGCCATTGTCCAACACCAGCAGCAGGCCGTCGTCGTTGTCCTGGTCCTGGTAGGCGATGAAGCCCTCGCTCGCGGGAAAGAGCTCCACGCTGGGCACGCTCGCGCCGATGAGCGATTCCATGCGGCTGCGATAAGGCGCGTAGTTCACCCCGCCATACACGAATAGCGAGAAGTGGGGGAAGACCTCCTTCACGGTGGCCTTGCCCGTGCGGGCCAGCAACCGCTCGAAGTACATCTGCACCCAGGCGGGGATCCCGCTGATCAGGCGCAGGTCCTCGCGCATTGTTTCACCAACGATGGCCTCCACCTTCGTTTCCCAATCGGCAATGCTGTTGGTGGCGAAGCTGGGCATGCGGTTCTTCAGCAGGTAGGCGGGCACATGGTTGGCCACGATGCCGCTGAGACGTCCGGTGGGAATGAGGCCCTTCTTATCGAGCACGGGGCTGCCCTGCAGGAAGATCATCTTGCCGTCCACGAAGTCGGCGCGGCCGCTGTGGGCGATGTAGGCCAGCAAAGCGCGCCGGGCACTGCCGATATGGTTGGACAGGCTCTCCTTGGTGATGGGGATGTACTTGGCGCCGCTGGTGGTACCACTGGTCTTGCAGAAGTATGTGGGCAGGCCCGGCCACAACACATCCTCCTCGCCGAACATGATGCGTTCCATGTAGGGCCTGAACCCCTCGTAATCACGCAAGGGGACCGCCTGCACCAGATCGGCGTGCGTGCGTACCTCGTGGAGCTTGTGCTCGCGACCGAAAAAGGTGTCGCCGGCAAAGCGCACCAGCTCGTTCAGCACCGCCTGTTGCGTGGCCACCGGGTCCATGGCACGGCGCATCACCTGCTTGGTGGCCCAGCGGGCATAGGGCAGGGCGATGGTGGCTTTCAGTGACATGGCGAAGGCCTTCCCTACTTGAACACCATGTAGGTCTGCGGGTCGACCGGATCGCCCTTGTACCAGAGCTCCAAATGAAGGTGCGGACCGGTGGTGAGCTCACCACTGTTGCCCACGATGGCGATGGCCTCTCCGGCCTTCACGCGGTCTCCCACCTGTTTCAACAGCACACTGTTGTGCTTGTACACGCTCACCAGATCGTTGGCGTGCTGGAGTTGCAGCACATGGCCCTCGTTGGTGGTCCATCCGGCGAACACCACGGTGCCGGCCTGGCAGGCCTTTACCGCGGCATCGGCCTTGGCCACGATGTCGATCCCAAAGTGCTTCTGCGCCCGATCGAAGGTGCTGGTGACAACGCCCTGCAACGGCGGAAAGAAGAACATGCCTGCAAGCTCACGCCCCCCTACAGGCGCCTTGGACTCCTGTAGTTCGTAGGCCTCCTCCCGTGCTATCCGCGAGCGCAGCACACTATCGGCGCGGCCGGGCACCAGGTCGGCCGGAGCGGGCACCACGGTGACGGGGGCGCTCAGCGATGCGCTATCGGCCGGGAGCTCGCCGCGGAGCACGGCGCGCAGGTTGGCCAGGTAGAGGTCGCGCACGTGGAGCTCCACCTCCAACGAATCGGCCTTCAGGGTACTGCGGTAGGCGTTCAACTTGGTCTCCTGGTCGGCATAGCCCGGTATGTAGCGCTTCAGCGGGGTGAGCACGATGACCGCCGTAACGAACAACCCGTGCAAGGTGAACGCGCCAATGGCCACCAACAGGACGTTCAACCGGTTCAGGCGCATGCTGAACCGCTCCTCGAAGGTGCGGTCATCGATCATGACCAGCCGGTACTTGCTGCGCAGCTTCAGGAGCAGCTTGTTTCCCTTTCTGCCAGCACGCTTCCGGTCCGGTGGGGTCGTCTCGGCCATGCCACAAAGGTGGCGATCATGACGGACAAGCCCATCCCCGGTGCGGGCCGATGAAATATCTTCGCCCGTTCGCAGTTATCCACACCGTACCGGTGCCCCCTATCCGCCCATATCGTCCGCTTCTGTTCGCGACCCTTGCGCTGGCCCTGCTGGCCGCCTCCTGTTCGCAGGAGAAGGACGCCTTCCTGAACCGCACGTTCCACCGCCTGACGGCCCGGGACAATGGCTGGTTCAATGCCAACGAGAAGCTGAAGGAAGTGGTGACGGGCATAGAGGACGCCCATGTGGACGACTATGACGAGGTGCTGCCACTGTTCGTATATGGTACCGAAGAACAGGCCAAGGCCGCGATCCCCGATCTGGAGAAGTGCATCGAGAAATGCTCCACGGTGATCGACCGGCACAGCATGGACATCAAAGGCAAGGAGAAGAACACCTGGATCGACGATGCCTGGTTCGTGATCGCCAAGAGCCATTTCTACAGGCGGAACTTCTACGAGGCCGAGCGTGGTTTCGCTTACATCGGCAAGCGCTTCAAGGACCAGAACCGCCAGCTGGAAAGCCAGATCTGGACCGCCCGTACGGCCATCGTGCTGGAACAATACGGCAAGGCCCAGAGCGCGCTGGACCAGGTGCGTGACCTGAAAAAGATCCCCAAGGACCTGGACCTTTCCGAACTGGACGCCGTGTATGCCGAGCTGAACCTGAAGCGCGGCAAGATCGACGACGCCATCATGCACCTGGAGCGGGCAGCACCCACGGCCAAGCGCAAACGGGACCGTGTGCGTTGGTCGTTCGTCCTGGCCCAGTTGTACGAGCGCAAGGGCTACGAGGAAAAGGCGATCGCCCAGTACGGCAAAGTGCTGAAAATGTCGCCCACCTACGAAATGGCCTTCCATGCGCAGATCATGCAGGCACTGGCCTTCAACAAGGGCGATAGCAAGGCGCTGCGCCAGAAGCTGAACCGCATGCTGAAGGACCAGAAGCACGTGGACCACTTCGACATGATCCACTACGCCCTGGCCGACCTGGACCTGAAGGAGCGGAAAAAGGAGGAGGCCATGGCCCACCTGCGCACCAGCACGCAAGTGAGCACCACCGACACGCGCCAGAAGGCCAAGAGCTTCCTGAAGCTGTCGGACATCTATTTCGAGGACCGCAACTACCGTAGCGCCCAGCAGTACTATGACAGTACCAGCGCACTTTTGAGCGAGGAGCACGCCCGCTACGACGAGGTGGACACCCGCGCCCGGGTGCTCGGCAAACTGGTGGAGCAACTGGAGATCATTGAGCGCGAGGACAGCCTGCAAGCGCTGGCGGGACTGAACGAAGAGGACCTGGAGAAGAAGATCAGGGGCATCATCCGCGAACGCGAAAAGGCCGAAGAGGACCTGCGGCGCAAGGAGGAAGAGGCCAGTGCTGCCGATGTGCCCGCCACTGCCCCGCGGCCTGCTCCTGGTGCCCCTGCCGGGAGGGGTGCATGGTACTTCTACGACCCACAGCAGCTGTCCCGCGGCCTGGCCAGCTTCCGCAAAAAATGGGGGAACCGCCCCTTGGAGGACGACTGGCGGCGCAAGGACAAGACCGTGGTGCTGACCGACAACCCGGAGGAGGATGGCAAGGAGGATGGCACAGAGACCGCCGAGAAGGATGGTGAGCCCGCTTGGAAGGACCCCGCCTCCTATGGCAAGGACATTCCCCGTGACCTCGAGGGCATCACGGCCTCCAACGAGCGGGTGTGCGAGGCGCTCTATGTGAGCGGCATGATCTACAAGGAGCAACTGAAGGACCGTGAGAACGCCATTGAAAGCTTCGAGGTGCTCAACAACCGGTTCGATGAGTGCCGGTACACCCCCGAAAGCCACTATCAGCTGTACCGCATCTACTTGGAAAAAGAGGCCGAAGGCTGGGTGGACCTCATGGGCGGCAGCGGATCACAGACCTACGCCAACATCATCCTGGAACGCTGGCCCACTTCCGAATTCGCCCGTTTGGTGCGCGACCCCAACATGCTGCAGGCCGACGAGGTCCGGCGCCAGCAGGAAGAGGCGGCCTACCGGGAGACCTACCAGCTCTATCGGCAATACGCGTACAGCAGCGTGATCAGCACCTGCGACCGCGTGATCCAGGACGAGCCTCGCAACCATTTCCGCTCCAAGTACCACATCCTGAAAGCCCTGGCCAAGGGTGGCATGCGCGACATGACCGGGTACCGGGCAGCGTTGATGGATGTGAAGGCCCAGTATGCGGGCACCGAGGAGGCACAGGCAGCGGACAACCTGCTGGCCGCGCTGGACGGTGCCGGCACCGGGGGAGGAGGCCAGGGGGCGCCCAAACCGGCACCCTCCGGTCCGGTATTCACCATGAGCAACGAGCAGCACTCGTACATGATCGTGTTCCCCAATGCCGGAACCAACATGGCCAGTGTCAAGGCACGCCTCTCCGATTTCGTCAACACGTACATGCCGGGAACACCCTTGCAAGTGACCAACAGCTTCCTGGATACCGAGCGCCAGGTGGTATTGCTGCAACCCCTGCCCTCAAAGGCCCTCGCCATGGAGTTCCATTCGTTGTTCACCGGAGATAAAAGCACGCTTGAGGGCATCAACGACAAAGGCTTTCCGGCCTACCCCATCACGCCGGAGAATTATGCGATCGTTTACAAATCCAAGGACATCGACGCATACGCCACCTTCTTCACGCAGAACTACCTTGGCCGTCAGTAGGATAAGTGGGACCCGCCGCTATCTTTGCACGGAACGCCGTTGAACCCCAAAGCAAAGGGACCATGTTCCGAAGCGAAAAACCCGCCGCCGCCGCCATGACCAAGCCTGTAGAACCCATCAGCCCCGGCAAGATCAATAGCATCATGGAGGGTACCTCCATTGTGGGCGAGATCCAGAGCGATAGCAATATCAGGATCGACGGCAAGATCAAGGGCACGCTGACCGCCCGTGGCCGGGTGATCGTGGGGCAGAACGGGGTGATCGAAGGCGAGGTGGTCTGCCAAAGCGCCGACATTGAGGGCACGGTGCTCGGCAAGGTGAACTGCCAGGACCTGCTCAGCCTGAAGGCCACGGCGAAGCTGCACGGCGACATCAACACCAAGAAGCTGGCCATCGAGCCGGGCGCGGTGTTCACCGGCAATTGCAGCATGGCCGGTGGCGTGGTGAAGGAGATGGACCCGGCACGCTTGCGCACCGATGGCGCTGCACGTCCGGAGCCTGCCCAGGCCGCCCGCTGATCCTCCCATGGCCAACACTTCCGTGGCGAGCGGTCGCTGGTCGTTCCTGTTCCCTTTACTGGCGTTCGTTGGGGTATGTGGCGCAGCCATGGCGCTCACGCTTCGCTTCGCCGCAGTGCCGGTAACGGCCCTTTACTGGGGCATGCTCACCTTCTTCGCGCTGCTCACCTTCATCCTTCATACCTGGCAGGAGCGCGTGCATGGCACCGACCCGAAAGCCTTTGTACGCCGGTTCATGGCCGGGCTGGTCATCAAAATGATGCTCTCGCTGGTGACGCTGCTGGTGCTCCTGATCACCCTGCCACGTGAGCACCTGATCCCCGTGGCCATCACCTTCGTACTGCTGTACCTGGCCTTCCTGGCCTTCAGCACCTCGCGCTCGGTAGGCCTCATGCGCCAACGACCCCAGGCATGAACGCCCCGAACCCCAAGCGGATCCGCGACCAATATGCTGGATACCTGCGCTTCATGGGGCTTGGGCTCACCATGATGGGCATCATCCTGGCCTTCACCTTCGCGGGTTGGTGGATCGATGGGCTGGTGGCTTGGCGGTTCCCGATCTTCACCATCCTTCTGGCGTTGTTGGGTATCACGGGTGCCATGCTGCACCTGTTCAAGGAGACCGGTCGGAAATAGCCTCGATATCGCATTTCCGCAATTCCGTCCCGAATTCTACCTTTGCGCCCGCATTGAGGGGGGCACTACCCCCGCACAACCGTGATGAAAGCCTTGATCCGCGCCACATTCCTTCTGTTCAGCGTACTGTTCGCAGGGGTGTCGGTGGCGCAGCATGAAGGCCACGAGCATGCCGCCGGGGACACCACCCACCAGCACGAGATGGTGGCCACTGGAGCGGAGGCACACGCCGAGCATACCGAAGCGCACGACGAACACGCCACGGAAAAGTTCGATCCGGGAAAGATGATCATGGGTCACGTGACCGACGAGCACGGCTGGCACCTGTGGGGTCATACCTCCCTCCCGCTCCCCATCATCGTGTACAACACCGAGCGTGGCCTCAGCGTGTTCTCCAGCGCCCGTTTCGATCACGGACACAAGACCTACGGAGGCTACTTCCTCCAGGAAGGCAAGCTGCTGGCCACGGACGCCCCGGACGGGACGGACGTGCACGGCGCCACCCTGAACGAGGCCCTGACCGCCGCCACGTGGGATGTGAGCATCACCAAGAACGTGCTGGGCATGCTGGTGAGCATAGCCCTGATGCTGATCATCTTCCTGAGCGTGGCCGGTGGCTACCGCAAACGTGGCGTAGGCGCCCCCAAGGGCCTGCAGAGCTTCATCGAGCCGATCATCCTGTTCGTGCGCGATGATGTGGCCAAGGCGAACATCGGTCCGAAGTACGAGCGCTTCATGCCCTTCCTGCTCACGGTGTTCTTCTTCATCCTCATCAACAACCTGATGGGGCTCATCCCGATCTTCCCCTTCGGCGCCAACGTGAGCGGTAGCATCTCGGTGACCTTCGCCCTGGCCGCCATCACGTTCGTGCTCACGTTGATCCACGGCAATCGCCACTACTGGGGCCACATCCTGGCCATGCCGGGCGTGCCCAAACCGGTGCTGCTGATCCTGACGCCGGTGGAGATCCTCGGTGTGTTCCTGCGTCCTGCCATCCTGATGATCCGACTCTTCGCGAACATCACGGCCGGTCACATCATCGTATTGAGCTTCTTCGCGTTGATCTTCATCTTCGGTGAGATCAATGCCGGTCTGGGCTGGGGCGTGAGCGTCTTCAGCCTGGCCTTCACCATCTTCATGAGCATGCTGGAACTGCTTGTGGCCTTCATCCAGGCCTTCGTGTTCACCTTCCTGAGCGCGATGTACCTGGGTGCTGCCATCGAGGAGCCCCACCACCACTAAGAACCAACGCAAACCCAAACCCGTTCGACATGTTCCTCTCGATCCTCCTGCAAGCCGCTGCCGAGAACGCTCACTTCGGTTTCGCCGCCATCGGTGCCGGCATTGCTGCCCTCGCTGCCGGTATCGGCATCGGCCGCATCGGCGGTGACGCCATGCAGGCCATTGCCCGCCAGCCCGAAGCCACCAACGACATCCGTGCCAACATGATCCTCGCCGCCGCTCTGGTGGAAGGTGCTGCCATGTTCGGTATCGTTGTGGGCCTTCTCGCCATGGTGCTCTGAGCACCGGCCGGTCGTAACCATTGACCCCAAGCCATGCTGATCCAATTCTCCTTTGGCCTCATCTTCTGGATGACGGTATCGTTCCTGGCGGTGCTGTTCATCCTGCGCAAATTCGCGTGGAAACCCATCCTCGAGACGCTCAACGAGCGTGAGCGAGGCATTGAGGACGCCCTGAGCGAGGCGAAGAAGGCGCGCGAGGAGATGGCGGCCCTGAACGCCCGCAACGAGGACCTGAACCGCGCTGCCCGCGAGGAGCGCGAAGTGCTCCTCAAGGAAGCCCGTGACATCCGCGACAAGGAGATCGCCGAGGCCAAGGAAAAGGCCAAGGCGGAAGCCGCTGCGATGATCGAGCGCGCCCGGGCCGAGATCCGCAACGAGAAGAACGCCGCTGTGGCCGACATCAAGATGTTGGTCGGCGAGCTCAGCGTGGAGATCGCCGAAAAACTGCTGCGCGAGAAGCTGGCCGATGACGCCGCCCAACGCGCATTGGTGGACCGCATGTTGAAGGAGGCCGAGGCCCGACTTTCATGAGGAACCAACAGGCTGCATACCGGTATGCCAAGTCGTTGATGGACCTGGCCCTCGAAAGAGGCCAGATGGAGCAGGTGCGCACCGATGTCAAGCTGATGCTCGACACCTGCACCGGCAGTTCCGATCTGCGTGTGATGCTGAAGAGCCCGGTGATCCGGGCCGACCAGAAACAGCGCGTCCTGAACAAGATCTTCGGCGGCCAGGTGGGCGAGATCGCCCAGCATTTCTTCAGCGTGGTGACCCGCAAGGGCCGTGAACAGTTGATCCCCGAGATCGCCCGCGCCTTTGAGGAGCTTTACCTGGAGCAGAAGAACATCGTCATCTGCCGCATCACCACCGCCGTGAAATTGACCCCGGCGGAACTGGAAAAGACGCGTCAAATAACGGCGCTCCGCTATCCGGGCAAGACCGTTGAGATGCACGAGACGGTGGACCCTTCGATCATTGGTGGCGGCATCATCCAAGTGGGCGACCTGCAATGGGACGCCAGCCTGCGCAACAAGCTCCACGTGATCCGGCGCACCTTCGCCGAGAACCCGTACATCCCGAAGTTCTAAGACAATCGTATCATGGCAGAAGTGAAACCCGCCGAAGTATCGGCGATCATCAAGCAGGAGCTCGCCGGCGTGCGGGATGCTGCGGAGTTCGAAGAGGTCGGGACCGTACTGCAGGTGGGTGATGGTATTGCCCGCATCTACGGCCTGCAGGGTGTGCAGAGCGGTGAGCTCGTGGAGTTCGCCAGCGGCCTGCGCGCCATCGTTCTGAACCTGGAGGAGGACAACGTGGGCGCCGTGCTCCTAGGCCCCAGCGTGGGTATCAAGGAAGGCGACACCGTGAAGCGCACCCGTCGCATCGCCAGCATCAACGTGGGCGAAGGCATGGTGGGCCGTGTGGTGAACACCCTGGGTGAACCCATCGACGGCAAGGGCCCGATCACCGGAGAGGTGTTCGAGATGCCCATCGAGCGCAAGGCGCCGGGCGTCATCTACCGCGAGCCCGTGAAGGAGCCGCTGCAGACCGGCATCAAGGCGGTGGACGCCATGATCCCCATCGGCCGTGGCCAGCGCGAGCTCATCATCGGTGACCGCCAGACCGGCAAGAGCACGGTGGCCATCGACACCATCATCAACCAACGCGAGTTCTACGAGGCCGGACAGCCTGTGTACTGCATCTACGTGGCCATTGGCCAGAAGGGCAGCACCGTGGCCGGCACCGTGAAGACCCTGGAGGAGAACGGCGCCATGGCCTACACCACGGTGGTGGCCGCCAATGCGAGCGACCCCGCCCCCATGCAGTTCTACGCACCGTTCACCGGTGCCGCCATCGGAGAGTTCTTCCGTGATACCGGTCGTCCGGCATTGATCGTGTTCGATGACCTTTCGAAACAGGCCGTGGCCTACCGTGAGGTATCGCTGCTGCTGCGTCGTCCTCCCGGACGTGAAGCCTACCCCGGCGACGTGTTCTACCTGCACAGCCGTCTGCTGGAGCGTGCCGCGAAGATCACGGCCGACCAGACCGTGGCCAGCCAGATGAACGACCTTCCCGAAAGCCTTCGCGGCAAGGTGAAGGGCGGTGGTTCACTGACCGCTCTGCCGATCATCGAGACGCAGGCCGGTGACGTATCCGCCTACATCCCCACCAACGTGATCTCCATCACGGACGGACAGATCTTCCTGGAGAGCAACCTGTTCCTCAGTGGTGTGCGTCCCGCGATCAACGTGGGTATCAGCGTAAGCCGCGTGGGTGGTAACGCGCAGATCAAGAGCATGAAGAAGGTGGCCGGCACGCTGAAGCTGGACCAGGCGCAGTACCGCGAACTGGAGGCCTTCAGCAAGTTCGGCTCCGACCTCGATGCCGCCACCAAGGCCGTACTGGACAAGGGCGCGCGCAACGTGGAGATCCTGAAGCAGGGCCAGAACAGTCCCATGCGTGTGGAAGAGCAGATCGCCATCATCTACTGTGGTGTGAAGGGCCTGCTGACCAAGATCCCCGTGAAGAACGTCCGCCAGTTCGAGGCCGAGTTCATCACCATGTTGCGCAACAAGCACAGCGATGTGCTCGCCGCACTAAAGAAGGGTGATTACAACGACCAGATCACCGGAACCTTGGAAAAGGTGGCCGCGGACCTGATCAAGAGCCTGGATAACTAAGATCGGAGCACCGGTAGCGTCGACCCACCGGGTCGACCTACTGGCCCGGAACAGCAGCCCCACCCAATGCCCAGTCTGAAGGAGGTACGTAGCAGGATCGTCTCGGTGAACAGCACCAAGCAGATCACCGCGGCCATGAAAATGGTGAGCGCGGCCAAGCTGCGTCGTGCCCAGGACGCGATCATCCGCATGCGTCCCTATGCCGAGAAGTTGCAGACCATCCTGGGCAATGTGAGCGCCAGCCTCGACAGCAGTGAGGGCGTGTACAGCTCCCCGCGCGAGGTGAAGAAGGTCCTCTTCGTGGCCATCGTGAGCAACCGCGGTCTGGCCGGCGCCTTCAACACGCAGGTGTATCGCCTCATCCGCAAGGCGCTGGTGGAGGCCAAGGAGAAAGGCCAGGAAGTGACCTTGCTGCCCGTGGGCAAAAAGGCCATGGACACCTACCGCCGGAGCGGGATGCTGAACGACAAGCTTCCCACCGATCTGGCACACCTGTTCGATGGACTTTCCTTCGACAAGGCCGCACCGGTGGCCGAACTGTTGATGCACGAATACACCACAGGCAATTATGACCGCGTGGTGCTGTTCTACAACAAGTTCAAGAACGCCGCGGTGCAGATCACCACGGAAGAGCAATACCTGCCGATCCCACCGGCCTCCAAGACCGATGCCTCCGCAACACACGGCACCAAGGTGGACCACATCATGGAACCCGACCGGGCCGCGATCGTGGAGGAGATCATTCCGAAGAGCCTGAAGATCCAGTTCTACAAGGCCTTGTTGGACAGCTTCGCCGCTGAGCACGGTGCCCGCATGACCGCCATGCACAAGGCCACCGACAACGCCGATGCCCTGCTGAAGGACCTGAAGCTAACCTACAACAAGGCGCGTCAGGCCTCCATCACCAACGAGATCCTGGAGATCGTGGGCGGTGCCGAGGCGCTGAAGGGTTGATCGTCCACTCACGCCTTCCGGGCCCATTCCGCTTTCCGCATTTCATCGTATGGCCATGTTCCGGATACCGGAGCACCCTGTGGCGTTACTTTCGTCGGGACCCATTCGACCATGCGCTTACTGATCCGTTTCCTATTCTGGACCGCCATCGTGCTCGGAGCGTTCATCGCCCTGGCGTACCTCACCGGCAATGGCCACATACCCCGAGGGGTGCGCTACACCTACCTCATCGGCCGCACCAGCCCCGAGATCGACGACCGCGATTTCTTCCCCTTCGCCACCATCGCGGCCACCGCCCCGCAGCCCTGGCCCATTGGTGCACGCTTAGGCAAACTGGCCTTGTTGCCCGAACAAGAGGCGGAACTGAAGGCCCTGCACAGCGTGGGCTTCGCGGTGTGGCAGAACGACAGCCTGATCCTGGAACAGTACTGGAACGGCTGGGACGCCGATAGCGTGAGCAATAGCTTCAGCGTGGCCAAGAGCTACATCAGCGTGCTTACGGGCATTGCCATTCAAGAGGGCGTGATCAAGAACGTACAGGAACCCGTGGGCAACTACCTGCCCGAATACACCGACAACTGCCACGCCAAGATCTCGATCGAACACGTGCTGACCATGAGCACGGGACTGGACTGGAGCGAGAGCGGTGCCGACCCGTTCAGCGACAACGCCAAGGGCTACTACGGGACCAACGTGCGCGAACTGAGCCTGGAGCAGCCCTGCCGCGACGAGCCCGGGACCGAGCTCGACTACATCAGCGGTGCCACGCAGATCATGGCCGAAGTGTTGGAGGCCGCCTACGGCCGTCCACTGGACGAACTGGTACGCGAAAAGATCTGGACACCCTTGGGCTGCGAGCATGACGCCTATTGGGGCAAGGACCGCGCGGATGGCGACTTCAAGGCCTTCTGCTGCCTGTACGCCACGGCCCGCGATTTCGGTCGTATCGGGCAACTGTACCTGGACAGCGGCATGTGGAAAGGCCGGCAGATCGTGCCGCGCGACTATTGGCAGGCCTCCATTACACCGGCCAAGGTGATGGACAAAGGCAAGCCCAACGAACGGTATGGCTACTTCTGGTGGCTGGCGGAGGTGGACGGCATGCCGATCCACTACTGCCGCGGATTCCACGGCGAATACGTAGTGGTGATCCCGCACGAGCGCATCGTGATGGTGCGCACGGGCATGAAGCGCGAAGAGGTGAACGATACCGGACACCCCACCGACGTGTTCAAGTGGATCGCCATTGCCCGCGAACTTGCCAAACGACCGGCCTGATCATGCGCAAGGACATTCATGAGCCCAAGGTGGAAGGCGTTGCCATGGCCGTGGTGCGTGAGACCGATGAGGAAGGCGAAGAGGCCTGGTACGTGTACGTGATCAACCAGCGGGAGGAAGCGCTGGAGAACGTACTGGTGAGCTCACGCGGTTACGGCGAGCTCGAAGGCGAAGCGCGCAAGACCAGTGAGATGCGCCATTTCCTGGACAGGCTGGAACCGCGGAGCTGGGCCAAGATCGAGCGGATCGTGGAGGATGTGTTCGGGTTGAGCAACCAGTACTGGCTCAGCTATTACGTGGGCCGAGAGATGTTCGACAAGAAGTACATCTTCCTGGCCGGAAGCATCGAGGAAGGCAACTTCACCACGGTGCCGTTGCTGGAGAAGCGCGGCGTGATGATCCAATAGAGGCGCTGGGCGCCCGGGACCGGGGTCTTGTACCGAAGGGATCCCTGCACGTATCTTCAGGCAGCCAAGCCAACACCCATGCGTGCCGACCATGTGCGCGACCTGAGCAAGGTCCTTTTCCTCGACATTGAGACCGTTCCGCAACACGCCCGGTGGAACGAACTGGATGAACGCACCGCCAAACTGTTCAGCGAAAAAACGCGCTACGAGCAGGAGCGGCAGGAGAAGACCGCCGAACAGCTGTATGGGGAGCGCGGCGGCATCCTGGCCGAGTTCGGCAAGATCATCTGCATCGGCGTGGGCAGCCTGCACAAACAGGACGCCGACTGGTCCTTGCGCGTGACCAGCTTTCACGGCGATAACGAGCGCGACGTGCTGGAACGCTTCGTGGACCTGCTGGACCGCCACTACAGCTCCGACGACCACTGGCTCTGCGGGCACAACGGCAAGGAGTTCGACTTTCCGTGGGTCGCACGGCGCTGTGTGGTGCACGGCATCCGCTTACCGAAGTTGCTGGACATTGCCGGACTGAAGCCGTGGGAAGTGGGCCACCTGGACACCATGAACCTCTGGAGCTTCGGTGATCGCAAGGCATACACATCGCTGGCATTGCTCACGCACATCCTCGGCATCCCCACGCCCAAGGACGACATCACCGGGGCCGATGTGGCCCGCGTGTACTATGAGGAGGGCGACCTGGAGCGCATTGCCACCTACTGCAAGAAGGACGTGGTGGCCACCGCACAGCTCTTTCTGCGCCTCACGGGAAGGCCCTTGGTGAAGGAAGAGCGCATCACGCTGGTGTAGACCTCCTACGAGGTGGTGAAGCGCTGCCCTTCCGCGCGAAAGGCACGCAGCACAAAGCCCAGCCCGGAACTGTTCCAGATGTACAGCTTGTTGGTGGTGCGTGGATCGCGGGCGGGCGCATGGAACGTGATGTCGAAGGCGCCTTCGCGGAGCGGCACCGCACGATAGCTCACCTTGGTGCCGTCCATCTCCTCGGCGAACACCAGGTACACGCGGTCACCGGGATCCTCGGGCCAATGCAGATCGCCGGTCACCCGGATGGCCGTCATGACCGTGCCGGCCTCATGCAGGGGAAAGCGGCTCAGTTCAAGCGGGAACTCGTTGCCGCCGAAACACCAGGCCCCTGAGGCGCAGGGCACCGTATCCACGCGGTGGCCGATGTCCAGTGCGGCACCGGTCGGTGCAACATACCATGGCGTCGGTCCATCGGCGTGACGCGGTCCGTTCCGGAACAACAACACCTCGAACGGATGGCCGCCCAGCACATTCATTGCATCCACGGGCACATAGGCACCCACAAGCTGCACGGAAGGATGCTCCAGCAGCGGCGCCAGGGGTGTGCGACCCTCGTTCGGGCTGAAGTGCGCATCCCATACCAGCAGATCACCCTCACTGATCCCCGGATCGGTGGGGGTCATGTTCAACCCGCGGCAATGGAAGGCCGTGGTGCTGTCGTAGGGATCAAGCTCTGCACGGAAAGCGAGGTAGGGATGGTAGAACACCACCCGCTGGTGCTTCTCCTTTTGCTTCACCAAGGACTCCCCTACGGTGTTGAGGAAGGCCTGATAGGGGTCGGCATCCACCGGCACGGGGCGCATGGCCAGGAAGGCCATCACGGCGAACCGGAGGTACACCAGGGCCGCCACCGAGGCAGCGGTCCAACGACCGCGCGGAGTGGTCCATATGCGGGTCGTGGCCGCCCCGAGGAGGTCAAGCGCGGCCAGGACCACGAGCGGAACGATGGTGACCAGTACACGCAGCAGCCCCAACGAGCCCTTCCACCCCTTCCACCACAGCACCGAGTGGAGCACGAGCGCGGCCAATGCAGGCACCATGGCCAGGACCATCAACTGAAGCAGGCGCGGGCGCAGTTCGGGCCGCTGCCACCACAGCCAAGGCAGACACAACAGGGCCAAGGTGGCCACGACCAGGAACGGCGTGCCGAAGACCTCGGGCAGTCCATGAATGAAATGGAACGGGCCGCCGTGCCCGTAGGTGTCAGAGGCATCGTAGTACGGGTCGCGGTGGATGTACCACAGCGGATCGCCCCAGACGAAGGTGCCGATGAGCGCATAGAGCGCACTGCCGAGGGCGAGATATGGCAACCACTGCCAGCGACTGGTCCGCACGGTCCAAAGTGCCACGAAAGGCAGCACGGCGATGGCCTCCGGACGGGCATAGGGCATGAAGGAGGCGATCACCAACGCGGCGCGGGCGCGGTCGGTGGCGAAGGCCCACAGCACGGCCAGAGCCATGAGGGCGAAGAGCACTTCGGTCATGCCCGCCAGCACCATGGAGCCATAGGCCGGCGCCAGCAACAGGACCGGCGCGAAGGCCCAGCGGAAGAGGGCGCCATGAGGTCTCAGCAGCTCATCGGCCAGACGGCAGGTGAGCACGAAGCACAACGCATTGAACAGGGTGATGCCCCACGCACCCAGTTGCGCGAAGGGCATGGCCAGCAGCGTGAACAGGGGTTTGCCCCAATGATCCAGCAAGAGGATGGGATGATGCAGGGCGGCACGCGCGATCTGGTAATGCTGCACTCCATCGCCCGCCTCGATCAGGCCCGTGGACCGCAACCGAATCAGGACGGCCATCGCCCCGAGCAGGGACCACCAGGTCCATAGCAACCGCCTGTCCTGCACCTCGCGCATATTGATCCAAAGATGACGTTCTTCGCAGCAAGTAGTGCATGCCAACGGTCACGGGAACATCACTTGCCGAACAGCATACGTGGACCCAACGCATCTGGGGCGGCGGGCTCCTGCTGTGGATACTCGCCTTCCTGCTCGCTTGGTCGGCCAGCTCACACCGCTTGGAGGAGGTCCTGGACCACCAGAGCGATCAATGGGGCTACTACCACTACCTGCCGGCGCTGCTGGGCACGCACGAATGGCATCAGCTTCCCTGGACGGTGGACCTGGGGAACGGCAACCGCTTGAGCGTCTTCTCCATGGGTGTGGCCTGGATGCAGACGCCCTTCTTCCTATTGGGAGCCGCCGTCGCGTGGGTCGCCGGGCAGCCGATGGATGGCTACTCGCTGCCCTTCGTATTCGCCCAGTTCGCCGCTGCGACGTTCTACCTCTCCCTGGGTTGTGTGCTGCTGGCCCTTGCCCTGAGCCGCCTGCATGATGGCCGCATCGCTACGCTGGCGACCCTGTTGCTCTTCGGCGCCACCAACCTCTACTTCTACAGCATCTACGACACCGGGATGTCGCATGCTTACGCCTTCTGCCTGCTGGCGTCCATGGTGCACCTCACCGTGCGCATGAACGAACGGCCGAGCGGGGTCACCTTGGCGCTGCTGATGGCCGTGTGCGGGCTGCTGGTGCTCGTGCGGCAGCTCAATGCCGTGGCCCTGCTGTTCCCCCTGCTTCATGGAAGGTCCATCAGGGAAGCGATGAAGCATCGCCTTTCCTGGGTCCGGGACAATCGTACGGCTGCTTCATTGGGCGCGCTTGCGGTGATCCTCTTCTGGCTGCCCCAGCTGCTGTACTGGAAACACGTCACCGGACAATGGCTGGTGTTCACCTACGGCAAGAAGGGCGAGGGCTTCGACTGGCTGCACCCCCACCTGCTGGATGTGCTGGCCAGTCACCAGAACGGCTGGTTCATCTATACACCGCTGATGCTTGGGGTGATGGCCTTGCTGGTGTGGCATGCCTGGAGGGGGACGGCAGGCGCGCGGCTGGTCCTGGTCATCTGGGCACTGGTGTGGTACACCTACGCCAGCTGGTGGTGCTGGTGGCTCGGCGGCTCGTTCGGGCACCGCGGCTTCATCGAGTACTACGCGCTGCTGGCCCTTCCGCTGGCCTGGGGGCTGCAGGCTTTGTTCCAGCTACCGCGGTGGATACAGGAAGTGGCCTGGGTGGGACTTGCACTGCTGGTCTTCCTGAACCTGCGTATGAGCCGGATCTACCAATGGCCCTGGGAGGGGCCGGACTGGACCTGGGGGAAGCTGGCGGAGAACTACCTGCGTGCGCTGCTGGGCTGATCTAGCCCAAGCCGTACTTCATGATGCACCAGATGGCGCGGAAGCCGTCCTTCCAGCCGATCTTCTTGCCCTCGGCATAGGTGCGGCCGTAGTAACTGATGCCCACCTCGTAGATCCGCACACCCTTTACACGGGCCAGCTTGGCGGTGACCTCCGGCTCGAAGCCGAAGCGCTTTTCCTGCAGGACCAGGCCCTTGGCAATATCGCTGCGGATCAGCTTGTAGCAGGTCTCCATGTCCGTGAGGTTCAGGTTATTGAACGCGTTGGACAGGAAGGTGAGGAATTTGTTGCCGATGCTGTGCCAGAAGAACAGGATGCGATGCGGGTGGTGGCCCATGAAGCGCGAGCCGAACACCACATCAGCAAAACCCTCCACCACCGGGCGGAGCAGGTCGTTGTACTCACGCGGATCGTACTCCAGATCGGCATCCTGGACAATGAGGTAATCGCCCGTGGCCTCCTGGATGCCGCGATGGATGGCCGCGCCCTTGCCCATGTTGCGTGGCTGCTCAAAGAACTTGATGCCCAGATCGGGGTTGGTGGCCATGTAGCGCTTCACCGCTTCCACCGTGCCGTCCTTCGACCCGTCGTTCACGATGATCACCTCCTTGGTGATACCATGATGCAACACCACGTCGCGCACCTTGTCGAGGATCAGGTGGATGGTCCGCTCCTCGTTGTAGGCGGGGATGATGATGGAAAGTTTGCTTAAGGCCATCCGGGATCGGCAAAGGGGGGACGAAGGTAATCCTTGGGTCAAAAGTGAACCGGACCAAAGAACGCCTCCAACAGGTTGCGGCCGTAGGGAGCCCAATCCCATTGTTCCGTCACATAACAACCGCCGTACTGGAGCATGGCCCGGTAATTCACGAAACACACGACCAGCAGCATCGGGGTGGCACCCTGGAACACTGAAGGCCAACGACGGTGTACCGCATCGAACATGGACCATAATGCCAATCCAAGGAACGGGGTGTACTCAACGGCCGGGCGCATACCGTAACCACACCCGAAGTGCCAGGCATGCCACGCGGCGAAGGAATAGATGAGCAGAGTGAACATGACCACGAGCAACACTGCCAGCCGCCATTGTTGCACGAACAGGAACACAACCGCCGGTATCAGCAAGAAGAACGCAGGGGCGTGCGGCAACAACCCGTTCATGGGCGAGAACAACACCAGGTCGAACAGGGGCGTTGCCAGGTTGGTGAATGACTCATCCCCATAGGAATAGACCAACCAGGAGCCATGGACGAATTGCCAGTAGATCAACTGGGGCAGTACCGCCACCAGTCCGAGCGCGGCCTGGCCAGCATACATACGCCATGACCTGAACGGTTCGGGACGCTCGAACCAGAGCAACGCATACAAGCCAAGCACCGCCAGTCCGTCGATCGGACGCACCACGATGAGAAGGGCACATGCGACCTGGAACAGTCGTAGATGGCCTTTACGAACGTCCCGGCCCCTGTCCGCATAGAGGCTGTACATGGCCAACGCTACGAGAAAGAACGAATACACATGGGAATATCCGGCTGCACGAAAGGCATAATAGAAACTATTGGTCCCGAACGCGATACAGACCAAGGTGACCAGTGCAACGCTTGCGGGAACCGGCTTCCATCTTCGCATGGCCAAAAGGAACAGCAGCAGCCCTGAGGTCCAATAGAATACACCGGCCACTTCGATCGCGCGATGATGTGTGCGCGTCCAACCATCCGTGGTCCCGAAGCCCTGCAAGGCTTCGGCGACCAGGTAGAACGGAAGCTGCATCAAAGCAGTGCCGTAGGTATACTTGGTGATGATGCGGTCCTTGTCCGTGTCCAGATGGAACCCATTTCCGCCCTTCCACACCAAGCTATCGCTCACGCTCGAGGCCTGCATGCCATGGTACAAGGTGCCTGGCAAGTAGATGTAATAACCACCGGCGTCGGCCCGGAGATCGGACTTCCAGTCATCGAGGCCAATACGGTCATTGAAGTCGATCGACGCCTTGGCGAAAAAGAGAAAGACCCCCAGGAAAATGAAGACGAGGCCTATTGGGGTGTCCATGGCCTGCCATGTCCTGTCCAAATACCCCCGGAAGCGAACTACCCCCATGGTTCAATACATCGTGACAGGCGTGCGTCTTTGCGAAATGGGCATGGATAGTGGTCCGTCAATTGGATACCCTGTAGGTCCTTATCCTACAGTCGCCTTCCAGGGCACGGCCATTGATCATCCAAAGGTAGAGCTTGGCCCAATCCGGCGCGGTGATCGCGGGGAAATGGCGCACCATATGCAAGGTATCCGCGTTCCATTGCTGATGGACCCGGTGCAGGTCGAGCGCTTCGTACATGATGGCGGCCCCATCCGCCCTTTTGGCATCACTTACAAGTTGAAAGACGGGGTCCTTCCCCATAGTGGTCAGGTGCAGCGTGAGCTCCACAATAAGCGGCCTGCCGCCAGCACGCGCCACAGGTAGCGTCCACAGGTCGAAAAACGAACCCGAACCGTCCACAATGCTGATAGCCGTATCACCGATCAACTCCAGCTGCAAAGGCTCCCGGCGTTCCAAGAGCTGGACCAACGTGTCCTCGCTTTTATAGATCACTTCATATCCCTTGGGTCGCTTGGTATGCAAGGCGGAAAGAAGCACAAGGTCCGCCTGTGGTAGCGGATAGCCTTCTGTTGTTACCGGGGCAAGCTCAGGATGAGCGAGCTCGCGAGCGTACAGCCAAGGAATATCGTACTGATTCCAACCGCTTACCAAAAGCGGACGTTCGGAGCGGGATCGTCGTTCATCGAATGCGGCGAACAGCGTCTCATCAAAATGCTCCTCGGGCCAAAGCACGGTCCGTTCGAGGTTCAGGCCTTTCATCGTTCGCATGGGCAAGACCAGAAGGACAAGAACCGCATACCCTATGATCGAGGTCCTCATCGCCATACGGTCCAACGCCAGCGCAAAAAGGAGCAAGGAGAACAACACCAGATGAGATGCGGTCCGATCGATCGGATAGAGCACCCCTTTGAGCTCCCAGAGCAAGGTCCGGCCTACGAGCTCTCCCAATAGGCACAATGCCAAAATGCGAAGTGGCATCCAGCGCTCATCTTGGGCCGCACCTTTGTTCAAGCTGGCAAACGCCACGGTCATGGCCAGGACCATCAACAAGCCGATGGAAACAAGCAGCGGCCATGGATCGCTTCCCAGTACAAGACGGGAAAGCGAGGCGAGCGTGCCTTTTACAAGTCCTTCATCGGAACCGTAATAGAGCATGTTGCGGAGCTTGAGCTCCTCTCCGTACCAAATGGAATAGCCCAGTGGCGGTAGTCCAAGAAGTGCAAGAATGGAAAGGTGCATGGCCTTGGTCCTCAGAGGAACCACGTGGATCACCGCGAACAAGGCAAAAAGGCCCAATGCCTGCATCCAGAACAGCAGGATGTTCAGGGAGGCCAGCCCGGCCAGGGAAAACGCAATAACACCCCAAACAAGATGTGGTCGTGTTCTCTGCACGGAATAGCGCACCAAGTGATACATCCCCATGAGTGCGAAGGCCAGCGATGGACCATAACCACGGAACAAGGAGAAAAAGTCCAACAGAAAGGGGGTCAGCAACAGGGTGATACCGATCACATTACGCACAAGGGCATTCAGCGCCCAGGAGCGGACCCGCCAGACATAGAACGCATAGAGCAAGTAGCACAGCACACTGCCGGTGCGGATGGCGCCCGGTGACATGCCAAAGCCCAGGTAGGCCAAATGACCGAAAGCGGAGCTCAGCAAATGGTTGCCGGCGTCCCAATGCGCAAAGCCGGGCTGAAATGCACCCGTGCGAGCATACTGGAAGAAGGAAACGGCTTCATCATGTGTGAATGGCACGTGCACGGCACGCAGGCACACATAGAAGAACGTACAAGCAACAAGCACCACGAACAAACCCCGCTCAACGATCCCTGCCTTATTCGCTGCACCTATCATTCGTGATCGGTCCGAGGTTCATCAACGATCAACTGAACTGCTTCGCGTAAGGGTCCTGTGCTCAAACCACCATCTCCGGCACCTCCCCCTCCACCACCAAACGCCCTTCCGTCTTGGCCTTGATCTCGTCCACGCTGACCCCGGGAGCACGCTCCAGCAGCTTGAAGCCGTTGGGCGTCACATCGAACACGCCCAGGTCGCTCACGATCTTCTTCACACAGCCCACGCCGGTAAGCGGCAGGGTGCATTCCGTGAGCAGCTTGCTCTCGCCCGCCTTGTTGGTGTGCATCATGCACACGATGATGTTGTCCGCGCTGGCCACGAGGTCCATGGCACCTCCCATGCCCTTCACCATTTTGCCGGGGATCTTCCAGTTGGCGATATCGCCCTTATCGCTCACCTCCATGGCGCCAAGCACCGTGAGCTGCACGTGCTGCCCCCGGATCATGGCAAAGCTGGTGGCGCTGTCGAAGATGCTGCTGCCTGGCAGCAGGGTCACGGTCTGTTTGCCGGCATTGATCAGATCGGCATCCTCCTCGCCCTCATAGGGGAAGGGGCCCATGCCCAGGATCCCGTTCTCGCTCTGGAGCACCACGTTGATGCCCTCGGGAATGTGGTTGGCCACCAGCGTGGGGATGCCAATGCCGAGGTTCACGTAGTAACCGTCCTTCAGCTCGCGCGCGATGCGCTTCGCCATCTGATGCTTGTCGAGGGCCATGGGTTCAGCGTAAGGTGTCCTGTGGCTCACTGTACACGATCACGTTCAAGTGGTCGAAATGCAATGCCTGCCTGCGGACGTTCCAAATGTAAACGACCCGGCCGGTGGCGCCGGATCTTGCGGGCACAAGAATGCGGCGAACGAACCGCTCTCCGTTCCATATCGGGCGCTCCAGGGCAAAGGGAACCGGCTGGTAGAACAGGTCACCCTGGGGACCTTTCACCGTTGACACCAGTTCCGGCGCAGCGAAGACCCCCACTGAACCCAGCGTTCCTTCCACCTCCAGCACGCGATCACGCTCATCCTTCAGAGTATCGCCACGCCAGAGCTCAATGAACTCCTGCTGGGCATCAGCGACGGGGACCCGATGCTCCCGCTCACGTATC
>JBKDXR010000094.1:0-18048 GCA_046306055.1 Flavobacteriales bacterium
CCACCCCACCCCGGTGGGTTTGGTTATCTTCATTTTTTGGGTTTACGAATTTCGATCGTGACGCGCCCCCGCAGAATGGGGGGGGCGCTTCTGTTTTCGGGGAGGTGGATAGCGATTGCTCAGGCGCCTTTCAGGTCCACGTCATCCGTGCTTTCGAGCGTCAGCCATTGCTTCATTTTCTTCTGGATCACTTTGAAGTGGGGCTGGTCCTCTGGTGTTACCAGCGTAAAGGCCATGCCCGATCGTTCAGCGCGACCGGTGCGGCCGATCCGATGCACATAGTCCTTGGGAGAGCGCGGCAGTTCGTAGTTGATCACGTAGGGCAGCGCCTCGATGTCGATGCCGCGTGAAAGCAGGTCGGTGGCCACCAGCACACGGAGCTTGCCGGTCTTGAACCGATCCAGTGCGCTCTGCCGTGCATGGTTGCTCTTCTTCCCGTGAACGGCCTCCGCCTCGATCCCGTGCTTGCACAACTTGTCGGCCACGTGGTCGGCACTGTGCGACGAGGAGGTGAACACCAATACCTGGTGCATGTCCATGCTGCGGATCAGGTAGCGCAGAAAGGGGCCCTTGCTCTCGGGAGCCACCCGGAAGGCACGTTGCTCGATCAGCTGCACCTCCTGCGGTGCATCCGTCACCTGGATCACCTCCGGCTTGTGCAGCACCAGCTGCGTGATCTCGTTCACCGCGTTGCTCAAGGTGGCGGAGAACAGCAGGTTCTGCCGCTTGCGGGGCAGCAGGGCCAACACACGGTCCATTTCCTCCTTGAAGCCGAGGTCGAGCATCTTGTCGGCCTCGTCCAGCACGAGTATCCGCACCTGGGCGAGATGAACGGCCTTCGAGCCGATCAGGTCCAATAACCGTCCGGGTGTGGCAATGAGCACCTGCACATCCTGCATGCCGATCATCTGCGGGTTGATGGATACGCCACCGAAAACGGCCATCACCTTGGGACGCTCAGCAAGTCCTTGGGCCAGCGCATTGAACACGCTCTCCACCTGGACGGCGAGTTCGCGCGTGGGCACCAGCACCAGCACGGGCACGTGGCGGTTCTTCGGCGTCCACTTATCCTCCTCCCAACGTTGCAACACGGGGAGCACATAGCTCGCTGTCTTGCCTGAACCGGTCTTGGCAATGCCGAGGATGTCCTTCCCGAAGAGCACAGCAGGTATGGCCGCGCGCTGGATGGGGGTGGGCTCCGAGAAGTTCTCCTTGGCAAGCGCGTTCAGGAACGCATTGGAAATGCCAAGTGCCGTGAATGGGGAGGTGGGGCTATCCATGTGACAGGGCAGGGCTCATGGTCTTGCTTACGCCCAAAGTGGACCGGCAAGGTATGTCCTGTGGCGTTGTTCATCAGGCCTGAGCACTGTATCGGCCCTTGACCATTGAGCGAACGCAAGAGGATATTGCCATTTACGCACCTTCAATTCCACGCCATGCTCGGCCTCCAACTCACAACCGATCGCCGCTGGGCGGAACTCGTTCGCCATGACCTGGCCGCACTCCTTACCGACCATGCCTGGTGCGAGCAGAATGCCGCCAGCAATGCCATCAGCATGATCGTGCGCTATCCGGAGTTGAGCGAACTGGTCAATGCGCTCACGGCCATCGCACAGGAGGAACTGGAGCACTTCCGTCAGGTGGTGGTGCATATCCACACCCATGGTTGGAAGCTGGGCCCTGAGCGCAAGGACAACTACGTGAACGAACTGATGCAGTTCGTTCGTAAGGACGGCGATCGCGACGAGCGGCTGGTGGTCGCGAGGTGATCGGCTGAGGATAGATCCGGATAATCCCGCTCACAGCTTTGGTGGGCGGGACTATCTGCTTGTGATCACCCCCTCCGTCAAAGCGGCACCGACCCCTTAGGGCTCAATCCATGTGGATCAAGCGAAGGTTGCGCTGGTGAACACCCGCTTTTATCCAAAGGAGGTACAGCCCTTCGGAAAGATCTGAAGGCTGTATCGACCGTGAGCGTGGTGAAGCCACGTTCTCTGAATGGTGGACAACACGGCCGGTCGCATCCCGCAATTCCAGCTGAACAGGCTGTCCGGTGGGTAGTCCGTCAATGGTGATCGCTCCTTGAAATGGGTTCGGGTAGGCCGTCACCGAGCCAAGCGGATCGATATCACTCATCGAAAGCAGGATGGTGACCGTTCCACAACCCTCATTGTCCGCACGGTGAGCATCCATGCGGTTATTGGGACTGGCCGCCCAAAGGCACACCTCGCGCTCCACTTCGGTCAAGCCGGTGTCCACATAAGCGGTCAGGTAGAACGGACCTTGGGTGATCCACACGCTATCGCCAGGGGCCATTGCCTGGTCGTTCAGCGGATAGCTGGCACCAGCAGGTCCGCAGATGCCCCACGGCAGGTATTGGTTCAGCGTGGCATGCGTTACCGTGTCGGGTCCTTGGTTCACCACCCAAGCGCCCGCGAGAAAGGTGCCGTTCACGTAGTTGATGAAGGCCCCTGGATACACCATGTAGCTCAGGTCGATGGGGGTGACACTCCGCAACGCGAAGTCGGGCATGTTGGTCGGGAGGAGTCCTTCCACCGAAAAGGTGCGTACGGCGGCTCCAACGGCCCCGCAGTTGAACCACCCGGCGGTGAACACAGTGCCGTCGGCCATCAAGCTGGTCAAAGGTCCATAGCCATCCGGGTGCGCGATAGTGAGGGTGGTGATCACGTTCAGGTCGGCATCGAGCACATGGAGGAGGCTGTCGTCGATCACGTGGAACCGGCCATCCTCCCATGTGATGGAGCGATGGCTGCCATTGGTGGGGAGGTCCAACGCCACCAACGGACCCACTTGTTGCAGTGCAGTATCGAACCACACCACCTCCGTCTGCCCCACGGCCACATAGCCCCCATCGGGGTGCCCCGTCACGTCGAACAGGACCTCATCGGTCCAACTGCCTTCAGCAGTGCCTTGCTGGTCGAACCGCTGTAGGCCAGCATAGCCGGCCAACAGGAAATGGCTGCCCGCCGTCCGCATGGAACGGACGTAGGACCAACCGGTCTGGACCCAGGTGAGACTATCGCCATTCAGGGAGGTGATGAGCAGACCATCGCTCATGGGCAGCATGATCGTGCTGTCCCCCACGGCCATGAGGTTGAACTCGGTCCATCCATCCTCGCCACCGTAGGTGCGGCTCCACAAGGGGGCGCCATCGTGCCAGGCCATCAACAGGCCGAGGAAGGGGCCGAAGTCACAGCCGAAGGACGTGGTACCGGCGACCAGAAAGGTATCCGACCCCAGTTCTGCGATACTGGAGAATTGCGTGAGCTCATGCCCCGGAAATGCGTAGCCGTGCTCTTCCAGCGTTTCCCCCGTGGTCGACAAGCGCACTAGCGCCGCAGTACTGAAGAAGGAGTTGTTGAAAGGGCGATGCCCCACCACCATCCAGTTCTCGGAGCCGGTGAAGGTCGCACCCGTGTAGCGGCCTTCCAGGCCCGGTTGGTGCACCAGATCGAAGACCTGCGCCTGCGAGCCGATGGCCAGACAGCAGAAGGGCAGAAGCCATGTATGCATCCTGTTCATCATCCATAGGACAAGGTACGGCGTTCGTATGCTGCCCGATCGCGCCAGCCTATAGATCTTTGCACACTCGAACCCATTCCATGCTCGGCCTCCAACTCACTACCGATCGCCGCTGGGCGGAACTCGTTCGCCATGACCTGGCCGCACTGCTCACCGACCATGCCTGGTGCGAGCAGAAGGCCGCCAGCAATGCCATCAGCATGATCGTGCGCTATCCGGAGCTGAGCGAACTGGTCAATGCGCTCACGGCCATCGCGCAGGAGGAACTGGAGCATTTCCGCCAGGTGGTGGAGCATATCCATACCCGTGGTTGGAAGCTGGGCCCTGAGCGCAAGGACAACTACGTGAACGAACTGATGCAGTTCGTTCGTAAGGACGGCGATCGCGACGAGCGGCTGGTGGACCGCCTGCTGTTCACCGCCATGATCGAGGCGCGCAGTTGCGAGCGCTTCAAGTTGCTGACCGAGGAGTGCAACGATGCGGAACTGCGTGAGTTCTATCGTGAGCTCATGGTCAGTGAGGCGGGCCACTACACCACGTTCATCGGGTTCGCACGCCAGCACGGTGGTCGCGTGGATGTGGACAAGCGCTGGAAAGAGTTCCTGGCGTACGAGGCAGAGGTCATCGCACGATACGGCACCGCCCCTACGATCCACGGGTAGGTCGAAGAGCCGGAGGACGAAGGGTTCGCAACGGGCCATGAGGTTGGACCGGAACGCCGCTCGTGGCGTTGTTTTGCGCACCTTCACGTCCCCATTTCACACGCCATGCGCCATTTCCTCATTCTCGCACTATCCGCATTAACGGCCACTTCGCTCTTTGCCCAGCGCACCTACACCTATGCCTCCGTGCCCGGCGATCCGATGGAAACGCGGATCTACACGCTGGACAATGGCCTGCAGGTCTGGCTGAGCCGCAATACCGATGCGCCCCGTGTACAGACCAACATCGCCGTGCGTGCCGGCAGCAAGAACGATCCCGGCGATGCCACCGGACTGGCGCACTACCTGGAGCACATGCTCTTCAAGGGCACCAGCAAGATCGGCACGTCCGATTGGGCCACGGAAAAGGTGCTGTTGAAGCAGATAAGCGATGCCTACGAGGCCCGCCGCAACACCACCAATGAGGCCGAGCGTGACGCCATCTACCGCCGCATCGACAGCCTGAGCCTGCTCGCCTCGCGGTATGCCGTGGCCAACGAGTATGATAAGATGGTGAAGCGCATCGGGGCAAGGGGCACCAACGCCTACACGAGCAACGAGCGCACGGTGTATATCAACGACATCCCCAGCGACGAACTGGAGAAGTGGATGATGCTCGAGAGCGAACGGTTCCAGGAGTGCGTGCTGCGTCTCTTCCACACCGAACTGGAAACAGTGTACGAGGAGTTCAATCGCACCCAGGACAACGACGGTCGCCAGGCCTACGCGAAGAAGAACGCCCTGCTGTATCCCACGCACCCCTATGGCACGCAGACCACCATTGGTACCGGCGAGCACTTGAAGAACCCCAGCATGGAGAAGATCCACCGGTTCTTCGAGACCTGGTATGTGCCCAATAACATGGCGGTGATCCTGGCCGGCGATATCGACTACGACCGCACGATCGCCATGGTGGACAAGCATTTCGGAGGGTGGAAGCGCAAGGAAGTGCCTGCGTTCACGTTCACGCCCGAGAAGCCCATGGCCGCTCCGGTCTCCGCCGAGGTGTTCGGTCCGGAGGCCGAGTGGGTCGATCTCGCCTGGCGCTTTGATGGCGTGAACAGCGATCACGGCATGATGCTGCAACTGATCGACGGGCTGATGAACAACGGCAAGGCCGGTGTGATGGACCTGAACCTGATACAGGCCCAGAAGGTGCTCGGAGCGTACGCCTACGCCAACACGATGACCGACTACAGCGAGTTCGGGCTGCATGGCGAGCCCAAGGAGGGGCAGACCCTGGAGCAGGTCCGCGACCTGTTGCTGGCCCAATTGGAAGAGATCAAGAAGGGCAACTTCGACGACTGGCTCATCCAAGCAGCGGTGAACGATATGAAACAGCGCCAGACCCGCACCTGGAACGAGAACAACAGCCTGCGTGCCAGTGCCATGACGGATGCCTTCATTCTGCAAAAGCCCTGGAAGGACGTGGTGGAACTGCATGGGCGGATGGAACGCATCACCAAGAAGCAGGTGGTGGAGTTCGCCAAGGCCCATTTCGGTGCCAACTACGTGTGCGTGCTGAAACGTACGGGCGAGAACACCAGCGCCCACAAGGTGTCGAAACCCAAGATCACACCGGTGGAGATCAAGCGCGATGGCCAGAGCGCCTGGCGCACGGAATGGGAGAAGGTGCCCAGTGCCACCCTCGCACCGGAGTTCATTGACTTCACCAGTGCCATTGCACATCGCACCTTGAACAGTGGGGTGGACCTGGCCGTGGTGAAGAACCCCACCAACGACCTGTTCAGCCTGCGCTACATCCTGGACATGGGCACGGACAATGACCGCGTGCTCGAAGTGGCCCTGGAATACCTGCCCTATCTGGGCACGTCGCGCTACACGCCGGCCGCGTTCCAGCAGGAACTCTTCAAGTTGGGGCTTTCCATCAACGTGTCCGCTAGTGAGGACCGCTGCTTTGTGACCCTGAGCGGTCTGGAGACCAACCTGGCCCAGGGCGTTGACCTGCTGGAACATCTGCTGGCCGACGCCAAGGCGAACGAGGAGGCCTTGAAGGGACTTGTGGCCGACATCCGCAAAGCGCGGCAGGATGAACTGAAGAACAAGGGCGCGATCCTTCAGGGCGGTCTGCTCAATTATGCGAAGTATGGTCCCCTTTCGGCCTTTAATGATGTGCTTTCAGCCGAACAGCTTGCTGCATTGACCAGCGCCGAACTGCTGGATCGCATCCACGGCCTGACCAGCTACCAGCACAAGGTGTTCTACTACGGCCGCATGCAGCCCGATGCAGTGGCCTCGTTGCTGAAGAAGGCACACCGCACACCGGCCTCCCTGAAGCCCTATCCCGAGCCACGCCGCTATCCCGAACTGGCCACCACGGAGAACAAGGTCTATTTCGCGGACCACGACATGGTGCAGACCGAAATGCTGCTGGTCAGCAAGGCGGATCCCTTCGATGTGCAGAAGATGCCCTATGCCGCCCTGTTCAACGAGTACTTTGGTAGTGGCCTCAGCAGCATTGTGTTCCAGGAGATCCGCGAAGCCAAGGCCCTGGCCTATGGTGCCAGTGCCAGCTACACCACACCGGCGAAGAAAGAGGATGCGCACTACGTGCGTGCCTTCATCGGTACCCAGGCCGACAAGCTGAACGACGCCGTGGCCGCCATGCTGGTCCTGATGAACGACATGCCCATGGCCCGGGAGCAGTTCGAGGGGGCCAGAACGAGCGCCCTGAAGGTCATCGCCAGCACGCGCATCACCAAGGAGAACATCTACTGGACATGGGATGCCGCCCAGCGCCGGGGATTGGACTACGACGTGCGCCGGTTGAGCTACGAGCGCATCCCCACCATCACCCTCGAGGATATGAAGGCCTTCTTCGACAAGGAGATCAAGGGGCGTCCGTATACCTATTGCGTGATCGGCAAGGCGGCGGCCATGGACCTGAACGTGCTGGAGAAGTTGGGCCCAGTGCAGCGTTTGAGCAAGCAGCAACTGTTCGGCTACGGGGAGGAGTGATCGCTACGAACGAACTTCGCCGCCCCGACGTTGTCCGTTCATCAATTGCCGAGCTTCAACATGTCCAACGAGATCACGGCCACCATCCTTTCCATTGGTGATGAACTGTTGATCGGCCAGACCGTCAACACCAACGCCGGTTGGATCGGCGGGCAGCTATCGCTCATCGGCATCCGCCCCAAGCGCGTGCTCACCATCGGAGATGACCGGCAGGAGATCATGGAAGCCCTGCAAGCGGCTGATACGGACGTGGTGCTCATCACGGGTGGATTGGGCCCCACCAAGGACGATATCACCAAACAGGTGTTGTGCGATTTCTTCGGGACCACGCTGGTCCGCCATCCCCACATCGAAGCGCGTATTGCGGCCTTCTTTGAAAGCCTGGGCCGCGAACCCTTGGAAGTGAACCTGGCCCAGGCCGATCTGCCCGAGGCCTGCACCGTGGTACCCAACGATCGCGGTACCGCCAGCGGGATGTGGTTCCTGCGTGATGGGCGTGTGTTCGTGAGCATGCCCGGCGTGCCCTACGAGATGAAGGCCATGATGAGCGCACACGTGCTGCCCGAGCTTCGACGGACGTTCGCTCCGCCCACCATCGTGCACCGCACCATCCTCACCACCGGTCTCGGCGAAAGCCACCTGGCCCAGCGCATTGCTGCATGGGAGGATAGTCTGGCGGCCGATGGCATCAAGTTGGCGTACCTGCCCAGTCCCGGACTGGTGAAGCTCCGCCTGAGCACTTACGCCAACAACGACCCCGTGGGTGCCCGGGACCGGGTGTCCTTGAAGGCGGACCAGCTGTACCGGTTGATCCCCGAGCTCATATTCGGCGAAGGGGAGGACCGCTTGGAAAAAGCAGTGGGCCGCTTGTTGAAGGAACGCGGCCAGAGCCTCTCTCTCGCGGAAAGCTGCACCGGCGGCTATGTCAGCCACCTCATCACCAGCGTGCCTGGCAGTTCGGCCTATTACACCGGAGGCGTGGTGAGCTATGCCAACGCGGTGAAAATGGAGGAACTGGGCATCCCCAGCGACATGTTGGAATTGAACGGTGCCGTAAGCCAGCCCGTGGTGGAGCGGATGGCCTTGGGCGTGCGTGAGGCCCTGCGCACCGAATGGAGCATTGCCCTCAGCGGCGTGGCAGGCCCCGACGGAGGTACCGAGGAAAAGCCCGTGGGCACCGTGTGGATCGCGGTCGCAGGCCCTGGCGGCGTACGGTCGCTCAAGGGGTTCTTTCCCGGCACACGCGACCTCGTGATCCAACGCAGTGCTTTGGCCGCATTGAACCTGCTCCGGAGGGAACTGGTCGATTGAACAAGCGCCGACCTCAGGCCGGTTTGCGGATCACCATGGCGTAGCCTTGGGCATAGGGCCCTTTGGTACGCTGGCGGTCTCGCTGGGGCCATCCCGTGGCAAGGGCCAGTTTGGCGAACACCCGGAAAATACGGTTCGAGAACCCCTGTGCCATGAACTTGTTCAGGGTGTCCATCAGCACATCGGCCCGTCCGCCGTACGCTTCAATGTGCACGGTCTCGAACCCGGCGTCCGCAGCAATTTGCTTCAATGCGAATTCCGAGAAGTGCATGTACTCATGCGGATACTCGCCCATCCAATACACAAAGGGCGACGAGATGAAGACCGTGCCACCGGGCTTGAGCACGCGGTTCAGCTCGTCCAGGAAGAGGTGCGGTCGTGTGATGTGCACGATCATATCGGAGGCCATGATCGTGTCGAACTCGGCATTGGCGAAGGGTAGGGGGGCAGGCGCGTTCAGGTCCACGAAGTGGTCCAGCATTTCCTTGGCGTGCGGGCTGTTGCCCCAATCCACGCAGATGTTCTCCGATACCCGCGGTTTGTACAGCTCATAATAGGGGACCGGGCCACATCCTACATCCAGTACGCGCCCATGGATGTACTTCTCAATGAGCGGGATGTACATCGTGTGCTGTAGCTCAGCGATGTACTGCGACCCACCGTAAACGGCCTTTTGGTTGGTAACGAACTTCCCGGTACGCGGGTCCTTGACGATCCGTGTGGGGGTCCATTTGTGCGTATTACGCATGGGTGCGGCGAAAGAAGGCCGATATGGGTGCGAATATATCTTCGGCGGGCGTACAGCCTGTCGGCACTTCCGCTTTGGAACGTTAACGGCCGCCCTTTGAACGAACCGGACGCTTGTAAGGTTCGGGGGGATGGATGGATGGCCATGGACCGGTATTGGAAGATAATTTCCCGGTGTGCAATTATTTCTATCTTTGCCGCCTCAATTCGGGATAGTCATGTCCAAGGTTTGTCAGATCACCGGTAAGCGCGTCATCACGGGCCATAAGGTGTCGCACTCGAACATCAAGACCAAGCGCACCTTTGCGCCCAACCTGCAGGACCGCAAGTTCTTCCTCGCCGAGGAAGGCACGTGGGTGAGCCTCCGGGTGAGCACCAATGGGATGCGCACCATCAACAAGATCGGCCTCGCCGAAGCCCTCAAGCGCGCCAAGGCCAAGGGTTTCCTGAAGGGCTGATCCACGAACCCGCAATACGCTGAACAATGGCCAAGAAAGCGAAGGGTAACCGCGTACAGGTGATCCTGGAGTGCACCGAGCACAAGACCTCGGGCATGCCCGGCACCAGCCGTTACATCACCAACAAGAACCGCAAGAACACCACCGAGCGGATGGAGTTGAAGAAATACAACCCCATTCTCCGCAAAGTGACCGTTCACAAAGAGATCAAGTAAGCCATGGCAAAGAAGACCGTTGCTACCCTGAAGAAAGCCGATGCGAAGACCTTTACCAAGGTCATCCGCATGGTGAAGAAGGAATCCACTGGTGGTTACCAGTTCGTGGAGCAGGTGTTGCCCTCCGATGAGGCCGACAAGCTGCTGTCCGGCAAGTGATCACTACCGACCGACCTTCGGAAAAGGCCGTTCCCTCCAGGGAATGGCCTTTTCCGGCATAATGACCATCCATGGCGTTTTTCGGGCTGTTCGGAAGGAAGAAGGAGGCCGCACAGGAGGTGGCCGAGAAGCAGGCGCTCGACGCTGGCCTTGAGCGTTCGCGTTCAGGGCTGTTCGGGCGCCTTACACGCGCTATTGCTGGCAAAAGCACCATCGACGATGAGGTCCTCGATGAACTGGAGGAGATCCTGGTGAGCAGCGATGTAGGGGTGGAGACCACCTTGCGGATCATTCAACGCATCCAGGAGCGTGTGAAGCGCGACAAGTACGTGGGCACTGGCGAACTGAACGCCCTGCTCCGTGCCGAGATCGCCGCTCTCATGAAGGACCCCGAGCCGGTGGATCCGGCCATCAAGCCCTACGTGATCATGGTGGTGGGCGTGAACGGGGTGGGTAAGACCACAACCATCGGCAAGCTGGCCCATGCGTTCAAGAAGGAGGGGCGCAGTGTGGTGCTGGGTGCTGCGGATACGTTCCGTGCCGCAGCAGTGGACCAGTTGCGCATCTGGAGCGAGCGGGTGGGCGTGCCCTTGGTGCAGCAGGGCATGAACGCCGATCCGGCCGCCGTGGCCTACGATACCGTGGAAAGTGCCAAGGCCCGTGGTGCCGATGTGGTCATCATCGACACGGCCGGTCGCCTGCACAACAAGATCGGCCTCATGAACGAGCTCACCAAGGTGCGCAACGTGATGCGGAAGGTGATCCCCGATGCGCCCCATGAGGTGTTGCTCGTGCTCGATGCCAGCACCGGCCAGAATGCCATTGAACAGGCCCGCCAGTTCACCGCGGCCACCGACGTTACGGCCCTTGCGCTTACCAAGCTTGACGGCACGGCCAAGGGGGGGGTGGCCATCGGCATCAGTGATCAGTTCAGCATTCCCATCAAGTACCTCGGGGTGGGTGAGGGGATCGACCACCTGCAGATGTTCGACAAGAAGGACTTTGTGGAGGCCCTGTTCAAGGACTGATCGGAACTCCAGCGATATCCGGTTCAGCGCGGCTTGGCCTGCACCGTCCGGGCGCAATCCGCACACCCGGTGATGATGAACTCCGTGCGCCTGTTCAGCTGGTGCTCCTCTTCACTGCATTCCACGCCGTCGGCGCACCGGTTCACCAGGCGCCTTTCGCCGTAGCCTTTGTAGGTGATGCGCGAGGCATCGATGCCTTGCTGCACCATGTAGTTCCGGGTGCTTTCGGCCCGGCGCTGGCTGAGGGCATCGTTCGCCTCCGTGCTGGCCCTGCTGTCCGAATGCGAGCGAAGGTCGATGGTGATGGTCGGGTCCATCCTCATGGCCTGCACTACAACGTCAAGTTCCATTGCGGCATCCGAACGGATCCGTGCTTCACGGTAGTCGAAATAGATCGGTCGCAGGTTCATGGCCTGGGCCATATCGATACCCGCTGAAACCGGCGCCAGGCCAGAGCCCTCTGGCCCTGTGAGCGCGTGTTCCAGGAACATGAGCACGCGGGTGTCCACGTAGATCGTCTTGGACAGGTAGCCCATCTTCTGGAAGCTGACCTCCAGGTTCATGTCCTCCCCGAACCGACGGTCCGGGATCTGGCCCTGGGTGATGCCCTGGTCGTTCGTGATCCCATGGAACAGGAGGGTCCCGTCCCGGGCATCCTTCACCGATACCGTGACCCCGTCCAGCCATTCGTTGGTCATCCCATCGCGGATGATGGCGTTCACGGGAAGGTCCATCACGCTGTTGATGTATAAGTCCGGCAGGTCCGTGTTGCTGAACGCCGAGATCTCGAACTCGTTGGCCGGCAATTCGACCGAGGCTCCCCCGGGGATCTTCGCACTGACCGATGCGGGCACGTTGGGCGCGGGGAATTCGAACTCGCCATTGGCCCCGGTCACCGTGCGTGAGATCTCGTTACGTTCCAGATCGATCAGGCGCACGGTGAGGTAGGGCACAGGCTGAGCATCGGCCACGTCCAAGACCCTTCCGGACCACTTCCGCTCATCGGCCGCCTTGCTGTTCATCAGGAAGTGGTAGATGTTCTCATCTCCCAAGGCGCCATCCCTGTCCGAGGTGAAGAAGCCGTGATGGCCATTGGCGTCAAGGCAGATCCCGAAATCATCGGCCGTGCTGTTCACCGGGGCGCTCAGGTTCTGCACCACGCCATGACCATTGCTGCGGATGGTGCACCGGAAGAGGTCCAGGCCGCCCAGGCCCAGGTGCCCGTCGCTGGCGAAATAGAGCGTGTTCTGGTAGACAAAGGGGAACATCTCATCCCCTTCCGTATTGATGGGAAAGCCCAGGTTCTGTGGTTCGCCCCAGGAGCCGTGTTCATCGCGGTAGCACACGTAGAGGTCCTTTCCGCCAAGCCCTCCGGGCATGTTGCTGGTGAAGTAGATCCTGCTCTGGTCGTAGGTCAGGGCCGGGTGCCCCACGGAGTATGATGCGCTGTTGTAAGGGAACGGGATCTCTTTGCCCCAGCCCAAGGCGTCGCGGCGACGCATGAAGATCTCCAGGTTGTTCACCCCTTCCTCGCTCAGCACCTTGCGCCCTTCATGGTAGTTGTTGCGAGTGAAGTAGAGTTCCATGCCATCCGTGGAAATGATCATGTTGCTCTCGTGGTACTTCGTGTTCGTGGCGTCGTCCAGTGCGTTGATGCGGCTTACCGAGCCGTCCTTGCCGACCACTCCGGTATAGAGATCGAGGAACGGTTGGTCGTTCCAGCTGTGCACATCGCGACTGCCGAAACGTTCGACCCGCGCCGAAGCGAAGATGATCGTGTCCCCATGGATGAAGGGACAGATATCGGACTGCTCACTGTTCAATCCTGACTTCATCACCTTGTGCGTGATGCCCTCGGAGTCCAGGATATAACCCAGGCGCTCGGTGGCGTTCTCCTTCAACTTCACCCTGCTGTCCTCAGGCGCCAGTTTCGCGTAACGCTTCATCCACAGGTCGCTGGCCCCGAACTGCCCAGTTACCCGCAGGAGCTCGGCGTAACGGTAGATGTCCTCGGGTTCGGCCAGGGAGGATGCTGCCACGATGGCGTACCAGCGCTCAGCGTTCTTGGTGTCGCGCAGCGTCCAGTAGCAGTCGGCCAACCGGCGGGCATGCGGAATGCTACTCGCGTTCTTGCGGAAGGCCTGCTCGTAGGCATCGATGGCCTGGATGTAGCTCAGTGCCTCATAGCTGGCGTCGCCGCTCGAGAGCATTGCTTGCTGTGCCCGTGCTTCGGAGAGCAACAGGAACGGAAGCCAGGTGCAGATCAGGAGTATGCGGCAGGACATGGTCAGAAGTAGCGTGGTGAGCGCACCCGTTCGCGCGTGAAAATGGGATCGTAGCTTAACATGATCTCGTGGGACCCACCGACCCGTTGGGTGTAAGCTGCGCCCCCCAGGTCATAGGCATATCCGGCGCGGAACTGGTCGTTCAATTGGACGGAGAAGAACCCCGTGACACTGGTCCCATAACGATACATGGCTCCGAGCGACAAGCGATCACGGAGGAAAAAGTTGGCGGCGACATCGACCGAGAGCGGTGCTCCTTCAGAGGCCCGGATCATCATCGAGGGCTTGAACTTCACCGTGCCCATCGGGAACACATAGCCGCCGGTCAGGAACACATGGGTCGCTTCCTGCTGGAAGGTGGTGACGATGCCATCGCTGCCCGCCTTGCCCAGATAGTTGCGCAACAGCTTGGGCACCGAGAGCCCCACATAGCCCTTTTTGGACCAGAGGTAGGTGCCGAAACCGAAGTTCGGGCTCACTCGCCCGCTGATGTCCGCCATGAAGGTGGGATCGTTCGGGTCGGTGTTCTCCACCTGGGTGTTGGCGATGCTCGCGTGATTGATGCCCGCTTTGAGGCCGAAGGCAAGGCGCGTGGTATGCGAAAGGCGGATGCGGTAGGAGACGTCGGCGAACGCGCTGAGGGTGTTCGAGCGACCGATGTGGTCGTTCACCACACTGCCGCCCAACCCAAGGCTGCGCCGGTTCACCGGGGCATGGGCGGATAGCGAATGGGTGACCGGCGCCCCGTTGATCGATGCCCATTGCACGCGGCTCAGGGCGGTCACGTTGAGCACGTCGTTGCTGCCTGCGTAGCCCGGGTTCAAGGTCATCATGTTCCACATGTACATGCTGTACATGGGATCCTGCTGAGCCTGCAGACCGGCTGCCAGCGTTAGGCTGAAAGCGATGAGGAGAATGCGTGAGCGCATGATCTGCATGTCGATCCGGTTCATCGGTTCACTTGGAGGTAACCAGTGCGCGTGTCGCCTTCACCAAGCTCCAACTGGTAGAAGTAGGTGCCGCTGGGCAGGTCTCCGGGCAAGGTGCCAGGAGCGTTCACCTGCCCGCTCCAGTCGTTCCGGTAGGGTGAGGCCTGGAAGATCTCACTGCCCCATCGGTTGAAGATGAGCACCTTGCTGTAGGGGTAGTATTCGAGGCCCTTGATCACCCAGGTATCGGCGATGCCGTCGCCATTGGGCGAGAAGCCTGAGGGGATCACAAGGGCAGGTTGGGGCTTGATCACGGTCACTTCGGCTGTGCAACTGGAGGTGTTCCCACTGGCATCGGTCACGGTCAGCGTCACGGTATACGTGCCTTCGGCGGTGAAGTTCCCTTGGTCCACGGAATAGGTCAGGGAACCGGTGCCGCAGTTGTCCGTGGTCCCGCCATCCAGGTCGATGCCGGTGATGACCGCCAGGTCGTTCGCGTCCATCTGTACGGTGATGCTTTGGCAGATCACGTCCGGTGCGATGGTGTCCAGGACGGTGACAAGAGCCAGGCAGGAATCCACGTTACCCACGTCATCCATCACGTAGAGGTATACCGGGTTGCTGCCCAGGTCGCCGCAATCGAACACGGTCTGCTCCGCGATCACACTGACGATGGTACCGTTGTCGAAGCTGCCGCCGTCCAGATCACTGGAGAGCAGTGACGCATTGCCATTGGCGTCCAGGTAGATGGTTGCGTTCTGGCACTGGGCGGTGGGCGGGTTGTTGTCCCCGACCTGTACGGTGGCGGTGCAGGAGCTGCTGTTGCCGCTGCCGTCCGTCACGGTCAGGGTCACCGTATAGGCACCGGTGGCGGTGAAGACGCTCTGGTCGACGCTGTAGGTCAGCAGGCTGCCACTGCCGCAGTTGTCCGTGGAGCCGTTGTCCAGCTCCGCGGCGGCGATCGTGGCCACCCCCTGTGAGTTCAGGATAATGGAGATGCTCTGGCAGGCCACGGTGGGTGCGATGGTGTCCAGCACCAGGACAGAGGCGATGCAGAACGCCTGGTTGCCGGATCCGTCCGTAACGATCAAGGCCAGGTTGTTCGATCCAAGGTCGTTGCAGCTGAAGGCGGTCTGCGTCGCGGCAAGGGTCAGGACACCGGCATTGTCATAGCTGCCGCCGTCGATGTCGGCAGGCTGGATGCTCGCGTTGCCGCTGCCGTCCAGGTAGATGGTGTCGTTCTGGCAGAGCGCCACGGGCGGAAGATTGTCCTCCACCGTGACCGTGGCGTTGCACGTGCTGCTGTTGCCGCTCGCATCCGTCACCGTGAGCGTTACCGTGTAGGTTCCCGCTTGGCTGAAGGTGTATTGATCGAGACTGAGTCCAAGGCCACCGTTCCCGCAGTTATCCGTGCTCTGTGCGCCGACCATGAGGCTGGTGATGTTCGCGACACCGCTGCCGTCAAGCCCCACGGTGATGTTCTGGCAGATGGCGGTTGGCGCCACGGTGTCCAGCACGATGACCTCCGCCAGGCACAGGGTCTGGTTCCCAGACATGTCCGTGACGATCAAGGTGACGCTGTTGCTACCCATGTTGATGCAGCTGAAGTTCGACTGCGAGGTGGCCAGGTTCACGGGTCCGGCATTGTCGGAACTGCCGCCATCGATGTCCGCGGGCTGCATGCTCGCAGAGCCGAACGCGTTGAGGTAAATGGTGTCGTTCTGGCAAATGGCCACCGGTGGCACGAGGTCCACCACCACAACGTTGGCGGCGCAGGAACTGCTGTTCCCGCTGGCGTCCGTAACGGTGAGCACGACCGCATAGACGCCCGACTGGGTGAAGGTGTATTGGTTCAGACTGAAGTTCAAGGCGCCATTGCCACAGTTGTCCGTGCTCATGAAGCCGATCATGGCACTGGTGATCGTAGCTACGCCGTTGTTATCCAAGCTTACCGTTATGCTCTGGCAGATCGCCGTTGGTGCGATGTTGTCCAGCACGGTCACCTCGGCGATGCAAAGGGTCTGGTTGTTGGCGCCGTCGGTAACGATGAGCGTCACATTGTTCGTGCCCAGGTTGTTGCAACCGAACGATGTTTGCGAGGCCGTCAGGGTCACAGGGCCCGCATTGTCATAGCTGCCTCCATCAATATCGCTGGGGAGGATGGTGGCGTTGCCAAAGGCATCAAGGTAGACGGTGATGTTCTGGCAGATGGCCACCGGAGGAACGTTCTCCTCTACCGTCACAATGGCGGTGCAGGTGCTGCTGTTCCCGCTCGCGTCGGTCACGGTAAGGACAACAGGATAGGTTCCGGATAGGGTGAACGCGTACTGGTCAAGGCTCAGGGTGAGCCCTCCGCTGCCGCAGTTGTCCGTGCTCAATGAGCCGATCATCGCACTGGTGATGTTGGCTACGCCGTTCCCATCCAGGCCCACGGTGATGTTCTGGCAGATCGCGGTGGGAGCGATGGTGTCCAGTACCGTTGCACTGGTCATGCAGAAGGCGGTGTTGCCGTTGCTATCGCTCACGAGCAGGAACACGGTGTTCCAGCCCAGGTCATTGCAGGTGAATACGCTTTGGCTGGGCATGACGTTCACGGTTCCGCAGTTGTCCGAACTGCCACCGTCAATGGCGTTGCCAGTGAGGCCCACCTGGCCGCTTGCATCCAGGTAGAGGGTCACACTCTGGCAGACGGCCATCGGTGCCATGATGTCCACGACACTGACGATGAACGAACAGGTGTCCAGGTTCCCGCTGGCGTCAACGGCCGTGTAGGTGATCGTAGTGATGCCGAGGGGGAATGCGCTTCCCGGGGGAAGTCCTGCGGTCTGCATGATGATCGCTCCGCTGCAGTTGTCCGTGACCACAGGTGAGCTCCAGGTTGCGACGGCGGTGCAGGAAAGGCCAGCTGTGAGGCTGATCGTGCCAGGGCAACCGTTGATCACAGGTGCCTGCACATCGATCACAGTGACGGTGAAAGAGCAGGAAGCGGTGAGGCCGGCAGCATCGGTCACCAGGTAAGTGACGGTGGTGGTGCCGATGGGGAAGGTGCTACCCGAAGCGAGCCCGGCGGTCATCGTAGTGATCGCGCCAGCGCAGTTGTCAGTGCCGACGGGAGTGGCATAGGTCACCACGGCCCCGCAGACACCCGCATCGTTGTTCACGATGATGTTGGCGGGGCAGCTGATCACAGGCGCCTGCGAATCGATCACGGTGACAGTGAAGGAGCAGGAGGCGGTAAGGCCGGCGGCGTCGGTCACCAGGTAGGTGACGGTGGTGGTGCCGATGGGGAAGGTGCTACCGGAAGCAAGACCAGCGGTCATGGTGGTCATGGCGCCAGCGCAGTTGTCGGTACCCACAGGCGTGGCATAGGTCACCACGGCACCGCAGACGTTGGCATCGTTGTTCACGGTGATGTTGGCCGGGCAGCTGATCACAGGTGCCTGGGCGTCGATCACGGTTACGGTGAAGGAGCAGGAGGCGGTAAGGCCGGCGGCATCGGTCACCAGGTAAGTGACGGTGGTGGTTCCGATGGGGAATGTGCTGCCAGAAGTCAGGCCAGCGGTCATCGTGATGACGCTTGCCGGGCAGTTGTCGGTACCTACAGGCGTGGCATAGGTCACCACGGCACCGCAGACGTTGGCATCGTTGTTCACGGTGATGTTGGCCGGGCAGCTGATCACAGGAGCCTGCACA
>JBKDXR010000095.1:0-54871 GCA_046306055.1 Flavobacteriales bacterium
TGGCCCCCTGGACGGGAACGTGGCCCGCTATACCAGCCAAGGGATCGAGTGTGTCTTGGAATGCGATCAGGTAACCCAACTGGTCATCTTCACTCCGTTCTGAATCCTGACCCCTGTGCGCAGGGCTGTTGATCCGTAAACCCGGGCCAACGCAGGGTCTCCTGAGGCACGAAGGGACCCTGCGATCATCCTTTGGCCAAAGGTTACTGAGCCAAGAGGCGAATTAGGCCTGTTGCCTATGGCCAGATAACCGCAATACCTCTCCGCCTCCGGCGGCCTGCGCAAAACCCAAGTTCCAAGTACTGTGGTTCAAGGCATTAAAGTGGCGCAGCCAAGCGGCCAATTAGGCCTATATGCCCGTGGCCTTAAGCCCAACTGACCTTTCCGCCTCCGGCGACCTAAAAGACCCCCAGCCTATGGCCCAGTGGCCCCATGGCGGCCGGCCTTGCCCTGGCACGGGCACGGGATCAGGCCCAGTTCGATGGCCTTGAGCAAGAGCCCCGTGCGGGTGCGCACGCCCACTTTGCGGTACAACTTGTACTGGTGGGCCTGCACGGTCTTCAGCGTAATGTCCAGCACACCGGGCAGGGCCTTTACCGCCGGTTCGTCGGGCCCGCACAGCAGGCGGCACACCTGCAGTTCGCTTACGGTGATCTTCGGTGCCGGGCGCGGCCGGCGCACAGGTTTGCGCGAGCTCCGTTTTTCACGCATGGGCTTCGGGTTAACGCCAAGTTAACGTGCGCCTCCCCCCATTTTCGGGCATCGCGCCGCCCGGTTTTTTCCACGATCCGTCAACACATGGCGCGGGGTCGGGGGCGGTGGGTACGGTGGTCCTTACGGGGGTCGCTTGCGCGCCAACCCGCTTGGTGCCCACCCTGCCCGGGGTTGCGTAACATTGTATAGGGCATTCCGCTGCGCACATGATCCCACGCAAGCTCCATTACGTATGGCTGGGCGGCAAGGCCATGCCACCGGCCATGGCGCGGCTGCTGGACGGTTGGCGCGCGCTGATGCCCACCTTCGAGGTGCAGGAATGGAACGAGCGCAACGTGGACATGGCCGCACACCCCTGGCGCGAGCGCATGTACCGCGAAGGGCGCTATGCCTTTGCCAGCGACCACGTGCGCCTGGCCGTGCTGCGCGACCACGGCGGCATTTACCTGGACACCGACATGGAGCTGAAGAAAAGCCTGGAACCCTTCCTGGGCGAACGGTGCTTCGTGGGCTTCGAGTACGACACCTTCCTCTCCACCGCGATCCTGGGCAGCGAACCCGGCCATCCGCTGTTCCAAGCGCTGTTGGACCTGTACGACGCACGCGAGGCACCCGTGGTGAGCAACGCATTGGTCACCGACCATTTCATCCGCCAGTACCCCGAACTGCGCCTGAACAACCGCGACCAGCACGTGGGCGAGGGCATCCGGATCCTGCCGAAGGAGTACTTCATCCTGCCCGGCTGGGACCGCCACGGCAACTATGCCCGGCACCACGCCAACAACCACTGGAAAGGCGAACCGCGCAACTGCCTGCGTCCCGGTCCGCTGCTACACCGCGTGCTGGGCGATGTGCTCTACTACAAACTGGTGAACCAGCGCATGCTGTGGAACGACACCTACCGCACCCGGCAGCGCGAACTGAACAGGGAGGGGAGGGAGGCGTGAACAGGTGGGCATGTGGGAAGTGTTCATGTGCTCATGTGGGCATGTGGTCATGTGCCCATTGATGAACTTGAGAGGTGGGTGCGGTCCGAAGCGTGTTGCGCATCTGCGCTGTTCGGTGCGAAGTGCTTCCGTTGACCACAGCGCTACCCGACTTCGGAGCGCGCATTCATGCGCACAAAAAACATGTGAACATGTGGGCATGTGCCCATGTGCCCATGGCCGAACTTGAGAGGTGGGCGCGGTCCGAAGCGTGTTGCGGATCTGCGTTGTTCGGTGCGAAGAGCCATCATGGCCACAGCGCAACCCGACTTCGGAGTGCGCATTCATGCGCACATGAACACATGAGCACATGGGCACATGCGCATTCCATCCCTTAGCTTGGCATCCACCTACGCCCCATGGAATTCCTCCTCTTCGTATTGCTCGTGACCATTGTGGTGCTGGTGGTCGGCATCAAGAACCGCGTGGAGGCCACGGAACGCGAGCTGCGCACCACCCGCTTGCAGATGCAGGAACTGATGCACCTGCTGTGGAAGCGCGCCGATGGAACGGGTGCACCCCCGGCCGCGGAACCCGCCGCACCGCCTCCGGTAACGCCTGCGCCCGAAGCACGCCGTGAAGCTCCTGCGGCAGCACCGGTCACGCTCAGCGACCTCGTGTTGGAGAACGATATCCCGGTGCCCATGCCCGAGGTGGAGCGTCCGGTGATCATCACCCCACCGCCGGTGGTGCCACAAGGACCGGTGCTGGAGCAGCCGATGGAAGCTGCACCGGAGGCACCACAGCCGCAAGCACCGCCGCCGCACCGTCCCGGTTTCCTGGAGCGCAACCCCGATCTGGAGAAGTTCATCGGCGAGAACCTGATGAACAAGATCGGCATTGCGGTGCTGGTGCTGGGCCTGGGGTTGCTGCTGCGCTACGCCATAGGCCATGGCTTCATCGGCGAAACGGCGCAGACCCTGATCGGCATTGCCAGCGGCGGCGTGCTGCTCTACCTGGCGCACCGCCTGCGCGATTCGTTCCGCGCCTTCAGCTCGGTGCTGGTGGGCGGTGGCCTGGCCGTGCTCTACTTCAGCATCGCCATCGCCTTCCAGCAATACCACATCATCGGCCAAACGGCGGCCTTCGCGGTAATGGTGGGCATCAGTGCGCTGGGCGTGCTGCTCACCCTGGTGTACGACCGCCGCGAGCTGGCGGTGATCGCGCTGCTGGGCGGTTTCGCCACGCCCTTCATGGTGAGCACTGGCGAGGGCAACTACAAGGTGCTCTTCACCTACCTGCTGATCCTGAACGCCGGCATGCTGGCCCTGGCCAACTTCAAGAAGTGGCCCATCATCAACATCCTCGCCTTCGCGCTCACCTGGCTGCTGTTCGGCGTGTGGGGCTTTACGTCCTTCCCCTACATGGAGCCCCCTCCCGTGTGGACCGCGCTGGGCTTCGGCACCGCGTTCTACGGCGTGTTCTTCGCCATGGTGCTCTGGTACGACCTGCGCCACCGCACGCCCTTCACCCCGCTGGACTACGCGCTGTTCATCGGGAACACGGCCTTGTACTTCGGCACTGGCGTGACCTTCCTGAACCAACTGGACACCCGTATGGAGGGCCTGCTGTGCGTGCTATTGGCCGCGGTGAACGTGGTGTTCGCCCTGCGCTACTTCCGCGACCAGCGCGTGCCGCGCAACCTGGTGTACCTGCTCATCGGCGTGGTGCTCACCTTCATCAGCCTGGCCGCGCCGGTGCAGCTGAAGGGCGACCACATCACGCTCTTCTGGGCCGCCGAGGGGGTGTTGCTCGTGTGGTTCGCGCACCGCTCGGGCATCCGCCTGGTGGAGCGCGCCAGCCTGGTAGTGACGCTGCTGATGGTGATCAGCCTGGTGATGGACATGGGACTGTATTCCACGCCCCACCACAAGCTGATGATGCCGCTGCTCAACCGCGCGTTCATCGCTGGCGCGGCCGTGGTGCTGTCGCTCGCCCTGCAGTACCGCCTGTGGGCGAAGTGGCCGGCCGACCACACGCCCATCCATGCGCTGCGTGCAGATGCCCTGCGCACCGGGTACGCCGTGGCGGCCACAGTGCTGGGCTACTTGGCGGGCATGCTGGAACTGGACTACCAGCTGCACCGCGTGCTGCCCGCCGGCAGTGTGGCCATGTTCGAGATGGCGTACAGCCTGCTCTTCCTGTTGGCGGTGGACCGCTTCACGCGCCGGTCGCCACAAGTGGTGCGCTACGCGGTGGGCGGGCTCTTCGGCCTGGCCTTCATCCTCTTTGTTTCCTGGCACTACGACAAGGGCATGCGCCAGTTGCAGACCATGCTGGCCGGAGGCGATGGTACCGCGCACATGGTGGCGCATTACCTGGCGTTCGCGTTGGTGGTGGCGCTGATCCTGCGCACCATGCAATGGTCGCGCGAGGTGCTGCACGTGCGCTCGCACCACTGGAACATTTACGCGTGGGGCATGTGCACGCTGTTGGTGGTGATCGCCAGCCAGGAGCTGGACCACATCCTGCTGGCCCTGCAACCCGCCACGGACAACCTGGGCGACATTCGCTATGCGCTGTACAAGGCCCGCACGGCGGGCTACCCCATCCTGTGGGGCGTGGGCAGTTTCCTGTTCATGACCTACGGCATGAAGGCGAGGCTGCGCATGGTGCGCATCATCGCGCTCACGCTCTTCGGCATCACGCTCGTGAAGCTCTTCCTCTTCGACATCCGGGGGGCCAGCGAAGGGGCGCGCGTGGCGGCCTTCATCAGCCTGGGCGTGCTGCTGCTGGTGGTGAGCTTCCTGTACCAGAAACTGAAAGTGCTGTTGAAGGATGATACCGATGCGCCTGCGAGCCAGTCTTAGCCTTCCCCTGCTGTGTGTACTGGGCGCGGTGGCCCAGCAGCCACAGTGGCGCACCACGCTGCCTCCCGTGCAACGGAGCGGGCTGCATGCCGTGCGGCTCTCGCCCGAGGTGGTGGGCCGCTCGAAGCCCGGCCTGCAGGACATCCGGCTGCTGGCACCGGACAGCACACTGGTGCCCTACTTGGTGCGCACCGAACCAGAGACCACCAGTGCCCCGCGCGCCGTGCCCTTTGCCGTGCTGCGCAACGAACGCGTGGGCAAACGCACCGTGTTGGAGTTCGAGGTGCCCGCTGGCACCCTGATGGACGGCCTGGACCTGAGCATCCGAAATGCGCAGGTGAACAAGAGCGCACGCATCACCGGCAGCGACGACCGCCTGCACTGGTACATGGTGAAGGACCAGGGCCTGACACTGACCGGCGATGGCGCCGCGCGCAGCCTGCGCTGGGTGGACCTGCCCCTGAGCGACCACCGCTACTACCGCATTGAACTGAACGACTCGCTGACACCGCCCGTGCAGGTGCTGGGCGTGGGCCACACCATGCAGGCCCGCAGCGAAGGGCATTACGTGAGCGCGGGCAAGGTGCGTTGGGACCGGCGCGAGGAGAAAGGGCTCACCCTGTTCCGCATCTACGGCGACCACCCGCTGGTGGTGGACCGCGTGCACTACACCACCACCGACACCCTGCCCTACCTGCGCCAGGCCGAACTCTACACCATGCGCAGCGAATGGCGCACCGAACGCCGGCAACGCAAGGTGCTGGAGCGTTGGCGCGAGGACCTGGGCACGGGCACGCTGGCCTCGTACCAACGCACCCTGCTGCAAGCCCCAGGCACGGCGGTGGACACCCTGTACATCGAAGTGCGCAACGGCGACGACAGACCACTGTCCATTACCTCGCTCGACGTACTGCAACGCCAACGAACGCTACTGGCCCCGTTGAGCACCGGCCAGACCTACACGCTGACCACTGGCGATGCCGAAGCACAAGCTCCGCAGTTCGACATGGCCTACTTCAGCGACAGCCTGCCCCCCATTGTGGCCACGCTGGAACTGCCCGCACTCATCCGCACCGCGCCCGATGCCCCCGCCGAAGAACCGTTCGACCTATCGAGCGCCTGGGTGTGGATCGCGATTGTGGTGGTGGGCGGGCTTTCGGCGTTCGCAGCGGTGAAGGCGTTGCGCCAAGGAACGAGCGGCTGAGGAGGCCCCGGAATGGGTGCGGAATACATGTGCTCATGTGAGCATGTGCGCATGTGCCCATGGCGGGACCTGAGATGTGGTAGACGGCCGAAGCGTGGTGCGCATCAACTACGTGTGGCCCGAAGTGCTTTGAATGAGTATGGCACAACCCTCGTTCGGAGCGCGCATTCATGAACACAATAGAGCATGCGGACATGTGAGCATGTGCTCATGTGCCCATGGCGGGAACTGAAACGTAGTCGAATGCCTAGAGGCTGTGCGCTACCACTACGCTTACCCCGAAGTGCATCGCCTCGCTCCTCACCAACATTATTCGGAGCGCGCATTCATGAGCACATGTCCACATGCTCACATGGGCATATCACCCTGTAACCGGTTCCTTTGCACCATGCTCACCCCCTTGATCCTCATCACCGGCGCCACCAGCGGTTTCGGTGAGGCCACTGCCCGCCGTTTCGCTGCCGAAGGTTGGCGCGTCATCATCACCGGTCGCCGCAAGGAACGGCTGGATGTATTGCAACGCGAGCTCGAAGGCCTGCACGGTACCCTGGACGCCCACGACCGCGTGCATTGCCTGCACTTCGATGTGCGCGACCACGATGCGGTGGTGCACGCCATGGCCTCCCTGCCCAAGGAATGGCAGAGCATTGATGTGCTGGTGAACAACGCCGGCCTTGCAGCTGGCCTGGACCCCATACAGGACGGTCGCCTGGATGATTGGGAGCGCATGCTGGACACCAACGTGAAGGGCCTGTTGTACGTGAGCCGTGCGGTGATCCCTGGAATGATCGCCCGTGGACGGGGCCACATCATCAACATCGGCAGCACGGCCGGAAAGGAGGTGTACCCCAAGGGCAATGTGTACTGCGCCAGCAAGCATGCGGTGGATGCGCTGAGCAAGGGCATGCGCCAGGACCTGCTGCCCCACGGCATCAAGGTGACACAGCTCTGTCCGGGGCTTGCGGAAACGGAGTTCAGCGTGGTGCGCTTCCACGGCGATGAGCAGAAGGCCAAGGCACCCTACCAGGGCCTGACCCCGCTGAAGGGCGAGGACATCGCCAACCTCGCGTGGTTCGCGGCCACCCTGCCTGCGCACGTGTGCATCAACGACCTGGTGGTAACGCCCACCGCACAGGCCAGCAGCATGGTGGTGCACCGCACGGTATAGGTTCGTTGCACCGAAGTACCTTCGTGGCAACTTCTGTCACTATGTCCAAATTCCTCAAATGGCTGCTGATCATCCTCGCAGCCTTGTTCGTGATCGCCTATTTCGGTTACAACTACATGAAGAGCCAGACCAAGAAGGCCAGCCCCGAGGAGGTGGTCACCTTCCATGTGGGTGACCTGAGCCTGGAGGTGGACTACAGCCGTCCCAGCAAGAAAGGCCGCGCCATTTTCGGTGGACTGGTCCCCTACGGCAAGGTGTGGCGCACGGGGGCCAACGAGGCCACCACCGTTACCATCAACAAGGACATGCGGTTCGGCAATGTCGCGGTGAAGGCGGGCAAGTACACCCTGTGGAGCATTCCCGGCGCTGATGAATGGTCGGTGATCCTGAACAGCAAGATGTACGGCTGGGGCGTGAACTTCGACGGCGAGGCCCAGCGCGACCCCATGGCCGATGTGGCCCAGGTGAAGGTCCCTGTGCGCCACATCGTGGTGCCCATGGAGCAATTCACCATCGCCGTGGAAGGCGACCCCACCGAGCTCACCCTCACGTGGGACGATGTGCAGGTAGGCGTGCCCGTGAGCGCACAATAAGCCCTTCCGTCCCCTTCACGCTCCTTGCGAACCTGAAGGCCGGCAGGCAGGTTTGCGTTGGAGCCGCATTCTCTCTGCGTCCCTCCGCGCCCTCCGCCCCTCTGCGTTTGATCCGCATGCTCTGCGTACCTCCGCGCTCTCTGCCCCTCCCGAGGCCTCGGGAGCGTTGAACTTGCATCCCCTCTGCGCTCCTTCGCGTTCTTGGCGTCTTTGCGGTGAACTTGCATTCTCTGCGCTCCTCCGCGCTCTTTGCGCCTCTGCGGTGAACTTGCATCCCCCTCTGCGCCCCTTCCTCAAGTAGGCAGGTCCGCGTGAGACACGCATTCCCCTCTGCGCTCCTTCGCGTTCTTGGCGTCTTTGCGGTGAACTTGCATTCTCTGCGCTCCTCCGCGCTCTTGCGCCTCTGCGGTGAACTTGCATCCCCCTCCGCCCCTACCTTTGCCACATGCAATTCACGGCCGCGCAGATCGCTGAACTCCTCCACGGGGAAGTGGACGGCGACCCGCAGGTACTGGTGAACGACCTGGCCAAGATCGAAGAGGCCCGCAGCGGCACCCTCACCTTCCTGGCCAACCCCAAGTACACCGAGTTCATCTACTCCACCAAGGCCACCATTGCCATTGTGGAGAAGGGCTTCGAGGCGCACCGGGCCATCCCCAAGAGCCTCACGTTGATCCGCGTGGCCGACCCGCGCATGGCCTTCACGCAGCTGCTGGAACGCAACTACCAGCTGCAGTACGAGAAGAAGGGCATTGAACAACCCAGCTTCGTGAGCCCCTCCGCCAAAATGGGCAAGGGCGTGTACATCGGCGCGTTCAGTTACATCAGCGAAGGCGTGGTGCTGGAGGACGGCGTGAAAGTGTTCCCCAACACCTTCATCGGCGAACGCGTGGTGGTGGGCAAAGGCACCCGCATCCATGCCGGCGTGAAGATCTACCACCAGACGGTGATCGGCGCGCAATGCGTGATCCACAGCGGTGCGGTGATCGGGGCCGACGGATTCGGGTTCGTGCCCAATGCCGAAGGCGTGTACGAGAAGATGCCGCAGGTGGGCAACGTGATCCTGGAGGACCAGGTGGAAGTGGGCGCCAACACCACCATCGACCGCGCCACCATCGGCCACACCATCATCCGCCAGGGCACCAAGCTGGACAACCTGATCCAGGTGGGCCACAACGCCGAGATCGGCAAGCATAACGTGATCGTCTCGCAGACCGGCATCGCCGGCAGCACCAAGGTGGGCGACCACAACCAGATCGGCGGACAGGTGGGCATTGCCGGGCACCTGCACATTGGCAACCAGGTGCGCATTGCGGCGCAGAGCGGCATTGGCAGCAACATGCCCGACGGCTCCATGGTGCAGGGCTCCCCCGCGTTCGCCAAGGGCCTGTACGACCGCAGCTCGGTGATCTTCCGCCGCCTGCCCGACCTGCAGAAGCGCGTGGACCAGCTGGAGAAAGAGCTGGCCGCCCTGAAGGCCCGTCACCAAGGCTGACCAAGGTCCTGCACGGGTACGCGGCGTCATCCTACCTTCGCCGGGCAAGCACGGCGCCCCAACGGAACAGGTGCCGCACTTGCTGAAATGCCTGCGCCGGGCTACGGCGTCCACTGCATGAGCGAGAACCAGCACACCCTCCGCGCACCCATCACCCTCGAAGGCGTGGGCCTGCACAGCGGCGTCCCCGTGAAACTGACCCTGAACCCCGCCCCTGTGGGCCACGGCTACAAGTTCCAGCGCGTGGACCTGCCGGACCAGCCCATTATTGAGGCCGACGCCGACCTGGTGGTGAGCACCGCACGTGGCACCACCCTGGGCAAGGGCGATGCCGTGGTGAACACCACCGAGCATGTGCTCAGCGCCCTGTACGCCCTGAACGTGGACAACTGCCTGCTGCAGCTCACGGGCCCCGAAGTGCCCATCATGAACGGCAGCGCACTGCCCTTCGTGGAGGCCATTGAGGCCGTGGGCCTGGAGGAACAGGACGCCCCCCGCAACTGGTACGTGCTGAAGGAACCGCTGTGGTTCGAGACCCAGGAGCGCGGCACCGAAATGCTCGGTGTGCCCACGCCCGGTGGCGAATTCCGCGTAACGGTGATGGTGGACTACAACAGCCCCGTGCTCGGCACCCAGCACGCCAGCATGTACCGCGCCGAGGAGTTCAAGGCCGAGATCGCGCCCTGCCGCACCTTCGTGTTCCTGCGCGAACTGGAGCAACTGGCCAAGGCCGGCCTCATCAAGGGCGGCGACCTGGACAACGCCATTGTGCTGGAGGACCGCGAAGGCACCACACAAGAGGACCTGAAGGCCCTGGCCAAAGCGCTGGACCGTCCGTACCATGAAGTGGAGATCCGCCGCAACGGCGTGCTCAACACCACCGACCTCAAGTTCTTCAACGAACCCGCGCGCCACAAGCTCCTCGACATCGTGGGTGATCTGGCGCTGGTGGGCCGCCCCATCAAGGGACACATCCTCGCCGCGCGCCCGGGCCACTTCGGCAACACGAGCTTCGCCAAGCGCATCAAGGAAAAGATCCGCGAGGAGGAAAAGAACCCCGTGGCCCACCTGGACCTGAACAAGGAGCCGCTCTTCGACATCACGCAGATCGAGAAGATGCTGCCCCACCGCTACCCCTTTCTGCTGGTGGACAAGGTGATGCACATGGACAAGAACAGCATCATCGGCGTGAAGAACGTGACCATGAACGAGCCGCACTTCACCGGCCACTTCCCCGGCAACCCGGTGATGCCCGGCGTGCTGCAGGTGGAGGCCATGGCGCAGGTGGGCGGCATCTTCGCCCTGAGCCAGGTGCCCGACCCCGAGAACTACACCACGTACTTCCTGAAGACCGACGGCATCCGCTACCGCCGCAAGGTGATCCCCGGTGATACGCTCGTGTTCCACCTGGAACTGCTCACGCCCATCCGCCGCGGATTGGTGCACATGCAGGGCCGCGGCTACGTGGGCGGACAGCTCGCCGTGGAGGCCGAGATGATGGCACAGATCGTGAAGGACAAGGCACCTGCCAAGACCACCGCAACGGCCACCGCCTGACACCCTGCCCCGATGAGCATCTACCCACTCGCCTACGTACACCCCGATGCCCGGATCGGCAAGGACGTGACCATTGAACCCTTCGCCACCATCTACGCCGATGTGGAGATCGGGGAAGGCACCTGGATCGGCCCCAATGCCGTGCTGATGGACGGTGCACGCATCGGAAAAAAGTGCCGCATCTTCCCCGGTGCGGTGATCAGCGCCATACCGCAGGACCTGAAGTTCGCCGGCGAGCACACCACGGCCGAAGTGGGCGATGGCACCACCATCCGCGAGTGCGTCACCATCAACCGCGGCACCGCCGACCGCCTGAAGACCGCCGTGGGCAGCAACTGCCTGCTGATGGCCTATGTGCACCTGGCGCACGACTGCATCCTGGGCAACAACATCGTGATCGCCAACAGCGTGAACCTCGCGGGCCACGTGACCATTGATGACTGGGCCATCCTGGAAGGCAATGTGGCCGTGCAACAGTTCATCCACATCGGTGCGCACAGCTTCATCGCCGGCGCCTCGCTGGTGCGCAAGAACGTGCCCCCCTTCGTGAAGGCCGCACGCGAACCGCTGAGCTACGTAGGCGTGAACGTGGTGGGCCTGCGCCGCCGCGGGTTCGACGATGCTGCCGTGGCCCGCATCGAGGACATCTACCGCGAGATCTTCGTGCGTAACAGCAACGTGGACCGCGCCGTGCAGAACGTGGAACAGACCCTGCCCCGCAGCCCCGAGCGCGGCCAGATCCTCGACTTCATCCGCAACAGCCCGAAAGGGATCATGCGCGGATTGACGGAATAAGAGGATGTGTGCATGTGCCCATGTGTTCATGCGACCATGTGCTCATGGAATGCGCCTTCGAGCAAGGCCTGTTCAACCCGGCAACGAACGCGCTTCGACCACATGGCAGATCACACCAACGCAGCCGAATGGCACGACGCCCGTTGGTCCGGCCATGGGCACATGAGCACATGTCCACATGAGCACATGAAAGCCGGGCACATGCCCACATGAGCACCTGCCCTAATGGAACTCCTCCTCTCCAACATCGCCAAGCACTTCGGTCGCGAAGTGGTCTTCCAAGGCCTTACGCGCACCCTGCCCAGCGGCAGCCGCACCGCCTTGCTCGGCGCCAATGGCAGTGGCAAGAGCACCCTGTTGCAAGTGATCGGCGGCGCGTTGACACCCACCGAAGGGGCCATCACGCATCAGCTGCAAGGCCGTCCCGTTCCTCAGGAACAGGTGTACCGCCATGTCAGCATCGCCGCTCCCTACCTCGGCCTTTACGAGGACCTCAGCCTGCGCGAAGTGATCGGTTTCCACGCGGGCTTTAAACCCCTGCGCCAAGGGCTGACCACCCCCGATGTGGCCCGCATCGCCTACCTGGACCAGGCGCTGGACAAGCCCGTGCTCCACTTCAGCAGCGGCATGAAACAGCGCCTGAAACTGGCCCTGGCCATCCTGAGCGACACCCCCCTGCTGCTCCTGGACGAGCCCGCCAGCAACCTCGATGCGGAGGCCATTGCCTGGTATCGCGACCTGCTGCAACAGCACGTGGCCGGCCGCACGTTGGTGATCGCCAGCAACCGCCAGGCCGCAGAGCACGACCTGTGCACGGAAAGCGTGGAGATCGGCGAGTACAAGGGGAAGTAGACCGTTCGCCTGGAGTGTGCGCGTCTTCTTCTTCAGGGAGGCGCACCCATCAACCACCCTTTGCACAACGGTCCCACACCCGAAAACCCTATTTTCGCGGCCCGAACATCTGAATCTCAGCATCATGGCCTCCACGTCCGACGTCAACATCGGTTCCTACATCCGCTTCAACGGCGACATCTGCCAGATCATGGAATGGCAGCACCGCACGCCCGGTAACCTGCGCGCCTTCTACCAGGGCAAAATGCGGAACATCCGCAACGGCAAGCTCAACGAGCACCGCTGGCGCAGTGGCGAGACCATGGAAGTGCTCCGCGTGGAAGTGCACGAACTGCAGTACCTCTACCGCGAGGGCGAGAACATGGTGTGCATGAACCAGGAGAACTTCGAGCAGCTGTACATCCCCGTGGCCCTGCTGGGCGATGCCATGAAGTTCCTGAAGGAGGAAATGGTGATCCAGATCGGGTTCGAGAGCGACACCCCCATCTTCGCCCGCCCCCCGAAAGTGGTGGAACTGACGGTGACCGAGGCCGAGCACGCCGTGAAAGGCGACACCAGCAACAAGGTGATGAAGCAGGCCAAGCTGGAGACCGGCGCCGACATCATGGTGCCCATCTTCGTGGACGCCGGCACCATGATCCGCGTGGACACCGAGACCGGCGAATACCTGGACCGCGTGAAAAAGTAGCGTCGACCCATGGGTCGACCGGGACAGAGTCCGAGACCTGGATCGATATCGCACCTGACCCCGCCCCCAGCACTGGGAGGCGGGGTCTGCATTTTCGGGCCACCGGACCATCGGCCACCCAGCCGCATCCACCCTGCTGACATCCGTTGCGCAGCTACCTTTGGGCCACATCCCCAGCACGTGAAGCTCTCCCCTCCGCAGACCGCCGCCCAACTGGGCCAACTGATCAATGCCCACGTGGTGGGCAACACCGAGCGCCTCGTTACCGGCCTCAACGAGATCAACCGTGTGGAGGAGGGCGACCTGGTGTTCGTGGACCACGAGAAGTACTACGACAAGGCCCTGAACAGCGCCGCCACCACCATCCTGATCAACAAGGCCGTGGAGCCGCCCGCCGGCAAGGCCCTGCTGATCAGCGACGACCCCTGCCGCGACTACAATGCGCTGATGCGCCGCTTCATGCCACGCGCGGGCTGGGCAGAGACCGGCATCCATATCGGTGCCGGCAGCGAGGTACACCCCAGCGCCGTCATCGGCCCGCACGTCACCATCGGCAAGGACTGCATCATCCACCCCGGGGTGGTCATCTACGAGCACTCCACCATCGGCGACCGTGTCACCATCCACGCCAACACCGTGATCGGCGCCGACCCCTTCTACTACAAGAAGCGCCCCACCGGCTACGACAAGATGGCCCCCGGCGGCAGTGTGGTGATCGAGGACGACGTGGAGATCGGTGCGCTGTGCACCATTGACCGCGGCGTGAGCGCCGACACCCGCATCGGCCGTGGCTGCAAGCTGGACAACCACATCCAGGTGGGCCACGACACCCTCATCGGTCCCGGCTGCCTCATCGCCTCGCACGTGGGCATCAGCGGTGCCGTGGTGATCGAGGAGAACGTGACCCTGTGGGGCCAGGTGGGCGTGCCCAGCAAACTGCGCATCGGCAAGGGCGCCGTGGTGCTGGGCCAGAGCGGCCTCATCAATTCGCTCGAGGGCGGCCGCACCTACTTCGGTAGTCCGGCCGGTGAGTGGAAGGCCAAGATGCGCGAGATCGCCCTGCTGGGCCGCTTGCCCGAACTGTACAAGAAGCTGAAGGACTGAGCCCCATGGCCCGCCTGGAGCGCATAGCGGAACGGCTCGAGCTGAAGGAATTCCAGCTCAAGGCCCTGCTGGATGTGACCAAGGCCATCAACAACAACGTGCCGCGCGAAGAGCTGCTGCGGCTCTACGAGCACATTGTCCGCGAAGAGCTCGGCATCACGCGCCTCATGCTCTTCGAGCGCACCGACCGCTGGGAGCGCATCCTGGGCTTCGGCAGCGCGGGCGAAGTGGCCTTCGATGTGGAACAGGCCTTCGGCACCTTCACCGACATCCAGGTGATCGGCAGCGAGAGCGCCGGCAGCTTCGGTGCCTTCGATGTGGCCGTGCCCGTGTACCACCGCGACCGCCCGCTCGCCTTCCTGCTCATCGGCGACATCGACGAGGAAGAGCAGCGCATGAGCCCCACGGTGAGGCACCTCAACTTCATCCAAACGCTCACCAACCTGATCGTGGTGGCCATGGAGAACCGGCGCCTGGCGGCAGAGGCGCTGCAGCGCGCCCGCGACCTGCGCGACCTGGAGCTGGCCCGCCAGATGCAGCGCATGTTGGTGCCCGCCGAACTGCCGGACAACGCGCAGATCGCCGCCGCGGCGTGGTACCAGCCCCACAGCCAGGTGGGCGGCGACCACTACGACCTGATCGCACTGGCCGATGGCAACTACGTGGCCTGCGTGGCCGACGTGAGCGGCAAGGGCATGGCCGCCGCCCTGCTCACCAGCAACTTCCAGGCGAACCTGCATGCCTCCGTTCGCCACGCCACCGACCTGGTGGACCTCGTGCACGACCTCAATGCCAAGGTGTGGGCCAATGCCCGTGGCGAGCGCTTCATCACCTGCTTCATCGGCCACATCGACCTGCAGGCCCGCCGCATCCGCTTCGTGAACGCCGGCCACAACGATCCGCTGCTGCACGGCCCGGCCGGCATCACGCCACTGCACGCCGGCAGCATCGCGCTCGGCATGATGCCGAAGCTCCCCTTCCTACAAGTGGGCGAGGCCGACATCCCCGCAGGCAGCACACTGCTCTGCTATACCGATGGCCTGGTGGAACAGGAGGACGCCCACGGCAACGACTTCGGCACCGAGCGCCTGCACCAACTGCTGCACGACCTGCACGCCGCCTCGCCCAAGGACATCAATGCCACCCTGCAAAGCGCCTACGAGGCCCACCGCAACGACCAGCCCTATCTGGACGATATAGCGGTACTGACGTGCAGGTTGAAGTAGTTGAGCAACGGCTCAGGCCGTAGCAGGCACTTCCTTCCGCGCCACCGGGTGCTTCAGGTCCAGCAGCACAATGATGGCGGTGAAGGCCCAGAAGGGCACCGAGGCCTTGTCGGTATCCAGGAAGTTGTTGAGGGCGCCGTGCAGGTAGTAGGTCACCAGGCCCAGGTAGGTGGCGGCCAGCATGCGGCGGTCGGCGCCATCGGGCAGGCGGTAGTACAAGCGCAGGGCCGTCCACGTGGTCACCACGATCAGGGCCAGCATCAGCAACATGCCGAACACGCCCTGCTCGCTGAGGGGGCCAAGGTATTCGCTGTGCGCGTTGCCCTGCACGCCGAAGTTGGTGCTGATGATGGTGCGGTCCTCGCTGGCCTGGAAGGGCGCATACTGGAACATGTAGGTGCCGGGCCCCCAGCCGAACACGGGCCGCTCCTGCCACATGCGCATGGCCGAGTTCCACCGGTTGATGCGCTCCAGGTTGCTGGCATCGCTGCTGATGTTGGAGATGGAGCGCACGTGCTCGCCCAGGTCGTCCGACGATTCCTCGCGGTTGCGCTCCAGCGCGATGGTGATCTGGTCCTTGTTCACATAGTACAGGCCGCCGGTCACCAGCGCCATCACCAGCAGCGCCCATACGGGAATGCGCAGCTTCAGCACCAGGAAGAGGGCCAGCGCACCCACCAGGCTGAGCCACGCTGCGCGGGTGTAGGAGAAGATGAGGCCCGTGGTGAGCAAGGCCAGCATGAACAGCGCCACACCCCGCCGCGTGCGCGTGTAGCCGGGCAGAAAGAGCGCCGTGACCCCGAAGGGGATGAAGAAGGCGATGAGCGCACCATAGCTGGTGTGGTCCTTGAAGAAGGGGCTCATCACCCAGTGAGCGGGGTCGTGCGCGAAGTGGAACTGCGCGTGGTGGATGACCGTGTAGGTGATCACAATGGCCAGACCGGCGAGGTAGGCCCAGATGAAGCGGTGCCAGTTACGTTCATCGTGGAACAGGCGCGTGGCCAGAAAGAACATGGTGCTCACGAACCACAGCCGCGCCGTGAAGTACTTGAACGACACCATGGGCATGCTGCTCGGCACGATGCACACGAGCATCCATACCAGCTGCGCCACGATGACCCAGGTGATGGGATGCTTCCACACCCGCGCATCGATCACGTCGCGTTCGATGGCCACCTTCAACAGGAACAGCAGCATGAGGCCCACCAGCAGCGGTTCAGTGGGCAGTGCGATGCCGATGCCACCCAGGTCCAGTTCCTCCAGGTTGATGGAGAGCGGCGTGGCGAAGGCGATGAAGAGCACCAGGCGGTCCACGGCGGCCACCATGGCCCACACCACCAGCAGCACCGCGGGCAGTGCGTTCAGCCAGTAGATCTCGTTGGCCACCAGCACGGCATTGAGCAGCACGAAGACCACGCACGTGGCGGCGATCCAGTGGGCTTTCAGCGCGTGCAACATGGGCGGGGCTCAGGCGCGCGTGCGGCGATCATCCCGCCACAGCAGCAGCACGAAACACAGGAACAGGGCCGAGAACGTGACCGACGACACGATGACCCAGCGAACGGGGAACACCTTCTTGTCGCTCACCTCGGGGTATACCACCACGTTGGTGTAGGTCAGCTCCTTGGTCACGTCGTTCACCACCTTCTCGTACTCGGTGAGGAGGCGGTCGTAGTTACCACGGAACAGGTCGCTCAGTTCGGTGAGCTGACGGAACTCACCGCCCTTCTCCTCCATGTCGCGGATCATTTTCAGCACGGCATCCTTCTGGGCCTGCGAGGCACCGCTGCTCAGCATGCGCACGTAGCCCTTGGTCAGTTCCTTGGCCTGCGCATCGTAGCTCAGCATGCCGCTGGTGCGACGCAGGGTGTCCAGCCGCACCTCCACGGAATCGAGCTTGTGCCGCTCGTGGGCCAGCGCCCGCTCAGCGATCTGCAGCACCTCCTTCGACTTCTCGCGCTGCAGGCGGCGGGCCAGCAGGTTCACCTGCTTCAGCATGCCGTTCACCAGGTCGCGGGCGCGCACGGGGTTCTCGTCCACGATCTCGACCTGCACGCTCTCGAACCGCGTCTTGGTAATTTCCACGCGGTCGTTGAACTCGTTGTAGAGCGCGAAGTAGCCACCGTTGGCGGTGGTATCCACCTCGTACACCTTCGCCAGGTCGAACTGCTTGATCAGGCTATCGCGGATGCTGTTGCTCTCGAGCAGCTGCAGCAGCTGGTCGGTGCGGGTCTCGATGCTGTAGCTGTTCAGGTTCACCGGGTACACCGTGGCGGTGCTCATGTACCTCGGCTTGATGAAGGTGGGACCGCTGAAGATGCCCGACAGCGTCGCGGCCGTAAGGCCCACCACCACGAACAGTCGCCATTGGCGCTGTATCAGGGGCAGGAAGCCGCTGAAGTTCACTTCGCTGCTCATGCGTTGCGGATCTTTTTCACGTTCTCCTGCACCACGATCAGCAGCAGGGCCAATAACAGGGCCGCAATGCCGCTGATGGCCACCACCAGCCAGCGGATGGGATAGGCCTTCTTGTCGGCGGGTTGGGCGCGGTTCACCACGAACTTGTGGGGCAGGTCGCTCTCCAGGTCGGCCTGGGCCTGCTCCTGTTTCATCTTCAGCACGCTGAGGCGCTTGGTCTCGTTGAAGAGGCGGTCCTGCAGGGTAACATACGCGCCACCGTACCGGGCCAGCACTTTGAAGCGCTCCTCGAACTCCTTCACGGCACGTTGATCGCCCTTCACGATGGCCGCGCCCAGGTATTCGTTGTAGCGCTCGGTCTGGGTGTGGTAGTCGTGCACGCCCAGCTCGCGGAGGATGCGCATGCTGTCGGCCATCTGCCGGATGTCCGCCTCCAGCTGTTTCACCTTCGTGTCCACCAGGCGGAACCCCTTCTCGGCACGTTCCTGCGCCATGTCCTTCCACACGCTGTCCACCTGGTCGGCGATGTAGTTGGCCATGTCCGCTGCGCGCTCCGGATCGGGGTCCAGCACTTCCACGCGCACGCTGCTGAACTTGGTGTACTCGAACTTGATGTGGTCCTTGAAGGCCTCGGCCAGTTCGGAGTTCTTGTGCTTGCTGTCCGCCTTGATCTTGTAGACCTCCAGCAGGTCGTACTTCCGGGCCACGCGGTCGCGGACCTTGTCGGAGTTCAGCATTTGCAGCAGCTGCTCGCTGTCCTCCTCGTCGCCCAGCGCCAGGATGTCGTCGCGGCCGGTGGTCTGCTCGTTGAGCAGGGCCTTGGAGGCCGAGTTGGTGATGGCGGGGAACATGATCACCTCGCTGCGGTAGAGGGGGGTGATGACGTAGGCCGCCACTACACCTGCCACGAGACCGAGCGCTGTAATACCGATGATGAGCCGCCTGCGGGCCCAGAGGAACAGGACCAGGTCGAACGATGCCGGGCCTTGTCCCGAGTTTGCTTGCTGCATGTGCGTTTCCGCTGAAAAGAGGGCCTAAAGTAAGGGTTCGGTCCGTGCGGACGGGCCATTAACGGCGGGCCGGGGCCGGTAGTATGGCCGCGTGGAACGATGAGCGGTGAGGGCACGACGCGCCAACAGGAACATCTCCCACAGGGCCGGAACCACCAAGCGGCCCGAACGAACACCGAAGGCCGCCTACCGACCGCGCTGCAACATGGCCTGCACCTGCGGGATCGACCGCACATCCAGCAGGCCCGTGGCCACCGCCGATGCCAAGGCCAGTGCCCCGAAGGCCAGCATTTGAGCACCCAGTCCCCAGGCCAAGCCGCCCAGCCACCAGGCCGCGGCCAGCAACAGCGCGCCATGCACCAAGGCGCCGAGCACCACGCGCACCACACCGGGAAGCCTGCGCGACCGCAGCACCAGCACCACTTGCAACAGGGCCGTGCCCACCTGGGTGATCAAGCTGGCCCAGGCCGCGCCCTCGGCCTTCCACAGGGGAATGAGCCAGAGGTTGAGGCCGATGTTCACCAGTGCTCCAGCAGCGGCCATGCGGTTCAACAGGCGCAGATCACCGGCGGCCGTGAGCAGCGTACCGAACACGTAGGTGGTGCTCACCGCCACGAAGCACCATAGCAACAGCGCAAAGGGCGCGGCGGCCGTGGTGGTGTCTTCGCTGTAACGCAGGTCCAGCACCGTCCCCGCATGGAAGGCACCGAAAGCCGCCACCGCCAGCGAGCCCGCCAGCAGCAGGCGCCAGGCCAGCAGTGCCAGGGGCGCCACATCCTCCCGGGCCTTCAGCATACGGCTGAAGATGGGCAGCAGCAGTCCGGCAAAGAGGTAGCCCAGCATGTTCAGGGCCTCCACGAACCGGAAGCCTTGTGCGTAGATGCCCGCTTGCAAGGCGCCATCGGGCAACAGCCGTTCCAGCATCAGGGTATCGATGCGGTAGTAGAGCGTCATCAGCAGGATGAGCAGAGCGTAGGGGAAGCTCTGGCGCAGCACCACCAGGCTGAAGGTGGGCCGCACGGAAAGGCGCACGGGACCGCTGAGCTGCAGCACCAACACCAGCGCCACCAGCGTGGCCACCGCATAGGCGCCCGTCTGCGCCCACACGAACCATTCGATGCGGAAGGCCTCGCCACCGGCGCGCCCCCACAGCAGCCAGCCCACCACACCGATCAGCAGGATGCGGTCCAGCACGCTCAGCAGGCTGTCCTGCCGGTAGCGTTGTGCCCCGGCGATGTTGCTGCGCAGATACAACAGCGTGGCCGCCAGCGCCTGGTTGAGCACCAGCCAGCCGAGCGTGCCGAGCTGCGCGCCCCTGTAGCCCAAGGCCAGACCGGCCCCCAAGGTGAGGAGCGCATACACACCCACCAGTGCGAACCGCATGCCCGCCAGCCCACCGAGCGTTTTGCCCAGCAGGTGCGTGTGCTGCGCGATGTGGCGAGTATTGAAATTGGTGATGCCCAGGTCCAGCACGATGTTGAGCAGGAAGCTCAGGCTGAGCAGCGCCGCATACACGCCATAGCCCTCGGCCCCCACGGCATCCTGCACACCGGCATCGATGCCCAGGATGTAGAAGGGCTTCACCAGCAGGTTCAGCACCAGCAGCAAGGCCAGGTTGGTAAGGAAGGTGCGCTTCATACGGCGGTGTGAAGATGGGGAGTGTGGGCGGAAGGGGCGATGACCGAAAGAAAGAAGCCCCACCGTCGGGTCGTTCCAACGGCAGGGCTTCAGCGGATCGGAAAAGGCTTACCGAGCCACCTTCACGGCCTTCTTCACGAGTGACGAAGCATAATTGATAAGTATCATCTTGCAGTTGCACAGTACCAAAGCTGTGATGCTGTAGCTGAAGTAGTACTGATCAGAAAGGTGTGAGGACAAGCTGATCGCATAGAGATAATTCTAGCACTTATGGATCAGTGATTGGTCGTTAAGGTCCGATGATGCCGAAAACTCATCAATGTGCAGGGTCCCTTCGTTCCTCAGGAGACCCTGCAGAGGCCCGGGAGATTTCCAGGTCACATGCAATTTGCCCCATGGCGAGGGTGTGCCGATGCCCACGAAATTGTCCTCTTGAGGACATCCGGGATTGCTGGAGTATGCCGTAGCAATATTGGAGTTGGAACCAGGCGCACCGAGCAGGGTCCACTCACACCCTGTTCCACCACCACCTCCAGAGCTTGGCCAGGTGCTGATGCGGCGCCAATGCAAGCGACCGGTACTATCCACCATGACAACACGGCTTAGGGTATCGTTGTTGTAGTCAGGGATCAATTGACGGATGCGTATGGTGCGATCTAAAATCTCCAATCGCTCGGTAGGATCTACAGCGGCACCACCGTTCTGAACCGTAGCCCGCCACCAATCACCAATTCCAACAAATGCGGAGGTATCATTGGGGATGTAGACCCGAAATGACTCAAGGCCTTCCCGGCTTCTTGCCCCATACGACTGACCAGGACTATACCCGGAGGTGAAGAGGAATCGAAGGCGATCAGTGGCCCACTGTTGCCCATCCGCATTGTCACTCCACTGAAGCACCAGATCCGTCGAGTCATTATGGTTACCGGTGCCATTGTACTTCTGCCCCACGTAACACTGGTCCCTGTTGCCGGTCATGGTAATTCCATTGCGCATCCAAGGGCGGAATCCTTGTTGCTGAGCCCAATCCAGATGGCTGTTGCTATTCGAGCTATCTGCCAAATGAAGTCTGCTGAATGGCCCGGCAGCACTGCTGAAGAACAACGGCTGGTTACTGATCCCAACATATCCGTTCTGACGGATACCATTGAAACCATTCACTGTTCCTGTTCGCGTGTTCCACAACTGCATCCGCTGTATGCTATCCGTGAACCACTGGATCGGATAGTTCCCGTTGTTCATCACCCGCAAAGGCAGGCCAGTGTTCGAGTCCCAACCGAGATAGTCTGTTAGACCACCATTGTTACTGGGGACAGTGGCTTGTCCGAACAGGGTGCTCGAAACCAACAGACCCATGGCCACCACCATGGTCTTGAGGAGATATTGCTTGTTCATGTCTTTTCGGTGTTTGTTGCACGAAAAGACCGGAACCGATACTAAGGCCCAACCAACACGAACTTGAACGAACGTTGCCCTCCAACTCGCTGCAACTGCAGTGTATATATCCCTCTGGCCCAACTGGACACATCTAACCTCCACTCCTCTTCTGTTATCCTACCTTCCCATACGCGGCGGCCAATGGCATCTTGGATTATCCCCACACCCTCAGCAGCGCTGCGTAACCACACTTCGCCCACTGCGGGGTTCGGAAACAGCACCACTCCACCAATCACTTCCTGTTCCACCCCATTAACCATGTCGCAAACATTGGGCGCAGCCGACACGCACACTCTGTCGATTAATGTGTATCCCCGTGGAGCCCACCAGAACACCGAGCTCGGATCAGTGAAGTGCATGGTATCGGTCACAGCATTGCTAAAGAAGTTCCCGATCATCACAAAACGGTAGGCACTGTCAGCCACAAAGCTGCCGCTCACCATCGTCCACGACACTGTATCTGCCAAAATATTTGGCCTGACAATGTGAGCCCTGTTAGGATAGGTTGGATTGGGGCTTGAGAAATCCCATTGTGTGGCATGCACTGTGAAGAGCATACCTATGTTGCTTGAAGCCAACCACACCTGAGGGTTTTGAAGGTTACCACCAAATCCAGCATTAGCATAGAAGCTGCCGTAATAGGTCTGTCCTACTGCCAACGGCTCCTGCAATTCCACCATCGCCCATTCACGTTGTTGATCTAGTCCATTCTGATGATAGGTGAACATTCCGATACAGGATTCACCCTCCAAAGGCTCTTGAAAAGTCCACGCGTTCAAAGGCAACCCATTCGCAGCACCGTAAGGCAAACAGTTTTGCAAATGGTCTGGTGTACCCCAAGATGAGAACCAATTGTGCGGCCCTTGGTCTGGGAAGCGAAAACCCAAGCCCAAACTGCATGTATCAGAATCTTCGAAGGACGGGTTCGGCACTAGGTTCTGTGCCGTACTCTGAAGGAACGCGAAGCACAACAAGCAGCCCAGCAGAAACCTGTTGCCACTGCCAAGCCACTTGATGTACATCGCGGTGAAGGTCATGGTTCGTTCGTATTCGTTGTCGTTCAAGCGCCAGGCGTCACCCACAGGTGGCGTTGTTCCCCGGTGCATCGGTCCGGTCGCCGCTGTCTTATGGTATTCTCCGGTGTGCGGCCACACCAGTGTACCCCGCCTTATCCCTGGTGGTTGGGCCCATTGTCAAGACCGCCTAAATGCGGCCGGTGCTGCCTGCATGGCCATGGGGCACCCTACCTTTGTGGGCTCTGTTTCGTTTGCCTTTTACCGAGGGTTAGGTGGGACATGAGTGACCAAGGCCCCTGCTGCTCCTACAGCGGGGGCTTTTTCGTGATGGCCCGCAGGCCGCATCATTGTACAGCTGGGATAGGGTCGCGTCAGGTCAGCCGCCTTTGCGGTCGAACTCCCTTGCGGGCATGGGTCATATGCGAACAGCTCCACGACCATGGCCATGCCAGGTACACCTTGACTACGAACACATCCGTGCCAACAGCGAACCCTCGGAGCAGCGGGCTCAAGCACATCGGCATTGCGAACATAAACACGATAAGAGCGGATCCGACATCGTATCGACACAAGCCTAAAATTTTTCCCGTAAGCCATGGGGAACCTGCGTCTGACGGAAAAATGGGGGGATGATGGAGACCGAAAGTGTTCAGACATTCATGGTCATGGGTGCTCATCACTGCATTGGCTAAGCCAGCCAATTCCCCCTTGCCATTGCCCCCGCCGTCCCCAACTTTACCCCATGCGCCACCTGACCCCGCTCCTGCTGCTCCTGCTCGTACCCCAACTGGCCCTTGCCCAGAAACGCAAGAAGGAGAAAGGCCCCAGCGAACAGGAGGTGCGGCAGGCGCTGGTGGCGGAGGCCGAGGCCGCCTTCAAGGCCGGTGATCTGGCCACGGCGGAAACGAAGTACACGCAGGCCCTGCGCCTGTGGAACGACCGGGCCGACCGCTACCAGCGGGCGCTGGTGCGTGTGGCACAGGGCGACTCGGCCGGTTATTGCACCGACCTGGCCACCTTCGGCGGCAACGACGAGCTGCAGAAGAAGCTGTACCGCAGTGGCTGTTCGCGGCGAGACAGCGTGCCCTTTGCCGCCACCGGTCTGGCCACGTCCCGTTTCCCAGGCGCCACGGAGGCGTTGACCTACACGTACCGACACGAGGGGCGCACGGTCTACAAGCTGTACAATGCGCAGAAGGAGCACATGGTGTCGTTCTTCGTGCTGGCCGGCGATACGGCGTTCGCCTACTGCGACACCCTGCCCAGCTTCCCCGGTGGTGAAAAGGCCTTGTACAGCTTCCTCGGGACCAACACGAAATACCCCGCCCAGGCCATGGACAACGACCGCAGCGGTACGGTGTACGTACGCTTCCGGGTGGGCACGGATGGCGCCATCAGTAACATCCACGTGTTCCAGGGCGCCTACCATGCCCTGGACGATGAGGCCGCGCGCGTGGTGGGCACCATGCCCGCCTGGAACCCCGGCCAGTGGCAAGGGCGGCCTGTGCCGGTGCTGTACAACCTGCCCGTGCGGTTCACGCTGCGCTGATCCACCTGACCTTGCGCAGGCGCCAACACGATCGCCTTTCGCACCTTTGGGCCTGTAGCCAGAACGACCACCCACGTGCGCATCGCTGTCAATACCCGCCTGTTGCTGCCCGACAAGCTCGAGGGCATCGGCTGGTTCACGCACGAAACGATGCAGCGCGTGGTGAAGGCACACCCCGAGCACGAGTTCCTCTTCCTCTTCGACCGGCCGTTCGACAAGCGGTTCATCTATGCGCCGAACGTGACCCCGGTGGTGATGGGCCCGCCCACGCGCCACCCCCTGCTCTACCGCCTGTGGTTCAATTGGCTGCTGCCGCGCAAGCTGAAGGCCCTGAAGGCCGATGCCTTCATCAGTCCCGATGGGTTCCTGGCGCTGCGCAGCAATGTGCCCACGCTGGCCGTGCTGCACGACCTCAACTTCGAGCATTATCCGGAGGACCTTCCCCGCGCCTACAGCACCTACTACCGCCGCTACTTCCCGCTCTTCGCCCGCCACGCCACGCGCCTGGCCACGGTGAGCGAATACAGCCGTCGCGACATTGCACAGCGCTACGCAGTGAACGCCGATCGCATTGATGTGGTGTACAACGGTGTGGGACCGGCGTTCACACCACTGAGCGAGACCGACCGCACGGAGGCCCGCAACACACTGGCCGGAGGCGCGCCCTACTTCGTCTGTGTAGGGTCCATTCATCCGCGCAAGAACATCGCCCGCCTGCTGCTCGCCTTCGACCGCCTGCTGAGCGAGCACCCCAGCGACCTGCGCCTGGTGATCGTGGGCGAACGCTTCTGGTGGGACGACCGCTTGAAGGACGCCTGGGAACAGGTGCGCCACAAGGACCGGGTGATCTTCACCGGCCGGCTGGGGCAGGACCGCTTGCGGCTGGCCGTGGGTGGCGCCCTGGCGTTGGTCTTTCCCAGCTACTTCGAGGGCTTCGGCATACCGGTGGCGGAGGCGATGCGGTGCGGTGTGCCCGTGGTGGCAGCGGAGGCCACCAGCCTGCCCGAGGTGGCCGGCGATGCTGCGCATTACTGCGACCCCTTCAGTGTGCAGGACATGGCCCGCGCATTGCACACCGTGGCCGGCGATGCCGTGCTGCGCGAACAGCTCGGCGCGGTGGGCCTGCGCCGATCACAGCGCTACACGTGGGAGAACGCCGCACGCGACCTGTGGAACAGCTTCGAGCGCATGTGCGCCGATGCGGGGATCCCCGTTCAACCCACCCGCTGAGCGGGAACTGCCTCGCCCAGGAGCACACGGCGCATGGTGCGATTGAAGCGCACGAAGCGTGCAAGGTCGCTGTGATGCCCGCGCGGGAACGAGAACAGTTCACGGTGCACATCGGACGGTATACTGGCGTAGAGCTTGAGCGCGCTGGCGTAAGGCACCACCGTATCATGCTGGCCGTGGAAGATGAAGACCGGAACCCGCACGCGCGCCATGGCCTTGTCGTTCCGGAACGGGAAGCGCAGCAGCAGTCTGTACGGCAGCACAGGCAGGTAGTGCGTGGCCACATCGTAGAGGTTGGCGAACGGCGTTTCGAGCACCAGCATGCGCGGGGTGTTGGAGGCCGCGACCGGCGTGGCCAGCCCGCTGCCCAGCGAGCGACCGTACACGATGATCTCCGCTTCGGGACGTTCGGCGCGGGCACGATCGTACCACCGTTGCGCATCGTCCAGGAGCGCGTGTTCGGTGAGCTTGCCACGGCTCTTGCCATACCCGCGGTGGTCGGGCATCAGTACATCGAAACCGATATTGGTGAAGCGTTCCGCATATCGCCCCCAGCGGCGCAGGCTGCCGGTGTTACCGTGGAAGTAAAGGATCAGGCCACGCGCGCCCTCCGCCTTGAACCGCAGGGCATGCAGGCTGGCACCATCGGGCGCGTCCAGGTACTCCTCGGTGAAGGGCACACCATGTTTGAACTTGAAGCGGTAGCCATCGCGCAGCGGGAAGCGGATGAAGATGAAACGCTCCTGGAACAGCCAGTAGAACGCGGCGAGCAGGGCATAGCCCACCACCACCAGCGCCAACAGCGAACCCAAGGCCAGCCACATGGCGCAAAGGTACCGGGCCACCTCGCCGAGAGCGACGATCTTTGCACCGTGCATCCCCGGTATCCGCTGTCACTGTTGGCCCTGTTGTTCGCAGGTACGCTCTGGGGCCAGGCCGTGCAGCGCAAGCACCTGCTGATCGCGCTCGGCGGTGGTGGCGCCACGATGGAACTGGCCGGCCCGGCCGACAGCCTGCGCATGCAGCCAACGAACAGCGGCGTGGTGCATTTCAGCTTCGCTTACGCACTGGGCGATCGCTGGTCGTTGGGACTGCGTTTCGACCGCATAGGCACCGAGGAGCAGGTGGAGCCCATGGACCGCATGCGGGTGAACAGCTTCCTGCTGCAGGGCGCCTACCGACCGTGGATCGCGCGACGCGCGGCGCTGGAAGTGCATCTCGCCCTGGGCACATCGGTCATATCCGTGGACCCGGAGAACGAACTACTGCCCGTGACCGCGAACCCCGGCGCGGTGCTGTATGGCGTGCGCTTCATACAGCTGCTGGGCGGCACCATGGGCCTGTACGCTGCATTGGAAAGAGGGGTCTCGAACAGCGATGCCGCGAAGTTCAGTGAACAAGCCTTGCTGGATGCCGAGGCCAAGCCCGTTATGCTCTCGTGGAAGGCCACGCGCGCAACGGTGGGCCTTGTGGTGCGCTTCTAACGCTTGTCGCGCAGGAACACCCATTCACTGTCGGTGCTCTCCGCGGGGGCGAAGCGGTAGCCATCGCCGTCGTAGGCCTTCAGTTGTCCGGGCTCCAGCAAGCGGTGCTGAATGATGTGGCGCGCCATGGCCCCGCGCTGGTGCTTGGCGTACATCATCACCACCTTGTAACCGCCAGGCCCTTTGTCCTTGAACACCGGGGTGATCACCCGCGCGTTGAGCACCTTGGGACGCACGGCCTTGAAGTACTCGGTGCTGGCCAGGTTCACCACCACTTCGTCCTTGTTCGCTGCGAGATCGGCATTCAGTTGTTCGGTGATGCGGTCGCCCCAGTAGGCATAAAGGTCCTTGGCACGACCCACGGTGAGCTTGGTGCCCATCTCCAGGCGGTAGTCCTGCATGAGGTCCAGCGGACGTAGCACCCCGTAGAGGCCACTGAGGATGCGGAGGTGCCGTTGTGCGAAACGCAGGTCATCGGCATCGAGCGTAGCGGCATCCAGCCCCCGGTACGCTTCACCGTTGAAGACATGCACGGCCGTGCGCGCGTTCTTCGCGGTGAACGGCACGTTCCACGCCTGGTAGCGTGCATGGTTGAGCTCGGCCAGCTTCGGGCTGATGTCCATCAACGTGCCCAGCTTCTTCGCGCTGATGCCCCGTAGCTTCTGCACCAATGGGGCGCTTTGTTCCAGTAGCGCTGGCTGAGTGGCCCCCTTGACGGAAGTGGCCTTGGTGGTTGAAAGGTCCTTGGCAGGCGAGAGCAGGATGATCATGGACACAGCGTTGAACGGACCGCGAAATAACACCGGCCGGAGCACAGCTGTTCGTGCCCGGTGTCACTTCAGGCCGCGCTGCTTCTGGATGGTCTCGTACGCCTCCTGCACCTTCTTGAACTTCTCGTTCGCGGCCTTCTGCACTTCCTCGCCGAGCTGCGCCACCTTGTCGGGGTGGTACTTCATGGCCATGCGGCGGTAGGCCTTCTTCACTTCCTCGTCGGTGGCATCGGCGGCGATCTCCAGAATGCTGTAGGCCGCGCTGGGGTCGGCAGTGCGGAACATGGCGCTGAGCGAACCCAGGTCCTTGTCGCTAACACCCATGTCGTGCGCGATGCGGCGCAACAGGTCGTACTCGGCGCGGTCCACCTGGCCATCGGCATGTGCCAGGCCGATGAGGTAGTGCATGAGCTGCAGGCGCACCGGATGCGGCATGTTCTGCCGGATCTGCAGGCACACTTCGTGCACCGGGATGTCGCGCTTCAGCACATCACGCAGGAGCACGAGCAACTGACCGGCCTGCACAGCGCCGAACTGCTGCATGAAGAACTGGCGCACATGGTCCAGCTCGCGCTGGGTGACACGGCCATCGGCCTTCATCAGTGCCGCGGTGAGCACCACCAGGCTCATGGCCAGGTCGCCGCCCGTGGTGGTGGAGTGTTGACGGGGGCCGTGCTGGGTGGTGGGCGCCTCATCGGGACCGCGCCAAGTGTCGAGCATGGCGCCAAGCGCAAAGCCCAGCAACCCGCCGATGGGTCCACCGAAGGCCCAACCGAGGCCGCCTCCGATCCATTTGGAAAAGCTCACGAGCGTAGGGTGTGGAAGTATAAGGGTGCGAATTTGGGGAAATGCCGGAGGATGCTACCAGCTGCCGCCAGCCCCACCACCGCCGAAGCCGCCACCACCAAAACCGCCGAAGCCGCCGCCACCACCGCCGCTCCATCCACCGCCACCGCCGTGCCAGCGCCCGCCACGGTTGCGGTCCATCTGGCTCAGCAACCACATGGCTGTCCAGAGGTCCACATTGTTGGTGCGGGCATACTGCTTCACACGACCGCGCCACGCGGCGATCATCACCACGAAGAAGAGCAGGAAGAAGATCAGCACCGGCCACGGGAACGCCTGCTTGCCGTAGCTCTTCTCGTTGAACTCGCCCTTGGCCATGGCCATGAGCACCGTGGTGGCCTCGTCGATGCCCGCGAAGTACTGTCCCTCGCGGAACCGCGGCAGCAGCTCGTTGTCGAGCACGCGCTTGGCCGTGAGATCGGGGATGGCGCCCTCGAGGCCGTAGCCCGTGGCGATGAAGACCTTGCGCTGGCCGGGAGGCCCGTTCGGCTTGATCAGCAGCACAATGCCATTGTCGAAGCCTTTCTTGCCAATACCCCAACGTTCACCGATGTCGAACGCCAGGTCCGATTCGGTGGACCCGCACAGCGTGTCCACGATGATCACCAACAGTTGGTTGCTGGTCTCTCGTGCGAACTGGACCAATTTGGCATTGAGGCGCTGTTCCTCCGATGGCGAGAGCAGCTCAGTGTAGGACCACAGCAGGCGGTCCTGGTCGCGCTCCTTGGGCGGCGTGAGCGAACAATCGAAGCGCGCGGCCTGCGTGGTGACCGCCAGGAGCAGGAGGAGTATGGCTGCAAGCTTCCTCATCGGCGCGAGAAACTGACCTCGTTGGAGAGCTCGTTGCGATCGTTGGTGAGCAACGGGAAATGCTGCTTGAGCTTGGAAGCCACCATGTGCACGGCCTCGGCCAGTCCATCGGCCCGACGCCCAGCCGCGAAGTGCAACTTCAGCACCGCCACCACATCCGTCCAGAAACCCTCCGGGACCCGCTCGTTGATGCCCTTGTCGCCGATCACCGCCACCTTGCGGTCGGCCACGCACACGTAGATCAGCACACCATTGCGCTGGTCGGTGCGGTGCATGCCGAGCTCCTCGAACACGAAGACGGCATGGTCCACCACATCCTCCTCGATGTGGTCCTCCAGGTGCACACGGATCTCGCCGGAGGTGAGGCGTTCGGCCTCGCCAATGGCTTGCGATACGCGTTCCCGCTCAGCCTTTGAGAGGAACTCCGCTGCGGAAAGGGCGGTCACTTGAACGAGATATCGGGCGCGTTCTCCGTGCCTTCCTGCGCCTTGAAGTAACCCTTCTCCTCGAAGTTGAACACTCCCGCGAGCAGGTTGCCCGGGAAGCGCTTGATGCGCGTGTTATAGAGACGCACCACATCGTTGAACTTGCGGCGTTCCACACTGATGCGGTTCTCCATGCCCTCGTACTGGGCCTGGAAGTCGCGGAAGGCGGCCACGGCCTTCAGGTCGGGGTAGCGTTCAACAGTGACCATGAGGCGGCTGAGCGCACCCGTGAACTGGGCCTGCGCATCCTCGAAGGCCTTCAGGTTCTCGGGAGTGAGCTGATCGGCGGTGAGGTTGATGCTCGACGCCTTGCTGCGCGCTTCGATCACCTGGGTGAGGGTCTCCTGCTCGAAGTCGGCGGCACCCTTCACGATCTCCAACAGGTTCTTGGTCTTGTCGGCCCGCTCCTGGTAGCGCACGAGGACGTCGCCCCACTGCTTTTCCACCTGTTCATTGAGGCCGATGGTGCCGTTGTAGAAGCTCACGCCCCAGATCACGAGCAGGGCCAGTACGCCGAGCCCGATGTAACGACCGATATTCTTCATGGATGGTATTCGGTTGGTTGTGCGGTTGAATGCGGGACAAAACTACCGCCTGCGACAGGGATCACGAACGAACGGGTCGCGCACCATGACCAACGGTCGGCCAGGTTGACAGGCGGTGTGCAGAACAGCACGAACATTGCGTTGCGGCGGTGCGATGGCTGGAACGGGAGGGACGCGGTTCAACGAGGCGACCGTGATGTTGCTGCATGCGGTCACCGGCATCGCTGCCGAAAAGCTGCTCAGGGTGAAGCTCCGGACCCGCAGCTCCAATGCCCTGTATCTGCCCTGGTACCCTGAGGATCCGGGGGGCGCCTTCGTGCATGGGGACCGCATTACCGTGACCGATACGCTCCAAAACGCACTGGCTGAACGGGATGCTGCACGGACCCTGCGCTGGCTCCTGCTGATGGCGCATGAGGTGGTGCACGTGGACCAGGCCTGGCGAACAGGTGGGCACCGTGCCAGTAGATGGCGGTTCACGGCGAGGACCGTGGCAGGGTACCTATCCTCCTTCCTGCGCCATGGGACCGCAGCTCACCGCATGGCCACCATGGAACGCGAAGCGGAGATCGGTCGCAGTCGTTTGCGTGAACTACTGCGGAAAACAGGTGGCGTGCACAACGGCCACCCGGTGATCGACCTGGTCCTTCGCAACAACGCGACCGGCATGAAGGAATTCCTGGACCGGCACGAAGGAATTCTTCACCAGCTGCGGACCGTAGCGACGGAATAGCCCGTCGGACCGGATCAATGCTGCACGTGAACGCGCGTGCTCCAAGCCGTTGCACTTCCGGCCATACGCAGCGTATAGCTACCATTGGCCAGGCCACTGAGGTCCATCTGCGCGGTGGTTCCCCCAAGCACTTGCGGTCCTGCAAGCACAACGCGACCGGTGGCATCCACCAGTTCGAGCACGCCTTGTACACCAGTGGGAACATCCACGGTCACCAGACCATTGGCCGGGTTGGGGTACACGGCCAACTGGACCGTTCCAGCGATCTGCGACACGGACGTGCCCACACCTTCCGGATCGTAGTAGAACCGGGCCGTGGTGGCCTGCCCACCCAAGGTGGTGACGATCAGCACGGGGACATCCATGCCCTGCGCGATCCATTTGTACTCCACCGTCTCGGGCTCGTCGATGCGGAAGCCCTGGCCGAACTGGTTGACGTAGATGGAATCCGAGCGTTGCAGCACCGAACGCACACGCAACACTTGGAACGTATCGGCCGGCAGGTAGATCGTGCCCCAGCCATCCACCGTGTTGATGCGGAGCTGGTCCTGGGAGAAGCTGAACAGGGTGGGGACAGTGAGCGTGAAGCTGCTGAAGGAGCTATCCTGGTCACCGAAGTTCATCGGGAAGCGATGGATGAAGTCCACCGGGACGCGGCGGGTGCTCGAGGGCAGGCCATTGATGTTGGCACCGAAACCCACGTTGCGGTAGCCCGTTGCGTCCTTCTTGTAGTAGTCGTAAAGGTTGGAGACCGTAAGGAAGGTCTGAAAACTGAAGTCCTGCCCCTTCATGGCGAAGTTGGCCTGGTGCTGCGGGTACAGGATCGGGTTATTGAAGAAGAGCTGGTAGGCGAACGGTGTGGAGGTGACCGCTACCGCTGTGTCGGCTCCTTCCAGGTCGGGGGAAAGGTCGCTGAAGTCCCAGATGACATCGGCACCGGTAAGGTCCACGTCGATCCCCGCAGCAGCGGTATTGCGGTAACGCATGGTGTCTCCTGCCGAAGGCATATCGGCCGCCCCGATGGTGATCTGGGCGAAGCTGGGAGCGAGAAGAAGCAAAGAGCCAAGGGTAAGGATGGATCGCATAGGGTTCCGGTTGCCTTCAAAGCTACCGGAAGTGGGCCTACACAGTTGGCCCGATGGTTGCCGCAGTAGTGCCCTACCTTTGTTTCCCAATGCGCCATCTCCTCCTGATCGCCGCGGCCCTGCTCGCTCTTCATGTGCAGGCCCAACCTGATAAACCCATGCTGGTGCAATTCAGCGGCGTGGTGGTCACCGATAGCCTGATGCCCGTGCCTTTCACGAACATCCTCGTGAAGAACACCTATCGTGGCACCATGAGCGATGTGTTCGGCTACTTCAGCTTTGTGGCCCAGGAGGGTGATACCATCCTGTTCAGCGCGGTCGGCTTTCAGCGTTCGCAATACGTGATACCGGACAGCCTTACGGAGAACAAGTACTCCATGATCCATGTGATGAACCGCGACACCGTGCAATTGCGCGAGATCTCGGTCTATCCGTGGCCTTCCCGCGAGCAGTTCCGTGAGGCCTTCCTGAACCTGCGCCTGCCTGCGGATGATTATCAACTGGCCATGCGGAACCTCTCCCCTGCCGAGATGGTGCAGCGCATGGAGAACCTGCCGCCGGACGCCTACCAGAGCTTCCGCTACCAGATGCAGATGGACCACACCAAGCTGTACTGGGCGGGCGGTACACCGCCGATCAACCTGTTCAATCCCATTGCCTGGGCCCAGTTCGTGCAGGCCTGGCAGAACGGCGCCTACAAGAAGAAGGACTGACGCGGCCCCATGGCCACCCTGCTCCCTTACCTGAACAAAGGCCTGCTGGAGGCCGGGTGCGACGAGGCGGGACGCGGATGCCTGGCCGGACCGGTGGTCGCAGCTGCGGTGATCCTGCCGCCGCGTGTGCGCATACCCGGATTGGACGACAGCAAGAAACTGACGCATGAACGGCGCGAGGCCTTGCGGCCCCTGATCGAAGAGCGTGCATTGGCGTGGGCCGTGGCCTTCGTGGAACCCGCCGAGATCGATGCGATCAACATCCTGCGGGCCAGCTTTTTGGCCATGCACAAGGCCATCGATGCCCTGACGCATCGCCCTGAACACCTGCTCATCGACGGCAACCGGTTCACACCCTATGCGGGCATTGCGCACAGTTGCCTGGTGAAAGGCGATGCGCGCTTCCGGAGCATCGCTGCGGCCAGCATCCTGGCCAAGACCCACCGCGATGAGCACATGGCGCAGTTGCACGCACAGCACCCGGACTACAACTGGGCCGTGAACAAGGGCTACCCCACGCCGGACCACCGCACCGCCATTGAACGCGTGGGACCCTGCGAACACCACCGCCGCAGCTTCCGACTGCTGAAGGAGCAGCTCGACCTCTTCTGACAGCCGTCGCCCCGTGTCCACACGCGGCTGTGCAAAGGCCGCGTCCGATGGGGCGTTCCAGCATTCGGGCACGGGTAATTTCGCACTAGCCCTTCTCAACATGCGCCGCGTTCCTGCCGTACTCCTGCTCCTGCTCATTGCCGGCGCGGCAGCATGGACCCTGTACCGTTGGAACGCATCCAACACCGACAGTTCCGACCCGTGGAAGGCAGTGCCTGCACAGAGCGCTTTGGTGCTGGAGTTCCCCGACGCGCTGGCTGGCTGGGACCGCATCATGCACACCTCGCAGCACTGGAACGCCTTGGAGCAACTGCCCGGCATGGCCGCCGCTGGCAGGCTCGTGGCCCGCATCCATGCCCGCATGGAGGACGACCCGGCATTGCGCAACGCACTTGCCGATGCACCGGTGCTGGTGAGCGTGCAGCGCGTGGGAGGACAGGGCAGCGGAGCCTTGTTCGTATGTGCCCCACGCCAGCCTGATGAGGCCTCATTGAACGCATTCACCCATGCGCTGGCGTTCGATGCGGCCACCGTTCAGCAGCTGCTGAAGGGCGCAGCCGTGGACCTTGACCTGGACACTGCATTGACCGGGCTGGCCATGGCGCAGGCCGACGGACTTTGGTTATTGGCCACCTCGCGCGATGTGCTCGACGAAGCGCTGCTGGAACTTCGGAACGGCCAGGGCCTGCATGCCGACAGCCTGCTGACCAAGGCCCGCGGCACCCTGGGCGGTGGCGCGGACGCACATGTGCTCATCCATTTGGAACGCACACGGAACCTGCTCGCCAACTGGTGGACACCGGACGCGCTGAAGGAGCTTGAGGACATGCCCAACGGCTGGGCCGCACTTGACCTACGTGTACGCTCCGACGCCTTGCTGATGAGCGGACTGGTGGCGCCTGATGGCCCGCACAAGGCGTGGACCATCCTGGAAGAACAGGGCAGCGGCGAGCTCGCGATACTGCGCAGCATACCGGCAGGGGCCGAGCAATTGGACATGCGCCACATCAGCGATCCGAGGGGATGGGTGGCTGCGAACGAAATGGTTGCCGATGACAGCCTTTACGAAGGCCTGCTCGCCTGGGTGAACGGTACCGTGGCCATCGCTTCCTCCCGCAAGGACTCCACCACCGCCCTGTGGGCCTTTTTCGGAACGGACGACACTGAAAAGGCCGCCAATGCACTGACCACCTACCGCCCCACTTCGCAACCCAACGATACGCTGCACTATCGCGGGCAGCGGCTGACGCGCCTTCCAACGGAACAGGAGCATGAGCGCTTAATGGGTTCCGCGTTCGCGGGACTGGAAAGGCCCTGGTGGACCCTGCTTGGCGACCAGGTGGTGTTCGCGGCCACACCCCAACTGCTGTCGCAGGCCGTGGATGCCTGGTACGATGGCAACAGCCTTGCGGAAGATGGCCGCACCAGTGCGTGGGCAGCACGCATGAGCTCCACCGCAGGTCGACAGTGGTGGAGCGATGTGTCGCGATCCTACACCGGGCACATCCAACAGTTGAGGCCCGCCGGGCAGCCCAAGGCCACAGCGCTGGCCAACCTCTGGGGCCGGTTCGGCGGGATCACCGTGCAGCTATCGCCGGGGCAGCGGGGCATGCACCACATCATGGTGGGCATTCAGCATGTGCCATTGGAGGTGCGGACCGAAAAGACCCTGTGGAGCGTGGGTATCGGTGCACCAGCCACCCGTCAGCCGGACATCGTGGTGAACCACACCAACAACACCCGCGAAGTGCTGGTGCAGGACGAGCAGCACCGGATCCACCTGATCAGCGCAGCCGGCAAGGTGCTGTGGCAGTATGCCCTGGACGGCCCGATCATGGGGGCCGTGCACCAAGTGGACCGGTTCCGCAACGGGAAATTGCAGTTGCTGTTCAACACGGCCGGTCGCGTGTACCTCATCGACCGGAACGGCAAGGATGTGGGCGGGTTCCCGGTGACCCTGAAGGAACAGGCCTCGGCGCCGCTCGCCGTGTTCGACTACGAAGGCCAGCGCGACTACCGCGTGATCGTCCCACTGAAGGATGGACGCTTGTTCAACATCGGGGTGGATGGCTTGCCGGTGAAAGGCTGGGAAGCACGCAAGCTGGCACACGCCACCACCAGCGCGGTCACCCATGTACGGATCCGCAACAAGGACCACCTGCTGGTATTCCCAGCGCCAGGCCGGGTGCTGGTGCTTGACCGCCGTGGAAGCGAGCGCGAGAAAGTGACCTTGGAACTGCCCGAGGGGGCCAGGGTGGAAAGCATCCGTCCGGGTACGGACCTGTCCGGCACCGAAGTGCTTTGGACCGATATGCAAGGCACCGCATACCGGAGCACCTTGGGCGGCACCACTGCCCTGCTCGCCAACGGCAGTGCAGGGGCCATCAGCATCGGGGCAGCCTGGCGCACCGAAGGACCGGAACTGGCGCAGGTGCTGGGTGATAGCCTCCGCGTTCAACAGGGCGCTCAACAGGTGTGGCACAAAGGCTTCGCGGCCGCACTCCTGCCTGCCGTGCAGTGGTACGAAGTGGATGGTGTGGGCACGGTGATCAGCGTGGTGCTGCCCACACGAGAGGAACTGCTGTTGATGGACCACACGGGAAGCCCGCTGCCCGGCATGCCGCTGAAAGGCGCCACCCTGTGCTCCATTGCCGACCTCGACCTGGACGGCCGGCCCGAGGTGGTGACCGTGATGCGAAACGGGCAGGTGATCGCCCAAGCACTGCCCGGCCGCAAGACAAACGCACCATAGATGTCGCGCTACCGCCGTGCTCCACTAAGTTTGCCACCTACAAGCTCCGGGCACGCACGCCCGGCCCGATGAAAAAGACGCTCCTACGCACCGTGCTGCGAAAGGAGGTGGTCGGCCTGGCCCGCATCACCGTGATCATCCTGGCGGTGTTCCTGTTCCTTTTGGAGTTCGGTTTCCGCAGCGATGGCTCCACGGCCCAACTGCTCGACCAGTTGAGCTACGGCCTGGTGATCGCTGCGGCCTTTGTGACCCTCGGCAGCCTATTGCGCACGAGCTTCAGGGAACAGCATGTCCGCAAGGCCGAACTGATATGGTTGTTCGCGGCCCTGTTGCTCATCTTCATCAAACCGGCCGGCATGGCGGTATGGCACCACGCCTACCATTGGCCCAATCTGGTGTTCCTGCTGGGCTTCATCTTCATTGAACTGTCGCGCTTGGAACTGGGGCGCAACAGCACGCTCTTCAACCCGGCCCTGCTGTTCACCACCAGCTTCGTGCTCATCATTGCCGTCGGTACTGCCTTGTTCCTGCTGCCCAAGGCCGGCACCCGCCAGATCACGCTCATCGAGGCGTTGTTCACCTCCACCTCGGCGGTATGTGTGACCGGTCTCAGCGTCATCGATGTCAGCAAGGACCTCACGTTCGCCGGGCAGTGCGTGCTGCTCTTCCTGATCCAGATCGGTGGCCTGGGCGTGATGACCTTCACCAGCTTCTTCGCGTTCTTCTTCAAGGGGCGCACTTCGCTGGAGGAACAGCTACGCATTCGCGACATCGCCAACACCTCGTTGGTGAACGCCCGATCGTTCATCACCCAGGTCATCCTCTTCACCATTGGCGTGGAGATCGTTGGAACGGGCTTCATCTACTACAGTGTTCCATCAGCAGCCTTCGTCGACACGGGGGACCGGCTGTTCTTCTCCGTGTTCCATGCCATTTCAGCCTTCAACAATGCCGGCTTCTCCACGCTCAGCGCAGGCATGTACGACCCGATCCTCCGCTACAACTATGCCCTGATGTGGATCATCGGACTGATGCTCATCTTCGGTGGCCTTGGCTTTGGCATCATCTTCAACTTCAGCAAGTACGTGCGCCTGTGGATCAGAGAACGGATCAAGCGGTTCTTTACCGGAACGCCCTGCCAGCGGCACCCCCGCCTGGTGAACCTGGGCTCGCGCATGGCGCTGCAGGTCACCGTGATCCTGATCGCCGTGGGCACCATGGCCGTGATGGTGTTCGAGTGGAACGGTGCGCTGGTGGAGCACCAGACCTGGTGGGGGCGGATCAGCACGGCGTTCTTCACCGGCGTCACCCCGCGCACGGCCGGATTCAATGTGGTGGACTATGGTCTGCTCTCTGTGCCCACCTTGATGGTCACGCTGTTGCTGATGTACATCGGTGCCTCACCGGGGTCCACGGGTGGCGGCATCAAGACCACCACCTTCGCCGTGGCCACGCTCAACATCTTCGCCACGGCACGCGGCAGGCGCAGGATCGAATATGGCGGCCGCGAGATCAGCAACCTGAGCACCCGTCGCGCGTTCGCGGCCATCGTGCTCTCGCTCATCTTCCTCGGGCTGTCCATCACCGTGATCGCCTCGCTGGAAAAGGAACTGCCGCTCATGCCCATTGCGTTCGAGTGTTTCAGTGCGTTCAGCACCGTGGGCCTCTCCATGAACCTGACCCCGCACCTCGGCGATGCGGCACGCATTGCCCTGGTGGTGGTGATGTTCGTGGGCCGGGTGAGCGCCCTTACCTTGCTGGTGGGTGTGCTGCGCCAGGTACAGACCACTCCCTATCGCTACCCCAAGGAGGATATCCTCATCAACTGACCCAACGCCTTCGCCGGGCTACGGCGCACAACGCATGAAGATCGCAGTGTTCGGCCTCGGCAATTTCGGCAAGCACCTCGCCATCAAGCTCACCGGCATGGGCCACGAGGTGATCGCCATTGATCACGACATGGAAAAGATCGATGCGATCAAGGGCGAGGTGAGCTATGCCGTATGCCTGGAAAGCAACGATCCTCAGGCCGTGAGCTCGCTCCCCCTGAGCGAGGTGGATGCGGCCGTGGTGGCCATCGGCGAGCACGAGGGCGCCAACATCATGACCACCGCACTACTGGTGAACCTGAAGGTGAAGCGCGTGATCAGCCGCGCCATCAACCCGCTGCACGAGATGGTGCTCAACTCCATGGGTGTGACCGACATCGTACACCCCGAGGAGAAGGCCGCCGAGGGCCTGGCGCGCAAACTGAACCTGCGCCGCCTGGTTGACCAGTTCGAACTGCCTGGCGGTTTCATCATTGCCGAGATCGTGGTGCCCGACCGCTTCGTGGGAAATCCCCTGAGCCAGATCGCCGAGCTGCGCCAACGGCAACTGGGCCTGGTGACCGTGCTGCGCAAGGAGAGCGAGAAGAGCTTCCTGGGCCGCCGCTCCATCAAACTGGGCGCGCTGGGCGTCATGGACCCCGACTTCGTGCCCGAAAAGGGCGACATCCTGGTGCTCTTCGGCACCAAGGAGGAAGTGGTGCGGTTCACGGGCGAGAACGACTGACCGCTGTCAGAAGGGCAACGTCCGGTGCAGCGACCTTTGTCCGCATGACCCGCCGGCCCGACATCACTTCCAACGCCGACGTTCGTCTGCTCATCGAGCGGTTCTATGGCAAGGCCCGGCCCGATCCGGTCATCGGCCACTTCTTCACCGGCCTCGACCGGGACCACCACATCCCCCTGATCACCTCCTTCTGGGACATGGTGCTGTTCGGCACCAAGGGCTACACCGGCGATCCCATGACCTCCCACGTGCAACTGCACCGCCACATGCCCATGCGCCCCGAGCATTTCCAGCATTGGGTAAAGCTGTTCTCCAGCACCGTGGACGAACTGTTCGAGGGACCGAAGGCCGGGGAGGCCAAGCAACGGGCCACCACGATCGCTGCGGTGATGGCCCATCGGGTCATTGGCAAGTGAACGGCAACGTCCAGGTTCGTTCACCCATACGGACGGTCCGGGTCCAAAACACGGACTTCCGGATCGTGGATATCATGCATCCATCCGCGCAAAAGCACGCTTCAAAAGCAGAGGCGTGGTCAGGGTGGTAAGCACCCCCATGATGACCAGGATGGAGAACACCTCCGTGCCGATCAGTCCGTTCCTGTAAGCGATGTTGGCGATCACGAGTTCCATGATGCCCCGGGCATTGAGGCCGATGCCCAGCGTGAGCGATACGCGCCCACCGAGTCCGGCCATGGTCCCGCCTAGATAGCCTCCCACGATCTTGGAGAGGTAGGAGACCACGATCACCGCAATGAGCAGGCTGATATTGCCGATCGATGAGATGTTGAACTCAAGACCGATCCCAGCGAAGAAGATCGGCGCGAGGAAGCCCATGGCCATCTTGCTCGTGGTGGTCTCAATGGCCTGGAGGTTCTCCCTGCCAATGAGCGATTCGCTGATAAGCATGGCGGCGAAGAAGGCCCCCACGATGAAGTGCAGGCCCAGGTTCTCCGTCACCGTGGCGAATAGGAGCACAAAGGCGAAGAACAAGGCGAACAGTGGCTCCTTGCCACGGATCACGGACACCAGCTTGTCCAGGGACTCCTTGAGGTAATCACCCCGCCGGAGGATCCTCCGGATGAACAGGTAGGCCAGGGTGAGCAGCAGGATGAAGACCGACAGCTTGAACAACGATATCGACCCCGCCCGGAGCACATCGGTCACGGAGCGGTCGGTGTCCTTGATGTTGAGCAGGACACCAAGGATGGAAAGGGCCAGCACATCGTCGAAGATGGCCACGGAGATGATCTTCTGGCCCACCTCCGAATTGATCTTGCCCAGGTCCATGAGGATGCGGATGCTCACTGGCAGGGCGGTGATGGCCACACAGAGCCCGATAAAGACCGTGGTCATCAGGTCCAGATCGAAGTAATACCCAACGGCCATACCACCGAAGATGGGAAGGAAGAAGGCCATGATGGAGATGATGATGTTCCGACCCTTTAACGACCGCAGGATGTCATCGATGTTGATCTCCAGACCGGCAATGATCACCAGCAGGAAGATCCCCAGTTCGGAAATGACCTTGATGTCCTCCGTGCGATGGATAAGATTGAAAAGGCTGGGCCCAAGGATCATGCCTGCAATGATCTCGCCGATCATGGCCGGTTGCTTGAACCGCTCGAACACTTCGCCGAAGATCCGCGCGGCGACCAACAGGATGAGCAGGTTGGTGAAGAACGGAAGTTCAAAGTGCGGCTGGGCCATGGGCTGCGTCCGATCGCGGCAATAACATGCTCTCGGCGCGCCCTCCTTGGAACTACCGAGCGTTGCAGCCACTCACAAAGCTGGTGGCGAAATTAAACTCAGGCCCTTACCAAAGGTGAAGAGAAAGTTATTCTACCGCCCCGGCTTCTTCAGCCACACACGCTGTCCCTCGGCCAGCTTGGCATCGGTGGCAAGGCCATTGTACTTCGCCAGCTTGGCCAGTTTGACACCGTACTGCTGGCTGATGCCCCACAGCGTCTCGCCGCCCTTGGCCGTATGCTGCTCCGCGCTCTTGGAGGCCGCGCGCTTGGGCTGGATGTAGATCCGCTGGCCCTCGGTCAAGGCGGCCTCCTTGTCCATATCGTTCCAGCGGGCCAGCATGCCGTGGGTCATCTCCAGCTCATCGGCCAGCTTGCGGAAGGTGTCGCCCTGCTTGGCGCGCACGTACTTGATGCGTCCCTCGAACACTTCCACCGATCGGCCGGCACCAATGGTCACCACATCGCCACCCACCGTGGGCTTGCGACCCTGGCGGGCAGGTGCGGCCTTGGGATCGGTCTTCGCGACCGGCTTGTAGGTCACATCCACGCCCTGGTCCAGCTTGAACAGTTCGTAGCGCTCGATCAGGTTGATGAGCTTCTGCGGGTAGGCGAGATCGGTGGCGTAACCGGCCTTCTTCAGCCCATGGGCCCAGCCCTTGTAATCGGTGGGCTTCAGCTCGAAGAGCGAGGCATAGCGTGACCGCTGGAGGAACTTCGCGTGGTCCTCGTAGCTCTGCGCTGCATCGTTGTACTTGCGGAAGCACTCGTTCTTAGCGTCGTCGTCGTGGTAGCTCTTGCCGCCGGTCCAGTCGGGCGTGCACTTGATGCCAAAGTGATTGTTCGCCTTGCGGGCCAGCTCGCTGTTGCCGTTGCCGCTCTCCAGAAGACCTTGTGCGAGGGTGATGGAGGCCGGGATGCCGTGCTCCTTCATCTTTTTCACCGCCACGGCCTTCCACTGTTCGATGTACTGCTCGGCCGTGATGCGATCGGTACCGGGCTGGCCGGGGGCCGAAAGGGCGGTGCTGAGCACGGCCACTACGGCCAGCAGCAGGGTTTTCAACAGATCAACACGCTTCACCATCAGTCCGGGCACTGGTTCTACAAGGTGCGAAACTACTGGGGTCCAGAGGGGTTATCCACGATCCATCCACCGGGTCATGCACAGCCGATCGTGGAAATAACGTGCCAGAACGGGCAAAGCGCGTGGCAGGGACGGGAACTTTGCCCTGCCCAGCGAACCATCCCCCGGTTCAGATGTTCCAAGAACGTACCGGGTATTCGGGAAAAGACCGTGCAAGCCAACAGCAACGAACAGGACGAGCGCAGCGAACGCATGCGGCGTTTGGGCCTGCAGGACGGCGACTACTACTTCTCGGAGGAAGGCTATCTGGTCTTCACCGAGCAGTACCACCTGCGCCGCGGCTACTGCTGCCAGATCGGTTGCAGGCACTGCCCCTTCGGCTTCCACGACAAAAAGGGCAAGGGCAAGGCGGGGTGAGGGCCATTCCATTACCTTCAGGGTGCCGAAGGCCATGCGCACCCTGCTCGCGATCATACTGCTTGCCGCCGCCAACGTTACGCTCGCGCAGGACTGGGCCTTGCTCAACCCCGCCTACCGCTACAACTACAGCGATGATGGCACCGACACCATCAGCAACCAGGTCTTCGTGACCGGAACGGAGCTGGTCGGGCCGGACAGCATCCGGTTCGCATTGAACCGGACCGCACGGTCCTGTAGGAATGTCCGCCCCCTTGCAACGTACAGGTCCAGCTACCCCAGTTCCTGAAGGGAAACTGCCTCCGCACGGAACAGTCCTGGACCTTTGGCGACCCCACGGAACTGGAGATCAGGCCACATGCGCAGTTGGGCGATCAATGGATGTTCAGACCCATGGACGGCACGCTCTGTACCGTTGACCAACAGACGGTGTTGCTGTTGTTCGGTGTCGAGGACTCCGTGAAACGCTTCACGAGCCAAGTGGGTGACACGGTGGTGTGGAGCAAGGACCATGGCATCGTGCTTTGGCATGTCCAAGGGGAGGCCAGCTTCACGCTCATAGGCATCAAAGGTCCCGATGTGGGACGGCAGATACCCTCGCTGGCGCAGTTCTTCCCTTACCAGCCCGGTGATGTGGTCGAATACGCGAATCGTTATGAGGGCAACATGCAAGCGAACACGTACTATAAAAAGCTGACCATCTCATCCCGGACGGAAACCGACGACCAGAACATCCTTCAAGGAACCATGCTCCGCCGGTGGGTGCATTCCTCCGGAAGTACGGAAGCCACATACTACGCTAATGCCGCCTGGATCATAGACAGCGCGCACGTGCCCATGTTACGGGTCTTGTCCGCCCCGCCCCAACACTATGTGGGACCTGGCCCTGAATGCGAAGGCTACCCGAGGCAGAACGAATTGTCGCTGGTCGCCCGGCATGGCATCGATACCAGCGGCAACTACTTCGTGACGACCGATAACATCGGACCCATCACCCTCTTCTATCCGATGGATACCGCGGATCAGCAGTGCATCAGCGTCGTTGGATTCGGTTACCAGCAGGAGAACCGTGTCCTCTTCCGGCAGAACCTCGGACTGGTCCACTACTCGGCACACCACGGCTTCACGAAGGAGAGCTTTTGGATCAGGGGTGCTCGAATTGATGGCGTGGAGCAAGGTGTTATGCACGGCAACGAGTATTTCTTTACAGGCATCAGCGATCCGCCGTCCCCTGAGGAACTTGGGTTATACCCGAACCCCGCGGACGGCCAAGTGTCCGTTGATCTTGGTGGCATCAGGTCCGGGTCATGGCGGATCACGGACATCACCGGCAAGGTGGTATCGACGGGTCTGTTGCCCGCAACGGATAAGCCGCAATTCGATGTAACAGCCCTCCCCCCCGGCATCTATGTCCTGACGTTGGTCGCGGATGAGAGCCGGTCCAGCGGGCGCTTCGCCATCGCTCGTTGAACCCTTCACCGAACGGGGCGTTTAGCTTTGCGTATCTCTGCTGCGCACGATGAACACCGCCACCATTTCCAACATCGCCCTCTTCCAACAGACCATCCGCGCAGGCATCCCCGATGTCCTCCCTCCCGCACAGCCGCTGGATCCGTCCGTAAGCCACGCCCCCAAGCGCAAGGATATCCTCTCTTCGGAAGAGAAGAAGCTGGCCCTGCGCAACGCCCTGCGCTATTTCCACCCGAAGCACCACGCCACGCTGGCCCCGGAGTTCGCCGCCGAGCTGAACACCTACGGCCGCATCTACATGCACCGCTTGCGTCCGGAGCACCCCATGCACGCGCGGCCCATTGACCACTACCCCGCCAAGAGCAGGCAGGCCGCGGCCATCATGCTGATGATCCAGAACAACCTGGACCCGGCCGTGGCGCAGCACCCGCACGAGCTGATCACCTACGGCGGCAACGGTGCGGTGTTCCAGAACTGGGCGCAGTACCGCCTGGTGATGCAGTACCTGAGCGAGATGACCGACGCGCAGACGCTGGTGATGTACAGCGGCCACCCGCTCGGCCTCTTCCCCAGCCACCCCGACGCCCCGCGCGTGGTGGTGACCAACGGGATGATGATCCCCAACTACAGCAAACCCGACGACTGGGAGAAGTTCAACGCGCTCGGCGTGACGCAGTACGGCCAGATGACGGCCGGCAGCTACATGTACATCGGTCCGCAGGGCATCGTGCACGGTACTACGATCACGGTGCTCAACGCCTGCCGCATGATCAAGTCCTCGCCCGGGACGAAGGGCAAGCTCTTCGTCACCGCGGGATTGGGTGGCATGAGCGGCGCACAGCCCAAGGCCGGTAACATCGCGGGCGTGGTCACTATCTGCGCCGATGTGAACGCCACTGCGGCCTACAAGCGCCACAGCCAGGGCTGGGTGGATGAGGTGATCACCGACGTGGACGCGTGCATCGACGCCGCGATCGCCTGTCAGCAGAAAGGAGAGGCGCACAGCATCGCCTACCTCGGCAACATCGTGGACCTCTGGGAACGCCTCGCTGCGCGTAACATCCACGTGAACCTCGGCAGCGACCAAACGAGCCTGCACAACCCTTGGGCCGGCGGCTACTACCCCGTGGGCCTGAGCTACGAAGAGAGCAACGCGCTGATGGTGCAGGACCCGGCCGCCTTCAAGCTGCGCGTTCAGGAGACGCTTCGCCGTCATGTGACCGCGGTGAACACGCTCGCTGCACAAGGCATGTACTTCTTCGACTACGGCAACGCTTTCCTGCTGGAGAGCAAACGCGCTGGTGCCGACATCGCCGGCAAACACGGCGAGGAATTCCGCTACCCCAGTTACGTGGAGGACATCATGGGTCCGATGTGCTTCGACCACGGCTTCGGTCCGTTCCGCTGGGTGTGTGCGAGCGGCGATGCCAAGGACCTCGCCACCAGCGACCGCATCGCAGGCGATGTGCTCGAAGCCATGTTGAAGAAAGCGCCTGCCGAGATCGGCCAGCAGATCGCCGACAACCTGCATTGGATCCGCAACGCGCAAGAGAACAAGCTGGTCGTGGGAAGCCAGGCCCGCATCCTCTACGCCGACAGCGAGGGCCGCATCCGCATCGCACAGGCCTTCAACGAGGCCATCAAGAAGGGCACGATCAACGCGCCGATCGTGCTGGGCCGCGACCACCACGATGTGAGCGGCACCGACAGTCCGTACCGCGAGACCAGCAACATCCGCGACGGGTCGCGCTTCACCGCCGACATGGCCGTGCAGAACTTCGTGGGCGATGCCTTCCGGGGCGCCACCTGGATCAGTCTGCACAACGGCGGTGGCGTGGGCTGGGGCGAGGTGATCAACGGCGGCTTCGGCATGGTGCTCGATGGCAGTGCCGACAGCGATCGTCGCCTGAAGAGCATGCTGCATTGGGACGTGAACAACGGCATTGCGCGCCGCGCCTGGGCCCGCAACCCCAATGCGGTGTGGAGCATCGAGCAGGAGATGAAGCGCGAGCCCTTGCTGAAGGTGACGCTGCCCAACGAGGCCGAGGACGCGCTGATCGACGGGGCCCTGGACTGAGCTCAGCGGCTTATTTTCGGGGGCACCCAACCCGGAGGGACCCTGCCCCGTGTATGGGAGTGAACGTCCAACAACCGAACCTCACGCCCATGAGAACCACGCTCCGCTCCATGCTGTTCGCAGCCGCCACCCTCTTTGGGCTGGCCGCCTTCGCACAGCCCATACCTCCCTATCCCATCCTCATCACCGGCATGGTGCAGGGATGCATGCCCAACAGCCAGGTGACCATCGCGTCCATGCCCGGGACGCAACCTTCCTGGAGCTACACGCTCGACCTCGTGAACTGCGGTTTTGATACCGTGGCTTGGATGCAGAGCCCTGGTGGCGGCTTCACGTTCAATGTGGCCTGCAACGGCGCCATGCTCACCGCGGTCGGCCAGTACCAGGTGGACCCTTCCGGTTCAGATTCGATCATGGTGGTCCTGTACTGCGGTGGTGGCGGCACACCCGATTGCCTTGGTGTGCCCGGTGGCAGTGCGCTGCCCGGCACCGTATGCACCACGGCACTTGGCCTTGCCGGTGTCTGGAGCGCCGACTGCAGCTGCGTAACGAACACACTGGTCGACTGCGAAGGCGTACCCAACGGCCCTGCGATGCCAGGCACTCCATGCGAAGAAGGAGGACTGCCAGGCCTTTACAGCCCCGGATGCTGGTGCGATACCACGGCCTTCATTCCGGATTGCCTTGGCGTTCCGGGCGGATCGGCATGGCCAGGAACCACGTGTGTGCTGATGGAGAATGGCATGGCCTTCACCGGCACATGGACGGCCGATTGCGTATGCGACACCAGCACCGTGATCGTCTACGACTGCCTGCAGATCGCCAACGGCCCAAATATGCCCGGCACGCCCTGCATCAACCCGGCCACCGGTGTCAGCGGCCTCTGGAGCCCTGAGTGCATCTGTGTTTCCGACACCAGCGGCAGCGCCTACGACTGCCTCGGAGTGCTGAACGGCAGCAACATGCCGGGTACACCCTGCTGGGTCCCTGGGACCAACTTCATCGGCATCTGGGACGCCAATTGCAACTGTAGCAGCGGCAGCGGCCTACCCTGTGAGGCCGGCTTCTGGGTGATCCAGGCCTACGGCCAGGACAGCCTGCCCGTGCCCAACGAAGTGTGGGTGTGGAACCTCAGCACCGGCAATGGCGCGCTCACCTACCTGTGGAACTTCGGTGACGGCACCAGCAGCACCGACCCCTTCCCCACGCACACCTACAGCCAGAACGGCCCCTACCAGCTCTGCCTCACCATCACGGATGCCAGCGGCTGCACCAGCACCACCTGCGACACCATTTCCATCGGCGAGAACGGCCTGCTCAACGGCATGATCCTCGGAGGCCATGAAGTGGCGAACACGGAGCGCACGGATGGCTTCACACTGAACGTGCAGAACCCGCTCACCACGTCGATGGCGGAAATGACCGAGCTGACCAACGCCGCGATCTGGCCGAACCCCAGCAACGGCGACCTGAACCTGGCCCTGGTGGCCACGGCTGAAGGCCTGCTGAACGTGAGCTTCTTCGATGTGAACGGTCGTGAAGTGCGCCAGGAGAGCCGCACGATGAACGCCGGTCGCAGCCAGCACCGCTTCGATACCAACGACCTGCCCGCAGGCCTCTACACCCTGCACGCCACAGATAGCAAAGGCCGCAGCATCAGCATCCGGTTCGTGAAAGCGGAGTGATCCGCCGTCCGATCCTTCCAGGAGCGCCCTGCAGTAATGCGGGGCGCTCCTGCGTTCGGGCGGTCCGATCGCAGTAATTTTCAGACGCACCCAACCCAGAGGCCAGTGGCACCGTGTATGGGAATGAACGCCCAACGAACGAACCATTACCCCATGAAACACACACTTCGCTCCCTGGCCCTGACCGCCGCACTCTCGGCCGGTGTGGCCGCCATGGCCCAGCCACCGTATACCGTCACCGTTGGTGGCCAGGTGAGCGGCTGCACGGGCAACTCCTTCGTGAACATCGTGACACTTCCCGGCACAGTACCGGCCCTGGATATCGATGTGCCCGTGCTGCCTCCCAGTTGCACCTTCAGCGCCACGCTGAACCTTGCCAACCCGACGGGTGGTTTCATCATCAGCACCCCCTGCCAGGGTGCCATTCAAACGGACACCGTGCTGTATGAGACCGATCCGGTATTGGACTCGGCCATGGTGTACGTGGTGATCAACTGCGGGAACAACACCCCTGACTGCCTTGGCGCACCCGGCGGAAGTGCCCTGCCCGGTGCGGCCTGCACCACATTCCAAGGTATTGCCGGAACGTGGAGCACGGATTGTCAGTGCGTCCCCAATGCCTCCTCCTGCCAGGCCTGTTTCACGGTCGCTTCACCGGCGCCGTGGACCATCGCCATGACCAACTGCACAAGCGGTGGTGTTTCCCCCTATACGTTCCTGTGGTCGCTGCCCGATGGAAGCACCTCCACTTCATCGAACCAGGATTGGACCTTCACCACGGAAGGGGTTTACGGCATCTGCCTGACCATCACCGATGCGGATGGTTGCAGCAGTTGGACCTGTGACACGGTGGTCGTGGACGCGAACGGAGGCATCAGCACCGACCCGGTGATCTGGGACTGCCTGCAGATCCCCAATGGCCCCAACGTGCCCGGCACGCCCTGCACCAACACCGCCACCGGTGCTACCGGCACGTGGAGCGCGAATTGTGAGTGCATCACCAACACCACTGGATGCCAGGCCGGTTTCTGGGTGCTCCAGGCCTACGAGGGCGACAGCCTGAGCGGCGAGGTGACGCCCATCCCTTACGAGCTGTGGGTGTGGAACCTGAGCAACGGCACCAGCCCCTTCCAGTTCCTGTGGAACTTCGGCGATGGCACCTCCAGCACCGACCCCTACCCCACGCACGTCTACGCCCAGAGCGGCCCTTACCAGCTCTGCCTCACCCTGACGGACGCAGCAGGCTGCACCAGCACCAGCTGCGACAGCGTGAGCATTGATGGCAACGGACTGTACGATGGCATGGCCCCGGTGGAGGAGGCTGCCCGCAACAGCTTCACCATCCGCGTAGTGAGCCAGCAGCCCACCGGCATCGCCGATCGACCTGCATTCACGGAAACGCGCCTGTGGCCCAACCCGGTGAACGATGTGCTCAACCTGCGCTTCAACACCAGCCTGCGTGGCAACCTGCCCATGAGCGTGATCGATGTGAACGGCCGCGAAGTGCTGGTCGCGAACGCCATGATCGCCGACGGCACCAACCTACTGGAGGTCGCCACTGGTGCATTGCCTGCCGGTATGTACATGCTGCGCATGGGCAACGGCAACGAGACCATGAGCTTCCGTTTCGTGAAGAACTGACCAAGACCCTGTGGCTGAAGGGCACCCGCTTCACGGCGGGTGCCCTTCGGCACAACGGCATGATACCCGACACCCTCATAGCGCGCTGCATCCGCGAGGAGCCCAAGGCACAGTACGAACTGTACCGGGCGCTGTATGGCCAGATGATGGCCATCTGTTGCCGCTATGAACGCAACAAACAGGACGCCGTGGCCCGCATGAACCAGGGTTTCCTGAAGATCCTGACCAGTTTGGACAAACGACGCCCGGAGGTGCCCTTCGAGCTATGGACCCGCCGCATCATGATCAACACGGTGATCGATGAATACCGCAAGGACCGCCAGCGAAAGGCCAGCGAAAGCCTCGACGCCTCGCTGGATGAGTCCACGCTGGTGGAAGTGAACGACTACCTGCGCCACATGGAGGCCGATGCCTTCGCCGAGCTGCTGCAACGCGTGCCGGACATGTCGCGCAAGGTCTTCAATCTCTTCGCCATCGACGGCTTCGGCCACCAGGAGATCGCGCAGATGCTGGGCATCAGCGAAGGCACCTCGAAATGGCACGTGTCCAACGCGCGCCAGACCCTGCAACAGGCCATTGCCCAGTTGGCCGGACAGACCACCGCAAAGACCGCCATCCGATGAACCTCGACAACGAATTCGACGAACTGGCCCGGCGCAAGCTGAACGATCAGGCGTTCCCCTTCGAGGAGGCGCACTGGCTGCAGGCCGAGCAGGACATTGCCGCACAACGCGGACGCAAGCGCGGTGGCTTCTGGATCCTGGGCGCGGCCGCCCTGCTGATGGTGGGCACTACCGGCTGGTGGATGCTTCGCGATGCGGAGATCGTTGCCGAGCCCCTCGCCTCCACGGCGACCGAAGTGCGTGTGGACGAGTCCACGGTAGCGCTCAGCACCATGGAAAAGTCCACTGATGCATCCGCTCCTTCCGCTTCCTCTTCAACACGGGCCTCTTCCGTAAATACCGGAACGAACGAGAACGCAATACCTGCCGCCCACAACGATCACGCTGCATCGCCTGCAACGTCGTCCGCCACGACCGGAACGGCTTCCACCAATGCCAAGGCATCGGTCACCAAAGCGACCAGCACATCCACTGGCAAGTCCAGCACACCGCAGGCTGAACGTAACACCACGCTCAAAGCAACTGGTGTAACGAGCGCATCGGTCGAGGCCAGCAGCACGGCCGCCACAACCACTACCGGAACAACACCGGGCACAAGCGACCCGCTAGCAGCAGGGAACGCAGCGATCACACCGACCTCTGCGATCACGACGAGCGCGCCCACGCTGGCCGCTGTTGCTGCTCCCGACCAAGGTCCCACGGCATCACCTCAAGCCAGTATCCCGGAAGCGATCGTTGATCGGTCCGTGGTGACCATCGATGGTCAGGCGGTGAACGTGGACACGCTGGACCACACCGAGCTGATCAGCCTTCTCACAGCCGCATCCACGACGAGCCCTTCCGATAGCGCCACTGCTGCGCCTGTCACGGCGGCACCTGCGGTCCCACCCATCATCCCCGACCGCGCCCCTTGGGAGATCAGCCTGATGGGTGGAGCGTTCTCCAGCACCAGCACGTACAGCGGAGGCAACACTGACAGCTGGTCCAACGGCATCACGCCGGAGACCACCATGGGTTATGGCGCCGAGCTGATGCACATGGGCCGCAACATCGGCCTCGGCTTCGGTATACACTACGGCACCTATTCCGAACGGATCAAGGTGGATGCCATCGACAACACCATGGTGGACCGCTGGAACTACTGGTATCTCGCCCCGGTGGACACCACCATCCTCTTCATCACCGACACCGTCACACAGAACGGACAGGTCTACTACGTGGGCCAGTCCATCAACACCACGGTGAACGTGATCACCCTGGGCAGTGACAGCACGGTGACCACGATCCGTGTGCGCGATGCACGCGAACTACGGGTAACCACCAGCTACCTGGAGATCCCATTGTTGTTCGATGCGCACGTGGTGCAGGGCCGCTGGAGCATGGGCCTGCGCGGTGGTCCCACCGTGGGTCTGCTCACCGGTCGCACAGGCGCGTTGCCCAACAGCACCAACGACGGCTACACCGAGCTGGGCGACCAGGCCTTCCGCAAAGTGGTGTTCGGCTACACGGCACGCGCCTACATCCGCTACCGCTGGAACGCGGCGTGGTCCATCGGCATCGAGCCGGCCTTGCGCGGACAGTTCAGCAACAGTTTGAGCGAAGGCGATGTGCAACGCCACACCCGCGCGTTCGGCGGAATGATCAGCCTGTCATACCGCCTGCGTTGATCACGTTGCCGATCTTCGGGGCGTGAAGCGCATGCTGCCTGTCCTTGTGCTGGCCCTCATCGGCTGTTCGGATGTGCCGGCACCTGACCCCACGCCCATGACCGACCTGGAAAAGCTCGACGCCTCGCCACGCGCAGGTGTATTGCACGCCGTGATCGAGATCCCCGCCGGCACGGTGGAGAAACGCCAGTACGACCCGGCCACGAACACCTTTCCCATCGACCTGCGGAACGGACAGCCGCGACTGATCCGCTTCCTGCCCTATCCGGCCAACTATGGCTTCATCCCGGGCACCAAAATGAACAAGGAGGAAGGCGGCGATGGCGACGCGGTGGACGTGTTCGTGCTGTGCGGTGCCGTACCCAGCGGCACGGTGCTCGAAGTGGAGCCCATCGGCATCATCGAACTGCTCGATGCCGGAGAACGCGATGACAAGCTCGTAGCGCTGCCCATCGACCCCACTCTGCGCACGGTGGAGGCCGACGACATCCATGAACTGCCCGAGGCCGCACGGAACATCCTGGTGACCTGGCTGCTCAACTACGACCCGGAGGACGGCGCCAAGCTGATCGCGGTGAAAGGCAAGGCCGATGCGCTCGCCACGGTGGAGCGCTGGCGGACGAAGTGATCAGCCGCGGAGCTCCGCGCCCACTTCCTTCTCGAACGCCTGGCGGATGCGGCCCATGGCCTTGTCCACCTGATCGTCGGTCAGTGTCTTCTCGGCATCCTGCAGCATGAAGCTGAGCGCGTAGCTCTTCTTGCCCGCCGGGAGCTTGTCGCCCTGGTACACATCGAAGAGGTCCACCTCGCGGAGCAGCTTGCGCTCGGCGTTGAAGGCCAGCTTGCGCAGTTGCTCGAAACGTACGCCCTGCTCCAGCAACAGGCTCAGGTCGCGGCGCACGCTGGGGAAACGCGGCACCTCGGTGAAGCCCACGGCCTGCGCGCGGCAGGCATCCAGCAAGGCCTGCTCGTCCAGCTCGGCGAAAAGGACGGGCTGGTTCACATCCGCAGCCTTCAGCGCGGACTTCCGCACGGCGCCAATGGTGCCCACTTCACGACCCTTCACCAGCACCGTGCAGGCCTGCTCCAACAGGGCATGCCCGAGCGGTTCCCAATGGACCAGCGATGTGAGGCCGAGGCGCTCCATCAGCACTTCCAGTTCCTCCTTCAGATCGAAGAGATCCACCTTTTCGGTGGTACTGCGCCAGCTCTCGCGCTCGCGCCGTCCGGTGATCACCAGGCCCAGCGTTTCGCGCTCCACCATGCGCTCGCCCTCCTTGGTGTAGGTGCGTCCCCGCTCGAAGAAGCGCAGGTCGCGCTGCTGGCGATTCAGGTTGTAGGCCAGCGCCTGCAACAGGCCGGGCAATAGCGTGGGCCGCAACACATCGAGCTCGGCGCTGAGCGGATTGGCCAGCGTGATCAGCTGCCCGGCGGTGTGCGTACCACCTTTCACCACGCGTTCGCCGCTCACCAGCGAGGGTGTCATCACTTCACGCAACCCGCGGGCAGCAAGGTGCTGGCCCACTTGCATGCGCAGTGTCTCCAACGTGAGCGCTTCATGCAGGACCGGTGGCAGCTGCACGTGTTTCGGCAACGGAACATGGTCGTAGCCATGGATGCGCAGCACTTCCTCCACCACATCGGCGGGGCGATGCACGTCCACGCGGTAGGCGGGCACCTGCACGTGCAGGCCCTGTGCGTTCCGCTCACGGATGCGGAAGTCAAGTAACTCCAGGATGCGCACCACCTGATCGGCAGGGATATGCAGACCAGCGAGCCGCTCGAGGTCGACGAACTTCAGGTGGACCTCGGAGCGGTGCTTCGGCGTGTGGTCGATATCGGTGATGGGCGAGCTGATGCGCGCACCGGCCACCTCCTTCAGCAGCAGGGCGGCCCGCTTCAGCGCATACACGGTGATCTCCGGGTCCACCCCGCGCTCGAAGCGGAACGAGGCATCGGTGTTCAGCGAGTGGCGGCGGGCGGTGCGGCGAATGGTGGAGGCCTCGAAGCAGGCGCTCTCCAGGAACACGGTGGTCGTGGCCGCGGAAACGCCGCTGCGCAGGCCACCGAAGACCCCCGCGATACAGGCGGGCTTCGTGGCGTCGGCGATCACCAGGTCATCGGCGTCCAGGGTGCGCTCCTTCTCATCGAGGGTGACGAACGGCTCGCCCGCAGCGGCCTTGCGCACCACGATGCGACTGCCTTCCAGCTGGTCGGCATCGAAGGCATGGAGCGGCTGCCCCAGTTCGTGCTGCACGAAGTTGGTCACGTCCACCACGTTGTTGATGGGCTTCAGGCCGATGGCCGTGAGGCGGTCCTGCAGCCACTTCGGCGAGGGGCCCACGCGAATGCCGGTGAGCGTGAGGCCCGCGTAGCGCGGACAGGCCTTGGCGTCCTGCACTTCCACGGGCACGGCACGCGCCTCGTCGTCCTGCGCATAGGCCGACACGTCGGGCAGCTTCAGCTCCAGGGTGGCGCCGGTGCGGTGGTTGAGGGCGGCGATGAGATCGCGCGCCACGCCCACATGGCCCAGGGCGTCGGTGCGGTTGGGCGTGAGGCCGATCTCCAGCACATGGTCGCTGTGCAGGCCCAGGTGCTGCGCGGCGGGCGTGCCCACTGCGGCGGAAGGGTCCAGCACCAGGATGCCGTCGTGGCTCTGGCCCAGGCCCAGTTCGTCCTCGGCGCAGATCATGCCGTGGCTCTCCTGCCCGCGGATCTTGCTCTTCTTGATGATGATGCAGGTGCCGTCGGTCATGCACAGGTTGGCGCCCACGGTGGCCACCAGCACCTTCTGCCCGGCCGCCACGTTGGGGGCGCCGCACACGATCTGCACGGGCTCACCGCTGCCCAGGTCCACCAGCGTCACGCTGAGACGGTCGGCATCGGGGTGCTTGCGGCACTCCAGCACCTGGCCCACCACCACACCGGCCAGCATGCCCTTGATGGGCTCGTGCAGCTCCACGCTCTCGGACTCCAGCCCGGTGCTGGTGAGGATGGCCGCCGCCTGCTGGGGCGTGAGGCCGGGTTCAACGTATTGCGTGAGCCAGTTCCAGGAGATGCGCATTGTATCCGCCGAAGCCTCGGCGCAGGTGGATGGGGTTCGTGAAATTGCGGACGGCGAAGATACTTGGACGGTGCGGAGGGCGGGTGGCGGGGCCCAAAGGCCTGATGGAATGCCCCTACGGGACGACGCTTAGTTGCGGCGGTGGAGGGAAGGTGTATCTTGGAAGGGCTGAAGAGGTATGAAAAGACCACAACTCACGAGCAGGTCGTTTCCCACGGATCGCAGTTCCGCGGCAGCGGGGGCGGCGCCTACTGGGTGCCCGCTACGGATGGCAGGCGCAGCGCCACCAAGAAACTCTTTGTGCATTGAGCCATGATGAACCGCTTGTTCCTCTCAGTCGTGGTCATGGTGTTGGCCTCAACCTTGCAGGCTCAGCTGGGGTTTATCCAGTACACCAACGTGGTTGGCGCATCCAAGTTCAGTATGCACCAATTAGCTCAGGATAGAATCTTAATTGCTTTAGCGAACAATTCAGGCTTCTCCATTCTCAACAACGAAGGAATCATAGAGCAAACGGT
>JBKDXR010000096.1:0-6307 GCA_046306055.1 Flavobacteriales bacterium
GCAAGACCTCTCGGCAGCATCGGCTTTGTGTCTGCGAATCTTTCGGACTAGGCCCGTGCCTTTGAGTACTACGGTAAGGCATTAGAGCTCGACGAACAACTCGGCACCAAACAAGGGGTGGCAATATGGCTCGGCAATATCGGGACTGTGCATTCGCGTCTCTCGGACTATGTTCGTGCCCTGGAGTACTTTGGTAAGGCATTAGCGCTCCATGAAGAACTTGGCAATAAATCAGGTGTGGCAACATGGCTCGGCAATATCGGGACTGTGCATAAAAATCTCTCGGACTATGCCCGTGCCTTGGAGTACATGGGTAGGGCGTTGGCGCTTGATGAAGAACTCGGCAACAAAAGAGGCGTGGCAATGCATCTCGGCAATATTGGTAGTGTATATTTAGAGCAGGACTTCGAGGGTTATGATCCTGCAAAAGCAGAAGAGTTCTTACTGAGAGCGATTGATCTAAGTACTGATATTGGATATAAAGCGGCATTGATTGAACTTCACAAAACCTTATCTGATCTTTATGAACAAGAACAACGATTGGGAGATGCTTTTACACACTTCAAAAAACACATTGCTATAAAAGAAGAAGTAAATGTCGAAGAAGTAAAGAAGCAAGAGGCAATACGCGAGCAACGTAGGCAAGCCGCCGAGCGCGAAAAAGAAATTGAAATAGAGCGCACCCGTGCCACAGCCGAGAAACGCATCCTCAATAATATCCTTCCCGAAGAAATAACCCAACGCCTGATAAAAGGGGAAAATCCCATAGCTGATACCTTCGATTGTGTTTCAGTTCTCTTCATGGATATTGTTGATTTTACAAAACTCTCGACCAAGGTTTCCGCACAGCAACTTGTTCATTTGCTCAATGCCATTTTTACTGCTGCCGATGGCGTGATGCGCGAGTACGGCTTAGAAAAAATCAAGACCATCGGCGATGCCTACATGGCCGCGGGCGGTGTGCCGGAGCCGCGCGCAGGTGCCGCGCTCGATGCCGTGCTGGCCGCGCTGGACATGCAGGCCTTCATGCAACAGCGCCATGTGGAGCGCGTGAAAGCAGGACTGCCCGCGTTCCAAATGCGCGCGGGCATCCACACGGGTCCGGTCGTTGCGGGGATCGTGGGTACACGCAAGTTCCAGTACGACATCTGGGGCGATACCGTGAACACGGCCAGCCGCATGGAATCATCCGGCACGGTGGGCGAAGTGAACATCAGTGAGGCCACGTACACGTTGGTGTGCGATGCCGAGCACTTGCGTTTCACGCCACGTGGACGCGTGCAGGCCAAGGGCAAGGGCGAACTGGAGATGTACTTCGTTAGCCGAAGCCTCGGCGAAGGCTGACTTCGTGGAAGCCACGGTGACCACCTGAACGCCAGCAGCGTTCCGGCGACACCGGTCATTCGCGAACGGCACGCACCCGATGCACGGCCCCTGTGGCATCGCGCAACACCACCACATAGGTGCCGGGAGCAAAGGCCTCAAGGTCCACGCCGAGCTGCTCACCCACCGAGCGAACGGGCATCGTTACGGCGCGCCCCATGGCATCCACCACCTGCACGCTCGCCGAAACCGCCACGCCTTGGGGCATGCGCACCAACAGCATATCGGTGGTGGGGACCGGGAAGACGGAAAGAGCACCATCCGCGACACTCTCCGCAACGGCCGTTACCGTGCCGGTCTCAAAGCCGCGCGCTTCCGAAGCAGTGAACACGCTCATGGCCGCCACCTCGGCACCATTGCTGAAAAGCTTCACATATCCACCTGCAAGGCCATTGCCACCGCCATCCGTTACGCGCAGATCGAAACACCCGGAGGGCTCCAGGTCGATCCATATTTCCTCCACCGCGCTGGCTGAGGCATACGGACCACCGGAGGCCACGATCGTGCCGGCCGCATTCCGTATGACCCAAGTGGTCTCCTGCGGGGCTGCATCCGTGAGCACCTCCACCATTACCACATGGCTCTCGGCAAAGGCCGGCACCTCGTTCATCTGTTGTTGCAGCACATTGCCCGTGGCGTCCTCGTCGGGCTGTTCGTTCACGCTGATGATCCGGAACTCGAGCACATCGTCCACGGACAGGTCGGGCACTGCGGGCAACGCGGGCTGCCGCACCGAACCCACGGTGGCCGGCACCGCCAGCAACCAGTTGAAGGAATTCACCATCAATCCGTTCTTCCACGTCTCCACCACGCAGGTGCCCATGGTGGCCGAGCCCACGTTCTGGATCTTGAGCACAGGCGTGGCCCCGCCATTACAGGCGTAGCGCAGACCCGTGTACTCCAGGATGCGGGCATCGTGGGTGAATTGTGCCGAAGCCGCGCCTGCGAACAGGTACGTGCCCATCAGCAGGGCCAGGGACGATCGAATGCTGGTGTTCATTGCAGGGGCAAGGTATTCCGGGCGATGGACCACGGCAATAGAACGTTCGTTACAGCGGGCCAGGACGGCGGATGGTGAAGGGGGTGAAAAACAGAAGCGCCCCCACATTGCTGCGGGGGCGCTTCCCTAGGGTCGTTCGTCAGCCGATCACTTGGCGATCACCAAGCGCTCGGTGTAGCGGTCGTTGCCGGCCGTGATGTTCACCATGTACAGACCGCTGGCCATCTCGGTCAGCTCCAGCACCTGGTACACCATGCCATCGTTCACCGCGATCGTGCGGCTGCTTACCACGGCTCCGTTCAGGTCGTAGATGTCCACGCTGATCGTCTCCACACCTTCCTCCACAGCGCTCAGGCTCACCGTGAGCTGCTCGCCGTTGTTCGGGTTGGGGAACATCGCCAGTTTTGCATCGCCCGTGCTCGTGGTGCTACCACCACCGATCACCATGGCGTTCGGGCTGCCCGTGATCGTCACGTTGCACTCATCGCCCCAAGGCAGGCTGGTCACGCACCATACGCCGTTCTTGAAGGCACGCACCTGCACCTGGTAGGTGCCGTTGTCCAAAGCCGGGTTCCAGTTCAGCTGGAGCACAGGCGTCGTGGTGGTGCGGATCACCGGAGCGGCCAGTTCCGCATTGTTCCAACGGAACTGGTACTGCGTGGCGCCGTCCACGGCCTTGGCCACCACCTTGCTCAGCGAGCTGCCACCCCAGGTGCGGGTAACGCCGCAGCTGAAGTTCGTGTTGCCGGGGATGTCCACCAGCTTGGTGAAGGGGCAGGCGGCACGGAGCGGATCGATCATGAAGCGGCATACCGGACCCCAGTTGCTGTTCACACCGTTCACACGACCACGCACTTTCACGTTCATCATCACGTTGGCCGGGATCTGTGCCGGGCTCCAGTTGTTGATGCGGGCGTGGCACGCACGCGTGGCACCCGTACCGAAACCGTCGCTCGTGGCGTGGCTGCGGAACTTGCTGTAGCCGTAGGTACCGTTCGGATCGAACCACCAGAACTGGTAACCGCTGGTGGTGTTGCTCACACCGAACTCGGCGGTCACCGCAGGGTTCTCGGCCGCCACAATGAACTGGTTGTTCACCCAGTCCAACTTGTCGCAGCTGGTGAAGATCAGCTTGTCGGTGCCCAAGGGCAGGCAGAAGCCGCCGTTGCCGATCACCGCGCTCACGCTACCGCTGCTGAAGTTGCCACGGTTGTCGATGATACGCTGGGCGCCGTTCAACGTGCGCAGGATGTAACCACCACCGTTGAGGATACCATCTCCACCGCCATCCAGTACACGGAGGTAGTAGCAACCGTTGGGCAGGCAGGTGTTATCCGTCAAGGTCACGTTGTTCGGATAGGTGCCGCCACCGCTCTGCACCAGCGTGTTGGTGCCTTGCTGGCGCAGTTCCCAAGTGGTCTGGGAACCGTTGCCGTCGGTCTTCACCTCCAGCACCAGGTCGGTAGTGCACACCTGGCCCACGCAGGCACAGTTCACAATGTTGCCCAGCACGAAGCCAGGGCCAGCATCGCAAGCATCGCCGTTCTGGCCGGGGAAGTTCGGGCAGGTGTCCACACAATCGGCGATGTTATCACCGTCGCTGTCCGTCAGGTCGGGGTTCACCGTTACGCTGGCCGAGGCGCTGCAGAAAGCCGTGCTCACGGTCACCGTGTAGGTAGAGGGCAGCGGCGAAGCGCTCACCCCTGTGGGGTTCTGCACCGCGCTGGTGAAGCCGGAAGGCGCGGAGGTCCAGGCGTAGGTGTAGGGGATCGGCGTGCCGGTCACGGTCACGTTGTCCAGGGCCCAGCCCCAATCCCAGGTACCACGGTAGCGGAAACGTACTTGCACAGCAGCCTGACCTGCATACGCAGTAAGATCCACGTTCGCGCTCGCAAAAGCGTTGAACGCGCCTTGCGTGGTGGTGTAGGCTTGTGCGATCACCCACGTTGTGCCTCCGTTGGTGCTCACTTCCACAACAGCGCTATCACCGGTATCACCGATATCACGGTAGAAGTGGAAGAAGCTCAGGTTGGCCGACGTGTACTGGCTGAGGTCCATCGATGGGCTGATGAGGCGCGTGTTCGCGGTGCTGCCACTACCCTGAGCATCACCATCGGTGAAATAGAACTGGCTGGCATCGTTGCTTGCGAAAGCGCCCAATGCCCAACCCGCAGGATTGTAGCCGTTCGGCCGTTGCGTCCAAGCAGCGTTGGCTGGCGTACCTCCCGTGCTCAGGTTCTGGGTGGTCCAACCGGCAGGCGCCGCATTGAAGTTCTCGGAAAGAATGGTGCCCGAACCGATGCTCGGCGTGCTGGTCAGGTCAACGAGGTCACCATCACACACCACGTTATCGCTCACATTCGCCGTCACTCCACCTGGTGTCTCGTTCACAACCACCGTGGTGGTGGTGGGCGCCGAGGAACAGAAGGCGGTAGATGCGATGAAGGTGTAGGCGCCAGCATTGTTCAAGGCCGCAGCTGGAATGCTGGGATCCTCACTGGTATTGGCGAATCCGTTCGGACCGCTCCACGTGAAGCTTGTGCCGATGTCAGAAGTACCGTCCAGGTTGATCGGGTTGCCGGTGCAAACAGGGCTGTTGCTGCTGGCGCTGGCCGTGGGAACGGGGTTCTCCACCACCGTCACCGTGCCCGTGTTCACACTGCCTGCGCAGTTGTCGCTCACCTGGCAGCTGTAGTTGCCGGGTGCGGTCACCACGATGGAGGCGGATGTCTCTCCACCAGGGCTCCACAAATAGGTGAACGGAGCTCCGCCATCAGCAGGGACCGCCGTCAGGGTGGTGCTGCCACCGGCGCAGTAGGCCAGCGGGCCGCTGATGCTCGCAGCCGTGATGGGCGCTGAAGGCACCAAGCTCACGGAACCGGTGGTCGTGCAACCGTTCGTTGCCGTCACCGTTACTGTGTAGTTCTCCGTGGTGACCACGCCCGAAGCCGTAGGATTGGGCAAGGTGGGGTCGTTCAGGTACGTGACCGGCGACCAACTGTAGCTCGCCACAGGCGCACCCGTGGAGATCTCCAGGCTCCAGCTGCCGATCGTTCCTATATCACCTCCGGTATCATCAAACACAAAAAGGCTCCAAGTGCCATTCGGGTTGGTGCCGTTGAACACGCCAAGGCCGGTATTGGTCACGGCCGAAGGCGTACCGGCACCGCTGAATGTTCCACCGTTCACCACACCATAGGTGCCTGAAGCAGGGAATCCGGTAGTGGGCAGCGCAGTTGCACCGACCGCGAAGGTGTAGTTCCTTGCCGTCACGCCACCAGAGCCACCGATCGCATCCGTGAAAATGATCGAGTGGGCACCAGTGGGGCCGAAGAGAACCACGTCCACGTCATTTGGCCAGGTATGGTTGAAGTTCGTCATCGTCACCCTGAGATCGATGATCGATCCAGCAACACCGCTCACAGCGATGGTGCCGGGATAAGGCGAGCTATTGCCGTCGCTAATGGTCAGGCCGCTTCCGCTCACTGTCGACGTACCGCCGACCGCTACGTTCAGGTTGCTATTGCCACCGTTGCACACCGGGTTCGGCGTGGCTGTCGTGGATATGACCAGTGGCAAAGGATTGACCGTAACGGTAACGTTGGCCGTGCCCGTGCAGCCGCCCACACCTGTCGCAGTAACAGTATACGTCCTGGTGGATGTGGTGGTGCTGTTCACCGTAGCACCGGTGACGGCATCGAGGCCCGTTGCCGGAGACCACGCATAGGTGAGGCCACCGGTAGCTGTGAGGGCCGTGCTGGCCGCTCCGCAGAAGGGACCGGCAGGTGATGCGCTCACACCGGCGGTCACTGTAGGGTTCACGGTGATCACCACTTCGCTGGACGTGGCCGTTGCCGGGCCACCCGTGCAAATGATGTCACGCACATAGGCCGTGGTGGAGGTCACGGAAGTGACCACCTGCGT
>JBKDXR010000097.1:0-5164 GCA_046306055.1 Flavobacteriales bacterium
AGTTGAAGTGGCTGCTGTTGGTGGGGTTCACGCTGCTGAAGACGGCCTGGTACTTGTCGCACCAACCGGCATAGTGGATCCAGAGATCGATGGCGGCGGCCACCTCGGCCTCGGCTTGTTCCTGCGTGGCGCCGTGCAACACCAGCTCGTGCACGAACTGCGCGCTGCGGCCTTCCAACACTTCACCGATGCGGTAGAGGATCTGGCTGCGGTTGAAGGCGCTGCGACCGGCCCAACCGCTCACGGCACTGCGCGCCGCCACCACGGCATCGCGCACGTCCTTGCGGCTGCTGCGACATACGTTGGCCAAGGGCTTGGCGTCCGCGCCTTTCGGTTGGTAATAACGCCCGCTTTCGGTGCGCGGGAACTTGCCACCGATGAAGATCTTGTAGGTCTTCATGACGGGTATGCGCCCCACCTTCGCTGAAGCTTCGGCGGGCGCGGTCCGCATCTTCATTGAACCGTTCGAGCTGTGGCCGTTCAGATCGGCCTTCACGGATGCGGGCTTGGAAAGGGTCTTGGCCATGGGGGTCGCTTGCGAAGCCAAAGCTAAGGGTGATGCCACGCCTACAGAAACCTCTCCGAGGCGATTACCTTGGCTGGACCGAACCACCACTTCCATGTCCCGACACGTCACCGGCATCGGCGGGCTCTTCTTCCGCGCAGACGACCACAAGGCGCTCGCCAAGTGGTACAACGACCACTTCGGCATCAACGACCAGGACAACGGCTGGATCTGGCAGCAGGACGCCGGGCCCACGGTGTTCTCGCCCTTCAAGAAGGACACCGACTACTTCGGGAGCGACACGCAACAGTTCATGCTGAACCTGCGCGTGCAGGACATCGATGGCCTGTTGAAGAAGCTGGAGGCCTCCGGCGTGCGCATCGACCCCAAGCGACAGGACGAGGACTACGGCCGCTTCGCGTGGGTGTACGATCCGGAAGGGAACAAGATCGAGTTGTGGGAGCCGAAGTAGGTAACAAGATGAAGCGACTGCTTGTTCTACTCCCGCTGGCGCTTCTCCTGTCCGGTTGTGGCCGTGCGTACACGCTGATCGGCATCGTGTTGTTCCTTGAAGAGGCACCTATTTCGTCCATAACCGAGATCGTTGGCAGTTCAATCCCGAAGATCGGCGGCGTTCCGGTTGGGAACGCCACCGTGACCCTCTTCCATGAGATCAAGGACGATCTTCCGGTTCGGAATTCCGTCTGGCACACATCGCGCGAAACAGACGTCAATGGGCGCTTCGAAGTTTTCGACTATGCTACTCCGGGGAAAGAGAACTTGGTAGGTCTCGAGATCACTGCGCCCGGATATGAGACGGCCTCTACTACCTACATGGATCACATGGATCCAGATGAGCAATACTTCCTCGTTGTTCTTCGGAAAGCGGACGAATCGCACGCGCAAGCAGAGGGTAACCAATGATCGTTGAAGCACAGATCACCATCACCGGATCCAAGGCCGCGGTCTGGGCCGTGATGACGGACATCGAGAAGGCTCCAGAGATCCATAGTGCTGTCGAGAAGATCGAGGTCGTGGAACGACCAGCGAACGGCATTATCGGACTGAAGTGGCGGGAGACCCGCAAGCTGTTCGGCACGTCAGCCACGGTAGAGAAGATGATCATCGCCGGATCGGAGAATGAATTTTACACGACCCATGCGGCAGATGGTGGCTTCCTGTTCTCGACCTACAACCGGATATGGGAGGATGCAGGTGTTATCGTGCTACGCAGCATCCACAAGACCACACCGCAAGGCTTCATCGCTTGCCTGAAGGCGCTCCCGATGGTCTTCTTCAAGAGCGTGATCAAAAAGGCGATCCTGCAAGACCTGAACGACATCAAGGCTGAGGTGGAACGGAGATGGCGAGGAAGCTTTGCTTTCTTAACACCTCCGATGTTGCCGACCCGTCCCTGTAGCTTTTGCCTCAGCTTGCAGGGCGGTAGTGTCTTTGCGGATTTCGATACCGACGATGCCAACATTGTTTCCCTTCGCCGGATCTCCTACGATGGCTACGGCTGTTGCGAGCCAAAAGAACACTTGACGAAGATGAATTCTGTCGACTCGCGCTTGCTTCTGGATGCGATCGCTCGTGGCGAGCTTAGGAATATGCAGGTCGAGGAGATCTTACGGAGGTACTTTCGAGAGAATACTAATGTGATCTGGAGTGATGCTCTTAAAGAGCATGATCTACTTTGACCAAGACGAACCCATCAAACGCGCCCCCACCGCTTCTCCATTATCATCACCTTGGACGGATGCTACGATCACACGGTGGGATCGCCGACGAGGACCACAGCATCTTCAAGTAGGTATACGATCCGAAGGGGAACAAGATCGAATTGTGGGAGCCGAAGGGGTGATCAGATGCTCAAGACCTTCGCTTCGTTCTCAACACAACACGGATCGATGAGAGCACCGTGGATCATTGCCCTGGGCGCCGTGGTCGCCTCTTGTGGGACCAGCGAGCCCTCCAAGCATCCGAACGCCCATCCGGGTATCGTGATCCAGACCGAAGGACCGAGAGGCGGCGGATACACCGATGCAAATGGAGGATCGTTCGGCTATGGGGTCTTCAGGATCCACGTGATGAATGACACGACCGTTCCCGCTGAGCTGACCATGGTGTTGCCCGGAGGCGTCATCGCGCTACTGCCAGACTCCAGTGTGAAGGTCAGCGCGTTCTTGTTCCCGGCCGAGATGATCCCGGCGACCGCGCGAGACACCTTCAACTTCGGGATCACCGGGTCGGAGGACTTTATCACCTCACGGCCCAATGAACCGACCGCGCTCAAGAGGATCGTTCAACCTGGCGAGGACCAGCTCCTGTACATCGGAGTGGTCTTTGATCCCGATGGCCCGCATGGATACGGACGTGCACAACTGTTCATCGCTGGACAACGACCGGATACGGCGTTCTTTCCGGAGAACGCCATCGCGACCCGCACGGATCCCATGGCTGATCTTGACCTCATCTTCGGCGTAGCCTTTAACCCACCGAAGCACTATTCCATGATCCACTGCGGGCGGATCACCTTCGCCAAATAGGGGGAGTTGAAAGGTTCACTTCCTCAAGACCTGCCTGCCGGCAGGCAGGTCTTCTCTATCGCCCTGCCCTTGGCCAGCTCATCCACCAGCTTGTCCAGCACCTGCTGAAGTCCCTTCGCCATATAGCCTGTGAGCCAGTCGCACTTCGCCATGGCCGGCTCCTTGCTCCGCCCGCAGCGGCTAAGCGAAGGCGCAGTAGACGTTGGCAAAGGCCATACGGTAGACCTGCCTGCCGGCAGGCATGGCGCGTTCGTTGTTGGCTCCGGGTTTCATGGAGCTTCAAAGATGGCTGATCCAACCCCGTCGAATTCGAAACGGTTGAAGGCTGAGTGGCTCGTCTCCTCCGCCTGAGCGCAATTGTGGCACATATGCCATACTTGAACCGCCGAGCCAACCGAAGAAAAAGGCGTCCACCGCTCGTATGGATCAGTGTTCTACTCGCCAAGCGAGTTCACCCGCTTGGACGATGACCAGTCACAGCAGCGCATGCAGATAGTCGGCCGTGTCCTTCAAGCCGACCTTTCGGAACTGGTCCAATACCTGATATGCATCAAGCTCAGGCGCGCGTCGGTTCGCCACAAGCTCTTTGAAGGCCTCCAATGCGCGCGTCTGGTTCAGGTCAATGATGTCCGTGAGAAAGTCATCCGCGCTCTTGGCCTCCAAGCCGTACTTCGCCAGTTCCTCTTCAGGAAAGTCGCGGAGGTTGTTCGTGACGATCAGGTTCGCATTGGCCTTGATGGCGGCGGCCAACACATGGCGGTCGTCCTTGTCGGGTAGTTGCAGGCCTTCGATCAGACCATCGTAATTCTCCACCAATGCATCCGAGAATGCATCGCTCATACGTTGGATGCGTTTGGCGAACTCCGGCTCATCGATGCCCTTCTCGCGCATCACCTTGACCCACTCGTCGCAAATGCCACTGCTCCACTTCACGGTGAAGAGGTCGTAATGCGCGAACCACAACAACAGATCCCGGATGTTCACCGGGTAGATGACGTTGGTGTCCAGGACACACGTGAAGCGGACGCTATGAATCATAAAGCCCGGCCTCTTCGTCGTCCTTCATCATGTCCTTCAGGTTCCGCCTCTGCGCCTCCTTCATCGCCTTGCGGTACTTCATCACATCCTCATACTTGATGCGACGGTGCTTGCCGATCTTGGTGAAGGGGATCTTATCCTGCTCCAAAAGCTTGACGACATGGGGCCGCGAACAACCGAGCATCTCTGCCGCGGCTTGCGTGGTCATTTCGGCAGCGATGGGCATGATCTGCACCGGACGACCCTCACTCAGGTCTTTCAGGATCCGCGTAAGCAGTTGCAGCGCCATCGTCGGCACAACGATCTTCTGGGAGGTCTCCTCGATCTCGATCTCCGTCGTGTCCTTCTTGCCAAGGCTCTTCAAGAACTCCTCCAAGGCAGGGAACGACCGCCGTGCGGCCTCTTGCTCCGATCTTGTGGGCTTCGCGGTTTGTGTCTCAACTGATGGCATGGCATCCGGGGTAGGTGATGCAAAGTTAAACGCAATAAACGAAACGTTGTTGCCAGGGCACCTGCCTCCATGCCGGTCGCTTGTTTGATGGGAAGGGCTCTGGTGGGCGGCAGCAATGCCCTAACCGACTGATACACAGCCGCTCAGTTTCTTGATGGTTGTTTGACGGGCCACCTTCGCCAGAATTTGAAAAGCGGGAACAGCTTTTATAGTTCCGGGGCGAAAATTTGAAAAGCTCGCCTCGGGATGGCCGTCACCGTGCACGAGATCACCGGCAGCAAGTGGGGCCGGTGGTATCCGTTCGATGAGTATTTCAAGGTGTTCGAGAAGAACGCCAAGGTGACGCGAGCCTGCCTGCCGGAGGTAGGCGAGATGGTGAAACCGTGGACGATGAGGCGGGACATGGTGTTCATTACTGGTGCACACGCCGCAAGTGGCTCGTGCAGATGCAACCCTTCTCGGGAGATTCTTCGAACACAATAGAAGCCATCTCAAAAATAGGTGAGGTGTCCTGAGCCATGAACAACGGGCGTTTGACAATAGAAGAAGGGAGGGTCTTGATCCCTTCACCGTGCGTGGCCTCTTTCGATGTCCAAAACGATGGACTGCACGGACGCCCAG
>JBKDXR010000098.1:0-12208 GCA_046306055.1 Flavobacteriales bacterium
GTGAGCGCCGTGCTGGCCAGCGATGCGGTGATGAACGTCTTCACCCCCGGCACCCACGGCAGCACCTACGGCGGCAACCCCATGGGCGCGCGGCTCGCCATCGAGGCGCTGGGCATCGTGCAGGACGAGGACCTGTGCGGCAACGCCGAGCGGCTCGGTCACCTCTTCCGCTCCGATATGCAGAAGCTGGTGGACGAATACGCCTTCGTGAAACTGGTGCGTGGTCGTGGCCTGCTCAATGCGCTTGTGATCGAAGCGCGCACCGCCGCCGATGGCTCACCGAAGACCGCTTGGGAACTGTGCCTGCTGCTGCGCGACAACGGCCTGCTGGCCAAGCCAACCCACGGCGATATCATCCGCTTCGCGCCACCGCTGGTGATCACCGAGGAGCAGTTGCTGGAGTGCGTGAACATCATCCGCACGAGCGTGCGGCAGTTCGCGTAGGGGCGCTCGAACGATGGCCGGTCCGGGAGTGGGCCGGTATGTTCAGCGCAGCAGGTGCACGTAGCTGGTGATGACCTCCTGGGCGTTCAGTCTCAGCACATAGTAATACACGCCCTCCGGCAAACCGCCGCCATCCCAGTCGTTCCGATAGCCGGTCTGGTCGTACACGATCTGTCCCCACCGGTTGAAGACCTGCAGGTGGTTGAGCTGGGACGGCTGCAGCCAGTCGAAGTGGAGCGTGGGGTTGCTGGCATCTCCGTTCGGCGTGAAGACGTTCGGCGCGATGCCGCCATGAGGCAGCACCTCCACGCTCCTGCAAAGGGTGTCCGTGCAGCCGGCATCGCTGGTCACCCGCAGGCATACCATGTAGGTGCCCGCGTTGGTCATGAGGTGGCTGATGGTGTCCGTCGCTCCGGCCGCCACGCCGTTAACGGTCCACGCGAGGTCCACGATGCTGCCCGGCGCCGCCGAGCTGCGGTCGTAGAAGAAGTTCAAGCTGTTCTGGCGCGCCGGGTCGAACGCGATCTCCATGTCCGCGGTGGCATCCGCGATGGTGAGGTCGAGCGCCACCTGCACGGTACATCCGCCCACGCTGGTGCGCGTATACGTGTAGTCCCCACTTTCGGTGTACACCTGGCCGAGAGGGTCGGTGTAGCTGCCGCAGGCCACCACGGTTATGGAGTCCACCTGCGTAAGGATGGCAGGTGGTGCGCATTCCGGGTCGATGGTGTAGCGCATCATCGGACCGATGCCGCTACCATCGGTCGTAGCCCCGAATTTCCACAAGTTGCCCTGGCGGTCCACCCACGATGGCCCGCCTGTGAGGCCGGGGGTGTTGGCGGCATCGGGAACGCCAAGGGTGCCGATGACGGAGCCGAAATTGTCGAGGAACCCTTGAACACCGCAGCAGGGCTGCAGGTCGCCATGAACCCTGGCGAACTGGTCGGTGGAAGGGTCGTAGCACCACAGGAAGCCCTGGCTGTAGTGGTAACCGTAGAGCAGACCATCATGCCCCGTCCACGCGTTGATCCGGCCAACCATCGCAGCCGGGGCCGAGGGCACGTTGTTCGGCGCGAAGGTGCAGGCCTGGGGGAAGTTGCTGGGAGTGGCGGGGTACGCCGCATTGTACTGGGGCACCGGATCGGGGTTCGTGTTGCCGCCGACCCACGCCCATTGCTTGATCACGGGGTCGAACCGCCACATCACGCTCACCGAATACTGACTGTATTCAGTGGTGGAATAGGTCTGCAGCGGACCGAACATATAGAACGTGCCGTCGCACGCTTTCCAGCTCTGGTGGATGAAGCAACTGCCCGGTTGATTGGACGGGTCGAACACGCCGCGCAGGCCGAACACGTTGGGCGAGAGCACACCGCTGCCGGCCGGATTGGGTGTGCCGGTCACCCAGGTCCATTGGTTGTCCGCCATGGAATACTCCCACATCACCCCGCCGTTCATCCCATCGAAGAACCACAGGTCGCCCTCGTCATCCACCCATCCGCGACCGGTATCGGAGAAAAAGCCAGGGTTGTTCTGCGGTGAAGCGAGTCCTTGCGTGCCGTAGTGGACCGGTGTGTTGCCGTGCATCCAGGTCCATTGGTTGGTGGCTATCGTATACTTCCAAGTGGCACAATTGCCGGTCTGTACATTGGATTCGAGCAGCCACAGGTTCCCGTCCTGGCCGGTCCACGCCACATGGTACAGCCAGCCATTCTCATTGCCGAGCGGGGTGTTGGCATCGTCTGGAACACCTTGTATGCCGAACACGGCTTGCTGGAATGTGGTGAGGTCATCGAAGCTGCCCGCGCCCTTCACCCAGGTCCATTGGTTGATGTCCGGATCGTATTTCCACAGGTTGTTATCGGCACTACTTGCGCCCCCATCGCCGCCGAAGAGCCAGAACTTGCCCTCCAGGTCCGTCCAGTAGGCCGCGTTGAGGCCTGTGCCCGGGAACGTAGTGGGGGAGGGCACCCCCTGCGTGCCGAATACCGCGGTGCCCGAGGTGGGCCAGAAGAGCTCAGGACCGCTCATCCATGTCCATGCGCCTTGCTGCGCCTGCACCGCCAAGGTGGAGGTGAGCAGCAGGTACGAGAGATGCAGCGAAAGGCCCTGATGGGCTTTGCTTAAGTGGGTCAGGTGCATGGCTGGAAGGTCAAGGCCGCGATGATGTATGGTCACCGTAAACTTACCTCAGCAGCGTCACATGCCCTTGTGCGCCCCGTGCCTGCTGCCGGGGGAATTCATACGCGACCATGTAGTAGTAGACCCCATCCGGGCAGTTGATGCCGCCCCGCTGCCCATCCCACTTCTCCTCCGGTCGTGTGGACCGGAAGACCATCTCGCCCCACCTGTTGTAGATGATGAGCTCGTAGGTTTCGAGCGGGCAGGCGATGGATGGAGAGAACCCGTCGTTCACCCCGTCCAAGTTCGGTGTGAACACGTTGGGCACATGGACCGCGCATTGCGCTTGGATGCTGTCACAGTTCACCAGCGTCAGCGAGCGCGCCACCGTGTCCACGCCACAGGCCTGTGTCACGATCACGCTCACCTCGTAGGTGCCTGCGGCGGAGAACACGTGCGTGGGTGCGATGAGGTCGGAGGTATTGGCCTGCCCGCTGGCGGGGTCGCCGAAGTCCCAGCTCGCCGAAAGGACGGACTCATCCGATGCGATGGAAAAGAGTATGGGCGATGCGGTGCAGGTATCCGCAGCGGTGAAGTCGGCATCGCAGGCCAGCGCGCAATCGACCAGCTCGATGGAGAGCAGGAGGCTGTCGATGCCGCACGCGGTGGTGACGATGGCCGTGACGTTGAACGAGCCGGGAGCGGAGTACGCATGTGCCGGCGCTATCAGGTTTGAGGTGTTGTTGCTGCCGGTGCCGGGGTCTCCGAAGTCCCATGCGATCGAGGTTACCGACGCCGCATCGCTCACGGTGAACTGCTGTGTGGTCTGGAAGCAGCTGTCGCCCGTTTGCTCTATCGCGCCCAGTGGGATGTCCGTCGGCAGCAGGTGGATCCACTGCGGCAGGCAGTAGGAGGGCCTTACCTCGGCGGGCAGTTCGGTGATGGGCCCGATGGCCACGGGATCGTCCGGTTCCTCGATGCGCAGCACCTGATCACCGACCACGTAGTACAGGTCGCCATCGGGGCCGGCCTGCGCAGCGCCATGGGGCTCGGTCTGGTTGCCCACCGGCAGTAGCTCCCCGGACGCCGCAATGGCCGCCGGGTCGTTGGATGTCAGGTCGAAGCGGTACAGGGCGTAGTTCCCCCCTGCATAGAAATGGTCGCCGGAGAAGGTGAACTCAAAGTACTGCAGCACTTCTCCCGGCGCCACGAACGGCACGTTGACCGGGTTGCTGAGCTGGCCGTTGGCCGCGTCGAAGTCATACAGGTTGAAGCCGAGGAATTCGCTGATATCGGTAACGATCGTACTAGCGCAGGCAAAGCGGGTGCCCTGGTAGTTCAGCCTTCCGGAACCGTTCCCGTTCACCGGGCTCAACACGGGTACGGGGTTCACGCCCAGTGCGGTGATCTCGAACGCGGCCACGGCGGGGTTGTCGAGGTCCGCCCCGTTCGTGATCAGCCAATAGCCATCGCCGGTGCTTTTCGGGTAGGCCAGCAGCAGCTCCGACTCGTTGTCGTACAAGGGCAGCCCCTTCTGGCCCGGCACCACATCGCCCAGCCCACCATCCAGGCTCATGTCCACGACAGAATAGGTGATGCCATCAGAGCCGTTCTCGTAGTCGTCGATGCAGAAGATGTAGTATTTGGTGCACCCCCCCGGCACGGGCACGATCACCGCTGCCATGTAGGACGAGAGCAGATCGCTTCCGCCCAGGTCCGAGCCGTTGGGCATGGGCTGGTCGAGGGCGTTCCAGACAGTGAACCCGTCCGTATAGAAGAGTAGTTCACCGGTGCTCCTGTCGGCGATGGATGCGCTGCCCTCGATAAGTATGCCCTCGAGCAGCGGTGGTTCGATCGTAGGCAGGGCCGCTCCGGCGGGGTAGGTCGGGGGGCTCGTATTGAAGTTGATGGCCGAGTTGAATCCGAACCGCCACTGGTTGTTCTGCAACTGGCCATGGGCACCGACGCAGAGCAGGAAGGCCATCAGGAGCAGAAGCGTCCCCGCAGTACGTGACGGCTCCGGCTTTGTACGGGTGCCCAGCAGCCCAAGGGGCTCGTGGTCCACACCGGGCGCGTAACGGGTGGGCCCGTGCAGGTTGTACTCAATGATGGTGGGGCTCATGGGGTTGGCAGCCGCGTTCATCCGTGTTGACGGCTGCGGCGTTGCCGGGGTTGCCCGCCAACCCGCATGAAGGTAGTGGAGGTGAGGGGAGCCTGCAAGGCCCGCAACGTGCTCTTCATCGCGGACGAGATCCAGACCGGCATCGCGCGCACCGGGCGCCTGCTCACCTCCTGCCACAACAACGGCTGCCACTGCACCAAGGGCCTCTGCGAAGCACGCGAAGGGGTTCAGCGCCCCGATGTGGTGATCCTCGCCAAGGCCCTCAGCGGCGGCATGTATCCCGTGAGCGCCGTGCTGGCCAGCGATGCGGTGATGAACGTCTTCACCCCCGGCACCCACGGCAGCACCTATGGAGGCAACCCCATGGGCGCGCGGCTCGCCATCGAGGCGCTGGGCATCGTGCAGGACGAGGACCTGTGCGGCAACGCCGACCGCCTGGGCCGCCTCTTCCGCGCCGAGATGCAGAAGCTGGTGGACGAATTCGCCTTCGTGAAACTGGTGCGCGGTCGCGGCCTTCTGAACGCCTTGGTGATCGAAGCCCGCACGGCGGCTGATGGATCACCGAAGACCGCTTGGGAGCTTTGTCTGCTGCTGCGTGACAACGGCCTGCTGGCCAAGCCCACGCACGGCGACATCATCCGCTTCGCACCGCCGCTGGTGATCACCGAGGAGCAGCTGATGGAGTGCGTGAACATCATCCGCACCAGCGTAAGGCAGTTCGCGTAGGGGCGCCGGATAGCGGGTTGCGGGAGCTTCGATGCGCAGGGTCCCCTTCGGGAGACCGCTGTGTAGCCCAAGTCACGAACGAATTTTCTGTGCTACATCTTCAGCATTTTTATGACTACTGAATCCATTTATTCTGGCGACAATATCCTCTTTGTCAAGAAGTAATATTGTGTAGGAATGCGAACCAGTGCTTTCTGAACTTCCTCCAGATGTAAATCCATCAATACTAACATTGAAAAACTGTCGATCTATTATATGGTGACTATTGATGATATTAAATCTTCCTATATTGAGACTTATTTTAATTTCAATTTTGATATCTTTTGTTATACTTATTTCTCTCTTTAATACTGTATAAGCTATTAATGCGATACATGTAAATAGAATGACAAACAGTATTTTGTTCTGCATATCGTGAATCAACAGAGCTAGAACTGGTATGGTCATGATTGATATGTCAAAGTATTTTTGTTTGATCAATACTGAGTTCATGTTGAGCTGCTCAACTATAGGTATAGACATGATGCAAGTTTGTTCGTTGATCCGTTTCCATAACTCCCGAATGTTCCCCTATGCCTCAACGCTCCGCTGTGCGATCTCACCATGATGCCTTGTCCTGCGAAGATAGTCGATAACAAACCTCCGCAGGTAGCGTTGATCACCGAGGAGCAGCTGATGGAGTGCGTGAACATCGTCCGCACCAGCGTGAGGCAGTTCGTCTGAAGCGTGCGGCCTAACGAGCTATTTTTGAAGCTCACCTGGCGTATCCGACCAGCACTCAAGGACGATGCTGTCGGTGGTTCGGGTCAGTGGTTAACGCTATGCACGTAAGGCCTTCCGGCGAGATCATCCTGTACCCGCGCGCTGATGGTGCGCCTTCGGTGGAAGTGCGTTTGGATGGGGATACCGTGTGGCTGACCCAACAGCAACTTGCGGACCTGCTCCAGACCTCCAGGACCAACGTAGTGGAACATATCCGGAACATCTATTCCGAGGGTGAACTGACCGAAGAGGCAACCTGTCGGGATTTCCGACAGGTTCGTTTGGAAGGGCATCGGGAAGTGTCGCGATCGATCGCGCACTACGATCTGGATATGATCATATCGCTCGGCTACCGGGTGCGGTCGGGTATAGCCACTCAGTTCCGTATCTGGGCCACCGAACGCCTGCGCGAGTACCTGATCAAAGGCTTCACCATGGACGATGCCCGGCTGAAAGGCCAGGGCGGCGGCAACTACTGGAAGGAACTCCTCGATCGTATCCGGGACATCAGGAGCAGCGAGAAGGTGCTCTATCGGCAAGTGCTGGACCTCTACGCCACCAGTGTTGATTACGACCCCCGCAGTTCAGAGACCGCGAAGTTCTTCAGCACCGTACAGAACAAACTCCATTATGCGGCCCACGGCCATACCGCCGCCGAGGTCATTGCGGCTCGGGCCGATGCAGGCAAACCCTTCATGGGGCTGCTCAATTTCAGTGGCGTGCAGCCCACCAAGGCCGATATCGCGGTGGCCAAGAACTACCTGGACGATAAGGAGCTCAAGCGCTTGAACACCTTGGTCGCGGCCTATTTCGATGCGGCCGAGTTCCGTGCACAAGAGCACCAGCCTACGTACATGAAGGACTGGCTGGCCCACTTGGACCGTCTCATCATGGCGATGGAAGCGAAGACGCTCTCCGGTGCCGGTACCATCAGCCACGAACAGGCCATTACCAAAGCGGAACAGGAATTCAAAAAGTACCGTGCTCAGTTGGATGCTGCGCCATCCGACGTGGAGAAGGACTACTTGGAAACGCTTAAACGCGTTCAGCGCACGGTGGAAGGTCGGAGAAAGAAGTGATCCGCTTCGCACCGCCACTGGTGATCACCGAAGAGCAACTGATGGAGTGCGTGAACATCATTCGCACCAGCGTGCGGCAGTTCGCGTAGCGGATCTCTTTCCTACGCAGTGCCGGGGCCAATACGCCCGGCTCAGCGGGGTCCGCGGAACCGTTGTTTCAACCGCAGCACCCGCCGTTCCAGCAGTTCGTGGGATAGAACGGCCAGCAGCATGGCGAGGATCAGGCTCAATACGGGATGCGTCACGGGGCCGCTTCCTGGAGACGTCCCCATGAAGATGGAATGGTACAGGTAGAGTCCATAGGATACGCGGCCAATGTACCGCAGGGGCTGCCATTCGAGGATGTTCGCAAGGCTGCTCTCGGGATGCTCCAACAGCCATGCGAGGAGGATCGCGATGCCGGAGGTCTGTATCAGATAAGCGATCGGTAACAAACCATCCGGCAAGAGGAGCGGGGATGCGAAGAGCACCGTGGCAAGCAACAAGGCGGACCGCGGCGACCTGTATGGCCTGCTCAGCCCGGGTGCCAGGAGCAGTGCCATGATGGCACCGGTCATGATGGCACCGGCCGCTGGTATGAAGAACCGCTTCACCACGAAAAGAGATCCGAGCATTCTGGTCCCATTCGAGGTGTTCACCGGAAGATCGGGCAGCGCAAAGGAAGCCCAGGCACTCAGGAGTATGAACAGAAAGGCGGTCACCAGCAAGGCGCGTGAGGAAAGGAACTTGACCAAGGGAGGCCAGAACAGGTAGAACTGCTCTTCCACGGCCAACGACCATGTGGGACCCAACACGGGGTCGTAGTGGGATCGAGGTACGTAGTTGTACAAGTAGAAGAAGCTGATGATGAGGCCGATCGGCCAGAATGCACTGATGCCCAAGGTCCAAAGGATGGTTTGGAGGAGGGCGAAGACAAAGAGGGGAGGGAGCAAACGGAGGAAGCGTCGTGCGTAGAAGTTCTGCAGGTCGATACGACCAGTTGTCGCTCGTTCGATCAGCAGCAGGCGGGTGATGAGCATTCCGCTCAGTGCGAAGAAGACGTTCACCCCGGTCTCGCCCCAGAACAGCATGGCGATGTGCTCATTCCCAATGATCGGATCGAATGCGCCCAGATGGGTCAGTATGACCGAGGCGATGGAAAGCGCTCGGAGTCCGTCGAATCCGCGGATGTAGTCCATCTGGCTGTCGTTCGGCCCCTAGTGGGCCGGTCGCGCAATGTTAGGTCATCGCGATCCAGCATCGCTGTCCGTCCATCACGGTACCACCAGGTACCTCCTGCGGCCGGGCGTGCCCGATCGACTGATGTTAGCCACCACGTGAATGCCTGTTACCGACCGGCTGAAGAACGGAGTTCCGGCTCCGGGTGGTGGCTGATGGCTTGTGCCATCCATGCCGAATACGTGCACGGGTGTTTTGTCAGCAACATCCTCTAGCGCGACCTGCTCACCGGCACGGATCGAACGAACGGAACGTGGGGCCATCGAGGATATCTCGGGCAACAACGTTCCGATGCACATGACCATGTTCAGATACCGCCAGAGCTCGTTGTTGTACACGTTCGGTACGAAGAGCCCGAACCTCAATAGGATCTCCCGCCGTACGGCGGGGACCCAGCACCTCAACGCTGCGCTGCACGATGTCGCCATGGTGCATTGTCCTGCCAAGATAGTCGATGACAGATCTCCGCCGGATCGCGGTGATCACTGAGCAGCAGCTGATGGAGCGCGTGAACATCATCCGCAAGCGTGCGGCAGTTCGCGCCGGGGGCGCCGGATGGCGGGTTGCGGAAGCTTTGATGCGCAGGCCTGTCTGCTGGAGGCAGGGTCCCATTCGGCATACCGCTGCGGGGGCCGAAAAGGACACCCTTCGTGGGCCTAGAGGCGGGAGAGGACACCCTGCGCAGGCCAAGAGTTTGCGCGCGCGCAGCGATCACGGTTCACCCTGCGGGGGCTTAGATCGTGTGCCAGCCAATCCAGATCGATGCGGTGCACGGTGAAGCTGTCCGGCATGGCCGGTTCGTCCAAGACTCCGGTCGCGGGGCGCTTGGTCTCCGGTCGCATATGCTCCACACGCACCAGCTGGTAGCTGATGCCGTCGCGACGCACGTGGAAGTTCAGGCCCTCTGATGAGCCACTGTAGAGCACATCAGGCCTTGGCCGCCCGAACTGGTCCCGGATCTGGCCGGCGTTCTCCTCGAAGGCCACGGCATGCTGGGCAGCTGGAGGCGGAGCTTGCTTCGCAGGGTTGCCAGCCTTCGCTGAACAGGGTACGGCAACGCCACACAGCAGGGCGAACAACGGAAAGGAAAAAGACCGCATGATCAGTGGTTCAAAGGTGAGGATGTGTGCCTTGCGAAGATGAGCATCGCCAAGAACTTAGACTGCGGTCAGGATCTAGCCCTTGCGTTAATTGATCTTCACCACCACAACGCCCGGCCGCTTACTGTCGCGGCTCGGCTCCATGAACCAACCGCAGGACGGCACCTCCTCGAACGCTGGACTGCCATGGTTCAGCACGTCGCGCTCGCCGCCAGAGGCAGCGGGGTAGATGGCGCCGAGGGAATGCTGGTCCTTGCCGTGGATGCGCAGGTAGGACGGTATCAACTGGAAGGCGTTATCGCGGGAGCTGAAGTCCTTGCCCTTGTCGTATCCGTTGATGGCACTTTCCTGGGCGCAATTGGTGAGGAAGAGATCGCCCTTCCATTCGAAGACACGGGTCCAATAGTCCTTGTACCGCGGTAATGAGGTCGTCCATTCCTTGGTGCCTTGTGCGTTCAGATCGAACACGGTCAACCCCGCATCCGTGCGGTACATACCGTACCAGCCGCCGGCTTCCTTGTGCAGCGCTCCCACTTGGGTGAGACCCTCACCGGTGATGGGCTCGCGGTACACTGGATCGAGCGTGTTGGTGTCGGTCACCTTGAAAAGGCCATAGCCATAGTTCGGTTTCTTTTCGGTCCCCGTGTTGATGGCCCCGGCAACTTCGAGCCCTTCGCCCACTACGGCTGAGGTGGGGAACTCCAGCGTCTTGCCGTCCACCACCAGGTCGATCAGGTCATAGCGTTCACCATGAAGCCGGGCCAGTTTCGGTTCGGTGATCTTCACGGGATCGGTGGAGGAGGTGTAGGTCTTCACCGACTCCTTCATGGTGCGCATGGGCAGCCAGATGGTCCCGCTGTCATCCAGCAGCACCTTGCGGCTCCAGGTCAAGGCCATGTTGGACATGTAGTTGGGGCGCTTGTAGGTGGCCTGCCAATCCACGGTGAGGTCCGCGTTCACCACCCAGCAGAGCATCAGGGGCACCCGGTCCGCGTCCATCACCAGATCGTAGAACACCAGGAAGCGGCTGTGATCGGGGGAGAAGACCACATCGGGCTTGAAGCCGGTGTTGTAGTGGTCGGTGAAGGGGATCTCAGCAACCTGCACGGCTTCACCTAACGGGGTGAGGTCCGCAGGGACAAAGGCGCGTGCCCAGACGCGAACCGTGTTCTTGTCCGGCATGGTATAGTAGACCGCGATGAACCGGTCGCTGGCTTCCAGCACGGCCACCATGCGGCCTTTTCCTTCTTCAATGTTCAGCGAAAGGTCCTTCGCCAAGGCGGGTTGCTCGCCGGAAGGATCGAAACGGTAACCGAAACGCACTTCATCCTTGCCGATCATGGGGTGGTGTACATCCTCGAAGAGGTAGACCAGGCCATTGTGCTCGAAGGGGCCGAACCGGCTCAGGTAGTCGACCTTGCTGACGTTGTGAGGCTGCTCCACGGTGAGCCATTGCGGGGCACTGAGGTCCTGGGCGAGCGTGGCGTTCAGCAGCAGTGCTCCAGCCAGAAGGAATAGCGAACGGATGGAATGCATGAAGGACCGTGTTGATCGGGTGTGCAAAATAGGGGAGAGCCCCATTCAATACGGGGTGTATTCCATCCGCGCCATCGTGGTTTCGCGGGATGGTGAGCTTTCCATCAGCAAGGCGACCCTGCGGGAGCTTTAGATGGGGCCGCCAGAGGCGGAGGGCGGAAGTGGCACTCGGCACAGCCTAGCGCCGGCTGGAAGAGCGCCGGTTTGGTCTATCTATGGCCTCGCGCGAACAGCCGAGCGCGGGTTGAGATGGGCATGCTCATGGTCACCGGTAAGGGTCGCCGCTATCTCGAACAACTCCACGGCGATGATGATCCACGCGTGAACCCGCCCACGATCATCAACAACATCACGGCAGGTAATAGTTCCACCGTTCAGGTAGCCAACGCCAGTGCCCACGCCACACAGACCGCGAACCGCGGTGATGAGATCCAAGATGCCCGTACGTTCGTTCAGCAACTGAGCACCGCGCTAGCGGAGATCGAGAAGGTGGCCCCGGCCGACCAGTTCACCGAGATCAAGGATGAGTTGGAGTTCCTCAAGAAGAAGCTGGATTCGACCACGCCGTCCAAGACCGTGATCAAGACCATCAAGGACGAACTGATCAAGCGTGTGATCGGGTTGCCTTTCGATGCGGCCAAGTGGTTCGGTCCGGAGATCCTGGAAAGGCTCTAGGAGTGGTCCGGATCACAGATCCGAACCAGCATCCCGAACATCCGCGCTAGCGGGGAGATCAAGCTCGCACCAGCACCGATGGGCTACGCATCGCAGCAGCCTAGCGCACGAGCGAAGGACGCTCGCGCGAGTCTGGGCTGGTTGAGAAGAAGTGAACGGTCCGGATCACAGATCCGAACCAGCATCCCGAACATCCGCGCTAGCGGGGGCTAGCCTCAGAATAGAGCAGAATGCCCAAATCCTTTCAAGGATTATTGAGTAAAGCACAAGGTTGATTACCAGTCCAGTGGTGTCCGGGAAAAGTCTGAAGGTATGGAAAAGTTGAAGGGGGCCTGAGCCCCCTTCGGTGTGTAGGTTCGAGGTATCTGACATCACGAGCCCAACACATGCGCCAAGTTAGCCTGTTTACCGGACAGCCTGTGCTG
>JBKDXR010000099.1:0-10993 GCA_046306055.1 Flavobacteriales bacterium
CATCAACAATGGACGAATGGTGAAGAAGGATAAGAGCGAGAAAGCGCTGAAGGCTATGAGTTGTGCGCTGGAGCCCAGGCCGAGGGCTGCGACCATGCTTGCGCCAGCAGCCCCCACACCGAGGCAAAGAAGGAAGAATCCGGGCACGAAGATCTCGGCGATCATCAGGACGAGCGCGAGGGCGGCCCACCAATGCCATTGAAAAAAGTCCATGTTCATTCGGGTTACGGGGGTGAAGATAGGAGGGTGGTGCGGCGTGGAAAGGCATGATCAGGATGAACGGTCGATGTGGGGGATGGAGGCTTTCCCGCGCCATGCGGAGGCAATCCGCTATTTTCGGCCACCATGTTGCAGAAGATCCTCGCGATGCTTCGTTCGCGTGACGGACGTGACAGCCTGCTCACCTATGGGGCCGAGGGCCTGGCGATGGTGGGCATGGTGCTGGCCTACCGGTTGGCGGCACAGGAAGGGCGGCACGAGCTGGACCTCTACGTGGTGGTGCGACGCACGGTGTCTTTCATTTTCCCCTTGCTGTTGCTCGGCGCGGTTGTGGGCATCACACGCTTCGTGGCCATGAAGAGCCGGCCGGAGGAACGTCGTCGGTACCTGATCGCGAGCCTTTATTGGGTGGTGCCCATGGCCGGAAGCGTCTTCCTGATCGGCGTCCTCTTCCCCGAACAGATCTCCTGGGTCGTGTTCGGTTCGGGGAGCGAGAAGGACCTGGTACCTCCGCTGGCGCTCATGATCGCGGGTATTGCGCTTTACGGCCTGGGCTATTCGTTCCAGCGCGGCCGGCGTCAATTGGTCACGGCGAACAGCATACAGGTACTTGCGCTGGCCGCAGTGCCATGCCTGGCCTTTTTCCTGTCGAATGAGCTGGTGACGATCTGCTGGGGCACAGGGATCGCATGGATGGCCATCGCCCTGTTCGCCATGCTTCCGGCCATTTCAGGGCCTTCGCCCGGGAGTTGTGCCAAGGAGCGCGGTGACCTGTTACGCTACGGACTTCCCCGCGTGCCGGGCGATATGGCCTTGGGCGCCTTGTTGACATTGCCGGTTTATGTCGTGGCCCGCACACACGGACTTACGGCCAGTGGTGAGATCGGGTTCGGTACCACGTTGCTCAACCTGGCCGCAGCCCTCTTCTCTCCGCTCGCACTGATCCTGTTGCCAGCTTCGGCATCGCAGCTGGCATCCGGCGACCATGCCGGCCTCTCTGCACGTATCCGCAAGCTCACGAGGCTTACGCTGGCAGCTTGCATCGGCATCACGCTCGTCTTTGAACTAGCGGCGGACCCGATCCTGCATGTCTACCTCGGCGAGAATTACAAGGATTACGTTTTCATGAGCCGCGTGATCTTCCTGGGCGCCATGCCCTTCGGGTTCTTTGTGGGCTTGCGCAGTGTGCTCGATGCGTATTATCACACACCACGGAACGGGATCAACCTGATCACGGCACTGATGCTCCTTCTGATCGGTTCAGCCATCCACTTCATCATTCCAACGCCTGCGATCTTTGTGGCCGGAGTGCTGGTGCTCGCGCTCACTTATCTGGGATATGCCACCTGGAGCGACATCCACTTCGTGCGCACCGAGCTTACCCGGTTGGCGGAGCGCTCATCGCATGCGCTGAACATCGTTGTGGTGATCCCGGCCCGCGAAGGAAGCGGAGCCTATCCGTTCGCCTATCGTCAGGCCAATGCGCTGGAGCGCGACCATGGTGCGGAGGTCACCTATTTCCACCTGAACAGCCGCACATCCCCATTCGTGCTCCTGGGCGCGCGTCGCAGGTTCAAGGCCTTGCTGAAAAGTGCCCGGCCCGATGTGGTGCTGGTCTATTACGGATCGGTCTCGGCTTTGTTCACCGTGCTCAGCAGCGCGGTGCCGGTGGTGGTATCGTTCCAGGGAAGCGACCTGAACCGCACTCCCAGTGATGGATTCTTCCGCGACCTGTTCGGGCGCATCTTCTCGCAGCTGGCCGCCTTCTTCGCTGCGGGCATCGTGTGCGTGAGCGAACGCCTCCGCGATAGGCTTTGGTGGAGGACAGCGGAGGCCAGGGTCTTCCCGTTGGGTGTGGAGCCTGAGGTCTTTCTGCCCATGGACAAAGCGGAATGCAGGAAACAGCTGGGCTGGAATGATGACGATCGCGTCATCCTCTTCAATGGGAATAATCCAGGTGTGAAACGCCTCGATATCGCGGAGGCCGTCATGCAACGTCTTGTCGTCCAATATCCCGGTGCGCGATTGGAGGTGCTCAAGGGCAAGGTGCCTTACGATCGTGTTCCTGTGCTCCTGAACGCCGCTGACGCACTCCTGTTATGCAGCGATTCCGAAGGCAGCCCGAGCATGGTGAAGGAGGCCATGATGTGCGGGCTTCCGGTGGTTTGCAACGATGTGGGCGACACACCGGATCGATTGAGAGGGGTTGTTCCCGGGAAGATCGTGGCCCAGGACGCTCATGCATTATCCACCGCGCTCGCAGAGGTGCTGGCGGATGGCCGCCGCAGCAATGGTCGGCAGCTGGCCGTCAGCAATGGTTGTGATGCCCGTTCAAGCGACGCCGGGCTCATTCAGTACCTGCGGGAGATCACCATTCACGCATGATGGCGTTGGCCACATATCTGCTCCTGGCCGCCATTACCGTGGCCTATGTCCTGCTGGTCCGGTCCATCTGGTCGCGCTCGCGCGACGTTTCCATCATCATCGGTTCAACCATCGTGTACGCGTGGACCTTTCTCGGGGCCTGGTTCTTCATTCCGGATGCCGCGATCGGATTCAAGGGGTACAGGATCGGGTTGAACTATTACTATTTGATGGAAAAGATGTTCCCCTTCATGCTTGATCGAGGATACGTCGTTCAATTGGTGGCCTATGCTTGCTTTGTGCTGGCCCTGTTCGGGGTCCTGCGGGTTCCACTTCCTTCATCGAAAGGGGCGGACCTTGCTCCTGTGCAGCTTTCACGAGAGTGGTTGGTGGCCGCCGGCATTGCCGCCCTGGCGGTCTCGGTCTGGTCGATCCGGCCTTTGATGGGCCAGGCCATGCTGGAGCACCGGCCGCTATACCTGTTGGTCCATGAGTGGACCGGGATGCGCCATTCCCTGCATGCGTTCAGTGCTTCCGCAGCTTGTTTTGCATTCGTCCTCGGAACGACCGTTCGGCTTGCGGAAGGTGGCAAGGGCGCCCCCTTCACGGAGCGGGGATCATGGTTGCCTGGATGGTCCTACCTTGCTGGTGTGCTGCTGATGTGCGTATTCCTGAGCCTTACAGGTGATCGTCACACCATTTTCGGTTCGTTGATGTTGGGGGGCATGTATCTGATCAATGTGAAAGGCCGTGCTGCACGGAGGTCGGCGTTGTGGATGTTGGCCGTTGGCGGTGGTGCGATGGTGGCCGGTGGATCACTGCGTGAAATGGCTTGGACAACATCGGGCCTGGTGGTGGAAGCTCCCCGGCATGAGGAATTCCATCTACCGGAGATCCAGCATATCCCTCGTCATCCGTCAAGCCTGATCGGGAAGGTGGGCGAGCGGATGCTGAGCAACGAGATGTTCTGTGCGCATTTCAGCTTGTACGGGATCATGCTGCGACACGTCAAGCCGGTGCCAGGGATCAGTTTCAGTTACCTGCTCCACGGGTTTCTGCCGGCCGATCGTCGTCCACCGACAGCCTATGCCCACTATGCACGGGCCGCAGGACTTGTTCCTGACCAGGGATACACCATTCATCATGCATCGGCCTGGTACCTGAATGCGGGTTGGGCGGGTATTCCCATCGGCGGAGCCGCGCTGGGCCTCATCTGGTTGTTGTTGATGAGGACCGCCTCCGCATTCGGCGCCTGGGGTTGGCCACGCCTGTTGCCCTGGTTGTTCGTGGCTTTTCTTCCGGCGGTCATCCGCAGTGGCCCTGAATCCTACAAGGCCTTGTTGATCGAAGGACTGTTGTTGCCATTGCTCACCCTGGCCCCGTCCATGCTGTTCGGTGGTCAAGTTCATCACCCGGGACCTACCGGCCGCTCTCCCTTGCATGCTTGAGACCGCACTGCCCCCTTTGCCGGCCGTACCCAGGGTAAGTGTGGCCGTTCCCTGCCGGAATGAACGCGATCATATCCTGGCCTGCTTGGAGAGCCTTGCTGCGGCGGACAGGGATCACATTGAACTCCATGTGTTGGTATGTGATGGCATGAGCGAGGATGGTACGCGCGGTATCGTGGAGGCCTTCGTAAGGGACCATCCCTACGTGCATTTGCTTGACAATACCCAGCGCACCACGCCTTTTGCGCTGAACCTCGGTCTGCGGGCCTTCCCGTTCGATGTTGGGATCATTCTTGGCGCCCATGCCGAGGTGGCGACCGATCATCTCCAATGCGCTATTGCGGCATTGCGTCGTGACCCTTCCTCGGGTTGTGCGGGTGGGGTGATCGAGAACACATACGCCAACGACGCTTCAAGGCATATCGGCCTTGCCATGTCCCACCCGTTCGGGGTGGGCAACGCGCACTTCAGGACCGGCACTAAGAGCGGACATGTGGATACCGTGGCCTTTGGCGCTTATCGGCGTGAAGTGTTCGACCGCATCGGTTGGTTCGACGAGGACCTCGACCGCAACCAGGATGATGAGTTCAATTTCCGACTGACGAAGGCGGGGTACAATATCCTGCTCGACCCTGCCATCCGTTCGGGTTACGTCGTGCGTGCGAGCTTTGGCAAGCTTTTCAGGCAGTATGAGCAATATGGCCTTTGGAAGGTGTTCGTGAACCGGAAACACCGTGCAGTGACCACCTGGCGCCAGCTTGTACCGGCGGCATGGGTGGCATTCCTGGTGACCTGCCCTTTCATCATGATCTTCTGGCGACCAGCTGGCTTGTTCATGGCCATCGGTATCGTGAGCTATCTCCTCTTGGCGGTGTTCAGTGCGCGGCAGGCGGGCCCTTGGAGCGACCTGCCCGGGATCCTGCGCGCCTTCCTTACCCTGCATGCCGGATACGGTATCGGTTACTGGCACGGGATATTCCGATCCCTCGTCATGAATGAACTGCCCGGATCGCGGGCAAGGGCCCTCACACGATGAAACAGGCAACTGCGATCCTTGCGGAACTGGCGCATGACCATGGAAGCTGGAGCGCTCCATTGTTGCTTCTGGCCACCGTCATCCCCTTGTTCCTGCCTGGGCTTGCCGGTGTGTTCCTTGTTGCTGCATGCGTTGTGCTGGTCGTGGCCCATCGCGCCGACCATGGCCACCGGAGCGGCCGGCACCTGTTGCGCTCCCCGTTGGGCTGGATGACCGCGCTCTACCTGTGCTACGTGCTGGGGCTGGCGTGGAGCACGAACATGGACTATGCGGTGTTCGATCTGCAAGTGAAGGCGTTGATGCTGCTGATCCCTTTGGTGGTACTGCTGGTGCCGGAACGTTCGCGATCAGGAGGAACGGCGCTGCTCAACGCCTTCGCCGTGGCCTGTGCACTGGCATCGGCGAGTTGCATGGCCGTGGCAGTGGGTCATTATGTGCATCATGCCATCGGATACCACGGCGGAACGATGAACGCACCCACCACCGCGTACTTCATCAGCAGTAATTTTTCGCTGTTCCTGCATCCCAGCTATTTCGCCCTGTACCTTATGCTGGCCTTGGTCTTCGTCGAGCTGCATCCGTTCGCATCGCGGGTGTGGGGGGCGATCATCAGGGGCCTGTTGATCGCCGGAGCGGTGCTGTGTGCGAGCAAAGCCGGATGGATGGCCATGGGTGCGTGGTGGACCATTTCACTTGTCCTTCACTGGCGGGACAAGGCCTCTCGCCGGCGTGTGTTCAGCGGGGCCTCCGCCGCGGTGGCGCTGCTGGCCATGCTTGTTCTCCTGTCCCCTTTCTTTCAGGAAAAGGTCGGCCAGTTCAGTCATGCTGCCAAGGGCGCACCCGTTGATGTCAGCGCCAAAGGGAGCACTGAATCACGTGAGCTGATCTGGGCGGCGGCCGGTCCGTTGATCCGTGAGCACATGCCTTGGGGCACGGGCACGGGTGATGTGAAGGATGTCCTCATCCAGCGTTACAGGGAGCTAGGCTACACGCACGCCGTGGAACAGCGGTTGAACGCTCATAGCCAGTTGCTGCAAACGCCGCTGACACTGGGCCTGCCGGGGGCGCTGCTGATGGTGTGCCTTCTGCTTGTGCCCGCAGTGCATGCCATCAAGCACCGCGACGAGCTGATGGTGGCGTTCATCGTCCTGCTGGCACTGAACTGGGCGGTGGAGAGCATGCTGGAAACACAGGCCGGCGTGCTCTTCCTTTCCTGGGGTGCACTGATGCTCGCCATGCGATCTTCACCGCCCGAACCCATCCTGGCCCGAACAACAGGTAACCCATGATCCCCTTCTCCCCGCCGCGCATCGACGAGCGCACCATCGCCGAGATCACCGCCGCCCTGCGCAGTGGCTGGATCACCACCGGCCCACGCACCAAGGAGTTCGAGAAGCGGCTGGCGACCTATTGCGGCGTGGAAAAGGTCATCGCGCTCAACGCATGGACGAACGCCTGTGAGCTGGTGCTCCGGTGGTTCAACATCGGTCCCGGTGACGAGGTGATCGTGCCCGCCTACACCTACTGCGCCACGGCCAACATCGTAATGCACGTCGGCGCAACCCCGGTGATGGTGGACATCCTGGACGACTTCACGATAGACCCACAAGCCGTGCGCAAGGCGATCACGTCCCGCACCAAGTGCATCATGCCCGTGGACATCGGCGGTCTTCCTGCGGACCAGGAGGCGATGATGCGGATCGCGGAAGAGGCGCGCGCCGTTTTCGTACCCCAGGGTGAAGTGCAACAGCAGCTCGGGCGGATCCTGGTCATGAGCGACGCGGCCCATTCCTTCGGAGCCACGATCGGCGCCAAGCGCGTGGGGGCCATCGCGGACATCACGGGCTTCAGCTTCCACGCGGTGAAGAACCTGACCACCGCGGAAGGCGGAGCCCTTGCGCTCCATATGCCCGGTCCCTTCGACAACGATGCCCTCTACAAGCTCTTCAACATCATGAGCCTGCACGGCCAGAGCAAGGACGCCTTGAGCAAGATGCAGGCCGGTGCCTGGCGGTACGACGTGACCATGGCGGGTTGGAAGTGCAACATGACCGACCTGCAGGCCGCCATCGGGCTGGTGGAATTGGAGCGGTATGACAGTGAGACCATCCCCAGGCGCAAAGCGATCTGTGAGCGCTATAACGCGGCTTTCGGGGCGGACCCCCGCTTCATCGCGCCCTTGTTCGCGGACACGGGGCGTGAAGGGTCGTACCACCTGTACATGCTCCGTCTCGCGCAAGCCACCGAGGCCCAACGCGACGCGGTGATCACAGCGATAGCCAAGCGCGAAGTGAGCGTGAACGTCCATTTCATCCCCATGCCCATGCTTACCGTGTACAAGGAGCGTGGCTATCGCATCGCTGACTTCCCCAATACCTTCCGCCACTACAGCCGCGAGATCAGCCTGCCGGTCTATTATGACCTCACGGATGATCAGGTCGATCGTGTGATCAGTGTGGTCAAGGCCGCTGTGGAACAGGTGATGAGCGCCTGATGAAACGTCTGTTCGACATCGTAGCCTCACTGCTTGCACTGGGCCTGTTGCTGCCGGTGTTGCTGGTGCTAGCCCTGGCCGTGGCCTTGACCTCGCCGGGTGGGGCCTTCTTCCGCCAGGTGCGGGTGGGGCGGCATGGAAGGCCCTTCGAACTGCTGAAGTTCCGCAGCATGCGGCCTGGCAGTGAGGCGCGCGGCCAGATCACCGTGGGTGAACGAGACCCCCGTATCACCGGAGTGGGCCATTTCCTGCGAAGGACCAAGTTGGACGAACTGCCTCAGCTCATCAACATCCTGAAGGGTGATATGAGCGTGGTGGGGCCACGTCCCGAAGTGCCGAAGTACGTGGCGCTTTATTCGCCGGAACAAAGGGCCGTGCTGACCGTGAGACCGGGACTTACGAGCCTGGCCAGCATTGCCTACATCAACGAGAACGAGGTGCTGGGGCGCAGCGCCGATCCCGAACGCACCTATGTGGAGGAGGTGATGCCTGCAAAGTTGGCGTTGGACCTCACGTATGTGCGGGAGCAGAGCGTGATGCTGGACATGACCATCATTGCACGCACAGCCCTCCGCCTGTTCAGCCGATGAACGCAGCGATGCCGCCCACTGCCAGGCGCGCCGCATGGCTGGGAGCCTTCGTGCTGGCCATCACGGCGTACTTCTCCGCAGGGGTGAACCATGCCGATGAGCATTATCAGGTCCTCGAGTTCGCGGGCTGGAAACTTGGTATCACGCCGGAGAGCGATCTGCCTTGGGAGTTCCCCGCCCGAATGCGACCTGCCCTTCAGCCTGCGATAGTGGTGGTCGTGCATAAAGTGCTCTTCCTGTTCGGCGATCCCGATCCGTTCACGGTAGCCATTTTACTGCGCATGCTGACCGCCATGCTTTCGTTCGTGGCGGCGCTGCTGCTGTTGCGCGGCCGACTACGCATCGATCCCGCCATGCAGGATGGGGCTTGGCTGCGGCCCTACCTGTTCCTCGCCTTCTTCCTATGGTTCGGTGTTTACGGTGGTGTGCGCTTTTCCTCCGAGTGCCTCTCGGCGGCGCTCTTTGCCATTGGTTTTGCGGCCGTTGCGTATCCGGCACGACCAGAGGCTTACTGGCCATGGCTCCTTGCCGGCGTGTTCCTGGGCCTAGCTGCGGTCGCGCGGTCGCAGACCGGCCTCATGGTGGCGGGCCTACTCGCTTGGAGCGTGCTGGTCGCAGGCCTGCGTTGGTACACGGTCGGGTTGCTGCTGCTGGGATGCGCGTTGAGCCTTTTCGCGGGCATCCTCATCGACCGTTGGTTCTACGGAGAGTGGGTCCTCACTGCCTGGAACTACATTGACCTGAACATATTGCAGGACAAAGCCAGCGAGTTCGGTACCGAGCCTTGGTGGTACTACTTCACGGCCTTGTTCGAGCGGCTGGTGCCGCCGTTCAGCTTGTTCTTCCTGCTACCACCGCTCGTGCTGTTCGTGTTCCGCCGACGCGATCCGCTCACCTGGGCCGTGGTGCCCTTCGTGCTGGCACACTTGTTCATCGACCACAAGGAGTACAGGTTCTTCCTTCCGCTCGTGCCATTGCTGCCCGCGCTGGTGGTGGGAGGCCTTTCCATTACAAAGGAAAGGGGATGGCTGCGCTGGATGACCACAAGGGCACAACGGGTTCTTCGCACGCTTTTCCTTGTGGTGCATGTGCCGTTGCTGATCGTGATCATGCTCAAGCCTGCCCAGGACGACATCGGCTTTTTCCGGGCGTTGCATCGTATCGCAAAGCCGGGAGACACGCTACTGCACGACGCGGATGATCCCTACAGGCAAGGCCTGCCAGTGTGGTTCAACCGGCCCAAAGGTCTGCAGGTGGCCTCGATCCATGACAACGACCTGCATCACGATGCACGATCGTTGTACGTGTCGCGTTCGCGCGAGGAAGTGTTCCCGGCGGGCATGCAAACGAAGCTGCTCTTCAGTTCCTTCCCTGAGTGGTTGCTGCGCTTCAATGTGGGAGGATGGGCCGACCGTACTGCGGTCTGGCGGATCTGGGAGGTCACCAGCTTCAAGCCTGCAACGGCCAAAGGAGTGGAGGCGGATACCGATCAACCGGTCAGTCCTTCGCAGCCATAGCGGGCGGAACCTCAGCGTTCGACCCTCGAGCGTGTTGTAATGGCTTCAGTGTCCTGCGCGATCGAGGGGGTCACACCTCCGCGCTGCCAAGCAGGTCCCTCAGTTCTCCCAGTTCCGCTGCGCGCTCATCATCCCCCTGCTTCTGGTAGCTGTTGGCCAGGTTGTTCAATTGCCTGCGGATGATGTCGCGGCTGGTGCAGGGTGAATAGAAGGACGGCCTGGGCTCGATCTTCAACTTCTCCAGGAACTCGTTGATCTCGTTCCTTCCCAGGATATCGCCTTGGCTGAACGCGTTGATGTAGAACAGCACGTTCTCATCGGCGTGTTGTGCACTGTCCACACCACCAACGCTATCCTCATCCAGATAGGCGAGAACGAAATGGTTGGGCAGGTTCACGCCCTTCAACGGCAACCCAAGGTCCTCGGCGATCACCTGGTAGATGATGGCGAGCGACAAGGGATTGCCAGTGCGGCTGTCGAGGACGTCATTGAGGTAGCTGTTCTGTGGTGCGTGGTAGTTCCGTTTGTTCCCTTTGAACCCATGCACTTGGAAGAAAATGTGATTGAACACACGTACCTTCTCGAAGGCCGTCAGATGATCGTTCAGTTCCAGCCAGATGTCCTGGCGAATGGCTGCGAGGCGGGCCTTCACCTTGTGCTCGTCCAGATCGGGATAGCGGTAACGGCTCACGATCAACGCGCCTTCCAGCAGGTCATCACATCCTTTGTCGCGCCAGGCGATCAAACGCTCCCTTACACCCGCCAGATGGATGGTCTGGAGGATATCCTCGATCCGGTTCCTGAACAGGTCGCCCAGGTCATCCACTTCCCATGCACGTTCCAGCACGGGCACCACAGGACCGCCCAGGGAAACAATGCGCTCACGGACCTGGAGGTAAACATCCTCATCGGGGTCATCGATGAGGGTGATCAGGGCGCGGATCTCGGTATCGCTCATGGATTTCGGCCGCATGCTCCAGTGCATGAACGGAAGCGAAAGTACCGGGAGGGCCATGTCCATTCGGGTACCGTGCTATCCATGTTTCCACACATCCCTTGTTGATGGTCCGTCCTCACACGGTCGTGAACATCCGGATGTTGAGGAGTGTGTAATGGAGGATGTAGGACCGAACTTCGCACCATCGCGATGAAGCTCCCCATCACTGTTGCATACGTGTCCGTTGACGATCCGAACGACCGTCGTTCGTGGTCCGGGACGAACCATTTCCTGTTGCGGGCACTACAGGCGCAGGTGGCCACGGTGAAGGTGTTCGGTCCTTTGCGCCCTCAGCCGGAGTTGTTCCTGTGCCAGGCCATCAACCAGG